>CACPOD010000005.1 GCA_902635515.1 uncultured Pelagibacteraceae bacterium
GAATATTAAAATTGAATTTAAAAATAAATATAATTTAAATAAAAATAATTATTGGATTGATCCAACAAAGCTTCAAAATTATACACTGCCAACATTTACAAAAAAGATAGTTAAATTTTTAGAAAGTCATAAATGAAAAAAATTGCAATAATTGGTGCTGGAATTTCTGGTTTGTATATTGCCAATTTATTCAAAGATCATAAGGATTATCAGGTCACGATTTATGAAAAAAGGAATTCAATAGAAATGGAAGAAGGTTATGGAATTCAGTTGTCGGTAAATAGCGTAAAGCTTTTAAATAAAATAGGCTTCACTTCTTTCACTGAAGAAGAAAAATTTAATCCAAAAAAAATTGATTTTTATGAAATTAAAAATTCAAAAAAAATTTGTGACTTAGACATTTCAAAATTTAATTCCGAAGATTGCAAATACACAACATTGAAAAGATCAAAATTGCTTCAATTTTTAAAAAAACAAATAAACGAAGATATGATTAAATATAACCACAATATTGAACAGATTGTTTACGATAAAGATTCAATAAAATTAACATTTGATAAAAATAATATAACTTGCGATTACTTAATTATTTCAGATGGTGTGTTTTCTAAAGGGAAGTTATTAATTTCAGCCAATAAATCAAAACCAATTTACAATGATACGATTGCTATTAGGGGCACTCTATCTAGAGAAAATTTTCAAAATATAAATGAAGAAAATATTTCTTTGTTTTTAGGACCAAATTTTCATTATGTTATTTATCCAATTAATAATGATAAAAAATTAAATTTTATTGGCATTTTAAAACATAAATTAAATTCAAATGAGCAAGAGAACTATAATCTTTTTACCGAGAGTTCTTTTATAAAAAATATTAAATTTAAATTATCTCAAAAAGTTTCTCAAAGTTTTTTGGAAAGTCTTCAAAATATTAAATTATTTCCAATATTTGTAAGTAAAAACTTATATAATCCTCCAAAAAATATATTCCTTATAGGAGATGCATTTTTTGCTTTTTCACCTTCATTTGCGCAGGGAGCTTCCCAATCAATTGAGGGTGCTAATGAATTATATGAATGTTTAATAAATAATAATAATTTTTATGATATCAGATTAAAGAGAGTAAAAATGATTAACAGTAGATCTAATTTCAATCAATTTGCCTTCCATTTATCAAATCCAATTATGATCATATTTAGAAATATTTTTTTAAAACTTTTAACTAAAAATAAAAAATTTTTAGAGAGTTATTTGGGTAAAATTTATAAAAGTTAATTTTTAGAAATTAATCTTTGTCTTAGATAATCAATAGGATAAGTTCGTCCATTTATATCACAGTGCCAAAAAGTCCATCCGTTGCAACTTTCAGCTCCTAAAATAGTAGCTGCAACCTTGTGTATAGAACCCTCTGCTTGATTATGTTTTATACTACCATCAGCCATAATTCTGGCTGTTATTTTTTTCTTATTATCAAAAATATTAGTTCCAGGTTTAATTATTCCAAGCTCAACTAATGAACCAAAAGGAATTCTTGGTTTTGATCTATTATTTTTTAGCGTATCTAATAAGTCGTCCTCAATAGGCTTTGTAGCTTTTAAGCGTTGCTCAGCAGCTTTAAAATAATTTTTTTCCTTTTCTATTCCAAAATAATTTCTTCCTAGTTTTTTTGCTACTGTAGCTGTTGTTCCTGATCCTAAAAAAGGATCAAGTATGAGGTCATTTTTATTAGATGTAGCTAGTAAAATTCTATGTAATAGTGCTTCTGGTTTTTGTGTAGAGTGAATTTTTTTTCCATTTTTTTTAAGTCTTTCAGAACCATTGCATATTGGAAGATCCCAATTAGATCTCATTTGCAAATCATCATTTAAACATTTTAAAGATTGATAATTAAATGTGTATTTTGATTTTTCACTTTTAGAAGCCCATATTAAAGTTTCATGAGCGTTAGTAAAACGTGTACCCCTAAAGTTTGGCATTGGATTATTTTTATTCCAAATAACATCGTTTAAAATCCAGAAACCTAAATTTTGTATTGCCGTGCCAACTCTAAAAATATTATGGTAGCTTCCTATAACCCAAATAGCTCCATCTTTTTTTAAAATTCTTTTACATTCACTAAGCCATTCATAAGTGAAATCATCATATTTTTTAAAATTTTCAAATTGATCCCACTTATCATTTACCGCACTAACCTTTGATCTATCCGGTCTTGTTAATTCACTTTTTAATTGTAAGTTGTAAGGAGGGTCAGCAAAAATTAAATCAAAAGTTTCACGTGGAATTTTTTTTAATTCTTCGAGACTATCTCCATTAATTATTTTATTTTTGAAATCAGTTTTCATTTGTAAAAATTAATTAGACTCCAAATGGATTTTACGGTCAACCTGAGATTGAAAAATTTGGATTCGATTAGTGTTTCTAAATTACAAGGTAACTAGATGTAGTGTTAACTTATTTTATATATTGGTGAAAAAGTTTTTCTATGATGTTTAGTAATACCTAATTTTTTCAAAGCTTTTAAGTGCTGTTTTGTTCCGTACCCAAAGTTTTTATCCCAGTCATAACCTTTATTTTTTTTTGACAAGGTGGTTATAAATTTATCCCTTGATACTTTCGCAATTATAGAAGCTGCCGAAATAGAGGGGATTTTTTTATCTCCTTTAATAACTGATTTTAAATTATAATTTTCTAATTCTGGAGTTTTGTTTCCATCTATCAGAACGTGTGTTGGTTTTTTCTTAAGTTTTTTTATAGCTCTTTTCATAGCCAGCAAACTTGCTTGAAGTATATTCAGCTTTTCTATTTCTTTAACAGAAGCTTTGCCTATGGACCAAGTAGAATTTTTTTTTATATATGTACATAGATACTCTCTCTCTTTTTTACTTAATGATTTTGAATCTTTTAATAATTTTGAATTAATTGATTTTTTTAAAATTACTGCTGAAGCATAAACAGGCCCAATTAAACTTCCTCTACCAACCTCATCAACCCCAGCAATTATTTTCATCAAAATTTTAAATTCAGATCTTTGATTTTGTCTCTAATTTTCTTTAAATCTTCCCATGAGTGTTTTTTATTTTCTGGAAAACGGATTAAATAAGATGGATTAAAAGTTATCATTAAAAGGAATGTTTTGTTTTTTAAAATCACTTCCTTCCAATGTCCTCTTTCATTAGTTATTTTTTCACTTATTCCTGTTACAGCCTCCATTGCCGAACTACCCATCAAAACAATAATCTTTGGGTTTATAATCGATATATGCTCCTTCAAAAATACTGAGTATCTTTTAATTTCAGTTGAGGTTGGTTTTCTGTCATCAGGTGGTCTAAAATTGATTGCATAACTAGTGTAAATATTTTGTCTCTTAATATTGATAGCTATAAGCATTTTGTTAAGAAGTTCGCCAACTTCACCTTTAAATGGGACACCCAATTTTTCTTCTTCAGCCCCAGGAGATTCTCCAATTAACATTAAAGGGCTATTTATATTTCCCTCACCTAAAATGATTTTGTTTGAATTTTCTTTCAATTTACAATTTTCAATTGAATTTATTTGATCTTTTAAATTTTTAAGTAATTCTTCTTTATTAATTTGCAGGGTGTCATTGTCCGTTTCTAAAATATTAAATCTATTTATTGGCTTATCTGCGAATATAAATTTTGGCTCAATAGTATTAATTAGTTCTTGGTTTAATTTGGTATTTTGATTTATCACTTTTTTAGTCATAGTATGGTTTCATGTTCCTAAAATTTTTAAAATTAGTACTATTAATATTCATATCTTATCAGACACCTTTGTATTCTAAAAGTGCTACTTTTAATGATTTCAACTCAAGAAATTTATCAAATTATTTTTCTGGAATTGTTGCATTTGAAAATCGAGATAATTCTGAAGCTTTAAAATTTTTTAACTTAACCAAAGTATTAATTAACAAACATGACAGTTATTTAAAAAGATATGTTAACTCTTTAGTTTTAGATAACAAAGTGCCTCAAGCAATTAATGTATTAAATAATAATGCAAACAAATCTAATTCAGATTTTTATGATGCTTATATAATTTTAATAATTGATAGTTTAAAAAAAAATAACTTTAAAAAGGCTGACGAATATTTAACAAAAAGTTTAAAATTTCAAGATGAAGATAGGATAAACCTAGTTATATTTGAAACTTTAAAACAGTACATTTATACATTTAAGAATAAAAAAATATTAGACAACAAAAAAAATTTTGGGAATCTGTCTCTTATAGCTGAAACATTCCAAAGATGTTATATTGAAGATAAAAGAACCTCATCATTTTTTCTTAATTTAATAAATAATCAACGAGGTGATTATTCAAGATACATTTTCTTTTATCTTAATCATTTAATTGACAATGATAAATTAAATGAAGCAAGATTAGTTGTTGAGCAAATTGATTATATAAATTCAACACTTTTACTTTCACAAAGTAAAAGTTGGGTAGACAAAGAAAAATTCGATGATTTTGGAAAAATTTTTTCATGCAAAGATCATAATGATCTTGTAAGTGAGTTTTTATTTTTAATCTCTAATCTTTATTCTTCTCAAGATAATTTTGAAAAATCGAATTTTTATTTAAATTTGTCAAACTATTTAAATCCTAAGTTTGAATTTAATCTGTCATTGGTTGCAGAAAATTTTTATCTTAATGATGAATTTGATAAAGTACAAAGAATCTTAAAAAACTTTAAAAAAGAAGATGAATTTTATTATTGGTTTAGATTAAAAAAAGAAGCTCAAATAATAATTCAAGAGCAGGATTATGAAAATGGAATTAAATATATAGATTCAAAATTTAATAAAATTGAAAATCCAAATATAAAAATGATTTTTGATTTAGCTAATTTTTATAAAAATTCTAAAAATTATGAAAAGGCAATAGATCGTTATACAGAAATTATTTTAACACTGGATGACAATTCACTAATTAAATCAGATGTATTGTATCGTAGAGGTGGTAGCTATGAAAGAATGGGTAATTATGAAAAGTCAGATGAAGATTTATTGCACGCACTTAAAATTGATCCTAGTGATGCATATATTTTGAATTACCTTGCTTACTCTTGGTTAGAACGTGATTATAAAATTAATGAAGCAATGGATATGTTGAAAACAGCATATGATTTAAAAAGCAATGATCCATATATTATTGATTCAATTGGATGGGCTTATTTTTTAATAGAGGATTATGTAGAAGCTGAAAAGTATTTAAAAAGAGCTGTAGAATTAATGCCAGATGACCCAATCGTGAATGATCATTATGGAGACATTTTATGGAAATTAAATCGAAAAATTCAAGCAAGATATTTTTGGAACAACGTATTAAGTTTTGATGACACCGAAGATGATATGATAGAAAAAATCAATATTAAAGTAATTGAGGGTCTTAAAAATTCCTAAATGAAAATTAATAAAATTAAATCTAATGCAAAGTTAAATTTAGCACTAAATATCACTGGAAAAAAAAAGGTTTTACATAAAATTGAAAGCATAATTGGTTTCATAGATTTACATGATGTTATTTCAATCAATCAACATGATGGAAAAAAACATCACATTTCTTTTTATGGAAAGTTTTCTAAAAATATTGGAAAAAAAAATACTGTTCAAAAATTATTTCAAATACTAGATAAAGAAAATTTATTAAAAAATAAAAAATTTAAAGTTAAAATTAAAAAATTAATCCCTCAAGAAGCTGGGTTGGGTGGGGGATCGATGAACGCAGCTAGTGTGTTTAATTATCTGGTTAAAAAAAAAATTATTAATCCTAATCATCAAAAAACTCAAAGTATCTGTGACTTGGTTGGTTCCGATGTTATTCTGGGAACCATTTCATCTAGCTGTGTATTGTCATCAGGTGGTAGAATAAAAAAGATTTATAATACTCCAAAATATTACTCTACTTTAGTAAAGCCTGATTTTGGGTGCTCAACTAAAAAAATATACTCTTCTGTTCGAAAGTATACAAAATCAAAATATAACAAACCTAAAAAAAACATGTTTGGAATAAAATATTTGATTGATCAACAAAATGCCCTTGAAACAATAGCATTTAAAAAATATCCAAAACTTAAAAAAATAAAGTTGTTCTTAGAAAGTACAAATAATCCATTATTTGTAAGAATGACTGGTTCAGGATCAACAATTGTTGCCTATTATAATTCATTAAAGAGTTGTAAATTGGCAAAAGCTAAATTTAAAAGAAAATATAAAAATTATTGGTGTGTTACAGCAAAAACTATATGAATTTTATATTTTTATGTTATAGGAAGCTAGTATTGGGGCGTAGCCAAGCGGTAAGGCACGGGTTTTTGGTACCTGCATCCTAGGTTCGAATCCTAGCGCCCCAGCCATTTATGAAAAATTTTTTAGATAAATTTTTTTCCCGATCAAAAAATCTTGATTATATCAGTCAAAATTTAAAACAAATTACTTTAACAACACCCACAAATAAAATTTTTGAAGCAATTAATAATTTTTCAGAGAAAAGTGAACTCAGATATGTGGGTGGGTGTGTAAGAAAAGTGATAAAAAAAGAAAATGTTGATGATATTGACCTAGCAACAAATTTAACTCCCCCGGAGGTTTGTGAGGCTCTTAAAAATAAACAAATAAGTTATTATGAAACAGGAATTGAACACGGAACTATAACCGCGATAATTGACGAATATAAATATGAAATTACTTCTTTAAGGAAAGACGTCTCAACTGATGGAAGGCATGCTGAAGTAGAATTCTCTTTAGATTGGAAGGAAGATGCCTCTAGAAGGGATTTTACTATCAATTCAATTTATGCAGATGGCGATGGTAATTTATTTGATCCATTTAATGGTAAAAAAGATTTAGAGGAGGGTCATATTAACTTTATTGGCAATGCGGAAAAAAGAATTCAAGAGGATTATTTACGTATTTTGAGGTATTTAAGATTTTATTTAAATTACTCAAATCATAAGCACCAGCCAAAAATAATAAAAAATATAAAAAAAAATATTGATGGAATTTCAAATATATCATCTGAAAGATTAATCGATGAACTTAAAAAAATAACTAGTTCAAATGGATTTTTAAAACTCTTTAAAGATAAAGAAAGTTTAGAACTCGTAGAAATAATTTTCCCTCAATTTAAGAATATTAAAAATTTTAAAAAACAAAATTCTTATGCTGCAGAGAATTTTTTAAAAATTGACTTTATATTCTTAATTGCACTTTTAGTTATTGATGGGACTGATAATGCTGACTATTTTCTTTATAAATTTAAAATATCAAACAAAGATAAGAAAAGATTAAAATTAATAGATCTTTTTTACAGAGAAAAAGTAACTTTAAACAACTTTTCAGAGAAAAACTTGAATAAATTTTTTTATTTTAATGGGCGACAGGCTGTAATAGATATAATTAATTTTAAAATCTTTATCTCAAATAAAGTAGAGAAAAAACTAATCAAATTATTAGATACTTATAAAGAGAAAGTAATTCCAACTTTGCCAATAGGGGCTGATTTATTAATGTCTAAATTTCAAATCCCTGAGGGTAAAACCTTAGGTAATAAATTAAAAATGATAGAAAAAACTTGGGTTCAAAACGGATTTCAAATTTCAGATAAGCAGGTACAACAAATAGTTAAAAGTTAAATATATTTAACGTCTTTAATTTCAAAATTTTTTACACCAGAGGGTGTATTTATTTCAACTAAATCACTTTTATTTTTTCCAATCAAACCTTTGCCAATTGGTGATTGAAAGAAAATTAGTTTTTGTTTTAAATCTGCCTCATCTCTTCCAACAATTTTATAATTAATTTTTTCACCAGTATCTAAATCCTCTAAATAAACTGTAGATCCAAAAATTACTTTTCCTTCATTATTTAGTTTTGTAACATCAATAACATTTGCTCTTGCAATAATATCGTTAATTTCTGTAATTCTTCCCTCGTTATGAGATTGTTCTTCTTTAGCTGCATGATATTCAGCATTTTCTTTAAGGTCTCCATGGGATCTCGCTTCAGCAATTGCAGCTACTATCTCAGGTCTTTTTTTTTCTTTTAAAAAAACTAATTCTTCTTTTAGTTTATTTAATCCGTTTAATGTTATTGGCTCTTTATCCATTTTTTTATTTCCATTTTGCAACCGGAGGTAATGACATCAAAATTCCTTCAACATTACCACCAGTTTGTAGCCCAAATTTTGTTCCTCTATCGTAAAGCAAATTAAATTCTGCGTATCGACCTCTTTTAATATACTGAAACTCTTTATCTTTTAAAGTCCATTTTCTTTTTAATTTTTTTTTAATTATTTCATTAAATAGCATTTGAAATGTAACACCAACATCTCTGACAAATTTAAAGTCATTTTCAAAATTATCATTTTTATAGTCAAAAAATATTCCACCTATACCCCTTGCCTCTTTTCTGTGAGGTAGATAAAAATATTCATCACACCACTTTTTATATTTTTTATAATAATTTTTATTATGTCTATCGCACATTGCCTTTAATATTTTATGAAAGTTTTGCCTCTCTTTTTCATCTTTTATTGCTGGGGTTATATCCATTCCTCCACCAAACCAATTCTTTGTTGTACAAATAAATCTGGTATTAAAATGCATTGCAGGAATATGGGGATTTTGCATGTGCATAACTATTGATATTCCTGATGCCCAAAATTTAGGATCTTTGCTTGCCCCTGGTATATTCTCTTGAAATTGCTTAGGAAATTTTCCATAAACTTTAGAAAAATTTACTCCTACTTTTTCAAAAATTTTTCCACTTTTAAGAATTCTATATTCACCACCACCCTCATCTTTTTTATTGCTTCTTTTCCAAGAAGTTGATTCAAAATTTACTTTATTTTTCTCAATTTTTAAAATGTCGTCGCACATTGCATTTTGTAAAAGCTTAAACCAGTTACTCGCTAAGTCTTTTTTGATTGAAATATCCATTTTATATTAATTCTATTTGACGCAAACTTTCTGCCAAAACAATGGCAACAGACGATGCAATATTAAGAGATCTTACTTGGCTATTCATTGGTATTTTTAAACGATTTTTAATAATTTTATGAACCTCTTCGGGTACCCCAGCACTTTCTCTTCCAAACAAAATAGTATCATCAGGCTTAAATTTAAATTTAGTATAATTTATTGAACCCTTAGTTGTCATCAATACGATTCTTTGTTTCTTCTTTGCCTCAAAAAATTTTTCAGAACTTTGATAAAATTTTATTTGACTATAGTCCATATAGTCCATAACCACTCTTTTAAATCGTTTATCTGATAATATAAAGCCACATGGTTCAATTATTTCTAGTTTAGCACCCAAACAAGCACAAGTTCTTATGATTGCAGCAGTATTCTGAGGTATATCAGGCTCATACAAAGCTATTTTGGGTCCTAAAATTGTTGAATTATGTGTCATTCTTTCAGTAGTAAAATAATTATTTTATATTATATGAATTCGTATATTAACTATTTTAAATCAAAAAGAGATAATAATAAAAGCTACTAAAAGTGTCTGAAAAAAAAACAAAAAGAAGAGATTTTTTATTTACAGCTACCACAGCTGTAGGAGCTGTTGGTGCAGCTGCAGTGGTGTGGCCAATGATAGATCAAATGAATCCAGACGCTTCAGTTAAAGCATTAGCTAGTACAGAGGTTGATGTAAGTTCTTTAACACCTGGAAATACATTGACTGTTTTATGGAGAGGCAAACCAGTCTTTATAAGAAGAAGAACTCAAGAAGAAATTGATGAGGCAAGAGCCGTAAAGATGGAGGATTTAATTCATCCAGAAAAAGATGAAGATAGAGCAAAAAACCCTGAGTGGCTTGTTATGTTAGGTGTATGTACACACCTTGGATGTGTACCTCTAAATGATAAGGGTGATTATAATGGGTGGTTCTGTCCATGTCATGGATCTCATTATGATACTTCTGGAAGAATTAGAAAAGGACCAGCACCTTGGAATATGGAAGTGCCTAAATATGAATTCGTTGATGCAAACACAATTAAAATTGGATAAAGAAAATGAGTGACCACGATTACAGACCAAAATCGAAGGTAGGACAATGGTTTAATGATCGATTGCCACTATTAACTCTTGCAAATCATTTAACAGATTATCCGACTCCTAAAAATTTAAATTATTGGTGGACATTTGGTGGAATTTTAACTTTTTGCTTAATCACTCAAATTGTTACCGGATTAACTCTTGCAATGCATTACATTGCTCACGCAGATATGGCTTTTGAGAGTGTTGAGCACATCATGCGTGATGTCAATTATGGTTGGTTAATTAGATACATTCATGCAAATGGTGCATCTATGTTTTTCTTAGCAGTCTACATTCATATTTTCAGGTCATTATTTTATGGTTCTTACAAAGCACCAAGAGAAATAATTTGGATAATTGGAATAATTATTTACTTGCTAATGATGGCGGCTGCATTTATGGGCTATGTACTGCCTTGGGGACAAATGAGCTTTTGGGGAGCAACTGTAATCACAAATTTATTTAGTGCTATTCCATTAGTAGGAGAGGGTATTGTCACTTGGTTGTGGGGAGGTTATTCAGTCGACAACCCTACGTTAACTAGATTTTTTACTTTGCATTATTTAATTCCATTTTTAATTTTAGGATTAGTTGTTTTACATATATGGGCTTTACATGTTCCTGGAAACAACAATCCAGTTGGAATAGATATAAAAAAACCTTCTAAAGATACTGTACCTTTCCATCCTTACATAGTAATTAAAGATGGTTTTGCTTTATTAATGTTCATGATTGTGTTTGCTTTCTTTGTATTCTACGCACCAAATATTTTAGGTCACGCAGATAATTATATCGAGGCAAACCCAATGGTAACACCAGCACACATTGTTCCTGAATGGTATCTCTTACCTTTTTATGCAATATTAAGATCAGTTCCTGATAAATTGCTAGGAGTTGTAGCTATGTTATCTGCAATATTAATCTTAGCGGTTTTACCTTGGTTAGATACGTCAAAAATAAGATCTGCGGTATTCAGACCTTTATATAAACAATTTTACTGGATACTAGTTGCTGATGTTTTGATACTTGGTTATGTGGGTGCGATGCCAGCTGAGGGACTTTACTTGTTGATAGCACGAGTTGCAACAGCGTATTACTTTTTGCATTTTTTAGTTATTCTTCCTGTTCTAGGCTTTAAAGAAAAAACTTTACCAGTGCCTCTAAGTATTACCGAACCTGTTCTAGGTGGTTCACCAAATCTAGCTGCCGCCAGAAATAAAGAAAGTAAAATAGAATAAGGTGAAAAATTTATTTAAATTATTTTCTATAATAATCTTAATTATTACTTTAAATCCAAATTCTTTTGCTGCTGAAAAAGTAGAATATCTAAAAACTGACTGGAGTTTTAAGGGTCTATTTGGAAAATTTGATAGAGCTTCTCTTCAAAGAGGTTATCAAGTTTATACTGAAGTATGTGCTTCATGTCATTCGATGAAGTATTTAAGTTATAGAAATTTAGCAGAGCCAGGAGGGCCAGAATTCTCCGAAGCTCAAGCTAAAGCTATAGCAGCTTCATTTGAAGTAACTGATGGTCCAAATTCAGATGGTGAAATGTTTATAAGACCAGGTAAATTATCTGATAAATTTGTAATGCCATATGACAATGTAAAAGCTGCCCAAGCGGCAAATGGTGGTGCATACCCTCCAGACATGTCTGTTTTGGTTAAAGCTCGAGGTGGTGGAGTTGATTACATATATTCTTTATTACAAGGATATGAAGAAGCTCCTAGCAACGTATCTTTAGATGACGGAGTTTATTACAACAAATATATGTATGGTAATAAAATTAGAATGGCTGCTCCATTATCAGATGGATTAGTAGAGTATGGTGACGGAACAAATGCAACAGTAGAACAGATGTCAAAAGATGTAACGACCTTCTTAATGTGGTCAGCTGAACCTCATTTAGAATCTCGACATCAGATGGGCTTTAAAGCGATTGTTTATTTAATTATTTTAACTGTTTTAGTTTATTTTAGTATGAAAAGAATCTGGTCACGTGTTGAATCTGAAGTTTAATACATCTCCATCTTTAACAATATAGTCTTTACCCTCTAATCTCATTTTTCCGTTAGCCTTAGAATTTACCCATCCATTATTGGCTACAAAATCCTCATAAGATATAGTTTCAGCTCTAATGAAACCTTTTTCAAAATCTGTATGAATCTCTCCTGCAGCTTTAGGTGCAGTACAATTTTTTTGTATTGTCCACGCTCTTGTTTCTTCAGGTCCAGAGGTAAAATATGTATCAAGTTCTAATATTTTATACCCCTTTTGAATTAACATACTTAAACCTGTATCTTTTAAACCAATCATATCCATATAATTTTTTTTTTCATCCTCTGCTAATTCATTTATTTGGTTTTCTATGTCTGCAGAAACAATAAGAGTGTTATCTTTTCCAAATTTTTCTATAAAGTTATTAGTATATTTATTTCCATTCTTTACGCTTTGTTCATCTACATTACAAACAAAGATCTTTGGTTTTATTGATAAAAGACCACTTTGATTAAGTTGTTTTGTATCAAATTGAGAATTTAGTATTGATATATCTTTATCATTGTTAATGCAGTCTAATGCAATCTCTAAAATCTTTAGCTGGTCTTTGTCCACGTTTTTTTTATTATTTTTTTCAAGTCTTTTTTGTATAGATTCTAGGTCAGCTAGCATCATCTCAGTTTCAATGATCTCAAGATCTCGTATAGGGTCAACGTCAGGATTAACATTTTGAATATCGTCTGAGTCAAAGCATCTAATCATATGAATAACTGCATCAACTTCCCTTATATGGGACAGAAATTTATTGCCTAATCCTTCACCTTTAGATGCACCTTTTACAAGACCAGCTATATCCACAAATGAAATAGTTGTATTTATTGTTTTTTTTGATTTTGAAACTTCTGATAATTTGTTCAATCTTTCATCTGGAACGGGGACTACTCCCACATTGGGATCTATCGTACAAAATGGAAAATTTGCAGCTTGGGCTTTGCTTGAATTTGTAAGTGCGTTGAAGAGTGTAGATTTACCCACATTAGGCAAACCAACAATTCCACATTTAAAACTCATTACTTATTATTTACAGTGCTAGAGAATAAATCTAATTTTTTGTCGATAAGTATTGAAATAGAATCTGTGATGTTATTGGTAATTTTTTCCAATCCAAGCATTTCATCTTCATCAAAATTTTGAAGAACAAAATCACTAACTTCCATTTTATCTTTTGGTTTACCAATTCCTATTCGCACTCTTGAATAATCTTTGCCAATAAACTTATCTATTGATGCAATTCCGTTATGTCCTGCGTCAGAGCCACCAAATTTTGCTTTTATTTTTCCAAAATCTACATCTAGATCGTCATGAAAAACGATAACATCCTCAGCATCTATTTTGAAATATTCAATTAATTCTCTAATACAAATTCCAGAATTATTCATAAATGTTAAAGGTTTAATAGCGTAAACTTTTTGATCTCCTACATTACCAGTTGTAAGAAGTCCTTTAAATTTTGGTTTTTGTTTTGAAAGTCCGAATTTTTTATTTATTGCATCTATGATTTTGAAACCAATATTGTGTCTATTGTTTTCACTGTCTGGGGTTGGATTGCCTAATCCTACAAGTAGAAGCATAAAATATTAGTATTGGAGGATAAAATTCAATTTTAATTAACTTATTTTTTTTCTTCAGCAGGTTTTTTGTCTTCACCTTCTTTTTTATCACCTTCAGCCGCTGGTTTCTCTCCACCTTCAGCTGCTGCCGCTTCTGTTCCTTCAGCACCTTCTCCCTCAGCCGCCTCAGCTTCTGCAGGCTTTTCAGGTTCTTTCATAACTGTTGGAGCTGCTAGAGTTGCAATTACGAAATCTCTTCCTTGAATAGTAGGAGTGACGTCACTGTCAAGATTTATAGAAGAAATCTTAAAACTCTCTCCAATATCAACTCCATCAAGGTCTATTACAAGATTTTCAGGAATTTTTTCACTTGGACATTTTAGCTCAACTTTTCTTCTTACAATGTTTAAAACTCCGCCTCTTTTCAAACCAGGAGATTTTTCATGATTCAAAAATTTTACTGGAACTTCAATTCTAACTTTTATTCCTGCAACTATTCTTAGAAAGTCTACATGAATTGGTTCATCTGAAATAATGTCATATTTTATTTCTCTTGGAAGAGCTTTTTGAGTTTTGCCATCAACATTTAAATTTATGATACTTGATAAAAAATTTTCATTTTCAATTAGTGATTTAAGTACCTTTTTAGATATTGAAATCTTTTCGTTTTGAGCTTCACCGCCATAAATTATCGCGGGCACATTACCGTTATCCCTCAGCGAATTAAGCTCACCTTTAGTTTTTGTAGTTCTGATGTTAGCGTCTAATGAATTCATAAAAACAAGGGTTTTTATCTCAAGTTCCTTAATAACTCAAGGTATTTATTTGAATAAATCTGATACTGAAGTTGAATTAGATATTCTTTTAATTGCTTCACCCATAAGACCTGAAATTGACAGAACTTCAATGTTTTTAGCACCTTTAACTCTGTTCATGTTATCAATTGTATCAGTTATTACTAAATTTTTAATTACTGATTTTTTAATTTTATTTACAGCTTCTCCACTAAGTACACCGTGAGTAATGTAAACATAAACTTCTTTGGCACCTCGATCTTTAAGAGCCTTAGCTGCGTTTACAATTGTACCACCTGAATCGATTATATCGTCAACAAGAATACAAGTTTTTCCTTTAACGTCTCCAATAATATTCATTACTTGAGATTGACCTGGCTTTGGTCTTCTTTTATCTACAATTGCTAGTCCAACATTTAAAATCTTTCCTAGTGCTCTAGCTCTCTCAGTACCACCAACATCTGGTGCAACACAAATTAGATTTTTACTTTTTATCTTTTTTTTTACATGTCTTGCAAAAATAGGTGTTGCGAACAAGTTATCTACTGGAATATCAAAAAATCCTTGAATTTGTCCTGCATGCAAATCAACAGTAACAACTCTATCTGCTCCTGCTTTAGTAATTAGATTTGAGACAAGTTTTGCTGAAATTGAGGTTCTTGGTGCAACTTTTCTATCTTGTCTAGCATAACCAAAGTACGGAATAACAGCAGTAATATTTTTTGCTGACGATCTCTTTAGTGCATCAATACATAGTAGTAATTCCATTAGGTTATCATTTGCAGGAGATGAAACAGATTGAATTAAAAAAATACTATTACCTCTAATATTTTCATTTATTTCCACATAGATTTCTCCATCAGAAAAATTTCTAATACTAGAGTTTACTAATTTAGATTTCAGATATTTAGCAATACTCTTGCTTAATGGTTTGTTGCTATTTCCGGATAATAATTTCATTAAAAAAGCCTAATAAAGCATAATTATTGAAATATTTCTACCATAATCATCATGATTTAGCCTTAACGCTCTTCTTGCACTAAAAAAATTATTATTAATATCAAATGTATCAATATTTAAAGACTCAATATTTTTTATTTTATTCTTTAAAAGACAAGATTTTACATATTTAGGTAAATCAAAATAAAGCTTTTTGTACTTAACTTTAAAAAATTTATTATTTTTTTTATCCTTTTTTATAAATTTTCTTTTAAAATCCTGTTTGACTTCATAATTTTTAGCTGAGATAGCAGGTCCGATAGCTGCAGTAATATTTTTAGGATTAGATCCTTTTTTGATCATAAATTGGATTACTTTGCTAATTATATCTTTGTATGCACCTTTCCACCCTGCATGAATTGCAGCAACTAATTTTGTTCTTTCATCACAGATTAAAATCGGCACACAGTCAGCAGTTAAAACACCAATTGGTATGTTTTTTTGGTTTGTAATTACTGCGTCTGCTTTTGGTTTTGATCTAAATTTATTTTTTTTATTAATATAAACAAACTTATTACTATGTATTTGATGAAGTAAAAAAATACTCTTAGCAGTACTTTTTATTTTTTTTTTAACTATTTGTAAATTTTTTTTAATATCTGAGGGATTATCTTTAGAACCAGGACCACAATTTAAACTTTTATAAATTTTTTTTGATTTACCACCAGTTTTATTAAAAAAACCATGTTTAATTATTTTTATTTTCGAAAGTTTTTTTGATTTTATCAATTTTGAAAACCTGTCTTAAAATTGTTTCTCTTATTTTTTACAAGCATGACTTTGAACAATTCACCCATTTGATTTTCATCTATTAAACGTCTTACTCTATAAAATAAATCTGCTTTTTTAGAAAATGCTATATTTTTGCTGATTATTTCTGCTCTTTGGAGAATACCCATATTTGTTAAAAATTTTTTTTGATTTGTAAAAATTGAATTAACTTCTTTAAACTGATTTATAAATTTTTCAAAGGAATGAAAGTTTATATTGTAAGTAATATCAGAGTCTCCAATATTTTCTAAAACGTTAGAATATTTGTGATTATTTACTGCCTGAAGAGTTTCATGCATTTTGCTATCTGCATAACCATAATCAATGACTAACATTCCTCCATCATTTTTTTGTATTAAGTCACAAATTGTTCTTAAATATTTAAATGCATCTGGAGAATATTCTATAATGTTCTGATTTTTTGATATTTTGAAATTAAGATGTTTTTCAATTGTTTCTATATCAATTTTTTCTTCTTTAAATTCAGCTTTGTTTGGATCATTCAAATTCACAAATCTTTCAAACCAACTATCTTTTTTTTTAAAAAATTGTTTGATCGGTATGGCATCAAAAAATTCATTAGCTAAAAAAATTGTTGGGTTTGAGTTTATTTTGTCAATTTTTTTTAACCATGAAAATCTTTTTGAATTTAAATTTTTTTTTTGTTCATTTAATAAAAAATCACTTTTTTCATGAATTACAAAATTGCAGGCATTGTAACAATCTGGAAAATTTATAAGTGTTTCATCTATGACTTTCATCATTTCACCATTTCCAGCTCCTAATTCTAGCAAATTAAATTTTTTAGGAGAGCCAATGCTTTTCCAAAAAGTAATCGTCCAAATTGCAATAATTTCTGAAAATAATCTTGTGATATTAGGAGCGGTAATAAAGTCTCCATCTTCACCAAAAGGATTTTTTTTCATATAAAAACCTTTGTCCTTATCGTAAAGAGCAAAATTTATAAATTGATCTAATGGTAAATTATTTGTTTTAGTGAGTTTCATATTTTAAATAAAATAAGATTACTCCTGATATTATAAATATTAAACTTACTACTTGCCCCATCGTTAAGTTTAAAAGTATATAACCAATCTGTTCATCTGGTGCTCTATAAAATTCAACAATAAATCTAAAGATTGAGTAAATTATTAAAAATAATCCCGAAATCACACCAGGCTTGTTTGAAAATTTATTTTTAAAATAAATTAATAATAAAAATAAAAATAAACCTTCTAATAGCGCTTCATATAATTGCGAGGGATGCCTGGGAAGATTATCTACCTGAACAAATGTTACTGCCCAGGGCACATTAGTTATAGTTCCATACAACTCTGAATTTATAAAGTTTGCTATTCGTCCAAAAAATAATCCAACTGGAGCTACTAAAGCGACAATATCCAAATATAAGAATGGGTTTTGATTATTTTTTTTAGCAAAAAATATAGATGCGAAAATAACTCCAATTAAACCACCATGGAAAGACATTCCTCCTTGCCAAATTTTAAATATATCTAATGGATTATTTATATAAAAACTTAAATTATAAATAATAATATAACCAAGTCTTCCTCCTAAAATTATACCTATAATTAAATAAGTTAAATAATCATCAAATTTATTTTTAACCTCTATATCTTGGATAAATAATTTTTTTGCGAGAATCCAGCCTAATATAATTCCAAATATATAAGCTAAAGAATACCATCTGATTTCTAAAGAAAATATTTCTAAAGCTACTGGGTCAAAATTATTAATGAACATTTATAATAATACTTATAATGTATATCTTAAATATGAAAAATTCGAAATTTATAATTGATAAGTTTGCTAAATTAATAGAGCAGGGACTAGTATCTTCAAAAGACTTAACTACTGAATTATTAAATATCTTAAAATCCAAAAGAGATGAGTTTGTTTTTAAAATGAAACTTACCAGTAAAGATGAGTTTGAAGTACTCTCAAAACGTGTTGAGAATCTCGAAAATAAAATTAATAAACTTGATAAAAAAAAAATAAAAAAAGTTAAACAGGCAAGAAAACTTTAACTCTTAAACCATCCATTTTTGATTTTTCTAACATTATATTTCCTCCATGAGATTTGATAATGTCTGATGAAATTGATAAGCCAAGACCAACACTTGATTTAGATTCTGCTCGACCCTTATCTATTTTATAGAAAGGTTTAAATACATTTTCATACTCATCTTTTGGTATTCCAGGACCATCATCATCAATAATAATGAATAAGTTTGTATTTTTTTTACTTAAGCTAATTTCAACTTTATTTGCATATTTCAGTGAATTATCAATTAGATTATTAAGACACCTATTAATTAAATTTTTCCTGCCATTAAAGTAAATTCTTGGCGTTAAGTTTTGTGAAATATTTTCGTTATTATATTTTTCAATAACTTCTGAAATTAATTCAGATAGATTAAACATTTCATCTTTTTCAACATATGATGAGCTGGTGAATTGCAAATATTCATTTAGCATTTTCTCCATTTCATTGATGTCTTCAGTCAATTTATTAACAGTTTCTTTATCTTTTATAAAAGCTAATTGTAGTTTCATCCTTGTTAAGGGTGTCCTTAAATCATGACTTATTCCAGATAACATTTCTGTTCTTTGATTTAAGTGTCTTTCAATTCTCTTTCTCATTTTATCAAATTCATGTCCTGCTTGTCTTATTTCAAGGGCTCCAGAAGGTTTGAACTCTTCAATATTTTCTCCTTTACCAAACCTTTCAGCCGCACGAGCTAGATTTGTGATTGGTCTAGTTTGATTTTTTAAAAATATTAGAGAAATGATCACCATTATAATTGCAGGTACTGTGATCCAAAGTGCAAATATTCTTGCTGAAGAACTTGCAACTCTATCTTTAGGCACTAAAAATTTAAAATAACCATCTTCGTATTTAATTCTTAAATCAATTAATTCTTTATAACTTGTTGTATCAAACCAGTATTCATCTAATCCAAATTTAGATTTTAGTTCTCTTCTTAAAGTTCTATCTATAGGACTAAACCATCTTTCAGTATCTGTATTTTGTAATTTTTCGTTATTGGTGAACTCAATATTTAAATCTAAAAATATGGAAAAAAGGTCTAGCAACTCTTGTTTATTTTCTTGCTCACTTTCATAGACTTCAATAAATGTACTAATTTCATTTACCAAGGTTCTTGTCATACCTTTGTTTGTTTTGATCCAAAGGCTATCAAAAAAAACAATTGTAATTACTAGTTGTAAAACCAAAACTGGAATAGCAACTATAAGGAGTGCTCTATAAAATAATCTTTTTGGTAATATTTTTTTTAAATAATCACTCAATCCAGAGAACATATCCTGCACCTCTTATTGTTTGCAAAAATTTTGGATTTTTTGGATCAATTTCAATTTTTTTTCTAAGCCGAGTAATAATAACATCTATTGATCTCTCCTTATCTAAATTGATTAATTGACCAATATCTTCCCTAGAAAATGTTTTGCCTGGGTTATTAATCATTTTTTCTAAAATCGTTTTTTCCGTTGCATTAATCTTAAATTCTTTATCACTTTTGAATATTAAAAGTTTATTCAAATCAATTTTCACATTTGCAAATTCTATAACCCTTTTCTGATCTGTTTTGATAGTTTTATTTAATATGTTCTGTATTCTTAAAATTAATTCTTTTGGTTCAAATGGTTTCGGTAAATAATCATCAGCACCAATCTCTAACCCCTCAACTCTTTCACTTGCTTCACCTTTGGCAGTGAGAAGTATTACTGGTGTATCTAATTTTTTTTTATTTTCTTTTAAAAATTCAAGTCCACTTTTACCAGGCATCATGATATCTAAAACTATTAAATCAAACTTAATTATTTTTATTTTCTCTGATGCATTTTCTGCATTTTCAGCAGTAGTGACTAAAAATTTATTTTCATTTAAATACTTTTTTACAAGAGATCTAATTCCATCATCATCATCAACCACTAGTATATGTGCAATAAACTTATCCATTAATTATTTTACTTAGTACATTATCAAAATTAATAACTTCTTCAGAACTTGAATTTAGCAAAGCATTATAAATTCTCTTTTTTTGTAAATTGAAAATTTCATTAAAAATTTTTTTACCTTTATCATTAAGAAAAACATGCTTTACTCTAGTATCTTGGTCATCTTTTTTAAAAATGACGATTTCAAGTTTAATCAAATCTTTGAGAACACGATTTAAGCTTTGTTTTGTTACTTTTAATCTCTTAAGCAGCTCAGAAATTGAGATCCCCTCATACATTGACAGTAAATGAATTACTTTATGGTGTGCTAAACCAATTGAATATCTATCTAATATTTTTTTAGAGTCAGAAAAGGTTTCTCTATAGCTTACGAATAGTTTTTCAATTAGATCTTTAAGCTGGTCATCTTTTAAATATAAAAGTTCTTTCATAATAGGTAAGTTATATTGACATATTAAAGATACAAAGATATTTTTCATTTATAAATTAAAAAAATTTTCACACATGATACCTTACGACAAGCGATCTGGAAAAATATGGTACAACAACGAATTAGTTGATTGGGCTGACGTTAAACTACATGTTTTAAGCCATGGTATGCACTACGCCAGTTGTGTATTTGAGGGCGAGAGAGTTTATGACGGTTCAATTTTCAAATTAGAAGAGCACACGGCTAGATTTTTTCATTCTGCGAGAAGAATGGGTTTTGAAATTCCATATACAGAAGAAGAAATCAATAATGCATCCAATAAAATTATAGTAACCCAAAAAGTAGAAAATGGTTATGTAAGACCTGTTGCTTGGAGAGGTAGTGAGATGATGGCTATTTCTGCGCAACAAACAAAAATACATGTTGCGATTGCAACATGGGAATGGGGATCATATTTTGATCCTAAACTTAAAGTAGAAGGAATAAGATTAAATATTTCGAATTGGAGAAGACCAGCGCCTAATACAATACCATGGGATACCAAGGCGTCAGGTCTTTACATGATTTGTACACTTTCAAAACATGAGGCAGAAAAGCAAGGATATACAGATTCTTTAATGCTTGATCACGAAGGAAATATTGCTGAAGCAACTGGTGCAAATATTTTTTTCAAAGATAAAAATGGAGAAATTCATACTCCAATACCAGATTCTTTTTTAGATGGTATTACAAGAAGAACCGTAATTGGAATTGCAAAATCAAAAAATATAAAAGTGCATGAAAGAAAAATTAGTCCTACCGAATTACCTAATTTTGTTGGATGTTTCTTAACAGGAACAGCAGCAGAGGTAACACCAGTTTCTTGTATTGCTGAAAATCAATTTAAAGTTTGTGATATTATTATTGATTTGAATGAAAGTTATCAGGCATTAGTTAGGAAGAAAAAAGCAGCTTAGTCTTTACTATCCTCAGACATAGCGTGATCAATACCTTTTCGCATATAATCATATGCAGTAAAAAGTGTTAAAGCAGCGGATAACCACAAAAGAATTATACCTATAGTTTGAGCATTATAATCTTGGAAATTAATTATTTTATTTCCAGTATCTCCAGATAATAAAAGAGCTATCGATACCATTTGTAATACTGTTTTAAGTTTAGCAAGGTTTGAAACAGGAAGTTTTATTTTTCCCTTTGCTAAAAATTCTCTCAAACCTGAAATTAAAATTTCTCTTGTCAGAATTATGATTGCTGCAATCACCTCATAATTTCTGATTGTTCCATCCATAACCAGAAGTATTAATGCTGTAGCAACAATGATTTTATCAGCTATAGGATCTAATAATTCACCCAGTTTTGACTCTACTCCAAACATTCTAGCCAACATACCATCTAAAAAGTCTGTAAATGATGCAATAATAAATAATATTAAAGCAGTAAGATCACCATAAAATCCTGGAAGATAAAAAGCTAAAACAAAAAAGGGAACAATTATTATTCGCCCTATCGTTAATATGTTTGGAATTTTTTTTAACATAATTATTCGTGAAAAAAGTTATATATCTTTTTTGCTACTTTTTCCTCAACACCTTCTACAGATTTAATTTCATCCAAGCTAGCAGACTCAACCGATCTTGCAGATCCAAAATGGTTCAATAAAGCTCTTTTTCTTATAGCTCCAATTCCCTCTATTTGATCTAACAGAGACTTGCTGATACCTTTTTTTCTCTTTGCTCTGTGAGCGCTTATAGCAAATCTATGTGATTCATCTCTTATTCTTTGAAGAAAAAATAGGGTAGGGTCATTTCTTGAGAATTTATATTCTTTGCCATTGTGAAAAAAAGTTTCATTTCCACTATTTCTAAATTTACCTTTTGCTATTGCAATAATTGGAATGTCGTGAAGTCCCAATTCATTAAGACTCTCTCTAGCGACTGAATATTGACCTTTTCCCCCATCAACTAAGACTAAATCTGGAAAAGCAAGGTAATTATCTTTTTCTTGAACTGCTCTTTTGAACCTTCTATTTAATACCTCTCTCATCATTCCATAATCATCTTGCTCATTTTTTTTATGCTTAATATTAAATTTTCTATATCTTTTTTTGATAAAGCCTTCATCGCCGTAGGCTATTAAAGCGCCAACACTATTTGTGCCTTGAATATGACTATTATCATAAACCTCGATTAAATTTATATTGGTTTCTAAATTAAATTTTTTAGCTACTGCATCGAACAATTCTTTATTATTCTGACTTTCATAAAGTTTTCTATTTAGACTATCCTTTGCGTTTTTAATTGCTTGATTAATTACTTTTAGTTTTGATCCTTTTTTCGCAACTGAAATATTTATTTGTTTACCTTCTTTTTGTGTCAGTGTTTTTTCAATTAGTGCTTTTTCCTTTATTTCTTCTGAAAGGATAACCGATGAAGGAACACTTTTATTTTCATAAAATTGAGAAACAAATGAATTAAGGATTTCACTAAACTTTTCATCTGGATCGTGTTTAGGGAAAAAAGCTTGATTGCCCCAATTTTGTTTTGATCTATAAAAAAATACTTGAATACAAGTTTTTCCAGACTCTTTATATCCAGCAATAACATCTGCCTCAACTAAGTTTGCTTCATTAATTCTCTGCGAAGATTGAATGATGTTTAATGCTTTAATTCTATCTCTTAAAATTACAGCTTTTTCAAAATCAAGATCCTCACTTGCCTTTTCCATTTGGTTAGAAAGATTTTTTTGAATTTTCCTAGATTTGCCTGAAACAAATTCAATAGCATCTTCTACTGTTTGATTGTATTCCTCTTTTTTTACATATCCTACACAAGGTCCAGAACATCTTTTTATTTGATATAAAATACAAGGTCTTTCTCTGTTTTTGAAAACGGTGTCATCACAAACTCTTAAATGAAAAATTTTTTGTATCATTTTAATTGTCCAATTAGCTGAACCAGCAGAGGCAAAAGGTCCAAAGTAAAAACCTTCTTTTGTTTTTTTTCCTCTATGTCTTTTTATTTGAGGCCATTTATCTTTATTACCAATAAATATGAATGGAAATGACTTATCATCACGTAAAAGGATATTAAATTTTGGTTTATATTTTTTAATTAAATTTGCTTCTAGTAATAAAGCTTCACTTTCATTAGATGTTGTTGTTATCTCTAATTTTCTTGTTTGAGACAACATTCGTTCAGTTCTAATTATATGATTTTTTTCTGCAACATAACTCTTTAATCTATTCGGTAAATTTTTTGCTTTACCTACATAAAGAATTTCATTCTTTTCATTAAGCATTCTGTATACGCCTGGAAGTTTTGGGACTAGAGGTAGCTCTTTTTTGATTACTTCTTTTCCTATTTCAGAGCTTATCATGGCTTCTCTTTTTGGTAATTTGAATACCAACAGATGAACACTGTTTTAAAATTTCTAATTTTTCAATTTTCAACATTATTTTAGCAATCCTTTTGTCTTTAAATAATTCGTCAAAAACAGCTTCTGCTAAAGTTTCTAGGAAATTATAATGTTTCTTTTTTACAAGTTTCGTAATTAATTTTACTATAGTTCCATAATTAACAATGGATTTGATATCTTTATCGCTTGAAGGTTTTTTGTCTTCATAGTCTATTTCAAGACTAAATTTAACTTTTTGTGGTTTTTCTTTTTCAAAATCGTAATAACCAAGTTTTAAATCTAAGATTAATTCGTTAATTAGGATTTTTTTCTCATAATTAAATAAGCTTTTATTTTTATCTATTTTGACAATTTTTAAATTGTTCTTTTTCATTCTTTACCCATTACATCTGGTGTTTGCCAGTTAAGATTTTGACCACTATCAATAGCTAAAACTTGGCCAGTAATAGATATATTTTTAATAAAAAAGTCAACAGCATTACATATTTGTTCCACATCAACTTGTCTTTTAAGAGGTGTTGCTAAATATTGCTTTTTGAAATGTTTTTCAGATTGTCTTTGATTTTTTATAGTGGGTCCAGGTGCAATTGCGTTTACTCTTATATTTGGAGCTAAACTCATAGCGCTAGTTTTTGTTAAAGTATACAAACCAGTTTTGCTAAGAGTGTATGAAAAAAAGTAAGGAGTTAATTTGAACACTCTTTGATCAATAATATTTATAATATTATTATTTTTGCCTTTAACATTTTTAGCAAATTCTTTCGTCAATAGTGCAGGCGCTCTTAAATTGGTTCTTAAATGTTTACTCCAACTATCCAATGAAAAATTTTCTAATTTATCATTTTCAAATAAGGAGGCATTGTTAACAAGACAATCAAAATTTTTTAGTTTTGATTTTGCAAATTTAATTATTTTTTTTATATCAGTTTCTTTGCTTAAATTACCTTTAACTAAGTATACTTTTGTGCCTTTGCTAGATAACTCTTTTTTTAATTTTTCTGCTTTTAATTTTGATTTATTATAATGGATTAAGATTTCAATATTTGGACCAGATAACTTTCTTGCAATTGCAGCACCCATTCGAGTAGCTCCACCAGTAATAATTATTTTCCGTGCTTCCATTTCTTATCTCTTTTTTTTGTAACTTTAGTTCCTGGCATACCCATAGTTGATCTACCTTTTGGATAAAGCTTATTTTTTACGTCATACTGCCTTATTTTTGGATTTAATGTAATTTCTAATTCAGTGCTTTCTAATTTTCTTATCTCATCTCGTATTTTAGCAGCTTCTTCAAACTCTAAATTAGATGCTGACTCTTTCATTTTTTTATCTAGGGCTTTAAGGTGTTTTTTAAGATTTCCTCCGACATTAGACCCTTCGCTTACTTTAACGTAGTCTTTCTCATATACACTTTCTAGAATATCACTGATTTCTTTTTTTACCGATTTTGCATCTATCTTGTGTTTCTTATTGTAAGCTAACTGAATTTTTCTTCTTCTATCAGTTTCTGCAATTGCTTTTTTTATACTTTTTGTCTCTTTGTCAGCATATAAAATTACTTTACCATCAACATTTCTTGCTGCTCTTCCTATAGTTTGAATTAAAGATGTTTCAGATCTTAAAAAACCTTCTTTATCAGCATCTAAAATTCCAACTAAAGCACATTCAGGAATATCTAATCCCTCCCTTAATAAGTTAATTCCAACTAAAACATCAAATACACCCATTCTCAGATCTCTCATGATTTCAATTCTTTCTAATGTATCAATATCTGAGTGAAGGTACCTTACCTTTATACCGTTCTCATGAAGATATTCGGTTAAATCTTCAGCCATTTTTTTAGTGAGTGTTGTTACTAATACTCTATGATTATTTTTTATAACTCTTTTACATTCATGCATTAAATCATCCACTTGATTTTTTGCAGGTCTTATTTCTACAGGAGGATCAATTAATCCTGTTGGTCTAATTACCTGATCTATAAACTGACCTTTTGTTTGTTCTAGTTCCCATGGCCCAGGAGTTGCAGAAACAAATACTGTTTGAGTTCTCATTAAATCCCATTCTTCAAATTTTAATGGTCTATTATCCATACACGAAGGAAGTCTGAATCCGTATTCTGCTAAAGTACTTTTTCTTGATCTATCACCTTTATACATTCCATTAAGCTGAGGTACTGTAACGTGACACTCATCTACAAATATTAAAGTGTTATCTGGAAAATATTCAAAAAGAGTGGGAGGAGGCTCTCCTGGTTTTCTTCCTGACAAAAACCTTGAATAGTTTTCAATACCAGCACAAGAACCTGTGGCTTCAATCATTTCAAGATCAAATTTAGTTCTTTCTTCTAATCTCTGTGCTTCTAATAATTTATTTTCAGCACGGTGTTTCTTTAAAGTTACTTCTAATTCTTTTTTTATATTAATTACTGCTTGTTCGATTGTAGGTTTAGGAGTGATGTAGTGACTATTTGCATAAACTTTTACTAAACTTAATTCTCTTACTTTATCACCAGTTAACGGATCAAACTCTTCTATCTGTTCCAATTTATCTCCAAATAGACAAAGTCTCCAAGCTCTATCTTCTAAATGTGAAGGAAATATTTCTAAATATTCTCCTCTTGCTCTAAATGTTCCTCTATAAAAATTTTGATCATTTCTTTTATATTGTAGAGCAACTAGAGATTTGATTATTTCTTCTCTGTTGTAGTCATAATTTTTTTGAAGAGTTAGTGTCATTTTACTGTACGCTTCAACTGAACCTAATCCATAGATACACGAAACACTTGCTACAATTAAAACATCATCTCTTTCTAAAAGAGATCTAGTTGCTGAGTGCCTCATTCTATCAATTTGTTCATTTATTGAGGCTTCTTTCTCTATGTATGTGTCTGATCTCGGCACATAAGCCTCTGGAGTGTAATAGTCATAGTATGAAACGAAATATTCAACAGCATTGTCTGGAAAAAAGGTTTTCATTTCCCCATAAAGTTGAGCAGCAAGAGTTTTGTTTGGAGCTAAAATCAAGGCAGGTCTATTAGTAGCTTCAATTACTTTAGCCATTGTAAAAGTTTTTCCAGAACCCGTTACACCAAGCAAAACTTGATTAAATTGATCTTTATTAGCACCATTTACTAATTTTTTTATCGCTTCAGGCTGATCACCAGCAGGTTTGAAATCAGATTTAATTTTGAATTTTTTTCCACCCTCTAGTTTTCCACCTATTTTAGGATTTTTACTCTGAATATCTGTAATTAAATCTTGATAAGTATTTTCCATATATTAAACAACGTAGTAGAATTTATTTATATTTCAATGAGCATAATATCAGACAGTTTAAAGAAGATTAAACCATCACCTACTATTGCTGTTACTCAAAAAGCAAGAGAATTAAAAGCTGCTGGAAAAGATGTTATTGGATTAGGTGCAGGGGAACCAGATTTTGATACTCCAGATAACATTAAGCAAGCAGCTATAAAAGCTATTAACGATGGTGATACAAAATATACTGCAGTAGATGGTACTCCAGCATTGAAAAAAGCGATTGTAGAAAAATTTAAAAAAGAAAATAATTTAGATTATACAACTGATCAAATTACAGTTGGTGCTGGTGGTAAGCATGTAATTTATAATGCAATGATGGCCACATTAAACGAAGGTGATGAGGTTATAGTTCCTGCTCCTTATTGGGTTTCTTATCCCGATATGGTTTTATTAGCTGGAGGAAAACCAGTGATAATGGAATGTGATGAAAAACAAGGTTTTAAAATAAATCCGATTGATCTTGAAAAATTTATAACTCCAAAAACTAAATGGATTATTCTTAATTCTCCTTCAAACCCAACTGGAGCATGTTATTCAGAGCAAGATATCAAAGCAATCGCAGCTATCTTAGAAAAGCATAATCATGTGTATATTTTGAGCGATGATATTTATGAGCACGTGACTTATGAGGGTTTTAAATTTTTTACAATTGCTCAAATTAATAGTTTAAAAGATAGAGTGCTTACAATGAATGGTGTAAGTAAAGCTTACTCAATGACAGGCTGGAGAATAGGGTATGCAGCTGGTCCAAAAGACATTGTCAAAGCTATTGCTAAAATTCAATCACAATCAACAACTAATCCTTCTTCCATTAGCCAAGCGGCTGCAGTTGAGGCACTAAGTGGAACACAAGACTTTATTAAGGAAAGAGCAAACTCTTTTCAGGAGAGAAGAGATTTTGTGGTTAATGCTTTAAATGCAATAGATGGAATTGAATGTCTGAATCCAGATGGAGCGTTCTATGTCTTTCCAAGTTGCAAAGGTTTAATGGGTAAAAAAGATCCAAATGGAAATGAAATTAAATCTGATACTGATTTTGTTCAATCATTATTAGAGAATAGTGGGATCGCTGTGGTCCAAGGCTCTGCATTTGGTTTGGAAGGTTTTTTTAGAATTTCATATGCAACTTCAATGAAAAATTTAAAAAAAGCAATGGATAAAATATCTATTTTTTGTAAATCCTTAAATTAATGAAAACAGCCCTAGTGTTTGGTTCATCGGGTTTAGTTGGCGGGCATCTTGTTAATCAACTTATCCTGAATTCAAATTATTCAAAAATAAAGATTTTTGTTCGTTCAAAAATAGAACTTATTAATCCAAAAATTGAAATTATTGATACTAATTTTAATGATTTAGAAAAGTATAGAAATGATATTAAAGGTGAAGACTGTTTTTTTTGTATTGGTACAACAAGAAAAAATTCACCTAATAAAAATGAATATGAAAGAGTTGAACTTAATATTCCTAGACAAATTGCCCAAATCGCTAAATCAAATTCAATTAAATCATTTTTTTTCGTTTCATCTGGTTATGCAGATCCAAAAAGTTCAGGTGATTATTTAAAATTCAAAGGATTAGTTGAACAAGAAATTAAAAATCTAAATTTTGATAAAATTGGGATCATGAGACCATCCTTTTTATTGGGAAATAGAAAAGAAAAAAGAATAGGTGAAAAATTTGGTATAATATTATTTAAATTGTTAACTCCAATATTAGTTGGGCCTTTAAAAAAAATGAGACCAATAAGGGCAGAAATAGTCGCCAAAGCAATGGTAAAATTAGCAAATGAAAATATTAATCAAAGTATATTTGAATCAAATGAGATTGCTGAATTAGTGAGATAGGAATTTTTCAGCTTCTAATGCTGCCATACAACCCATTCCTGCAGCTGTAACGGCTTGTCTAAATGTTTTGTCTTTAACATCTCCCGCAGCATAAACTCCAGGAATATTTGTTTCAGTAGAATCTGGTTTAGTAATTAAATAACCTTCATTATCCATCTTAAGTTGATCTTTGAATAATGAAGTTGCTGGATCATGTCCTATAGCGATAAATAATCCATCTAGTTTTAATTCTTCAGTTTTATCTGTTTTTAAATTTTTAATTTTAATACCTTTAACATTTTTAGGCTCTTGATCGCCCAATACGTCTTCAACAACAGAGTCCCAAATAATTTCTATTTTTTTATTTTCCATTAGTTTTTTTTGAAGCATTTTTTCAGCTCTCAAACTATCTCTTCTATGAATTAATTTAACTTTGGATGCAAACTTTGTAAGGAACATCGCTTCTTCAACAGCAGCATTACCTCCTCCAACAACTGCAACCTCTTTATCTTTGAAGAAAAAACCATCACACGTAGCGCACGCAGAAACACCAAATCCTCTAAATTCTTGTTCAGATTTCAGATTTAACCATCTGGCCTGAGCCCCTGTAGAAATAATTATACTGTCAGCAGTATATTTTTGTCCACTATCGCCTATAGCTTCAAACGGAGTAGATTTTAAATTTACCGAACCAATATGATCTTCAATCATTTCAGTTCCAACTGCTTTTGCTTGTTCTTTCATTTGATCCATCAACCATGGACCTTGAATAACTTCAGCAAATCCTGGAAAATTTTCAACATCAGTAGTTGTTGTTAATTGACCACCAGGTTCAGAACCATAAACTAAAATTGGATTTAACATCGCTCGAGCCGCATAAACTGCTGCTGTATATCCGGCAGGACCAGATCCAATTATTAACACTTTTGTGTGTTTAGTTGGATTTTGACTCATATGAGAGCTATATAGTGATTAATGTCTAAATTAAAAGGTTTATTATTAACTCAAGGAATGCATGGCATGATAAGCCAGGCAGAAGGTTTAGCAAAAGCTTTAGATATTGATTTTACACACCATAAGGTTGAACTAAATAATTTTTGGAAAATTGTTCCACCAAAATTAACACCAGTATCACAAAACGTTTATAAAAAAATAAACGAGTCTAATTTTGATGTAATTATCTCATGTGGAAGAAAAAGCGTGATTCCCTCAATCCACTTAAAAAGTATTTCAAAAAAAAAAGTTTTAAATATTCATATTCAAGATCCAAAGGTGGATTTTAATCATTTTGACTTTATTGTTGCTCCCGAACATGATGGGATAAGCGGTACAAATGTAATTAAAACAAAAGGTGCAATTCACTATTTAACGGAAAATGAAATTGAAGAAAATAGAAGTTATTTAAATTCATATATCAAACAGGATAATAGAAAAGTTTGGTGTTTGATAATGGGTGGTCCTACAAAATATTATGACTACTCAACAAAAAATATGAAGCATATCTTTTCAATTTTTTACAAATTATTGAAAAAACATGATTTTCAACTTGTGGTCATACCTTCAATGAGAACACCATTAAATACTATACATTATGCAAAAGAGTTTTTTGGAGAAAATCACACTGTGATTATGAATGTTGATAAAAAAGCTTATCTTTCAGCTTTAGCTATTTCGGAAAATATAGTTGTTACTTGCGACTCTAGCTCAATGATATCGGAAGCTGCTTTGACTGGAAAACCAATTTATGTTGCTAATATTTTACCAAAAAGAAAAGACGTCAGATTTCAGAATTTTAGAAATTTATTTAGAGAATTAAATATTATTAGAAACTTAGGTGAAGAAATTGAAAATTGGAACTATCAAAAATTAGATGAAACGAATAGAGTAGCAAAAATTATTAAAGAAAAAATTCAATCATAATGTCATTTTTAAATTCAATTAAAAATAATTCAAAACAACATAGCTTCCCTTTTGATCACTGGGAGTATAGTGATGCTTTGTCCGAAGCGGCAATTGATGAAATAGTTAAAGCCGACATTCCTGATGTCAGCAAACACAATCTTAATTATGATGGAACAAGAGCAATAGATGGTGGAGCTGCAGAATTTAGAAAAGGCATAGCTTCAGGTGGACAAGCGATAAAGTTTAGATGTTTTATTAATAAAGAAAACTCATCTAAATTTCCAAATTTAGTAAAATTTATAAATGAACTTCAATCTAAAGAAACATATGAAACAATTTCTAAAATGATAAATAAAGATTTATCTAATTCCTATGTCAGGGTTGAGGTTATATGTGATAGAGAGGGTTTTTGGTTAAAACCTCATTGCGATATAAAAGAAAAACTTATGTCAGGCTTAATATTTGTTAATAAAACAAATGAGTCTGAGGATTTAGGAACTGATTTTTATAATGAAAAATTAGAAAAGGTTAAGACACTTCCTTACAAACATAATTATGGTTATCTTTTTTCTAGCGGACCAAACACTTGGCATGGGATGGAGAAGAAAAAGATCGTTAAAGAAAGACGATGTATTCAAGTAAATTATGTTACCTTTGAAACTGATTGGAAAGTAAATTCTTAAATGTCCTGAAGAGAAGTCACTTCTAATTTTTTTGTTTTTAGCGATCTAATTGCCTCTAAACATGCCTGAGCAGTGGACATATTAGTGCAATAAGGAACTTTATTCTTAAGCGTTGCTCTTCTTAAAGCTATTGCATCGCTTAATCTATGTTCACTATTTCCACCTCCAGTATTTATTACTAATGCAATTTTTTTAGAGTCTAAAACATCAACTATGTGAGGTGATCCAGTGCTTACTTTATTTATAATTTTACATTTCATCCCATGCTTTCGAATATATTCTGCAGTTCCTCTAGTTGCACATAATGTAAACTTAAGTTTAAGAAGTTCTTTAGCTAAATCTATTCCTTCATCTTTGTGACTATCTTTGAGAGATATAAAAGCTAATCCTTGTTTTGGTAATGAGTTAGCTGCTGCGATCTGACTTTTTGCAAAAGCCATTCCAAAGTTTTTATCAAATCCCATAACTTCTCCAGTGGACTTCATTTCAGGTCCTAACAACAAATCACTGTTTGGAAATTTATTAAATGGAAATACAGCTTCTTTAACTGCGTACATATCTTTAGATTTATCTTTTAAATTAAACTTAGATAATTTTTCACCAGCCATTACTCTTGATGCAATTTTAGCTAGGGGCAATCCTTTTGCTTTTGACACAAAAGGTACTGTTCGACTTGCTCTAGGATTTACTTCAATCACATAAATTTCATCTTTTTTAATTGCAAACTGTATATTCATGAAACCTTTTACATTTAAAGCTATAGCAAGTTTTTTAGTTTGTTTTTCTATTTCTTTAAGAAGATATGGTTTAATTGAAACAGGTGGTAAACTACAAGCTGAGTCTCCTGAATGGATTCCTGCTTCTTCGATATGTTGCATAATTCCTGCAACGTGAACCTGTTTTCCGTCCGATATGGCATCCACATCTACTTCCATTGCATGATCAATAAATTTGTCAATCAAAATTGGATTTTCCTCTGCGGCTTTAAATGCCTCTTCAACAAATTTTTTAAGCTGATTTTTTTCATGAACAATTTCCATTGCTCTTCCACCTAGAACATATGAAGGTCTTACCATTAATGGTAATCCTATTTTGTCTGCAATTTTAATTGCCTGATTAAATGTTTTTGCAATTCCACTTTCTGCTTGTTTTAGTTTTAATTTATTTAATAAATTTCTAAATCTATCTCTATCCTCTGCTAAATCTATAGAAGTATATTGGGTTCCTAAAATTGGAAGCTTGTTATCGTGCAAAAATTTAGCAAGTTTAATTGGAGTTTGGCCTCCAAACTGAGCTATTACTCCTATCAGATTTCCTTTTTCTTGTTCTTTTTTAATTATGTTAAAAACATATTCTTCTTTTAAAGGTTCAAAGTATAATCGATCACTCGTATCATAGTCTGTTGATACTGTTTCAGGGTTACAATTAACCATAATAGTCTCAAAACCTGCGTCTTTTAATGAAAAACTTGCCTGACAACAGCAATAATCAAACTCAATTCCTTGACCAATTCTATTTGGTCCTCCTCCAAGAATAATTATTTTTTTCTTATTGGATGGATCGGCTTCACATTCTGAGTTGATTGAAAAATTTCTTTGATATGTTGAATACATATAAGGCGTAAACGATTTGAATTCAGCCGCACAAGTATCTACTTTTTTATAAACTGGAAGTATTTTAAGCGCTGATCTTTTTTTTCTAACAACGTCTTCAGAAGTTTTAGTTAATTCCGAAAGTTTTTTATCTGAAAATCCTATTGATTTTATTCTATTAAATTCTGCAAAATTCCTAGGAAGTCCTTTAATTTTTAATTGCATTTCACAATCAACTATCTCTTTAATTTGTTCTAAAAACCAAGGATCAATTTTGGATAAATTATATATTTTCTTTAAATTTATTTTTTTTCTAATTGCTTCAGCAACTAGCAATATCTTATTTGGAATAGTTTCTTTAAGCCTCTTTTCAATTTGCTTTTTATTTAAATCAAAAATTCTGTCCAAACCTGAAAAACCAGTTTCAAGAGATACCAAAGCCTTTTGTAAAGACTCTTTAAAGTTTCTTCCAATAGCCATTGCTTCACCTACCGATTTCATTGATGTCCCTAAAGTTGCAGGAGAATTAGAAAATTTTTCAAATGTAAATCTTGGAATCTTAGTCACAACATAATCTATACTTGGTTCAAATGATGCAGGAGTAACTTTAGTTATTTCATTTTTTAATTCATCCAGAGTATAACCAACCGCTAATTTTGCAGCTACTTTTGCAATTGGAAATCCAGTTGCTTTTGATGCAAGTGCTGATGATCTTGACACACGTGGATTCATTTCAATGACAACCATTCGACCATTTTTAGGATTGATAGCAAACTGAACATTTGATCCTCCAGTTTCAACTCCAATTTTTCTCAAACATGCAATAGATGCATTTCTCATTACCTGGTATTCTTTATCTGTAAGTGTAAGAGCTGGTGCAATTGTAACCGAGTCACCCGTATGAATTCCCATTGGATCTATATTTTCGATCGAGCAAATGATGATACAGTTATCTTTCTTATCTCTTACAACCTCCATTTCAAATTCTTTCCAGCCCTCTAAACATTCCTCTACAAGAACTTGGCTTACTGGCGATTCATGCAATCCATTTTTAACAATCTTAAAATAATCTTTTCTAGTTTTGGCTATTCCCCCACCAAGCCCACCAAGTGTAAAAGCAGGTCTTATAATTGCAGGTAAACCAATTTTTTTTAATACTTTGGATGCTTGATTATTATTATTTACGATTTCTGATTTTGGTAAATCTAAACCAATATCTATCATATTTTTTCTAAATTTCTTTCTATCCTCGGCATTAGAAATTGCTTTAGAATTTGCTCCTATCAACTCAATTTTGTATTTTTTTAGAATTCCTTTTTTCTCTGCTTCCATTGCAAGGTTAAGCGCAGTTTGCCCTCCCATTGTTGGAAGAATTGCATCGGGTTTTTCTTTCTTTAGAATTTTTTCTAATACATCTAGTGTAATTGGTTCAATATAAGTTTTATCCGCAACATCAGGGTCAGTCATTATTGTTGCAGGATTTGAATTTATTAAAACTACTTTATAACCCTCATCTTTAAGAGCTTTACATGCTTGTGTCCCTGAATAATCAAATTCACATGCTTGTCCTATAATTATTGGACCAGCTCCTACAACTAATATGTTTTTAATATCTTTTCTTTTTGGCATTTTTTTTCATGTTGTTAATAAATTCTTGAAACAAATAAACACTATCTTGAGGTCCTGGATTAGACTCTGGATGATATTGAACTGAAAATACTGGTTTATTCTTTAGTTTGATACCTTCAATACTATTATCAAATAAAGATTTATGTGTGACCTCAATATTTTTTGGTAATGTTTCTTTAACTACTTCAAATCCATGGTTTTGACTTGTTATCTCAACATTATCATGAATTAAATTTTTAACAGGGTGATTTGCTCCTCTGTGACCAAGTTTCATTTTTTTTGTTTTACCACCTAATGCCAATGCTAAAATTTGATGACCCAAACAAATACCAAATATCGGTAAATTTTTTTTAATTAGATCTTTAATAATTTCTATAGCATATTTCCCTGTTGCAGCTGGATCACCAGGACCATTTGATAAAAATATTCCATTTGGTTTCAAAGCTAAAATTTTGTGGGCACTAGTTTTACAGGAGACAACTGTAACTTTACAGTTGAAGTCAGAGAAATATCTTAAGATGTTTTTTTTAATTCCATAATCAATTGCAACAACATGAAATGAGTTTTTATTATTTTTTTTATATCCAAGTTCTTTTTTCCATGTTTTAAGACCCTTCCAAATATAATTTTTCTGGGTTGAAACTACTTCTGCAAGATCAAGATTTTTTAATCCACTCCATTTTATTGTAGAGTTGATCAATTTATTAATACTAAATTTTCCTTTTTTTGAATAACTAATAGTACCTTTGGGGGCGCCTTTGTCTCTTATAAAATTTGTTAGGCTTCTGGTGTCTAAGCCAGTAATACCAACAATTTTATTTTTCTTTAGCCAAGTATCTAAATGTAGGAATGATCTGTAATTTGAAGGTGAAGTTATTTCAGAATTAATTATCACTCCTCTTGCCCATATTTTATCAGACTCATGATCCTCTTTATTAGTTCCAACATTTCCAATATGAGGAAAGGTAAAATTAATAATTTGACCTGCGTATGATGGATCGGAGATGATTTCTTGATAGCCTGTTAATGATGTATTAAAGCAAACTTCGCCTGTGGCTTCTCCCTGGTAACCAATTCCAATTCCTTTGAATACCTTTTTATTTTCGAGAACTAAAACGCCTGTATTGATTTGAGATTTTATTTTTGAGTTAGTTTTTTCTAATTTTTTGTTCAATTACAACTCATAAGTTAAAGGTTAATACAATAATTGCTTTATTATCGCAACAGAGATGTAATATAAAATTGTAAAAAAACAATTTTTCTTTTGAAGAATTTTTTCTTTAAAGTAGATTAAAAAATTATGTCATTAAAACAGACCATCGAAAACGATTATAAAAACTCATTAAAGTCTAAAGATAAAAATAAAATATCAACCTATAGGTTAATATTATCTTCTATTAAGGATTTGGACATTGTTAACAGATCAGGCCCTAACAAAAAGGAAACTGATGATGAGGACATTAAGAAACTTTTAAAAAAAATGGTTAAGCAACGAGCCGAATCAATCGATATTTATAAAAAAAATAATAGAACAGATCTTTTAGAGGTTGAGCAAAATGAATATGATATTTTAACAAGTTTTCTACCAAAGCAACTTAGCGAAGAGGAAACCAAGAAAATTTGTGTAGATGTTATTTCAAAAATTGGAGCAAATTCATTGAAGGATATGGGAAAAGTTATGGGTGAACTAAAAAAAACTCACGCAGACGAAATTGATTTTTCTAAAGCAGGATCAATGATTAAAGAATTGTTGAACAAATAATGAAATATCCAAAAGAGTATCTTGATGAAATTAAAAATAGGTTGAAAGTTTCAACAGTAGTATCAAAAACTGTTTCCTTAAAAAAAAGAGGCAAAGAATTTGTAGGTTTGTCACCCTTCAAAAGTGAAAAAACACCGTCATTCACTGTGAATGATGAAAAGGAATTTTATCATTGTTTTGCCAGCTCTGAACATGGCAATATTTTTGATTTTGTAATGAAAACTCAAAACTTAAAATTTGGAGAGGCAGTTAAATACTTGGCTCAATTAGCAGGAATGCAACCTTATATGTTTTCAAAACTAGATGAAGAAAGAGAAAAAAAGTGGAATGAGTATAAATCCATTTTTAATCAATATGTTGAATTTTATCATAATGAACTTTTAAAAAATGAAAATTATTCAATTGCTAGAGATTATTTAAAAAATAGATCACTAGGTAAAGATGAAGTAAAAAAATTTAAAATAGGATACATAGAAAAAAATCCGAATTTTTTTGAAAAATTAAAACAAGATTATAGTGAACAAACACTAGTCGAGACTGGTTTGTTCTATTTAGATGAAAAAAAAAAAATTTATGTCGAAAGATTTAGAGGTCGATTAATATTTCCAATCAATAATATTTCAGGTCAACCAATAGCATTAGGTGGAAGAATAATTGAAAATTTAGATTACTTAGCTAAATATATAAATTCACCCGAAACTAACTTTTTTAAAAAAGGATCAAATTTATATAATTTAGATTTAGCAAGAAAACTTTCTAATAAAGTTGATCACATTTATCTGGTTGAGGGATATATGGATGTAGTAGGTCTAAGTAAAAATGGAATAGATAATGCAGTAGCAAATCTTGGTACGTCTTTAACCGAAAAGCAAATTTTAACTTTAAACCAATTTTTTGAAGATATAATAATATGTTTTGATGGTGATGAAAGTGGATATAAAGCTGCTGTTAGAGCTGCTGAAAATTCAATAAAGGAACTAAAACCTGAAAAACAAATTTCATTTTTGTTTCTTCCAGATAAAGAAGACCCAGATAGTTATGTAAATAAAAATGGCAAGGCTGATTTTGTAGATTTTACAAAGCAGAGCAAATTATCAATTCATCAATTTATTTTTAGTCATTATAAAAAACAAACTAAAAACAATCCATCATCGATGGCTATTTTTGAGAAAAAACTAAGAGAAATTGCAAATACAATTAAAGATAATTTTATAAAAAAATATGTTTTAGAATACTTTTTAGAAAAAATTGCTGAACTAACACCACATTCCAATCAAAATAATAAAAGATTTTACACAAAAAAAACAAAATCTTTAGAGAGTACAAAAAAATATTTTAATGAAAGCCAGTCTTTGACTGGAGTTGAATTAAAAGAGTTTTCTTTACTATACTTGGTAATAAATAAATTAGATTTGTTGCAAGCAAATATTCATTTGATTGAAAATATTAATTTATTTACTGAGTTTAATAAAAAAATTTTTAAAACGATTGTTGAAAAATTAAAATATGGTTCACAAATTACAATTGAAGATCTTAACTTGGATGTTCAGTTAGTAGAAAAAATAAACAAATTTGCTCCGATCAAATATATTCTAAAAAATCAATCTGATGATGATAAAAAAATAATAGAATTATTAGAGGACATTTCTAGAGATTTGATGAATTATGATCTTGAGTTCAGAATTCAGGAACTAGAATCGAAGTTTTCGGTGGATATGAGCGAGTCTACTTTTAATGAGTTAAAAGAGCTGAAAAAAAAGCAGAATCTCCATTAAACTGACTAAATTAGTAATGGATTTTTATACAATTGACATTATATAAGACATCCTAATTCAAATTACTGTGGAAAGAATAATTACAAAATCATTTGCTAGACTTATGGGTCGTGGTACTCATAGAGGCTTCATAACTCATGAAGAACTGAGTAAGTCGTTAGGAAAAAGAAATCTTTCAGATGAAAATTTAGCTCAGGCATTTATTCATATTTTAGATGAAAATATTTCACTAGTAGAAAAAAAATCTGATTTTAAAGTTTTAAGAAAAAAAGAAAATTCAAATAAAGAAGAAGGTAAAACAATAGAAAAAAGTGACGATCCTATTCGTATGTATCTCAGAGAAATGGGTGGAGTTGAGTTACTTTCAAGAGAAGGTGAAATAGCAATTGCTAAAAGAATAGAAGCTGGAAAAGATGTAATGTTAATTGCACTTTCTCAAAGTCCAATTACAGCTCAACAATTTTTTGAATGGAATGAGCAGTTACATAAGGATGAAATTCTTGTTAGAGAAATTATTGATATTGATACAAATTATATGGAAGATGAGTCAACCGGTCCAAGCGCTAAGCAAAAAAATGCAGGAGAGTCAGATAAGGAGGAAGGTTCTTCAGATGAGGATGATGATTTTAATCCAACTTTAGCAGCAATGGAGACTGAAATAAAACCTAAAGTTTTAAAAACAATAAACGTGCTTACAAAAGAGTATTCTAAGTTAATTAAATATCAAAAAGAAAAACTTGAATGCATTTTAAATTCTCAAAATTTTTCTCCAGCAAAAGAGAAAGGATATGAAAAAATTGTTAATGATATTTTGGAAAATATTAAATCTTTGCAATTATCCCCGTCAGTTTTGGAAGATTTAGTTCAAAAACATTATGTAGAGAATAAAAAAATTATTTCATTGGAAGGAAATCTTTTAAGACTTGCTATGGATCATAAAATTTCAAGGAACGAGTTTATTAAATTTTATGTAGGAAACGAAATTAATCCAAATCTCAGAAAGTTTTTGGATACAAACTCAATATGGAAACAATTTTTTAGCAAATATAAAGATGAGTTTAAAAATATTCGGGAAAGATTAATTGAAATAAGTCATAAACTTGGAATTTCAGTTACTGATTTTAAAAAATTGGTTAGCAGAATTCAAAAGGGTGAAAAAGAGTCAAGAATTGCAAAAAAAGAAATGGTTGAAGCAAACTTGAGGTTAGTTATTTCAATTGCTAAAAAATATACAAATAGAGGTCTACAGTTTCTAGATTTAATTCAGGAGGGAAATATCGGATTAATGAAAGCAGTAGATAAGTTTGAATATAGAAGAGGCTATAAATTTTCAACTTATGCAACTTGGTGGATTAGACAAGCGATTACTAGATCAATTGCTGACCAAGCAAGAACAATTAGAATACCTGTACACATGATTGAAACAATCAATAAGATAGTTAGAACTCAAAGATTAATTTTAAGTGAATTTGGTAGAGAAGCTACTCCAGAGGAATTAGCTAAAAAATTAAGAATGCCATTGGATAAAGTGCGAAAAGTTCTAAAAATTTCTAAAGAACCCGTTTCGTTAGAAAAACCAGTGGGAGATGAAGAAGATAGTAGTTTAGGAGATTTCATTGAGGATACAAAAGCTTTAGCCCCACTAGAACAGGCTATTAAATCAAATTTAGGTGAAGCTACAACTAAAATTTTATCTACGCTTACGCCTAGAGAGGAAAGAGTTTTAAGAATGAGATTTGGTGTAGGAATGAACACTGATCATACATTAGAGGAAGTAGGGCTGCAGTTTTCTGTAACAAGGGAGAGAATCAGACAAATTGAGGCAAAGGCACTTAGAAAGCTGAAACACCCTAGTAGATCAAAACAACTAAAAAGTTTTTTAGAAAGTTAATTTGGGCCGTTAGCTCAATAGTAGAGTACTGCATTGACATTGCAGGGGTAGTTGGAGCGTAACCAACACGGCCCACCACATTTGGATTTTGTATCAAACAGTAAAATTAATTTATTTTATAATTCTCCATTTAACAAGATGATAAATGTAGGAGAAAAAATGATACCACTGCACTTTTTTTCCTTCTCCATAATTTCTAGAATTAATTGTAACAGGAACTTCAAAAATATTTATTTTTTTATTTCTTGATAATTTGGCTGTTATTTCTGGTTCTATTTCAAAACCATTTGAGGTTATGTTAAGATTTTTGATTACTTCTTTTTTAAAAACTTTATAGCCTGTTGATATATCTGTAAAAATTTTATTATATAATAAATTTGTTGTGAATGTAATTATCAAGTTTGCAATATAGTTTGGAAAACCAACAATTTTAGTTGCTTTTGCCCTTGTTAGTCTTGAGCCGTATACAACATCAGCATTATAATCAAAAAAAGGCTCTAAAAGCACACCATAATCCTTTGGAGAATATTCCAAGTCCCCATCCTGAAATAAAATAATATCACCAGAAGCTTCTTTAAGCGCATTTTTTATATTTGCACCTTTTCCCTCGTTTTTGTCTTTATAAAGTATTTTAACCTTTTCTTTTTTAATTTGTTTTAAAATACTTATTGTTCCATCATTCGAATTATTATCAGAAACAATCACTTCTAAATCCATATTTCTAATATCTGCTTTAAGTACAGACTCGATACAAGATTGTATTGTGTCCTTTTCATTATATACCGGTATCAAAACTGATAATTTTTTATACATAATTTAATTTATTATATTCAAATAATTTTATAGTTTTACAATTTTATTTTTAAATAGTACTGAAAACATCAAAATATAGAACCCTGATGTTTGTAGCAGCAATCTATCTAAACTTGCAGCTAAATACCATTCAATATCATAAGGAGTTGTTAAAAACACTCCAAATATAAATATAAAATTTAAAATTAAAAAAACAAAAAAAATTCTTAAAAGTTTTATTTTTTTAAAATTATAGATACAAATAATTAAACCTATTAAATTAATTAACCAAATAGGATACTTAAAAAAACTATTGATTGAGTAATAACAAATGTAATAAACTTTATTAACAAAACTAATAAAATCCATATTAAAAATAAACTCATAATCAATTTCAAACTGTAGTATTGTATCCTCTTTTAGAATTACAAGAAAAATATAAGATTTTAAAACCATTGATAAAATGACCATAATTACTAGAAAGTAACTATTTAATTTTTTTTTAGTTTTAGTTTTTATTTTATTTTCATAGAAGAAAAAAATTAAAATTATAAAAATAGAATATATTAATCCCTCATTTTTTATCCATGGAAGTAATACTCCAGTAAAAACAAAACATATGTGGAATAATTTATCATTTATTTTATTGTAATAGTTATTAATTAAAAATGTCGCAAAGATTGTTATCAATGAAAAAATTAAATAGTCTTGATAACCTCCAAGCTTATCGTCATAAGTACACATAAATAGAAACACTATTAACAATACTTTTTTTAATTCTTGAAGTTTTTTAAATGAGAAAGCGATCCCAAATAATGAAACTATATAAATGTAATCATAAAATAATCTTCCCAAATATTCATATTTCATCCAGGAGTTTTTCCAAAAAAAAGCCCATATGTATGAGCCTAAATGGGGGTAATGATTAAAAACATTTTTTTCAACTGAATAATTATTTATTTCAAAAAAATAACCTCCATTAAAGAAGAAATTTACTTTTTCTTTCCATAAAAATCCATCCCAACCCAACTCTACTTTATAAGCTGTGTTGAAAAAAATACATATTAAAAAAAAAATAAATATTATATTTAATAATGAAATTGAGAATTTTTTTTCAAAAATATTCTTAATACAAAAAATAAAAAAAATAAAATACAAACAAAAAATAAATAAGAAAATATTTTCAATGCTTATTTTTAAAAAAGAACATACAAGAAGTAAAAACATTAATAGCAAAGAGTTAAGACTTATAGATTCAATAAAATTTATATTAGTAAAGTTATTATTTTTTATAATTAAGAATCTATTAACGGGTAAGGATGTAAAAATAAAAAATAATATTATTTGAAAAAAAATTAGTAAAATTTCATTCATTTTTTTTTATAAAAATAACAGTTATTTAAACTTTCAATCAGTTCATAATCTTTAATATTAATATTAATTTTTTTTATATCGTTTTTATTTTTTAAATTTAATAAAATTAAATTTTCTTTTTTATTGTCTATTTTTAAATCCTCAAATATTGTTTTTATTGGTGGCATACTCTCAAAACTCTTAATAAAAACTTTTTTTTCATCAAGGTAATTATTTTTTATTTTTTTAATAAATCCATAAGACCATTTTTCACAACCAAAACCGTAGGTCCTCATCATTCTTTCATCAACTTTCCTAATTTGAATCGAATAAATATTGTAAAATAAATTAGTAAATACTGATAAAATTATAAATATAGCAACTATATATATATTTTTTTTTACAAAATTAATTATAAGTTTCATATTTACTGATATGATTATAGGAGTATTAGTAAAATTAAAATGTTTAATTAGTATTTATTTTTGTTTTAAAAAAAACTAAAAATGAAACATAATTCAGATATTAATACTTTTTTATGAATAAATTAAGTAATGATGAAATTCTAAATAAAAAAAAAGAAGCACAGGAATTATTTAAAAAACATTCGTTTAAAAAAGTTATCGATCTATTAAATCAAATAATTTTGGAAGATCATCAGAGAGATCATATGTCTTTTTTTTTACTTGGAACTTCATATCTTTACGAAAGAAACCTAAAACTTGCAGAAAAAAATTTAAAGATTTCTATAGATCAAAATAAAAATTATTATAATTCTAACCACAATCTTGGTGTGACTTTTCAACTTAATGGTAATTATAATGAAGCTTTAAAGTTTTTTAAAAAAGCTCATCAATTAAATTCAAAAAACTTAGGAACCTTGAACCATATTGCTCAATGTTATGAAAGATTAAAATCTTTTGATGAGTCAAAGAAATACTATAATAAAGTAGTAGAATTTGAACCAAAAAACAAAATAGCTTTAAAAGGATTATCAAGAATATTAATTAAATTTGGTTTCCATAAACAAGGATTAGATTATCTTCAGAAATCTGCTGGTTTGATAAGATTTTCAAAAGAAGGATTTAAAATAATTTCATGAAAAGATTAACTTTAGAAACAAATAAAATTAATTTCATAGGCTATTGGCAACTTTCAAATGATGTTCTTTTTGAAAAAATTATAGATTTTTTTGAAACAAATAGGCATCTTCATAGCCAGGGTGTTAGAGATAAAGGAGTAAATTTATCTGAAAAAAAAACAACAGATCTAACTATTGATCCTATAGATTTAGTTGAGAAAAACTATTCAATATTTAATGTTTATTTCAAAGAGTTATTTAATTGTTATAATGATTATAAAAAACAATGGCCATTTGTAGAGGAAAATTTTGGTGTACTTGATATACCTAGCTTTAATATCCAAAGATATTTACCAGGAGACCATTTTTCTAAAATTCACACTGAAAGGTCATCCACTTCCACTTCGCATAGAGTTTTTGCTTGGATGACTTATTTAAATGATTTAGAGAAAAATTCTGGTGGATCTACTAAATTTAATCATTTTGATATTTCATTTCAGCCTAAAAAAGGCCAAACATTAATTTGGCCTGCTGAATGGACACATTCACATCATGGGGATGTGATTAAGTTAGGAGTGAAATATATTATTACTGGTTGGATGTGTTTTCCTTTTAATTAAATTTACAAAACTTGATCACGCTTTAAAAATAATATACAGGTGATATTAATTTGGGCCTGTAGCTCAGTTGGTTAGAGCAGTACACTCATAATGTATTGGTCCCAGGTTCGAGTCCTGGCGGGCCCACCAAGGAAAGTTGTATTTGACAGATAAGTACTTTAAAATTAGTTTTTTTGCTCTTATTCTACTTACACTACTTTTATTAACTGAAGGTTTTTTTTATTATTTTTCCATAAAATTATCAAATTTTTGTTTTGAGACTTTTAGTTTCCATAAAAATTGTCCAGGTGAAATTTTATCCGATAAATTCAATATAATTTATGAAAAAAAAACAGGTTTTAACCCTTTAATCTGGGATGAAAATGCTTTTATTGAAACTTTACAGATTATACTTCTTTCTATCTCGATTTTTTATTTTTATAAAATTTTAAAAAGTAAAATAATTTATAAGTTTAAAAAAAAAATAAACTATATTTTTATTTTATATTTTGTATTTCTTCTATATTATTTTTTTGAAGAAATATCTTGGGGCCAGCATTTTTTTAGATGGACAAGTCCCGATTTTTTTATTGCACACAACAATCAAAAAGAAACAAATTTACACAACATATCAAACTTACTAGATCAAGTACCAAGGTCTTTATTATCAATTTGGTGTGCGTTGTCTTTTGTTATTATAAAATTACCTTACTTACATAAGTTAAATAAATTTTACCCCTACTTTATATTTCCATCTAAGCATTTGAAAAAAATTAGCTTATTTTTAATAATTTTTTTGCTTCCAGATTTAACCGCTGATTTTTTGGGGATAGAAGTTGATAATAAAACCACTATCAAAATAAATAAAGCAGATATTTATTATTTTTTTACTTTAAATTTTATTAGACTTTCTGAATTTCAAGAATTACTTTTTACGTATTATATATGTTTTCATTCTATATATTTAAAAAAATATATATTTAATAAATTTAGTTGTTAGAAAATTCTTCTAATGTTTTAAAAAGAATATCTATATTTCCGTTGTTAGAGTTCAAAATGGATGAAAATTCTTCCTTTTGTGTTCTTGCTAAGCTAAGACCCTCTATAATCAAATCACGTATTAAAGGATTGTTTGGATTTTTTGTATATATTCTCCAATCGATTTTTACTTCAGGTCTTTCAGATGTAGCAATTAATATACTATTTACAATTGTATAATTTTTATTTAATACCTCTTTGCCTGTGACTTCAATTTCTGGGTTTGTATATTCGGCCAATCTGCTAGAAAAACTTTTTAAAAAATACTTTTCAAATAGTTCTGAATATTTTTCTTTTTGTTTATTATCTAAATTTTTTCTAGCTGATCCTAATGAGTAAAAACCAACACCTGTAATATCAACTGTCTCCTTAGCTATAGATTTTAATTCATTTATTTTTTCTTCTTTTGATATATTTGTGGATAATATCTGAGATGCTCTGTTTACTGTTGATTGAACAAAAACATCTGGTTCCAATGAAAAACTACTCGTGAATATAGAATTTAAAAAAAAGACTATAATTAGAATTTTTTTAAAATTCATTTTTTAATATTGAATTACTGAGTTTCTATTTCTTCCCAATCACTATCGTCTTGGGTCTCAATAACTTTATTTGTATTTAGAATTTTTTGCTGTCTATCTTGCAAATATAAACTTTTTACTGATGCATAAAAATCAATAGAGTTTTGCTCTAAATTTTCAATAGCATCAAAATTCTTTGCTCTAAAATCTATTCCAGAAGTAAGTTTAGAAGCATAATAATCAAAATCACTAAAGTATTGTGTGTCATTGTTAACAGTTACGTTATACCAAGCATCACCTCCTACAAAATTTACTACAGAGGCAGTAGTATCTCTTAAAGTGCTAGGTCCTAAAACTGGTAATACCAAATAACAACCAGGTCCTATCCCCATAGTTGCAAGTGATTGACCGTAATCCTCTTTTTCATATTCTGGGAACCCTAAATATTCAGCAACATTTATAAAACCTAAAATTCCTACAGTTGTGTTAATAATAAATCTACCTGAATTAATTCCTGCTTTTTTAAATTCACCTTGAAGTACATTATTTGGTATTGTCAATAAATTTGATAAATTTTCTAGAGAGTTGCTGACTCCAGATTTTACAGGAGAAGGCAAAACTCTGTATGCACTTGCAACAGGTTTGAATATTGCTCCATCTAATGCTTGGTTAAAAGCAAATGTAGCTCGATTGATAGATTCAAAACAGTCTTTAACTTCAGCAGGCTGATTTTTTTTTATAATCAGTTCACCATCAGAACCAGCATTCGCATTAAATCCTGAAATTAAAACTGTGATAAGAACTATAATTAATTTTCTAAACATAAGCATCTGTATAATATATAAAAATCAAATGTAAATTAACAATTATTTTATGAAAATGACAATAAAATGTCGACAAAGTAGCTAAATTTGACATCCAAAATGAGTATAAATACAACCTTGAATTATTCCCCTAATTTTGATGAAAAAAAAAGAAAATTTAAACAAATTAAATTTATAATTTTTCACTACACTGGAATGAAAAATGAAAAAGATGCAATTAAACGTCTTACTGATGATAAATCAAATGTTAGCAGTCATTATTTTATAAAAAATAATGGAGAAGTAATAACTTTAGTTCCAGAATTATACACAAGTTGGCATGCTGGAATATCGTCTTGGCAAAATTATAAATCAATTAATAAATACTCTATTGGTATAGAAATAAGCAATCCAGGGCACGATAATAAGTATAAAAAATTTTCAAAAAAACAAATTCACTCAGTACTTAAACTAAGCAAATATTTAATTAAAAAATATAAAATTAAAATTAAATTTATTTTAGGACATTCCGATATTGCTCCCTTTAGAAAAAAGGACCCTGGTGAAAAGTTTCCTTGGAGATATTTATCAAAAAATAAAGTTGGTTTGTGGCATGATTTAAATGAAAAAAAACTTTTTAAAACAAGAGAAATAAAAGTTGATAAATATGACGAAATTAATTTTCTTAAAAATTTATATAAAATTGGTTATTTAAGGGTATTAAATAAAGATAACAAAAATATCAAATTACTCACAAAAGCTTTCCAAAGAAGATTTAGACAGGATTTAGTAAATGGAAAAATTGATGAAGAATGTTTATTGATCAGTAAAAATATAGCAAAAAAATTCAAATAATATTCCTTGAAAATAAAAACTAAAGTAATAAATTGTAGTTGCCAGATAAATGATTTATCGCTTTAATTTATTTTAAAGAGGAAAGTCCGGGCTCTACAAGGACACAGTGCCAGGTAATACCTGGCGGGGGAAACCCTAGGGATAGTGCCACAGAAAATAAACCGCCATAACATGGCAAGGGTGAAAAGGTGTGGTAAGAGCGCACCGGTTCTATTGGTAACAATGAACGCTGGAAAACCCCACTGGGAGCAAGACTAAGTAGAGATGACATTGTTGAAAAACTAAAAGCCGTCCTTGGCTAGTCATCAGGGTTAGTTGCTTGAGCTTAAGAGTGATCTTAAGCCTAGACAAATGATAAGTTTAAATGACAGAACCCGGCTTATAGTTTATCTGGCACTTCAAATAAAAATATCTCTATAAGTTTCTTAGTTTGTTCTCATTTTATAAGTACCAATGTCTATTTTCTTTATTATTAAAACGATAACAGTACTAAAATAATAGGTATTGACGTCTAGTTGTAAAACCCATAATATCCCATAAATTCCCATTTATGTGGGAATAAAGGAATTTATGTTTTATGTTTTTATCAACATACGAAAACAAATTAGACAAAAAAGGGAGAGTATCTGTGCCTGCTAGTTTTAGGTCACATTTATCCAACTTAGGTTACAATGGCGTTATTTGTTATCCGTCCTTTAATAACTCATCTATAGAAGCATGTTCCCAAGATAGAATTGAAAAAATTTCTTCAGCAATTGACTCTTTAAATCCCTTTGAGGAAAAAAGAGATTATTTTGCAACATCAATATTAGCAGAAAGTATAAATTTACAATTTGATAGTGAGGGTAGAATTTCACTTTCATCAAAATTATTAAAACATGCAAAAATAAAAAATAGCATGTTGTTTGTTGGTCAAGGCCAAACATTTCAAATATGGGAACCAACAGCATTTGAAAAATTTAAGATAACAGCGAGAAAAAAAGCAAATATTAATCGTGGTAATCTTAAATGGGAGCTTCAACATAACAAACAATAGGGGATAAAAGATGACAATTAACTTTAAAGCACCAGAGATAAAAGAGCTACAGCCACGACTACTAGTTTTAGGAGTTGGTGGAGCTGGCGGAAATGCAATTAACGAAATGATAGAAAATAATCTACAAGGAGTAGAATTTATTGCAGTAAATACTGATGCTCAAGATTTGAAGCTTAGTAAAGCAAAAACAAGAATTCAAATTGGTTTAAATTTAACAAAAGGTTTAGGAGCAGGTGCAAAACTTGATATTGGTCAGGCTGCTGCTGATGAATCTTTAAATGAAATTGTAAATACACTTCAAGGTGCAAATATGGTTTTTATTGCAGCTGGTATGGGTGGTGGAACGGGCACTGGTGCTGCTCATGTCATCGCAAGGGCTGCTAAAGAATTAAATATCTTAACTGTAGGTGTTGTGACTCTTCCGTTTTTATATGAAGGCCCCTCTAGAATGAGAAGAGCACAACAAGGTTTAGAAGAGTTAAGAAAACATGTTGATACAATAATTGTTATTCCTAACCAAAACTTATTTAAAATAGCTAACGAACAGACAACTTTTGAAGAGTCATTTAACCTTTCAAATAATGTTTTGATGCATGGTGTTCAAAGTATAACTGATTTGATGGTTAGACCCGGTTTGATCAACTTAGATTTTGCTGATGTTGAAACTGTAATGGCAGCAATGGGTAAAGCTATGATGGGAACTGGAGAAGCTGAAGGAGAAGGTAGAGCTCTAAAAGCTGCAGAGATGGCAATCAGCAATCCACTAATAGACGACTATACTTTAAAAGGTGCAAAAGGTTTATTGGTAAATATTACTGGTGGTAAAGATCTTAAACTTTTTGAAGTTGATGAAGCTGTAAATAAAGTAAGAGCTGAAGTTGATCCTGAAGCGGAGTTAATTATTGGTGCAATCACTGATACGGAGCTAGATGGAAAAATGAGAGTTTCAATTGTTGCTACCTCTTTAGATGGGCAACAGCCAGAATCAAAATCTGTTGTAAATATGGTTCATAGAATTCAAAACCGTAATCCAGGTTACTCTGATTTTTCAAACATGGGATCATCTCAATCTTTTAATTTTTCAAATACAACAGCATCAAATCCCATTACACATGGTGCGAATGCTTTAAAGCTTGAAAATGAGATTATCCAAGAACAACAAACTGAAAGTTCTCACAATCAAATGATGAATGAGGAAGTTGTTCAAAATACTAGCATGGAAAGTGAAAGTATAGTTGAAGATAATTCAGTTAATGAAATGGAAAAATCTTTTGCACAAGAGGCTATGGAAACTCCCCATGAAGATCATCAAGATATTAACAACGAAGAAGAAATCTCTAATGATTTAAAAGAATTCGGAGTTGACTCAGATGCACCAGATTTATTTAGTTCAGAATCTGATAATTCAAGCCCTGAAGATTTATTGACTTCAAATGAAGAGGAAGAAGATGATCTTGAGATACCAGCATTCTTAAGAAGACAAAAAAATTAATGGTCTTCCAAGAGATAAATGGACGCCACCATAGTACCGAAAATGCAAAAGCATTATCCGGTACTGCTAAAAGAAATTATTAGCGTTATTTCCCCTCAACATGGTGGCACATTTATTGATTGTACCTTCGGCCAAGGTGGTTATTCCAAAAAAATTTTAGATTTTAAAAATACAAGAGTAATAGCTATTGATAGAGACATAGAGAGTGAAAAAATCGCCAATCAATTAAAAGAAAACTTTGAAGATAGATTTATTTTTAAAAATATAAAATTTAGTCAATTAAGTAATTTAAAGCTTAAAAATGAAAATATAAGAGGTGTAATTTTTGATCTTGGATACTCTTATGCTCAAATAAAAGATCCAAAAAAAGGGTTGTCATTCGATGCCAGCGGTAAATTAAATATGCAACTGGGATTAAATACTTTTTCAGCAGAAGATGCAATTAATAAACTAGACGGAAAAGAATTAGAAAAAATTTTTAAATTTTTTGGAGATGAAAAAGAAGCAAAATACATTGCTCGTAATATTATAAAAGAAAGATCTAAAAATAAAATCGACACCACATCTTTAGTTGAAATTATTGATAAATCAAAAAAAAGAAAAAATTTTAAAGTTAATAATGCGACCAAGGTTTTTCAGGCCCTTAGAATATTTGTAAATAAAGAAATAAGTGAGTTAATTTTTGGACTTATTAATGCCTCTAAAGTTTTAAAAAAAGGTGGTGTTTTGGGGGTAGTTACATTTAACTCTTTAGAGGATAAAATAGTAAAATATTTTTTTAAAAGTCTATCTGAAAATAAAAGTATTTCACGATATAGCCCAGTTATTGAACAAGTAGATACACTTTTTAACTTAATTCAAAAAAAGCCAATAAAACCTTCAGATGAGGAGGTAAATGAAAATCCACCATCTAGATCTGCTAAATTTAGATATGCGATAAAAAAAAAAGATTTTTATAATTTTGATACCGATATAGAGGAGCAATTCAGAAATTATTTTGAAATTGAAAATTATGGAGACAAACTATGAAAAAGTTTGCTTTAGCAATAGCGATTTTTTTTTTAGTTCTCTCAACTGCAATAATAAAAAATACGACTAAACAGATTGAAGATGAAATATTTACAGCAAAAGAGAATATTAGAATTTTAAAGACTGAATTTGAAAATGTATCCTTGGAGTATGATTATTTAAGTTCCTCAGAAAGGTTACTTGAATATCAGTCTCAGTATTTTGAGGATGAGTTAATTCAAAAAAATATAAACGACATAAGTGTCTACAATATTTCAAATGATGTAAATAAAATCCAAAATTTTAAAATTATTAAAGAGTAATGAAAGATAATAAATCGAAATTAACTATAGAGGATTATAAAAGTGATTTTACATTTAAGAAAAAAGAAAATGGATTAAATATTCAATTTAATCGTGTAGCTTTTATTTTCTTTGTTTTTTTTATCATATATTTAATTTACACAATACACCTAGTTCACTTAGGTTCACGAAAGAGTAAATTAGAAAACATCAACAATCTTCCTGAATCTAAAAATCAGCTTTATCGAGCAGACATCATAGATATTAATGGAAATTATTTAGCTAAGACAGTTAAATCGATTGATATTGGTTTAAAAACTTCAGATATAATTAATGAAAAAAAATTACTTCTAAGTTTAAATATTATTTTTCCTGATAAAAATTTTGATGAAATTAAAAAAAAAATAAAAACTAAGAAATTTTTTTATTTAGAGAAGAAAATTTCAGAGGAAAATTATGAAAAAATAATGAAATTAGGAGACAAATCTTTAGTTCCAGAGGAAAGAGTTTTAAGAATGTATCCACAAAAAAATCTTTTTAGTCATGTTTTAGGTCAGATAGATGATGACAATAATGGTATTTCTGGATTAGAAAAATCGTTAAATGATGAACTTAGAAAATCAAAACAGTCAATTAAACTTACCTTAGATAAAGATATTCAATTTTTAATTAGAAAAGAATTAATTAAATATCAGGAAATTTTTAAAAGCAAAGGTAGTGCTGCCATTTTAATGGATGTTAATAATGGTAATATTTTATCTTTAGTTTCTTTGCCTGATTTCAATCCAAATGAAAGACAAAATATTACAGATGTAAATTATATTAACAGGGTAACTAAAGGAACATATGAACTTGGATCTGTATTTAAAGCCTTTACATATGCAAATGCTCTTAACGAAAAATTAATAGAACCTGAAACAGAATTTTTAAATTTACCCAAATCAATTAAATGTGACAAATACAGAATAGGTGAGTACGACAATGAAATACCATCAGATTTAACTGCAGAGCAAATTCTAGTTAGATCTGGAAATATAGGATCAGTAAAAATTGCCCAAAAAGTTGGCTCAGAAAAATTTAAATTATTTTTAGAAAAAGTTGGTGTGTTAAGTGATATAGATTTTGATATTGAGGAAGTTGCTCCTCAAAAAAATTATGAATTTGGAAAATGTAGATTGGCTACAGCTTCTTTTGGGCATGGAATAGCAACTACAATTCTTCAATTAGCGAAAGGTTATTCTATTTTATCAAATGGAGGTTATGAAATTAAGCCAACATTAATTTATAAAGAAAATAATTTTAATAAAAAAAATAAAAGAATATTAAACAGGGGAATTTCAGAACAAGTTGTTAGCGCATTAAGAAAAATTGTAAATACTGAGGAAGGGACAGCTAAATTTGCAGATGTTCAAAATTATGAAATTGGTGGAAAAACAGGAACTGCTGACCAACCTGAGGGAGGGGCATATTCTGAGGCAAAAATAAATACTTTTGCTTCCATTTTTCCCACATCAAATCCACAATTTGTTTTTATTGTAATGCTAGATACTCCAAAAAAATCTGAAGATTATTATTATAAGTATAGACATCGAAAAGGAGGGTGGAAGGGTACACTTTATAATACTGCTGGCTGGACCTCAGTAGAGGTAGCTGGAAAAGTTATAGATAAAATTGGGCCTATTTTAGCCACAAAATATATAGAGGTTAATTAATTATGCTTCTAGGAGACTACTTTCATAACATTAATGAAAATTTTAGAAATTTTTCTTTTTCAGGAATTTCATTTGATACTAAGAGTATTAAAAAAAATAATATTTTTTTTGCAATCAAAGGAAATACTATTGATGGTAATAAATTTATACCTAAAGCGATTAAAAAAGGATCTAAAATTATCGTAACTGAAAAAAAAGTAAATCAATTCCAAAATGGAATTTTATATATTCATACAAAAAATATAAGAAAATTATTAGCTGAAACTGCTTTTAAAATTTATAATAAAAAACCAAAAAATTTAATTGCAGTTACAGGCACAAATGGAAAATCTTCAGTTGCTGATTTTTATTATCAAATATTAAAATTAAATAATAAAAGGGTTGCTTCAATCGGTACATTAGGTGTTAAATCAAAAAGAATTAATTTGAATTTATCTAATACCACAATAGATCCAATTAAATTGGCTAAAATTTTGAGTAAATTAAAAACTCAAAAAATAGATCATGTAATTATGGAAGCCTCAAGTCATGGTTTAAAACAAAATAGATTAGATGGTTTAAAGTTTAATTCGGGTATATTTACTAATTTATCCCAGGATCATCTTGATTATCATGTAAATTTAAAAAATTATTTAAAAGCTAAACTGTATTTATTTGAAAATCTAATCCAAAAAAGAGGCAATGTAATTACAGATCAATTAATACCGGAGTTTAAAAACATAAAAAAAATTGCAATTAATAAGAAATTAAAATTGCATACACTTAATGATGAGAAAAATAATCTAAAGCTTTTATCTCATAACTTTAAAGGAGAGGGTCAATTTCTTAGAATTAAATTAAATAGCTCTATAAGAGATATAAATTTAAATTTAATTGGAAAAATTCAATTAAAAAATGTTTTAATGGCAATAATTGCAGCAAAATATAGCGGTATTAGTTTAGATAAAATTTTAAATACAATTCCAAAATTAAAACCAATTGAGGGAAGGTTTGAAAAAATTGGTAAAATTAAAAATCAATCAAAAGTAATTCTGGATTATGCTCATACGCCTGATGCTTTAAAAACGTGTCTTTTAAACCTAAGAGAACAATTTCCTAATAAAGCAATAACAGTGCTATTCGGTTGTGGCGGAAATAGAGATCAAAATAAAAGATCAAAAATGGGAAAAATAGCCAGTAGTTTTGCAGATAGTATCATTCTTACAAATGATAACCCTAGATTTGAAAATCCTCAAAAAATAATAAGAGATATAAAAAAAGGTATTAAAAAAAAAAGAATTATCGAAATTTCTAATAGAGCAATAGCAATAAAACTAGCCATTCATGATTTGAATTCAGGTGATATTTTGTTAGTTGCTGGAAAAGGCCATGAGAAAATTCAAGATATTGGAAATAAGAAAATTTTCTTTTCAGATAGAAAAGTAATTCTAAACGCTATTAAGAATAAAAATAATACTTTATCGAATAATTTAAAATTAAATGTGATTAAAGAGGCAGTTAAAATTAAAAAATTATCTCCATCCACATCTTTAAAAACGGCAAGAATTAATTCTCAAGAAGTTACTAAAAACGATATTTTTTTTGCAATTAGAGGTAAAAAAAATGATGGTAATAAATATGTTGCACAATCATTCAAAAGAAAAGCATCGTTAGCTGTAGTAAACAAAATTCAAAATAAATTAAATAAAAGTCGTCAGATTAAAGTGAAAAATACTTTAAAATTCCTAACAAATATTTCAAAAAATTTTAGAAAAAGTATTGATACAAATATTATAGCTATTACAGGTAGTTGTGGCAAAACTACACTTAAAGAATTGCTGGGCAATGTATTAAGTAAAATTTCGAAAGTGAGTATTTCTCCAAAATCTTATAATAATAAATTTGGAGTCCCTTTGAGTCTTTTTAATTTAAACCAAAATGATCAATTTGGAATTTTGGAAGTTGGAATGGATAAAAAAGGTGAAATTGATTATTTATCAAAAGTAATAGCACCAGATGTTGGAGTAATAACAAATATAAATTATGCACATGCTAAAAATTTTAAAAATATTAAACAGATTGCTTTGGCAAAATCTGAAATTATTAACAACATAAAACCTTATGGTTATGTTGTATTAAATGCAGACGATAACTTTTTTCAATTGCATAAAAAAATTGCCAAAGAAAATAAAATTAAAGTTGTTTCTTTTGGTATTAAAAGTCGGAAAGCAGATATTAAATTAATTAATATAAAGAACTTTGCAAAAAAATTTAGAATTATTGTTAGATCAAATAATAAAAAAAAGTATTTCACATTATCTAACGATTTTCAAAACAATATATACAATACACTTTCTGCTTTAGCAGTTATTAGTATTTATAAAAATATATTTAAACTTAATGAAAATATTTTTCTCAATTTCAAAATTCCAGGAGGAAGGGGAGATCATTGTGAATTAAAAATTGATAATAAAAAAATTAATTTAATTGATCAAAGTTATAATTCAAATCCTCTATCATTAAAATCAGCAATAAAAAATTTTGATAAAATAAACTCAAAAAAATCAAATAAATATATATTAATTGGTGACATGTTAGAGCTGGGTAGTCACTCTAAAAAACTTCATAAATCTATTGCTCCAATAATTAATCAAACCAAGATAGATAAGGTATTTGTTAAAGGAAAATTGGCTTCAATTATATTTGAAAATATCTCAAAAGCTAAAAAGGGCAGGATTTTATTAAACAATTCTCAAATTATTGAATTGATTAGAAATGATTTAAATAATAATGATTATTTAATGATTAAAGCCTCACTTGCGACAGGATTCAATGACATAGTAAAAGATCTGAAAGGATTACATTAGTGCTTTATCAATTTTTATTAAACTTTGTTGATACTTTTAGTTTTTTAAATGTATTTAAATATTTAACTTTTAGAACAGGTTTATCTTTTTTTACCTCATTGGTTATTGTGCTGATTATTGGAGGTCCTTTTATTAAATTTTTTTCAAAACAAAAAATTTTAAATCCAATCCGGGACGATGGACCTGAAGATCATATAGTTAAAAAAATTGGTACACCAACAATGGGAGGTTTAATAATTTTATTCGGCTTATTGGTATCAGTAATATTTTGGGCAGATTTATCAAATATTAATATTTTATTTTGTATCTACATAGCAATTACTTTTGGTTTGTTGGGAGCATATGATGACTTTAAAAAGATTAAATATAGCAACTCATCAGGAATTTCTTCAAAGTTCAAAATAACTTCACAAATAATTTTAGCAATTATTGGTGTAAGTTTTTTTGTTTATTTAAACGATTATCAAGATTTAAATAATTTATATTTTCCATTCTTTAAAAATTTAATTATAAACCTTGGATGGTTTTTTATACCATTTGCAATATTTGTAATTATTGGTTCGTCAAATGCTGTTAACCTTACAGATGGATTAGATGGTCTAGCAACAGTGCCTGTAATATTAGTTGCGGCATGTTTTGCTTTTATAAGTTATGTTACTGGAAACATAGTATTTTCAAATTATTTACAAATTCCCTACATAGAAGGAACAGGAGAAGTATCAATCTTTTGTGGGGCAATTATTGGCTCTTGTTTAGGATTTTTATGGTTTAATGCTCCACCTGCTAAAATTTTTATGGGTGACACAGGCTCATTATCTCTTGGAGGATCTTTAGGTGCAGTAGGAATTATCACAAAGCATGAAATTGTTTTAGCTATTACTGGTGGTCTTTTTGTACTAGAGGCAGTTTCAGTAATGGTTCAGGTAATTTCATTTAAACTTACAGGCAAAAGAATTTTTAAAATGGCACCCATTCATCATCATTTTGAGAAAAAAGGATGGCCGGAGTCTACAGTTGTGATTAGGTTTTGGATTATCTCAATAATTTTAGCAATGATTGGTTTGGCTACCTTAAAATTAAGATAATGAAAATGTTTAACAATATTTTTTTAAGAAAAAAAATATTAGTTTATGGTTTAGGAAAGAGCGGCATTTCATCTTACAAGTTTTTAAAAAACAAGTCTGATGTTTATTTATTTGATGACAATAAAAAAATTAATTTAAGATATAAAAAAAAATTAATTAGATTTGAACAAATTCAAAAAATAAATTTTGATAGAATTATTATTAGTCCTGGAATTGATATCTCAAATTGTAAATTATCAAAATTTTTAAAGAAAAATTTTAAAAAAATTCATACCGACCTTGATGTGTTGTTTTCATTTTATAACAATGAAAGTATTACTATTACGGGAACTAATGGTAAATCTACAACTGCAAAAATTTTACATGATGCTTTAATCGATCAAAAAAGAGACTCAAGACTTATTGGAAATATAGGTAATCCAGCATTATCAGAAAAAAATATTACAAAAAAAACAATCTTTGTAATAGAGGCTTCTTCATATCAGCTAGATTACAGCAGTGTATTTAGATCAAAATATGCGATAATTTTAAATATAACTGCAGATCACATTGAAAGACATAAAAGTTTAAAGAATTATGTAAATGCAAAATTTAAACTATTAAAATCTCAAATAAGAGGATCTTTTGCATACGTTAAAAAAGAGGATGAATTTATAACTAAAAAATTAAATAAAAATAAATATAGTTCAAAAATCTACAGAGTGCAGACTTCTAGTATAGATAAAAAGTTTAATAAAATTACTAATAAATATTTTTTATCTGATGGCAATAAAGAAAATTTATCATTTATATTAAAAATTGCTTCAAGATTAAAACTTAATTACAAAAAATTAATTAAAACCATTAATAAATTTAAAGGCCTAGATTTCAGACAACAAATTATATTTGATAAAAAAAATCTTACAATAATTAACGACTCTAAATCTACAAGCTTTGCTTCCTCGGAAAATATCTTAAAAAATTTAAATGATACATATTGGATCTTAGGAGGAATTCCCAAAAAGGGAGATAAATTTAAACTTTCAAAAATAAAGTGTAAAAATATTAAAGCTTATATCTTTGGATCACATCATAGAGAATTTATAAAAATTTTAAATAATAGATTAAGAATTAAAAATTTTAAAAATTTAGAAGAAACTCTAAAAGTTATTTTTTCAGAAATTAATACCCAACAACCTAAAAAAAATATTATCTTTTTCAGTCCAGCTGGAGCTTCATTTGATAGTTTTAAAAATTTTGAAGACAGAGGGCATTATTTTAATCAAATAATTAAAAAGTATAAAAATGCAAAGCGATAGTATTGTATACAAATTTTATTATCAATGGTGGAAAAATATAGATAAATCTATTTTTTTTCTAATAAGTTTATTGTTTGTTATTGGATTATTTTTTTCTTTAGTATCAACTTCTCTAATAGCCTCTGATAAGTTAGATACCAACAGTTATTTCTTCTTTTTTAAACATTTGATTTATGTGTTAATTGGAATATCTCTTATTTTTATATTTTCCTCATTAAATTCCGATCAATTATATAAATACTCTATTTTTCTTTTTTTTATTTCACTTATTTCTTTATTTTTAGTGCCATTCATTGGTATTGAGGTTAAAGGATCTAAAAGATGGATAGACTTATTTATTTTACCAAGATTTCAGCCCATAGAGGTTTTAAAACCATTTTTGGTAATAATTTTAGCAACTATTTTTTGTGATATTAAATTAAATATTTTATTTAAGTATTTGATATCTATTATTTTAATATCAATTATTTCTTTACTTTTAATAGCCCAACCAGATATTGGCCAAACTTTATTAGTAGTATTTTGTTGGGCAGCTCTTATTTTCACATCAGGCATTAATATATATATTCTTTTAGCAATATTTATTGCTGGTGCATCTTTGCTTGCTTATCTTATTATTTTTGTTCCTAAATTTGATTATATCCAAGGACGAATTTTTTCTTTTTTTAATAGAGAAACAGGTACTCATAATTTTCAATCTGATAAAGCAATAGAGTCAATTACAAGTGGAGGTTTTTTTGGAAAAGGTATAGGTGAAGGAGTTCTTAAAAATAGAGTTCCAGAAGCCCACACTGATTACATTATTTCAGTAATTTCTGAGGAGTTTGGTGTTGTTGCCATAATGTTAATATTATTATTGTTTTTGATCTTAATTTATATGGTTTTTAAAAAAATAAATTTTGAGACAAATGATAAAGCTAAACTTATTTTAATCGGATCTGTTAGTTTAATATTAATGCAGGCCACAATTCATATTGGAGTTAATATAAGATTATTTCCAACCACTGGAATGACTTTACCTTTTTTAAGTTATGGTGGTTCATCAATAATAAGTACATCAATATTAGCTGGTATAATTTTAAATTTAACAAAAAGAAAAATAACTTAATAAATGAAAACAAAAGTCTTAATTTCCACAGGTGGATCTGGAGGTCACGTAATACCAGCAATTACAATTTATAATCATTTAAAGAATACTCATGAAACCTTGATTTCTTCTGATAAAAGAGGTCTTGCATATTTAGATAAGAATTATAAAGCATTTGTAATCAACACTCCAAAATTAAATAATTATTTTTTACTTCCTTTTTCATTTTTAAAAATATTATTTCTAACTATTAAATCTTTTTTTCTTTTAAAAAAAAATAATATTTCAATTTTAATTTCTACAGGTGGCTATATGTCTTTACCACTATGTTTAGCAGCAAAAATATTGAGCATTAATATTTTTTTAATTGAACCAAATATGGTTCTTGGAAGAGCAAATAAATTTTTTTTAAATTTTTCAAGAAAACTAATATGTTATTCAAAGAATTTAATTAATTTACCATCTGGAATTAATCACAAATTAACTACTATTAAACCTCTTATAAGAAAAGAATATTATGAAACCAGTGGGTATCAAAATAATGATAATTTATTCACAATTATAATAATAGGGGGTAGTCAAGGTGCAAAAATCTTTGACGAGCTCTTAAATAAATCTTTTGCGAGTATAGCAAAACAGGTTTCTATAAAAATTATTCATCAAACTAGTGAGAAAAATATTAATTTTTTAAAAAATTTTTACTCTCAAAATAATATTGAAAGTACTGTTTTTAGTTTTGATCACAATCTTAATGAAGTTTTAAAACAGGGAGATTTATGTATAACAAGAGCGGGCGCGTCTAGTTTAGCTGAACTATCTATATTGAATATTCCATTTGTAGCAATACCACTTCCGTCATCAAAAGATAATCATCAGTATGAAAATGCTAAATACTACAAGGAACAGGATTGTTGTTGGATAATTGATCAAAAGAATTTTGATGACCAAAAATTTGAGAAATTTTTAATGGAATTGATAAATAAAAGTCAAGATTACACGACAAAAAAAAACAATTTACAGAAATTAAATTATCAAAATACATGGAATAATGTTAATCAAAAAATATTAAAAATTATTAATGAAAATTAAATTAGCAAAAACAGAACTGATACATTTCGTTGGAATAGGTGGAATAGGTATGAGTGGCTTAGCACTAATAATGAAAGGTAAAGGTTTTAAAGTTCAAGGAAGCGATATAGCAAATAATAAAAATATTGAAAGATTAAGAAAAGAAAAAATAAAAGTTTTCATTGGACATAAGAAACAAAATATAGAAAAGGGTACTATCCTAGTCATATCTTCAGCTATTAAAAAAAATAATCCTGAGCTTCTTGCGGCAAAAATAAAGCAATTACCAATTTATAAAAGAGGCGAAATGTTAGCCAACATTGTCTCTTTAACAAAGAATATTGTAGTTGTTGGTTCGCACGGCAAAACTACAACAACATCATTGATAGCTTCTATATTTCAAGAGACAAAAATTGATCCTACAATAATCAATGGTGGAGTCATAAACTCAATAAATAATTCTGCAAAGCTTGGAAAAAGTGATTGGTCTATATTAGAGGCAGACGAGTCTGATGGAAGTTTTGTTTTTATACCTCCTACATATTCAATCATCACTAATATAGATCGAGAGCATATGGATTATTATGGCACTATGGATAAACTAAATAAATATTTTGAAAATTTTGTAAACAAGGTTCCTTCATTTGGAAAATCATTTATTTGTTTAGATGATAAAAATAACAAAAATTTAATTAAAAGTATTAAAAACAAAAACTTTTATACATATGGCTTAGATACAAAATCAAATTTTTGTATTAAAAATATAAAACAATTAAAAGAGTATTCTGAGTTTGACTTAAATATAAAATTACCTAACAAAAAAAATCAATTGATTAAAAAATTTAAAATTCCTTTATTAGGAATACATAATATTAAGAATTCTGTAGCTGCAGCAGCATTAGCGTTAACAGTAGGTCTTCCAATCAAAAATATTAAAAAAGGACTTAAAAATTTTAAAGGAGTTCAAAGAAGATTTAATAAAATTTTCAATTTTAATAATGTAGATTTTTATGATGATTATGCCCACCATCCTACTGAAATCAAAGAAGTACTGGATGGTGTAAAAAAAGTTTATAAAGATTATGAGAAGATATGTATTTTCCAACCACATAGAATATCAAGACTAAAAGATTTAAAAAAAGAATTTACTTTTGCTTTTAAAAATGCAGATAAAGTAATTTTGTTTCCAATTTATACTGCTGGAGAAAAATTAAAGCTTGGATTTAGTTATATAAATTTTGCGAGAGAGATTATTAAATACTCTAGAGTTCAGCTATTTTTAGTAGATGATAAATTTCAATTAGCAAAATTTATTAAAGCAAACATATATGGAAAAAAAATAGTTATAGGAATGGGCGCAGGGACTATTTCAAGTTGGATGCGAGAATTACCAAAATTGTTATCATGAAAATTGATTTAAAAGAGTTAATTCCTGAATTTAATAATAATTTAAAATTAGATTATGATCTTAAAAAAAAAAATTGGTTTAACATAGGAGGTAAAACCAAAGCTTTTTATAAAGCAGATAATTTAAAAGAATTAATAAAATTTCTTAAAAAAATCCAAAATCACGAAAAGATATTTGTGTTAGGGGCAGGTTCAAATACATTAATTTCTGATAAACAATTTAATGGTGTTGTAATTAAGCTTTCAAAAAATTTTAACAATATTTCTTTGTTTAATAATGAAATCATAATAGCAGGAAGTGCTGTTACTGATAAATCATTATCTGATTTTGCAATGGATAACAGTTTAGGAGGTTTTGAGTTTTTATCTTGTATACCTGGAACTGTTGGAGGTGGAATCAAAATGAATGCAGGTTGTTTTGAAAGGGAGTTTAAAGATATTTTAGTTTCTATTCAGGCAATAGATAAATTCGGAAAAGTTATAACTATCCCGGCAAAGGAAATAAATTTCAAATATAGAGACAGTAGTTTGTCAGATGAGCTTATTTTTTTGAGTGCTTCTTTCAAAGGGTTTAAAAAAAATAAAGATTTAATTCAGAACGAAATGAAAATAATGAAAGAAAAAAAAGAAAAAGCTCAACCAACTAGAATCAAAACTAGTGGAAGCACATTTAAAAACCCTATAAATCAATCAAATAAGAAAGTTTGGCAATTAATTAAAGAGTCTGTACCACTTGAAAAATCATTTGGGGATGCCTCAATTTCTGAAAAACACTGTAATTTTTTTGTAAACAAAGGTAATGCTAAGTTTGAAGATATGAAAAAATTAATAAATTTTGTATCTGATAGTGTCTTTAAAAAAACAGGTATTAAATTAGAAACAGAAATAAAAATTTTAGAATAAATTGAAAAAAAAAGTACTTATACTATCAGGTGGAATTTCTAAAGAGAGATTAATTAGTCTTGATACAGGAAATCAAGTTTTTAAAGAATTAAAAAAAAATGGTTATAGAGTAAAAATTTCTGAACCAGATAATAATTTAGAAAAAAATATAAAAATATTTAAGCCCAAGGTGATCTTTAATGCTTTACATGGTCAATTTGGAGAGGATGGATATATTCAAACTATATTAGATAAATTTAAAATTCCATATACTCATTCTGGTGTAATAGCATCTTCAATAGCTATGGATAAAGAAATTTCAAAAAAATTATTTATTAAAAATAAAATTAAAACCCCAAAATTTTTTACATATTCTTATGATATTGCAAAATCTAATTTAATAAAGAAAATCAACAAAAACTTAAGTTTTCCAGTTGTAATTAAACCTTTGAATGAAGGCTCAAGTGTAAATGTCTATATAAGCAGTAAAAAGACTTTAGATAAGATTCTTTACAAACTGAAAGTTTATAAAAAAGTATTAATTGAAGAATTTATTGGAGGAAGAGAAATACAAGTTGCGATTATGGGTGATAAAAAATTAGGAGCAATTGAACTCAAACCCAAAAGAAAATTTTATGATTACCAAGCAAAATATGACTCAAAATCTAAAACACAACATATTATCCCTGTAGATTTACCTAAATCAAAGTTTAATAAGGTAATGGATATAGCTTATAAAGCTCATAAAATTATTGGCTGCAGAGGAGTAACCAGGTCAGATTTTAAATTTTTCAATGGAAATTTTTATTTACTAGAACTTAATACACAGCCAGGAATGACCAAATTATCATTAGTGCCAGAAATAGCATTATACAAAGGTATAAGCTTTTTAAAATTAATTGAATGGATGTTGAAAGATGCATCAAAGAAAAAATAAAAAAATTCTAATTTATTTTTTTTTATTAATAATTGTTTCGTCAATTGGTAACAACAAAATTAATAATTATAAATTTAAAAAAATAGAAAATATAAATATTTTTGGATTAGATGAAAAAAATAATCAAATTCTTTTGAATAAGTTGAAAAATTTGAATTTAGGAAATATTTTCTTTATCAATAAAAAAAAAATTGAAAAATTGATTAATTCAAACTCTTTAATTGAGAGCTATATAGTATTTAAAGAATATCCATCTACATTAAACATTAAAATTGATAAAACTAATTTTTTTGCAAAAATAAATGATAATGGTAAAAATTATCTCATTGGATCAAATGGTAAATTAACCCTAATTGAGTCTGGTTACAATCAATTACCATATGTTTTTGGCAAACCTAAGGTTGAAGAATTTTTACAATTTAAAAAAATTATAGATAGGTCTAAATTTTCATATAATGAAATAAAAAATATATATTTTTTTTCATCAAAAAGATGGGACCTAAAGTTTCATGACAATATTTTATTAAAACTACCAAATAACTTAACACAAGAAACTTTGGATAATTTGTATAATTTTCTAAAAAATTATGATGGAGAAAATTTTAATATTATTGATGCAAGATTAGAAAATAAGATTGTTTTAGATGGATAAAGAGAATGAATTACAATGTTACTTAAGTGTTTCCCCAAATAAATATGGAATATATTTGTTTGATACAAAAAATTTAAAAAATTTATATGAAGAGGAAATTATTTTAAATAATGAAACAAACTATCAAAATCATGATGAATTAAAAAAATTTCTTGATGATAATATATTTAAAATTGAAAAATTAAGTGGAAAATTTATAGAAAATATATTTCTTATACTTGAAGATAAAAAAATTTTTAATCTAGAAATTGGAATTAAAAAAAAAAATTACAATATTTCAGTCACAAAAGAATATTTAGAAAATTTACTTGTTGAAGCCAAGGATTTATTTAGAGAGAGTTATCACAACCAAGAAATTATTCATATGATAGTTAATAAATATTTTATTAATGGTAAGGCTCAGTTATTATTTGAAGAAAATTTAAAATGTGAAAACTTTGCTTTGGAAGTTAATTTTAAATCTATTTCTAATGATATCATTTATGATCTAAATAAGATTTTAGAAAATTATCAAATTAAAATATCAAAATATTTAGATGGAAGTTATGTCAAAAAAAATTTTAAGAATGACATTGAGCTATCAGAAATGTCTTATAGGATTTTGTGCGGTCAAAATCAAAATGAAGTTATTTTTGTACCAAAAAATACAAAAAAATTAGCTTTTTTTGAAAAATTTTTTCAACTATTTAGCTAATTTTGTTTTTTCCGGTAACATTTGTTGTTTTTTAATAACTAAAAATTCAAATTAAAAGTACCTGTGTCTTATTTAACTCAAAAAACAATCAAAAATAATGTCAGCTTCAGCGGCATTGCTCTTCATAGTGGACTAAGTGTAAAGGTGTGTATTAAGCCTGCTGAGCCTAATTTTGGAATTGTATTTAAAAGGGTAGATCTAAAAGAAAACAATATAGTTTATCCAAATTTTATGAATGTAAGCAATACATCTTTGAACACAACAGTCGAAAATGAATTTGGAGCAAAAGTTTCAACAATAGAACATTTAATGGGTGCATTATTTGGTTTGGGAATTGATAATGCTTTAATTGAAATTGATAATGAGGAAGTGCCAATTTTAGATGGATCAGCAAAAGTATTTATTGAAAAGATATTATCTTCAGGAATCAAGGTAAGTGACTCACCAATTAAAATAATTAAAATTAACAAAGAAATTACATTTTCAGATGGGCAAAGATTTATTTCTATTAAACCTTCAACTTTAAATTTAGAAATAGATTTTCAGTTAAAATATAAAAATGAAGTTATTGGAGATCAGAAAAATAAAGTTAAAGTTTATGAAGACGACTTGTCAGATATATATAATTCTAGAACATATTGTTTATTTGAAGATATAGAAATGATTAAAAAAAAGGGTTTAGCGAAAGGTGGCAGCTTAGAGAATGCAGTGGTTGTAAAAAATAACGAAATATTAAACCCAGAAGGATTGAGAAATAAAAAAGAATTTGTAAACCATAAAATTTTAGATTGTATTGGTGATTTGTATACCAGTGGTTATAGAATTGTAGCAAGTGTAACTTGTTCACAGGGTGGTCATTATCTTACAAATCAATTATTGCGAAAATTATTTCAAAACAAAGATAACTTTTCAATTATCGAGATAAAAGAAAAAAATCTACCTCACACTTTAATTAACAAAAACTTGCTAAGATCTATAGCTTAGATACAAAGATCTCTTTAAAAAAATCAATTTAATAAGTATAAATTGTTAATGATAATGAATAAGTTATTTTTTTTATTGGGCATAATATTGATTATTACAGCTTGTTCAAAAAAAATTGAAAATGAAAATTTAATTAAGGAAAAAAGTTTAGAGTTGCAAGTTCTAGAAGCCTATCAAGAGGGAAGGGAATCTCTTGAAAAAGGAGATGTTCTTTTTGCTGCAAAAAAATTTAATGAAGCTGAAATTTTATTTCCACAGTCTATTTGGGCACCTAAATCTGCATTAATGGCTGCATATTCATATTACATTCAAGATTATTATGGTGACGCAATTGCTGAATTAGAGAGATTTATTAGAGTCTATCCAAATCATGAAAATTTAAATTATGTATATTATTTATTAGCTATTTCATATTATGAACAAATTGTGGATGAAAAGAAAGATCTTCAGTCAATAATTAACGCTAAAGAAACTTTTGGCATAGTAATAGATAAATTTCCAAATACAGAATATGCACTGGATGCTGAATTTAAAATTGATTTGATAAATGATATTCTTGCTGCAAAAGAGATGTATGTTGGAAGATACTATGTTGATAAAAAAAAATGGATACCTGCAATTAACAGATTCAGAGAAATTGTAGATAAATATGATACCACTATATATGTAGAAGAAGCCTTGTATAGATTGGTCGAAGTTCATTATATATTAGGATTAAAAAATGAGGCTGAAAAATATGCAAAACTTTTAGGATATAATTATCAATCATCTACTTGGTATGAAAAATCTTATGCTATTTTTAATGAAAAATATAAAATTAATAAAAAAAGAGACGTTAAGAAAAATAAAAAAAGTAAAATTATTGAAAAAGTAAAATCTCTTTTTGATTGAGATGAATAAAAAAGAAATTCAAAAAAAATATAAAGAAAAAATTAAATTAATAAGTAAATTTAATAAATTTTATTATGACAAAAGTGATCCAATAGTATCCGACCAAGAATACGATTCACTTAAAAAAGAAATTTTACTTTTAGAAAATAATTACAAATTTCTTAAATCCAAAAACTCTCCATCAAATATTGTTGGTTATAAACCTTCAAAAAACTTTAAAAAAGTACTACATAGAGCACCAATGCTTTCTCTAGCCAATGCGTTTTCAGAAGAAGATTTGATAAATTTTGAAAAAAAAATATTAAATTTCTTATCTCAAAAAAGTAACTTTGAAATTTTTTATAGCGCTGAACCAAAAATTGATGGAATTTCAGCTTCTTTGACATATTCAAATGGAACACTTATTAGAGGTTTGTCTAGAGGAGATGGAAAAGAAGGAGAGGACATCACTGAAAATCTTAAAACTATAAGTGACATTCCAAAAGTAATTTCATCAAAAGATTTTCCCAAAGAAATAGATATTAGAGGAGAGGTCTTTATTCAAAATAATGATTTTAAAAATATGAGTGAAAAATTTGCTAACCCTAGAAATGCAGCATCGGGATCATTAAGACAAAAAAATCCAAATGAAACAAAAAAAATACCTTTAAAATTTATTGCATACACTTTTGGATACGAAGAGGGTTTAATAGTAGAAAATCAATCTGATTTTATTAAAAAATTAAGTGAATGGGGATTTAAAACAAATCCATTAAACAAATCAATTTCAGGAGTTAAAAATTTAATTAAAAATTATAATGAAATTGAAAATAAAAGAGCAAACTTAGATTTTGATATAGACGGAATAGTTTACAAAGTGAATGATTTTGCCATGCAAAGAAGATTGGGTAATGTTGCTAATGCTCCAAGGTGGGCTATTGCACATAAATTTTCATCTAACAAAGCAGTTTCTAAAATTTTAGATATAGAAATTCAGATAGGCAGGACTGGCGCCTTAACACCAGTTGCAAAAATTCAACCAATTAATATTGGCGGAGTTACTGTTTCAAACGCAACATTACATAATGAAGATGAGATTAACCGAAAAGATATTAGAATAGGCGATACAGTAGTTATAGAGAGAGCTGGTGATGTAATACCTCATATACTTTCAGCAGATAAACAAAAAAGACCAAAAAATTTAAAAAAATTTATTTTTCCAAAAAAATGTCCATCATGTGGATCAGAAACAATTAAAGAGTTTAACAAAGTAACAAAAAAAGTTGATGCTGTAAGGAGATGTTCTAGTGAAGGTTATTATTGTGATAAAATATCAATTGAAAAATTGAAACATTTTGTTTCAAAAGAAGCATTTAATATAGATGGATTTGGAAAAAAAATAGTTGAAAAATTTTGGAAATTGAAATTAATAAAATATCCTCAAGATATTTTTAATTTAGATTTCTCAAAAATTGAAAATTTAGATGGCTGGGGCAAACTTTCTGTTCAAAATTTAAAGTATTCAATTAATCAAAAAAAAAATATTTCTTTAGAAAGATTTATATTTTCTCTGGGTATAAGACATATAGGTCTAGAAAATGCAAAATTGTTGTCTAAACATTTTGTATCGTTTTCAAAATTTAAAAATTTGTCTAAACAAATTGATTATGAAGATATGCAAAATATTGATGGAATTGGTGAAACACAAGTAAGTTCAATTAAAAGTTTTTTTTCAAATGAAGCTAATATAAAAGTTTTAAACGAATTGGAAAAAGTTTTGTTAATCAAAAATGCTATTCAAAATTCAAATGATGGCCTGTTAAATAATAAGACTTTTTTAGTTACTGGAAAATTGAATGGAATAAGTAGAGCAGAAGTTAAATCTCTGATTGAGGAAAATTCTGGAAAAACAATTAGCAGTGTATCAAAAAAACTGAATTTTTTAATTATTGGTGAAAAACCAACGAAAAAAAAAGTAGATTATGCCAAACAGCTAAAAATAAAAGTAATTGACCAAGCTGAATTTTTGAAAATGCTAAATCAGAGTAGCTAACCAGCTTTTCTCTTTTGGATTTAAATATTTTGATATACTTGAATAAACTTCTAAATGATATTTAAACAGATAATTTTTCTCATCAATTGTTAATAAATTAAAATTTATTAAATCTTTCTCTATAGGTGCCATTGTTAAATTTTGAAATGACAAATTTTTTTTTATTTTTTTAACATAAACTAGATTTTCAATCCTAATTCCATATTCATTGGTTTTATAGTACCCAGGTTCATTGCTTAAAATCATACCCTCTCTTATTTTTACTTTATTTATTTTAGATATAGATTGAGGTCCTTCATGAACATTAAGAAAAAAACCAACACCATGTCCTGTACCATGCGCATAATCTAGGTTACTTTTATTTAAAAATTTTCTCGCTCTTTTGTCAATTTTTTTACCTGTGTCATCTCTATTAATATCAGTCGTAGCAACAGCGATATGACCCTTTAATACTTTTGTAAAAATATTTTTGATACTATTTTTTTGTTTAGAAAAACATATTGTTCTTGTGACATCAGTTGTCCCATACTTATATTGTCCACCAGAGTCACATAGCAAAATATCATTTCTATTAATAGTTCTGCATCTCTCTTTTTTTGCACGGTAATGTACAATTGCACCATTTTTGCCTGAGCCCGCTATTGTATCAAAACTAGGATAGAGAAAGTTTTTATTCAATTTTCTAAAATTTTCTAATTTCTTTGCTGCTTCTACTTCTGTAATTTTTTTTTTATTAATTTTTTTTATCCAAAATAAAAATTTAGTTAATGCTACTCCATCCGAGATATGAGCATTAATCATATTCTTAATTTCTGTTTTATTTTTGATTGCTTTTAAAAGATAAATTGGATCTTCTCTTTTAATAATCTTAAATTTAGATTTAATTAAATTTTCATAAAATATTGAACAAGATTTATCATCTACAATAAAGTTTTTTCCTTTAAGGTGTAGTATTTTACTTGGTAAAGTATTTACATTTAAAAATTCGTCTTTCGTAATAATTTTATTTTCTAATAATTGCTTACACTTTTTAAGATTACTTATAAGTAGTATTTTTTTTGATTTACTTACTATCAATCTTGAATTGGGAATTGGACTGTTAGGGCCATCTCCACCTCGTATATTTAAAGTCCACGCAACATTTTCTGGCGCACTAATAAAAATATAATCAGATTTATTTTTTTTTAAGTATTTAGTTATTTTATTTAATTTAGAATTAATACTTTCACCAACAATATTTTTATCTAAAGAAAAAAATGGGATTGTAGTATTTTCTTTCTGTTTTTTAATTTCATCAATTAGATTCTTTTCAATATATTTGATTTTATTGTGTTTTAAAAAATAATTTTTAATTTGAGTGTTGGTAAATAACTTTGGATCTATGCCAAGTGTAAGATTTTTAAACAAACTACAATTTATTAATTTTTCAAATCCATAAATTTTAAAATCTTTTCCACTCTCAATTTTACTTTGAATTGTATATCTGCCATCAGTAAACAAATAATTTTTATTTTTAAGAATTATGGCTAAGCCAGCAGATCCACTAAAGTTTGAGATTACCTCTAATCGATTTAATTTTGAATATTCTGTAAAATAATCATCATTTTTTGGAATCACATATCCATCAATTTCATATTTCTTAAATTTACTTCTTAATTCTTTTATGTAATTTTTCATTTAATTCTCTTTTGATATCTTATCCATCCAGGACTTCTTGTACCTTCCTCAATTTCAAAATCTTGATTAAAATCAAAATTATCATCATTATTAATTTCCTCATCAAAGAAGGAGTTTTTTTCTAAATGTTTTTCTGGAAGTTCATCAACAAATCTTGAAGCCATACTATCAATCCAATCTCCTTGATAAAATCTATTCATTGAAAAGGAAATTATAGCTTTTTTCTTCGCTCTTGTAATTCCTACATACGCTAACCGTCTTTCTTCCTCTAGGCCATTTTGACCTTTTTCTTCGATAGATTTTTGGTGTGGAAACAACCCTTCCTCCCATCCAGGTAAAAATACAACATCAAACTCTAAACCTTTTGCTGCGTGCATAGTCATCATGTTAATTTTTTCACCATCCCATTCCTGATCTACAGACGTTGCTAAAGAAACGTGTTCTAAAAAACTTTCTAGATTGTCAAATTCTTTCATTGCACTTAATAACTCTTTAATATTTTCTAATCTATTTTCATTATCCAAGTCTTTTTTATTTTTAAGCATTGCTGAATATCCTGATTCATCTAAAACAATTTGTAATAATTTTATATGACTTGATTTTTTTACAATTAAATCGTTTCTCCACTTCATTAAAGAATTGATAAATAAACTAAGACCAATTTTAGCTTTTGGTTTAATTAAATTTTGTTCAAGCATTTTTATTGATGCTCTTTCTAAATTTAAATTATTTAATTTGGCAAATTCATGTATGTTTTTTAAAGTACTTTCTCCTATAGATCTTTTTGGGTTGTTTACAATTCTTTCAAAAGCAAGATCATCTTTTTCTTGATAGATTAATCTTAAATAGGCAACACAATCTTTTATTTCAGCTCTTTCATAAAATTTTGTACCTCCTAATATTCTATATGGCATACCAATTTTAAGGAATCGTTCTTCAAATTCTCGTGTTTGAAAAATAGCTCTTACAAGGATTGCAACATTATTAAAGGAAAATTTTTTTTTAATTTTTTTTTCTATTTCGTCAGAAATTCCAATTGCTTCATCTTTACCATTCTTAAAACAATTTAATTGAACTAAGTCACCTTCTTCCATTGTAGTAATCAATGTTTTACCAACCCTATTTTGATTATGTGAAATAAGATCTGAAGCAACAGATAGAATATTCTGCGAAGATCTATAATTTTGCTCTAATCTAATTACTTTTGTATCTTTATAAACTTGATCAAATTCTAAAAAATTTTTTATTTCTGCGCCTCTCCAACTATAGATTGATTGATCATCATCACCAACACAACAAATATTTTTATTTTTTTCTGATAAAAGATTAAGCCATTTACTTTGAATAAAATTCGTATCTTGATATTCATCGACAAGAATATATTTAAAATTTGTTGAATATATTTCTCTGATATCAGAATTGAATTCTAAAATTTTAACAGCATGCAAAATAAGGTCTCCAAAGTCACAAGAATTTAAGTCAGTTAATTTTTGTTGATAAATTTTGTAAAGTGGGAGAATTGTTTTTTCGTAAATATCTTTTTTATTTATTATTACCTCGTTAGGATAAAATCCTTTATTTTTCCATCGATCGATTATTGCCAATATAAATTTGGGTGACAGTTTTTTGATATCAATATTTTCTGCCTTACAAATATTTTTGATAAGTCGCATCTGATCTTCCGTGTCTACAATGGTAAAATTATGGTTTAGTTTAACTGCCGACGCATGTTTTCTTAATAATTTTGCACAAATTGAATGAAATGTACCTAGCCAAGGAAGGCCCACAGCAGAGGAGCCAAGTATTTTACTGACTCTATGTTCCATTTCTTTGGCTGCCTTGTTGGTAAATGTGACTGCTAATATTTGGTTAGGAAAAGCCTTTTTTTCTTTGATTATATTAGCTATTCTTGATGTTAATACTTTTGTTTTTCCAGATCCGGCCCCAGCAACAATTAATAGGGGTCCATCAAGATGCATCACAGCCTCTTTTTGTGCTTCATTTAAATTTTTTAAATAATCGTTGTTTATCATTTAAAATAATACTTTATAAGTTTTCTTGACTGTTATGAGTAAAACAAATTTTTCTATTAAATATATAAAAAACATCAATAGATTTATTAATAGTCTTTTAGAAAAAAATTTAAACAAGTTAAATTCAAAAAATTTAAGCTATTTAATTAAAAATAATAAAATAATTTTAACTTTTGTCGCAGTTTTTGTATTATTTATATCTTACCTTTTGTTACCTACTTTCTATAATCAATCTGATATATCGAAACAGCTAAAAACTGAACTTCAAAATAAATTCGATTTAAATTTTGAGTTTTCTCAAAACTTAAAATATAATTTTTTTCCCAAACCACACTTTATAATTAAAGAGTCAGTTATATTAGATAATAAAAATAAAATTTCAGAGATCGATAAGTTAAAAATTTTTGTTTCATATGATAACTTTTTTTCTTCAAAAAATATCGAAATTAGAGATTTAATTTTGGAAAATGCAAATTTTAACCTTAACAAAAAAAACTTTAACTTTTTTCTAAATCTGCTGAATAAAAGTTTTCAAGACACAGATTTTATTGTCAAAGATAGTAATATTTTTTTCAGAAATTCTGAAGATGAAGTACTTTTTATAAATAAAATTATTAAAATTAAATATTATTTCGCAAAAAAAGAGCTAAAGAACATATTTTATTCAGAAAATGAAATTTTTAATATTCCATTTTCTATGGAAATGTTTTTGAATGAAGATAAAAGTAAAATTTTTTCAAAAATTAATCTTAACCAAATAAACCTTAAAATTAAAAATGAATTAAGTCTAAAGAGTCAAAATAAAATAGGAAAATCTGAACTTATTTTTAAAAAAATAAAAAGAAATATAAATTATCAAATTAAAAAAAATATTTTTAAATTTCATTTATTTGACAAAATAGATCAACCAACTCAATCATATAAGGGAGAATTTAATTTCAAGCCTTTTTTTGCTAGTTTAAAGGGTGATTTAGAGGATTTAAATCTAGATTTTATATTTGGGACTAATGCAATAATTGCACAATTTTTAAAAACAGAAATATTAAATAATAAAAACATAGATTTTAAATTAAAAATAAATGCAGACAAAATTTATAAAAACTTTAATTTTAAAGACATTGATTTGAATTCAAAAATCCAAGAAGGTTTAATTGATATGGATCAAACAAAATTTAAATGGAAAAATTATGCAGAGTTCGAATTATTACAAAGTTTGATTTTTGTTAAAGATAGTGAATTGGTTTTAGATGGAAGACTAAAGATTAATATAAAAAATTATAAAGATATATATAAGTTTCTTCTTACCCCAAAAAATTATAGGAATGAAATTCAAAAAGTAGATTTAAACTTTACTTATAATTTTGATCAAAAAACAGCTGAATTAAAAGATATTAAAATTGATAATAAAATTAATCATAATGTTAATAAAATTCTAAATAATATAATTATAAGAAAAGATAAACTTCAAAATAAAATCTACTTTAAAAATCTATTAAATAATGCGATCAAGAGTTACGCTGGATAGATCATTTTTTTTGGATCAACTATCTTATTATAATCTTTTTCATCAATTAATCCTGATTTTAAAGCTTCATGCTTTAAAGTTGTGTTATTTTTAAGTGCAGTTTTTGCAATTTTTGCAGCATTGTCATATCCAATGTGTGGAGCTAATGCAGTAACCAGCATAAGTGAATTATCCAAATGTTCTTGAATTTTCTTTTTATTAGCTTTTATTCCTTTGACACAATATAGAGCAAAATTTTTTGTACTGTCAGCAATCAAGTCGATTGATTGTAAGATGTTATGAGCAATTAAAGGTTTAAATACATTTAGCTCGAAATGGCCATGAGATCCTGCCATTGTTATTCCATTATGATTTCCAATTACTTTTACACAAACCATTGTTACAGCTTCACATTGTGTTGGGTTTACTTTTCCAGGCATTATCGAAGACCCTGGTTCGTTTTCAGGAAGAATTAATTCTCCATAACCAGCCCTTGGGCCTGAGCCTAGGAAACGAATATCATTAGATATTTTCATTAAAGCTACAGCACAGGTATTAAGGGCACCAGAAAAATTTACAATTGCATCATGAGCAGCAAGTTCTGCAAATTTATTTGGAGCTGGTTTGAATTTAATCTTCGTAAACCTAGCAATTTCTTTTACAATTTTTTTGTCAAAATTTTTCTTTGAATTTATCCCAGTACCAACTGCCGTACCTCCTTGAGCGAGAAACAATATTTCCTTTAAAGCATATTCTATTCTTTCAATACTTTTTTTAACTTGGAAATGATATCCAGAGAATTCCTGTCCGAGAGATAATGGAGTAGCATCTTGTAAATGAGTTCTTCCAATTTTTACTATGTTTTTAAATTCGTTGGATTTTCTTTTTAACTCCTTTTCTAAAATTTTTAAGCTTGGCAGCATTTTAGCAATAGTTTCTTTAGCAACGGAGATGTGCATTGCAGTTGGAAAAACATCATTTGTTGATTGCGATTTGTTTACATGGTCGTTTGGATGAACTGGCTTTTTTGTACCTTTTTTTCCACCTAAAATTTCTATTGCCCTATTTGCAATTACTTCATTTACGTTCATATTTGTTTGTGTGCCAGAACCAGTTTGCCAGACTTTTAAAGGAAAGTTTTCATCTAACTTACCCTTGATTACTTCATCTGATGCTTTGATTATTGCTTTAGAAATTTTACCATCAATTAATTTATCTTTAGCATGAACAATTGCAGCGGATCTTTTGATAATCGCTATTGATTTAATAATTGAGATATTAACTAAAATTTTTCCAATATTAAAAAATTTATTGGATCTCTGAGTAGATGCGCCCCAATACTTATCATTTGGGACATTTATACTTCCAATACTGTCAAATTCTTTTCTTAATTTCATTGATAAATTTTAAGTAACTAATAATTATTAACATACAATAAATTTTTAAAAACATACAGGAGCATTATGTCGAATTTTAGTAAAGTAGGCACTTTCATGAAAACATTTGGTCAGGAAGTTAAAATGAAACCATCATTTAGCACTGAAAAAATAAATAAATTGAGAATAGATCTTATTAAAGAAGAATTAGAGGAGCTTACAGAAGCTATGAATAATAAGGATTTATTAGAAGTAGCTGATGCGCTTACAGACATATTATATGTAACCTATGGAGCAGGCCACGCATTTGGAATTGATTTAGATAAATGTTTTGATGAGGTCCAAAACTCCAATATGAGTAAGTTAGATGAAAACGGGAAACCAATTTATAATGAGTCTGGAAAAGTCATGAAAGGGCCTAACTATTTTAAACCAGACCTGTCTAAGTTTGTGAATTAGATTTCTAGCTTAAAGTCAATTGCAGGAGCGCTGTGAGTAATGCTGCCAACGGAAATTCTATTCACGCCAGTAGATGAAATAGCCTTCACAGTTTTTAAAGAAACATTACCTGAAGCTTCAGTCTCATAATGATTTTTAGCAATTTTAACACCATCTCTTAAATTTTTAATACTCATATTATCAAGCAGAACAGTATTAAATTTTAGACCTAATATTGATTTAAGTTGTTTTATTGTATCAACTTCAACTGTAATTTTTTTTCCTTTTTTATTTTTTATTGCCTTTAAGACCAAAGTTTTTAAATCTGAACTAGCTATATGGTTATCTTTAATCAGATATTCATCACTTAAATTAAATCTATGATTTGTACCACCACCTAATTTTACAGCATATTTTTGGACAACTCTTAAATTAGGAATTGTTTTTCTTGTGCAACAAATTTTAGTTTTCTTTCCCGCTAATTTTACAAATTCATTTGTTTTAGTTGCTATTCCAGAAATATGAGATAAAAAATTTAAAGCTACCCTTTCAGCGATTAGAATATTTTTTGCATTACCTTTAATTAAAGCTACTAAATTTCCTTTTTTAATCTTAGAACCATCTTTTTTCTTAATAATGAATTTTATTTTATCATCAATTAATGCAAAAGTTTGTTTAGCAAATAACAATCCTCCAATAATTGCACTTTGATTTGCAATTAATTTAACTGTTACAATTTTATCATCTTTAATTAAACTTGAAGTGATATCTCCTGAAGGATAAAGATCCTCGTTTAATGCTAGCTTTACAGTACTCTTGATAAATTCTTTGCTTAGTTTTATTTTTGACACTTAATTATCTGCCAATTGCTGCCATTCTCTCTACGGATATTCTGGCTTTTTCAATTGTCTCTTTGTCCATAATAATTTCACCAGTTTCGTTCTCTAAACAATCTAATATCTTTGGAAGTGTAATTTTTTTCATGTGAGGACACATGTTACATGGTTTAACAAAATCTACATTTGGATTTTCTATTTGTATGTTGTCACTCATTGAACACTCTGTAACCATCATCACCTTTTTTGGCTGATTATCTTTTACATATTTGATCATTCCAGATGTTGATCCTGCAAAATCACTTGCCTCAACAACATCAGGAGGACATTCTGGATGTGCAATAATTTTAATTCCTGGATTATTTTTTCTAATATCCTCTATTTCTTTTTTATTAAATTGATCATGAACAATACAAATTCCTTTCCATGAAATAATTTCAACATCAGTTTGAGAAGCTACATATTTAGCTAAATAATCATCAGGTAAAAATATTACTCTTTTTACTCCAAGTGATTTAACTATTTTAACTGCATTGGCGGAGGTACAACAAACGTCTGTTTCTGCCTTAACTTCTGCTGACGTGTTAACATAAGATACAACAGGAACACCTGGGTACTTTTCTTTTAATAGTCTAACATCTTTACCAGTAATAGATGATGACAAAGAACAGCCAGCATCCATATCAGGAAGAATAACTTTTTTATTAGGGCTCATTAATTTTGCAGTTTCTGCCATGAAATGTACTCCAGCCATTAAAATAATATCAGCTGAAGTTTTTGAGGCCTCGATTGCTAATGCTAAAGAGTCTGCAGAAAAATCCGCTACACCATGATAAATTTCTGGTGTTTGATAGTTGTGAGCAAGAATTACAGCATTTTTCTCTTTTTTTAATTTATTAATTTTATGAATATAAGGAGCATGCACTGACCATTCAATTTCAGGCATAACCTTAGAAATTTTTTGATAAATAGGATCTGTTGCTTTACGCACTTCTTGTGTAAATTCCATGGGGATTTTTACCAATTTGAATCATGATTGTCATTCATTTATTATGGGACATATCGCGGTCGTGCTGAAATTGGTAGACAGGCACGGTTGAGGGCCGTGTGGACATAGTCCATGAGAGTTCGAGTCTCTCCGACCGCACCAAAGTGAATTTTATATAGGAGTTTTTGATGGATAAATTACTTTCAGTAATATTTATGGCAGGAGTTTTGCTTTTAGTTCTTCCAAGTTTTTTACAATCAAATTCTAAATTAAAGCAATTTCTTAAAAATCTCAGTATTTGGATTATTATAGTTTTAATAATTTTAATGGTTGTTTATTTATTTAAATAAGAAAATTAGTTTTTTATCCAATCAGGTTTATTGATATTTATTGAAGCTTCTTTTGTTTTAAAATTTGCTTTTTCATCAAAGTTTTCGTTTAAGTATTTAATTAAAGCAAAAGGGTAGTCGCTATCAATTAAAACCTTACCTATTTCAATTTCATTATTATAAATACTTTCACCTTCGTGTAGTTTTCCATTAATTAAATTAATTGGAAACAATCTTTTTGAAAGCTTGTTCTTTAATTTAATTCGTGCCGTATTTTCTTGACCAACATAACAACCTTTTTTGAAATCAATTCCGTTTAATTCTTCAAAATTACATTCAATACCAAACAATTTGTCTTTTAATTTATTTAAATCTTTTGGAACTATTCCAAGACTATGACTTAATGAATAATATTCTTTTAGGTTTGAATCATGAAGATCTAGTTTTTTTAAAGATAAATAAAGTTTTTCTAAATTAATTATTAATCTCGCACCCAAATACTTATTTCTTGGATCTAAAAAAATTGGATCTTCTCTATATTTAATTGTGCATCCAGGTTGATCTTTTGCAGCTTCAAAAGTTAAGAATTTTTCTTGAGAAAATGCTGCTACAACAAATTCATTACTTAAATTTAGAATTTCAACTTTTGATCTTAATTTATATAGGGATAATTGTTTGAATAACTCCTCTGCCTGAGGTTTTTCACAATCCAAAAGATATCCAGACTTATGTTTTACAATTATAAATTCATATAAAAATTTACCTTGTGGTGTAAGTAATGAACTAAAACAACTATTTACATCACTTACTTTGTTTATATCGTTACTAATAAGATTTTGAAGAAACTCTTTTGCATCTTCTCCGTTAATATAAAGAATTGCTCTGTCATCTAAAATGTAAACGTTTTTGATATTCATAATTGATTAATTATAGAATGTAATATAATAACAATTTCTCAAAATGTTAGATCTTATAATTAAAAATGGACAATGTTACATCGATGGTGAGTTAAAAGATGTAGATGTTGCTATAAAAGATGGAAAAATCCAGCAGATTGGACAAATTTCAGAGGAAGCAAAAGAGACAATTAATGCAGAAGGCCACACAGTATTACCTGGTTGCATAGATACCCAAACACATTTTAGAGAACCAGGATCAACAGACACTGAGGATCTTCATTCAGGAAGTAGAGCAGCGATAGCAGGAGGTATTACAAGTGTGTTTGAAATGCCAAACACCAATCCCCCAACTTCAAACATGAAAGAATTCCAAAGAAAATTAGATCTCGCAAAAAATAGAATGTATTGCAACTATGCTTTTTATTTTGGAGCAACAGCTGACAATGCGGATGATTTAGCAAGTCTAGACGGCTTGGAAGGGTGCTGTGGAATTAAGCTTTTTGCAGGTTCTTCGACTGGTAATTTATTAGTTGCTGAAGAAGACGATATAGATAAGGTTTTTCAAAATGCTTCAAAAGTCGTAGCAGTCCATTCTGAAGATGAAGCAATTTTAAAAAATAATAAGAAATTGATTAAAGAAGGTGATGTTCATACCCATCCTGTATGGAGAAGTGTAGAATGTGCAATAGCATCTACTAGAAGAATTGTTCGAATTGCAGAAAAGCATAATAAAAAAGCTCATGTTCTTCATATTACAACAAAAGAAGAAATTGATTTTCTATCTCAACACAAAGGAAACATTACATTTGAGATTACTCCTCAGCATTTAACTCTCTATGCTCCAGATTGTTATGACAAGCTTGGGACATATGCTCAGATGAACCCACCCTTAAGAGATAAATCTCATTATGATAGATTGTGGTATGGGGTAAGAAATAATTTCAATGATACTATTGGATCTGATCATGCACCTCACTTAAAAGAAAATAAAGATAAGGTATATCCAAATACTCCTTCAGGAATGCCAGGAGTTCAAACTTTAATGCCTGTGATGCTAAATCACATAAATGATGGAAAATTATCACTTAATCAATTAATGAATTTTGTTTGTGAAAATCCAGTGAAAATCTTTGGAATAAAAAATAAAGGATTTATTAAAGTAGGTTATGATGCAGACTTTACTATTGTAGATATGAATAAAACAATTGAAATTAAGAATGAAAATATTGAGAGTAAATGCAAATGGTCACCTTTTAATGGATTTAAATTCAAGGGAACACCTACCCATACGATTATTGCAGGAAAAATAAAAATGCAGGATGGAAAAATTTTAGGAGATCCTGATGGAACACCTTTGCAGTTTAGCTAAGCTTTCCAGTAAAACTATTTACTAAAATTACACCAATAACAATCAAAAATAATCCCAATATTGCTTGCCATGCTAAAGTTTGTTTAAAAAAAATATAACCAAGAATTGCTATTGTAAAAATTCCAAGACCACTCCATGTTGCGTACACTATTGCTATAGGAAGTTTATTAACTACAAAAGTTAACAGATAAAAAGCTGTGAGATAAAAAGCAGATAGAGCAACTGTTGGTATAAGTTTTGTAAAGTTTTGTGAGACAGGAAGTAACATTGTTCCAGCAACTTCACAAAATATTGCAGCGATTAAAAAAATGTAAGTTTTAACCATTATTTAAGATTTTGTGGTTAATTAAATCTTCTTTTATTTCTGTTAAAATCGCAGGATCATCGATCGTTGGCGGTATTTTATATTCAACACCATCTGCAATTTTTCTTATGGTACCTCTTAAAATTTTTCCCGATCTTGTTTTTGGTAATCTTTTAATAACAATTACCACTTTAAATGCAGCAACAGGTCCTATTTTATCTCTGACCATTTGTACACATTCTTTAGATATAGTTTCATTATCTTTATCAACACCAGATTTTAAAACTACTAAACCAATAGGTAATTGTCCTTTCAATTTATCTGCTATTCCAAGTACTGCACATTCAGCAACAGATTGATGTTCAGATAATACTTCTTCAATAGCACCTGTGGACAATCTATGACCTGCTACATTTATAATGTCATCAGTTCTAGACATGATCCAAATATAACCATCATCATCAATGTGACCTGCATCATATGTTTGGTAATATCCCTTATAATTTGACATATAGTTTTCTTTATATCTTTGATCTGCATTCCAAAGAGTTGGGAATGTTCCTGGAGGCAAAGGTAATTTTACAACAATATCTCCCATTTCGTTTGGTTTAGCCAAAGATTGATCTGGTTTAATTATTTTGACATCATAACCAGGGACAGCTTTGCAGGCTGAACCATATTTTGTTTCCATCATTTCTATCCCAGTGCAATTTGAGCTAATTGCCCAGCTAGTCTCTGTTTGCCACCAATGATCTATGACAGGAACTTTAAGTAAATTCTCGGCCCACTTTATAGTATCTGGATCAGCTCTCTCTCCAGCAAGGAATAAGCTTTCAAAACTGCTTAGATCATATTTTGAGAAAAATTTACCTTCAGGATCTTCTTTCTTTATCGCTCTAAAAGCTGTTGGAGCTGTAAAAAGAGATTTTACATTATAGTCTGAAATGATTTTCCAAAATGCGCCAGCATCTGGAGTTCCTACTGGCTTACCTTCAAACAAAACAGTTGTGCATCCCTTAAATAAAGGGGCGTAGACAATATAAGAGTGACCCACAATCCAACCAATGTCACTTGCAGACCACCAAATATCATCAGTATCAATATTGTAAATATTTTTCATTGTCCATTTCAGAGCAACAATGTGACCACCAATGTCTCTAACTATACCTTTTGGAGTTCCAGTTGTACCTGAGGTATATAAAATATAAGCAAATTCATTTGAGTTCATCTCAACACAGTCAGCATCTTTAGCACTAGAGACAACCTCTTCCCAACTCACTTCATTTGGAGCATTTAATTTAACCTCATGACCAGGTCTTTGGAATAAAATCATCTTTTCTATTTTGTGATTGGCTATTTTTATAGCTTCATCGACAAGAGGTTTGTATTCAACTGTTCTACCTGGCTCAAAACCACAGGAAGCGGTTACTAATATTTTTGCTTTACTGTCATCAATTCTGCTTGCAAGCTCATTTGATGCAAACCCACCAAAAACTACCGAGTGAATTGCACCAATTCTAGCACAAGCAAGCATTGCAACTACTGCTTCAGGGATCATTGGCATGTAAATGATCACCCGGTCACCTTTATTAGCCCCTTGAGATTTCAATGCTCCCGCAAACCTAGAGACCTTTGATCTTAATTGCTCATAAGTAAACTTACTTTTATTTCCTGTGATAGGGCTATCGTATATTAAAGCAGTTTTTTGGCCTCTTCCTTGATCAATATGAATGTCTAAAGCGTTGTAACATGTATTTGTGACCCCATCTTCGAACCATTTATAGAAAGGTGGGTTAGATTTATTCAAAATTTTTGTAGGTTTTTTAAACCAAAAGATATCTTCAGAGGCTGCCTGCCAAAATTTTTCAGGATTTTTTATAGAATTTTCATAAATTTCATTAAACTTAGAAGACATAAAGATTTGATTCGAATTCCTTATTTTTTTTGGTTTTTAACTTATAAATTGTATTTAATTTTAAAAATTAAGTAAAATCAATGCTTATTAGTGACAATTAAGTCTTCATAAAACTATTTTAATTTGCTATTTAACCACGAAATTGGCTTAAAGTAACTTAAGTCTAGTTTATATAAACTAAAATAAAAACTAACGAAGAGGGAGTTTTTTATGAAAAAACTTAAACTGTTTGCTTTAGCAGCTATGGCTCTGATTGGATTTTCAGGTATAGCTATTGCAGCAGACGCAACGATGTTGATGCAAGATGACTTCGTAGGAATTTCATTCTGGGTTATCTCTATGGGAATGTTAGCAGCTACTGCTTTCTTTTTCATGGAAGCAGGCAATGTCGCATCAGGCTGGAGAACATCAGTTATTGTTGCTGGTCTAGTAACTGGTATTGCATTCATACACTACATGTACATGAGAGAAGTATGGGTTGCTACTGGAGACTCGCCAACTGTTTACAGATACATTGACTGGTTAATCACTGTGCCATTACAGATGGTAGAATTCTATTTAATTCTAGCAGCTATTAACAAAGCAAACTCTGGAATGTTCTGGAGATTGTTAATTGGTTCATTAGTGATGCTAATCGGTGGATACTTAGGTGAAGCAGGATATATCAATGCTACACTTGGTTTCATTATCGGAATGGCAGGTTGGGTATACATTCTTTATGAAGTATTCTCAGGTGAAGCTGGTAAAGCTGCAGCGAAAAGTGGAAACAAGGCTCTTGTAACTGCTTTTGGTGCAATGAGAATGATCGTTACTGTAGGTTGGGCAATTTACCCATTAGGTTATGTATTCGGTTACTTAACTGGTGGTGTAGACGCTAACTCACTTAACGTCGTTTATAACTTAGCTGACTTCATTAACAAAATTGCATTTGGTCTAGTAATTTGGGCTGCTGCAACTAGTTCTGCGGGCAGAAGAGCTAAGTAATTTAGCTAAAATTTAAATTAAGGGCAGGTACAATTTTGTACTTGCCCTTTTTTTTTGCCTTTATTAAATTATGTATAATAACTATACATAATTTATACCTATGGATGTTAAATTAGAAAAATGGCACAAATGCCAAATTGATAAAGAAGTTCTTAAAGAGCTTTCAAAGAAATCAGATATAAAAGGACTGCAACATGTTTCAGTTTTTTTTGGGCTATTACTAGTAACCGGAATTCTTGCATATCAAACTTGGGGCACATGGTGGTCAGTATTTTGGTTTTTAATTTATGGAAATATTTATTCCTTCTCTAATCCACTATGGCATGAGACAGGTCACAAAACTGCATTTCAATCAAAATTCTTAAACGAATTTTTTTATTACATCTCGTCTTACATGGCTAATTTTGAGCCAACAAGATGGAGATATACACACTTTGTTCATCATGGAAACACTTATTCAACAGAAAATCCATTTGACCATGAAATTGAATATGGAAATGATTTAAAAGAAACCCCAAAAAGATTAATTATAAATATAATTCCATTTTTAGATTTAGTTTTCTTTAAAAAACATATTTCGTTTGAAATCATTCAACATGCCATGGGTATTAAAACAAAAGTTATGAAAGATAGCATTCCAGAAAATGCACAAGCAAAAGCAGTTTTAATTTCGAGAATTTATGTTGCTATTTGGTTATCAATTATCTTATGGTCAATATTAGTTTCTTCTTGGATGCCTCTATTATTTTTTGTATTACCACAATTCTATGGAAAAACTTTACATAAACTTGTTGCATTCACTCAACATGCGGGACTTGCAAGGAACATTAAAGATCATAGAGTTACATCACGTGAAATGTATTTAAATCCAATACTAAGTTTTTTATATTGGAAAATGGAATATCATTTAACTCATCATATGTTTCCAACAGTTCCGTCATATAATCTTGATAAGCTGCACCAACACATAAAAGATCAATTACCAAAGCCAAATGATGGATTAATTGATGCTTATAAAGAAATTATTCCTGCCTTAATGAAACAAAAAGAAGATACAAGCTATTTTATTAAAAAAGAACTACCTGAACCTCAAAATATTTAAAAATATACTAAGTATGATTTTACTTACTTGTCCTATTTAGATAAGAAACTATATATAACGCATGGCAAAAATTACATACCACACACACGATAATAAAACTCACACAATCGATGTTCAAAACGGTTTGACTGTAATGGAAGGTGCTGTGCAGAATGATATTCCGGGAATTGATGCAGATTGTGGGGGAGGAATGGCGTGTGCTACTTGCCATGTTTATGTCAAAGAAGAATGGTTAGATAAGCTTCCATCAAAAGAAGATGGTGAAGAGGATATGCTTGATATGGCTTTTGAACCAAAAAATAATAGTAGGTTGAGTTGTCAGCTAATAGTTTCAGACGATCTAGATGGTTTAGAGGTAAATATTCCGTCAAAGCAAGGTTAAATGAATAAAACAGATGTATTAATTATTGGAGCAGGGCCAACAGGTTTGTTTTGCGCTCATCAACTTGGAATTATAGGATTGAATTGTGAGATAGTAGACAATTTGGATAAAGCTGGAGGTCAATGTATAGAGCTTTATCCTGATAAACCCATTTATGACATCCCAGCAGTACCAGAGTGTACTGGAGAAGAGCTAACCAATAATCTTTTAAAACAAATTAAACCTTTCAATGTTAAATTTCATTTAAATGAAAGAGTAGAAGAGTTAAAAAAAAATCAAAATAGATGGCATGTTAAAACTTCTGGCGGAGTAGAGTTTGATGTTGCAGCAATTGTAATAGCAGGTGGCGTTGGTTCCTTTGAGCCTAGAAAATTTTCAGTAAAAGAATGTGAAAAATTTGAGGGCAATTCTTTATTTTATTCAATTAAAGATAAATCAATATTTAAAGACAGAACTATTTCAATTTTTGGGGGAGGCGACTCAGCTTTAGATTGGGCTATTGAATTATCAAACTCCTCTAAAGTAAATTTAATTCATAGGAGAGATGGTTTTAGCGGTGCAGAAGCAAGTGTTCAAAAAGTAAAAGATCTTAATGATCAAGGAAAATTAAATTTATTTACAAAATATCAAATGGATTCTGTAAGTGGAGATAAACAAATCGAAACTATTAAAATAAAACATGATGAGGGAGAAATTAAGGAAATTAAATCTGATTATGTGCTAGGTTTTTTTGGATTAATCATGCAACTAGGCCCTATTTTAGATTGGGGATTAAATATTAATAAAAAAACTGTTGAAGTTAATACTGAAAATTTTGAAACAAATGTAAATGGAATATTTGCAATTGGTGATATTTGTTCTTACCCAGGCAAATTAAAATTAATTCTTTCAGGATTTCATGAAGCTGCATTGGCAGCAAGAGGATGCTTTAAATACGCTAAACCAGATGAAAAATTAAGATTTGAATTCACAACAACATCCAAGGCTGCACAAGAAAGACTTGGAATTAAAAAATGATACAGCTTTTTTCTGCCAACACTCCTAATGGATGGAAAATAAGTATCATGCTTGAAGAAATTGGTTATGACTATAAAGTAACCAAAGTTGATCTTGGTAAAGATGAACAATTTAAACCAGAATTCATAAAGCTAAGTCCTTTTGGAAAAATCCCTGTCATCATTGATCATGAAAACAATAAAAGCCTCTTCGAGTCTGGTGCAATCTTAATGTATCTAGGTGATAAAAGTGGAAAACTTTACAATGAAAAAGATAGACTGGTTATAAATCAATGGTTAATGGCTCAAATGGGAACAGTTGGCCCTATGATTGGTCAACATCATCAGTTCCATCACTACAATCCAGGTAAAAGTGAGTTTGGTGAGGAACGATATTTCAAAATTACTAAAAGAATTTATGGAGAATTAGACGCAAGATTAAAGGTATCAAAATTTCTTGCAGGACCTGATTATACAATCGCTGATATTGCAACGTGGCCATGGATGGCAAGACATGAATGGCATGATATTGGTTTGAAAAATTATAAAAATTTATCTAGATGGTATTTAGAAATAGCTGACAGAGAAGCTGTTATTAAAGGTTATGCTTTTATGGATAAGGAAGCCAAAATTCCTAAACCTTAAAGATTTATCCAAATAACCTATAAAGAGTGCTAAGAATTCCATAACCTGAAAATTCAATAGCAACAATAATTATAATTATTAAAACTAATTTTTTATTCATTTTAAAAACAAATATAACAACAGCACAATCCAAAAGAAAGGATAGTAAAAATAAATATATTTCTTAGCAAACAGGAATGAGATTGAATTTTGCTTAGATGATTTCTTTTTCATTTTAGTCATCTGCATGAACTTTTTCTTCTTTTTCATGCTTTTCTTGTGCAGCAATAGTATATTTAGCAACAGGTCTTGCCATTAATCTTTTTAATCCAATTGGCTCTGCTGTATCAAGACAGTATCCATAAGTATCTTCTCTAATTCTCCTTAACGCTTTATCAATTTCTGAAATTAATTTAATCTGTCTGTTAATTGCTTTCATCTCTACATTGCTATCAATATAGGAGTTTGCTTGATCAACAATATCAGCAGAAATATTATTGTCATCCATACCACCATTATAAAGAGCTTCATTGTTAGCTTTGATTAGTTCTTTTTTCCATTCAGTTAATCTAATTCTGAAATATACTTTATGTTTTTCACACATATATTTTTCAGTATCTTTTGGAACATAAGTTTTTGAAATTTTTACAGGACCTTTGGGTGCAACTTTAGCTGTAGTTGGTTTTGCTTTACTTACAACTTTAGTTTTTGGTTTTGATACTTTTTTCTTTGCTTTAGCAGTCTTTGGCATAGCGTAATTTTAATCGCTCGCAGTATATTCAGCAAATTAGGGGTGTCAAGCAAGCTTAATTGATATAAATATTTGTAAATGACCATTAATAACAAAAATATTGATAATGTTTTTTATATTTTTGTTACAACTCATCTAATTTTTTGGACACTGATTCCATCACTTACAAATCATAATTTACCATTAGATACTATCGAAGCTTTAGCTTGGGGAAGTAATTTAGATTGGGGATTTAATAAACATCCTCCGATGAGTGCTTTTTTTCCAGAAGTTTTTTATCAAATTTTTGGATCACAAGATTGGGTTTATTATTTGTTAAGTCAAATTTTTGTAATTATATCTTTTTATTATGTATTTAAATTTTCAAATGAAATATTTAACAATAAATTATTAAGTTTAATTTCTGTATTACTAATTGAAGCAATTTATTTTTACAATTTCACCACACCTGAATTTAATGTAAATGTATGTCAATTACCTTTCTGGTCTTTAACAGTTTATTATTCCTGGAAAATATATAAGGGAAAAGAAATAAAGTTTTTAGATTGTTTTTTAGTAGGTCTGTTTGCTGCTTTTGGCTTCCTATCAAAATATCTATTTATTTATTTATTAGTTTCAATTGACCTTTTATTTATTTATTTAATTTTTTTCCAAAAGGAGAGAAAGTTTGATTTTAAACATCTTATTACTCTCGAAGTCTTCTTGGTAGTTTTAGTCCCACATTTAATTTGGTTAAATAACAATGAATATATTACAATTACTTATGGATTAGCTAGAACTGGCCTAGAACAATCTAGCTTTATAGATCATATTAAATTTCCACTAATCTTTTTATTCAAACAAGTAGGAATAATAATTCCATTTTTTGTTTTAATTTGGTTGCTAGTAAAAAAAATTAAATTTAATTTAAATTTAAAGGACAAAAAATTACTATTTTTATTAGCAATTAATATTTTGCCTATTGTTTTAATGTTTTTAACTTCATTAATTACTGGATCAAAAATTAGGACAATGTGGATGACACCATTCTATTTGTTTTTTGGCACATTATTTGTTTATTTGTTTAAAGCACAAATCAATTTAAAAAAATTAAAATCATTCACGCTTGGATTTATTTTCTTTTTCTTTTTATCGCCAGGACTTTACGCTTATGTTTCAATTTCAAAAGATGACAAGAGAACTGATTATCCAGGTAAAGAAATTGCAATAAAAACTCAATATGCTTGGGATCAACAATTCGCGTCAGAAATAAATGTAGTTTTAGGTGATGAATGGAATGCTGGAAATTTATCTTATCATTTAAAATCTAGACCAGTTTGGGAGGGTTTTGTTGAAAGAGAAAAGCTTGATCAATTGAAAGACTATATGTGTCTTGATAATATTTGCGTAGGATCAAGATAAATGAAATATGTAATTTTAGTTCCAATTTATAATGACAGAGAGTCTTTAAATTTATTGGTAGAAAATATTAATTCTGAAATAAAAGATTTAAATCATGAGATATCTTTAGTTGTAATAAATGATGCATCATCACAACAGATAATTGATACTTATACAAATATTGAAAACATTAGTTCTTTTAAAATAATAAGCATGAGAGAAAACAGAGGACACGCAAGATGCATTGCGTCTGGTTTAAAATATATCTTTGAAAAAAAAGATTTCGATTTTGTTATTCCAATGGATGGTGACGGAGAAGATAGACCTGAGGAAATTAAAAATTTTATTCAACTTTCAGAACAATCAGGCGAAAAGTCAATTGTTGGTGAAAGAGTTAAGAGATCAGAAGGTTTATTTTTTCAATTATGTTATCAATTTCATAAATTCTTAACTTTAGCTTTTACAGGACAATCAATTAAATTTGGTAACTATACCTGTTTATCAAAATCAACAGTAAAGAAACTGCTAGAAGAAAAGGCTACATGGAATAGTTTTTCAGGATCTTTAAAAAAAATAGAAAAAGATTTAATTTCAATACCTTCTATTAGAGGCAAAAGATATTTTGGACCATCTCAAATGAGTTTCTTTAATTTATTAAAGCATTCACTTTCAATTATAAGTGTTTTCAGAAAAACAGTTTTAATTCGATCAGCTTTATTTATAATTTTTTATATTTTACTAATAAAAAGCTACGCCTCAATAATTACTTCATTACCATTAGTTTTGTTATTGATAATGATTTATTCAATTTCTAGTTTAGCCTTAAGAGAAAATATTGATGAATTTAATAATTCCTTAACAAATATTCACGATATTGATAAAATAAAATAATTATGAAAAACTTTTTTAGAAAAGTTTCTTTTGGTATTGGACCAAATGAACAAGTTCCTGCTGATCCTTTGAAGTGGGCTCTTGATCAAGTAAATGATGTGCCGGAATTATCTTGGAAAGGTAAAATATATTCTGAAAAAGAATTAAGAAAACATTATAGAGATTATGTTTATGGGGATAGAAAAGTTTTAAGAATAAAATATAAAGACAATAAAACTTTATATAAAACTCATAAAAACCTTCTACGACATCAAACAGGTCAAAAATTTTGGGAGTCTTTAGAAATTTCGATCAGACATAATGAAGGAATAAATAGTAGTAGTCCAGTTTTAGCCAAACTATGGATGTTTTGGGGAAATTTTTTTGCGATTAGTGAAAAAGATTATTTAGCAAATTATTCTACTGGTCCTTATCAAAGAGAAATAATACGACCAAATTTAAATCAGACTTTTGAAAAAATGGTTTATGATGTAACGACTTCTTGGGCCATGATACATCATCTAGACAATAGTGAGAGTGCTGGACCAAAGAGCGTAACCGCTAGTGAAGAGTGGAGGAGAAGAAAGAAGGAACCAGCTACGATAAATGAAAATCATGCTAGAGAACTGTTGGAACTGCATACAGTTTCACCACAAGCTGGATACACTCAAGATGATGTTATTCAATTAGCTTACATTATGACTGGTTGGCAACAGAGATGGAGTAAAAAAAATTTGGAGACAGGAAATGTGTGGTTTAATTCAGAGTATCACCAAAGAGGTAAAAAAATAGTTTTAGGAAAAGAATATAAGAAAGGAAAAAAATCTCTGGCTGTTGTAATTAAGGATTTAGTGAATCATCCTAACTGTAGAGATTTTGTAGCAGATAGGCTTTGTAGGTATTTAATTACTGATGAGCCAACCAAGGAAATGAAGCAACCAATAATTGATGCCTTTAAGAAAACAGATGGCCACCTTCCTGCAATACATAAAGCAGCAATCACAGTAGCTTTTAATTACAATAAAAATTATAAAAAATTTCAAACCCCAGAAAATTGGTTCATTCAAATTGCAAAAATTGCTGATTTAGAGTGGCCTCCTTCACCTGAAACTATGGCCTCTTATGAATTAGGAACAAAACCTACACGTAAACAAAGATTGCCAGAAAAGATTTTAGAAAGATTGGGGCATCCACCTTATAGACCTAAGCAACCAAATGGATGGTCAGATTATTCTGATGATTGGTTGTCACCAGAATTACTGATTAGAAGATTAGTTTATGCAGACAGAAGCTATGCTTTTACTAAACCAAAAAATGATAACAAAGAATTTTACCATAAAATTATTTCTAAAAATTTTGATGAACCTGAAAAAATTTTAGATCACGTGTTTAAAAATATGGTTCACAGAAAAAGTGAAAGAAATGTACTATTATTTAACCATCCGGAGTTTCTAAAAGCATGAAAATAAATAGAAGAGATTTTTTAAAAACCACAGCATTAACTTCAATGTATTTCGCAGGATTTGGTGTGCCTACTTTTGCGAAATCTAGTCATAAAAAAAATTTGGTAGTTATAATGTTACGAGGTGGAATGGATGGACTATGCGCTGTTCCAATTAGAGGAGATAAAAATTTTGAGAAACTTAGAAGTAAAATTAATCTTGATAGGACTTTAAAATTAACTGCAGATTTTGATTTGCATCCTGCACTAAAAACATTTAAGAGATTATGGGATGAAGATAATGGCGCTATAGTTCACGCAACTAATATTCCTTATACTGGAAGATCTCATTTTGATGGACAAAACTTAATGGAGACAGGGGGAAAAATTCCATATCAAGTTAAAACAGGATGGTTAGGTAGAGGAATGAAGACTGCTGGTTTGACTGGCAAAGGTTTAGCTTTAGCTTTGCCAATGCCCTTATTGATAAGAGGTGTGCCCATGAATAATAATTATTTTCCTGTTGGTGATAGGCTTCCAAGTAATGATACACTCAAACTTATAAATCAGGCCTATAAAGAGTATAATGAAAAAATGTTAAGGGAAAATCTTAACACTATTATGACTAGAGAACTTAGAAATACAGCGAGCGACGACAGCTGGGTACTTGCAAGTAATGCAGGCCAACAACTTTCAAAAAATAACGGACCAAGAGTAGCTGTTTTTGAAGTAGATGGATTCGACACACATGCTGCACAAGGTGCAACAGATGGTGCTCACGCTGATTGTCTTTCAGATTATGATAGAATAGTAAGTGGTATTAAACAAGCAATGTCAAAAGAGTCGTTTGATAATACTTTAATAGTTACATTAACCGAATTCGGAAGAACAATTAAACAAAATAGCAGTAATGGGACTGAGCACGGATATGGTTCAGCTATATTTTTAGCTGGTGGATTGGTTAAAAAAGCACAAGTCCACACCGATTGGCCTGGTTTAAAGAAAAAAGAATTATTTGAAGGAAGAGATTTAAATTCTACAATAGACTCAAGAGCAATTTATGCTTCTGCAATGTCTACAGTCTTTGACGTAGATTTCAAAAAAATCACTAAAGAAGTTTTCTGGAGTGAAAATTTGCAAAATTTATCTGATAAACTTTTCAAAATTTAAATAAGATCAATCATATGAAAAAAATTTTATCACTATTTATTATAATTTTAATTTTCGTTCCATCAATCTCATATGCAAACAAATGGCATATAAAAATGAAGAAGCAAGAGAAGAAAGATTTTGCTCATTATGTACTTAAAGCACAGTCAGATAATAAGATGGTATTCGTCCTTAGAAATATCAAAAATCCTAACATCTATAAATTTTTTGATGAATTTGAAGATTATTTAGGAGTAAAAGAAAAAGGGATAGAATTTAATTTAAAATACTCATTTGAAGGGCACGAAAAAGATTGGACAAGATGGGGTATACCAGGTCATGCTCAGCGATTTCAAATCATGGAACCTTATAAAGAAACTACAAAAAAAAATAAAACTAAATGGTATAGACTTGGATATTTTGTGCCAGCAGATATAAGAACAGATAAACATACGATTGGTTTATTTGATTTTAAAAAACTTTATGGGAAAGGTGAAAAAACCCACGATGCATCATTTAATATAATTGATAATAGATTTTCATGGATCTTTAACTCATCAAACTATTTGGCTACTAAAAATGAAACAGGTTCTGAATATTTGTATTTTGATCACTATATTATTAATTTAGATCAAAATTTTGTAAGACTAAAAGGTAAGTGGGTAAATATTATAATTAATGCAAAATGGTCTGAACAAGGTTTTTTACATTTATGGATAGATGGAAAATTAATTTCAAGTTATTTTGGTGATACATTAGGAGGTGCTTCTAGTGTGAGATTTAAATTTGGTCCTTATAGACATCATATGGACAATGCCACGAAAGAAGGTTTAGAAATTCCTGATACTATTATTAGATATTCAAATGTAGGTAAATCTGACAATTGTGATGATTTATGGAGTGGTTGCTCAGAACTGATAAGCCAGTTATCAAATCAATCTCAAGTTAATGGTGCAAGTTCTGTTGTTTTGTGTACATCAACATCTTCACAATCTTCCTCTTGTAAAAATTTAGGTTATCCATCAAATCAAAGACCTTTTTGATTAACAGCAACCGCAGCTTTTTTTTGTATTTTTTGGTTTATCGTCAGCTTTTGCAGTTTCTAATTCTTTTTGTTCGTCTTCAATAGCTTTTTGTTTCTTTGAAATTTTATCTTCAAAGTAATCGTAAAGAGAGGCAAAGCCTAATTTAGAGGCTCTTTTTTCCTCATAATTTCTTCGCCCTTTAAGGTTTTCAATTATTTTGACTATTTCTTGGTTCTGCATGCTCTCTTTTTATTTAAAAAGGCTAATAATTCAAGCTATAAAAATTGACAAACTATAAATAGGATTTTTTGTGCTAGGATAATGTCATGAATGTAAGTCAAAAAAAACTAGAAAAATCTAGGGGAAGATTAGAAATAAAAATAAAAGATCAAAATTTACAAAAACTATATCAGCAAGGATCTTTAAAAGCTTTGATGCCAGATTTTCATGAAAATTTAAAACAATTAATGCTTATAAATACTGCTGGTGGAATTACTAGTGGAGATGAATACAATTATGATATAGAGATCGATAAATCTGATCTCTGTATTTCAACTCAAGCAGCAGAAAAAATTTATAGTGGTTTTGGTAATCCTGCCAATTTAGAAATTAATTTAAATTTGTTAAACAATTCAAATTTATTTTGGTTACCTAAAGAGTTTATTTTATTTAATAATTGTAACTTAAAAAGAAAAATTAATTTTAATTTATCAAAAGACTCAAATTTACTTGTTTGTGAAAATATAATTTTTGGACGAACTTCTATGAGAGAGAAATTTGAAGGGGGATATTTTTCAGATTTTTGGAATATTAAAATAGATGATAAACTAATTCATTCTGAAGCAATAAACACAGGTTTATTTGAAAAAAAATATTTGAATAGTTTTTCGACATTAAATAATAATTCTGCAGTTGCGACAATTATTATTGTAGGAGAAAAATTTTTAAATAAAGCTGATAATTTATTCAAAACTTTAACTAACAATGAAAATACAACTTCAAATTATTCTCAATGGGATAATAAATTGATCATAAGATTTTTATCTAAAGATAGTTATAATCTTAAATTTGCAATTAATAAAATTTTATCTTATTTTTTTGAAGGTTCAAAAATACCAAAAGTATGGAACATATAAATGAAACTAACTCCTAGAGAAAAAGATAAACTTTTAATAAGCCTTGCAGCGATTGTTGCTAAAAATAGATTATTAAAAGGTATAAAATTGAATTATCCAGAAGCTATCGCTTTAATAACAGATTTTGTAGTCGAGGGAGCAAGAGAAGGTAAAAGTGTTGCAGAATTGATGGAGGCTGGAGCTCATGTTATTAAAAAAAAGGATTGTATGGAAGGCATTCCAGATATGGTCAAGGAAGTTCAAGTAGAAGCTACTTTTCCTGATGGAACAAAATTGGTAACAGTTCATAAACCTATAAGATGATAATATTATGAAGCCAGGTGAAGTAATTACAAAAAACGAGGATATAGAATTAAATAATGACTCCAAAGTTACTAAGATAAAAATTTCGAATTCTGGAGATAGACCTGTGCAAGTAGGAAGCCATTATCATTTTTTTGAAACTAACGAGCATTTAGTGTTTGATCGAAAGTTAGCATATGGAAAGAGATTAAATATCCCCTCAGGAACCGCTGTAAGATTTGAGCCAGGTCAATCTAAAGATGTTGAGCTTATAGAAATAAATGGATTAAAAAAAATATACGGGTTCAATAAGAAAGTTATGGGGAGCTTATAATGGCTAAAATTTCTAGAGCAGCTTATGCAGATATGTATGGGCCAACCACAGGAGATAAAGTAAGGCTTGCAGATACTGAATTATTTATTGAAGTTGAAAACGATCTAACCACTTATGGTGAAGAAGTAAAGTTTGGTGGTGGAAAAGTAATAAGAGATGGGATGGGCCAATCTCAAATTAGCAGAGAAAAAGGAGCTGCTGATACTGTTATTACCAACGCTTTAATAGTTGATGTAAATGGAATTTATAAAGCTGATGTAGGTTTAAAGGATGGAAAAATATTTGATATTGGTAAAGCTGGTAATCCAGATACTCAATCTAAAGTAAATATTATTATTGGTCCAGGAACAGAGATAATTGCTGGAGAAGGAAAAATTTTAACAGCAGGAGGTTTTGATAGTCATATTCATTATATATGTCCTCAACAAATTGACGATGCTTTGCACTCGGGTATTACAACCATGCTTGGAGGAGGAACTGGTCCGGCTCATGGAACACTTGCAACAACGTGTACTCCTGGACCATGGCACATAAAAAGAATGATTCAATCTGCTGATGGTTTTTCTATGAATTTAGCTTTTGCTGGGAAAGGAAATTCTTCATTACCAGAAGGTCTTGAAGAACAAATTCTAGCAGGAGCTTCAGCTTTAAAATTACATGAGGATTGGGGAACCACTCCTGGAGCAATTGATAATTGTTTAAATATTGCTGACAAAAATGATGTTCAAGTAATGATTCACACAGACACTTTAAATGAAAGTGGATTTGTAGAAAACACTATCAAAGCAATTAATAAAAGAACTATTCACGCTTTTCATACAGAGGGCGCTGGTGGAGGACACGCACCAGATATAATCAAAGTTTGTGGAGAAGAGTATGTTATTCCTTCTTCAACAAATCCCACAAGGCCATACACAGTTAATACAATAGAAGAACATTTAGATATGCTTATGGTTTGTCACCATCTCGATAAATCTATTCCAGAGGACGTAGCATTTGCTGAAAGTAGAATAAGAAGAGAAACAATTGCAGCAGAAGACATTCTTCATGACATGGGAGCTTTTTCAATTATTGCATCAGATAGTCAGGCTATGGGAAGAGTTGGAGAAGTTATAATTAGAACTTGGCAAACTGCACATAAAATGAAAGTTCAAAGAGGAAGTTTACCAGAGGAAAAAGGAGACAATGACAACTTTAGAGTTAAAAGATATTTAGCAAAATACACAATTAATCCTGCAATTGCTCACGGGATTTCAAAATATATTGGTAGTATTGAAAAAAATAAACGTGCAGATTTAGTTTTGTGGGATCCAGCATTTTTTGGTGCAAAGCCAGAGATGATTTTAATAGGTGGAAGTATAGCCTGTGCACAAATGGGAGACCCAAATGCATCAATTCCAACTCCACAGCCGGTATACACTAGACCAATGTTTTCATCATTTGGGACTTCTTTAGAGAAATCCTCAGTAATTTTCACAAGCAAACTTGCTCTTGAAAAGAATTCTTTAAAAGATGCAAGTATTAGAAAAGACTTATTACCTGTAGAAAATACAAGAGCTATTTCTAAAAAAGATATGATTTTAAATAACAAGTGTCCAAAGATTGAGGTTAATTCTGAGACATACGAAGTAAAAGCTGATGGTGGGATAATTACGTGTGAACCAGCCAAAGAACTTCCTTTGGCACAAAGATATTTTATGTTTTAGCTTATGGATAATTGTTTTTTAATAGTTAATAAAATTGTCAAAAATAAAGCAAAAGATCACATATCTTTGTCTTATGATGAGAGATTTTTAAGAAGAAAAAAACTTGTTTCAGACAATGGTTTTGAATTTTTAGTCAATTTACCAGAGACAAAATCACTGTCAGAAAATCAAGCTTTTAGACTTCAAAGCGGAAATTTGATTTTAATCAAAAACAAAAAAGAAAGTTTATTAGAAATAAAAGGAAAAAATTTAATGCAACTTATATGGCATATTGGAAATAGACATATGCCATGTCAAATTGAAAAAGATAGAATTTTTATACAGCATGATGAAGTAATAAAAAAAATGATATTAAAACTAGGTGGAAAGGTTAAGAAAGTTTTAAGACCATTTAAACCTGAGGGAGGAGCATATGGAATTGGTAGAACCCATAGCCATAAACACTAAAATAAAAAATAATAAAGATATGAAAGAAACGTTACAAATTCTTCAAACTTGGTTTTCCCCTTCGTTTCCTGTTGGGAGTTTTTCATATTCTCATGGTTTAGAGGCAATGATTAATGATAATTTAATTAAGTCAAAAGAGGATATTTTGGATTATTTAAAATGTATCTTAAAACATGGAACTGGTAAAAATGATGTAATTTTAATGAAACATACTTATCAAGGAGAAGAGTTAAATGAACTAGCTCTATCTCTTTGCCCATCCAAAGAAAGAAAAATAGAGTCTATTGAAATGGGTAATGCATTTAGAAAAGTTTTAGCTGATAGTTGGGATTTTAAAATTCAGGAAAATACTGCTTATCCAATTGCTGTTGCTAAAGCAGCTAAACATTTTGATATACCTTTAAACTTAACGATAGTATCTTATCTACAATCTTTTGTATCAAACCTAATAAATGTTTGTATTAAACATATACCAATTGGACAAAAAATTGGTCAAGACTGTATAATTCAAACTTATGATTTAATTAGAGAAATAGAAAAAGAAAGTGAAAATTTGAATTTAGAAGACTTAGGTGGAATTTGTTTTAATAGTGATATCTACAGTATTAAGCATGAAAATTTGAAAACACGAATTTATAAAACATGAAAAATATAAATGGACCATTAAAAGTTGGAATAGGTGGACCTGTTGGTGCAGGAAAAACTAGTTTGACTGCTGAACTGTGTAAATTTTTATCAAAGAAAATTTCTATGGCTGTAATATCAAACGATATTTATACAAAAGAAGATGCAGAATTTTTGATGAAAGTTCAGGCTTTACCTCTTGAGAGAATTAAAGGAGTTGAAACAGGAGGATGTCCACACACAGCAATTCGTGAAGATGCTTCAATTAATATGCTTGCTGTAGAAAATATGAAAAAAAAATTCCCTGATCTCGATTTGATTTTAATTGAGTCTGGTGGAGATAATTTAGCAGCAACTTTTAGTCCAGAACTAGTCGATCTATCTATTTATGTTATTGACGTCGGTATGGGTGGAGATATTCCTAGAAAAGGTGGTCCTGCTATTCAAAAGTCAGACTTGTTAATTATCAATAAGACTGATTTAGCTCCTCATGTAGAAGTTAATCTTGAAACCATGAAAGAAGACGTAAAAAAGGCCCGAAATGGCTTACCTTATGTTTTTTGCCAGATGAAAAAGCAAATTGGTGTCGAAGATGTTGCCAAATTTTTATTTTCATCAGGTGGACTATAGAGTTTTGATCTATGCTCTAATTGTTGGCAAGCAATAGAAATCAGCTGTATCAATTTTAGAAGAATACTGTCTTCGCATATTCCACTTCTTATGAACCCCAGCACTTGCAACACTTAAAGTAGATCTTCCATACCGGTGATTAGTATTATCAATTGATCGCATTAAGCTATTTATTTTTTCATCTTTTTCAGAAGTAAATAAATTTGTTTTATCACTCGCATTAGATAACCCTGTTAGCATGACACCTGCTTTTTGATAACGGTAACCATTTTTAAAAATACTTTCTAATATTGAAACTGCTGTCTTAACTGTTTCAATACTATTGTTTGTTGCAATTGGAAAATCAACTGTCTTTGCGTTTGAATAATATCCAAAGTTTCTTTGGAAAGGACTAGTTCTAACAAATACAGTAATTGCTTTTGCGACTAAAGACTCTGATCTAATTTTTTCAGAAGCATTTAAACAATAATTTGCAACTGCTTCTTTTAATTCTTGGAACGTTTCAATTCTTTTTCCAAATGATCTTGAAACAACACAGCTCTTTCTTTTTGTTGCAGTTGTCTCCAAACCTATGCAAGAAATTCCTCTAAGCTCCATTGCGGTTCTTGAACTTAGAACATTAGAAGATTTTTTGATCCAGGTATTAGATTTATTTTTTAATTGTTTAGCATTATAAATTCCATGCTTTTGATAAAACTTTGTTAGCTGTCTACCAACACCCCAGACATCATTGATTTCAACTTTTTCTAAAATAGGATCTAAGTTTTCAATTCCAATTAAGCTTGTTACCCCTGATTGTTTTTTCTTTGCAATGTGATTTGCAACTTTACTTAAAGTTTTTGTATTAGCTATTCCAATACTTGTTGGAATACCTGTCCATTGTAAAACTGTTTCTCTAATTTCTTTTCCGACTTTCTCTACTTCAGTATCAGGAAAGTTTGATAAATCTAAAAATGCTTCATCAATTGAATAAACTTCTATTTCTGAATTAAATCTTTTAAGAGTACGCATCACTCTTCTTGATAAATCTCCATATAAAGAATAATTAGATGAAAATACTTCAACTTTATTTTTAAGAATAATATCTTTTGCTTTAAAGTAAGGTTCTCCCATTTTAATCCCTAAAGCTTTTGCTTCATTTGATCTTGAAATGATACAACCATCATTATTGGATAGAACGACAACAGGCTTTCTTCTTATTTTTGGATTAAATAATCGCTCACACGAAACATAAAAAGAATTACAATCAATTAATGCTATTTTTTTAGTATGTTGAATGGATGACATAAGTAACAACCCCCCAAATAAAAATATCTTGTTCTTCGTTAATTAAAATTCTGTCAGAAAATTCCTTAGATCCAGAAGTTAAAAATTTTTTATCTCTTTCTTGAACTAAAGTTTTAACTACAAGCTCGTCATGAATATTAGCAATTACTGTTGAAAAGTTTTTTGGTTTTAAACTTTTATCGACAACTAATAAATCACCATCATTAATTCCAACATCGACCATTGATTTACCTTGAACTCTGATGATGAAAGTTGCTGGAACATTTTTTATTAAATGCATGTTCAGATCAATATCTTCTTCGATATAATCAGTAGCAGGGGAAGGAAAACCAGCACCTGCTTTATGTAGATAATAAGGGATTGTCAGCTTCATGTTCTTGTTTTGTTCTAATTTATAGCCTATTTATTTAATACACTCAAGAGGTTGTATTTTGAGTCTGTAACTGAATCAAAAGTGAATCAAAACGTGAACATCCAAAACAACATTTGGTGGACATGTGGATAACTTTTACAATAAGTAGTCTTAAAGTGATTTAAAAAGGAAAATTATGATTTGTATTAAAGCTGATATTCCAGAAGAGTTAAACGAAATAGATGATGAATTAAAAGCAGTTTACCATGGCAAAGATACCGTTTGTTTCTTCATATTAAAAACAAGAGAATTAAGAAATAAGTTTATAGAAGAAACCAAAGGAATGAACAAAAGTGAAAGAGAAAAAGTTTATGAGGTATATAATAAATAAGTAAAAATAAATTATGAATATTTTAGATTTTGTGATGGTTGGTTCTGATGATCATGAAAAATCAGGTGATTTTTATGATGCTATATTTGAACCTTTGAAATTAAAAAGAGTTTTGAAAACACAAAAATATCTCGGTTACGCTCATGCAAGTGATCCAGAGAAAGTCCAATTTTATGTAACACATCCTGTAAATGGAAAAGATGCAACGTTTGGTAATGGAACCCAAATAACTTTATTAGCAGATAACAAAGAAGCTGTTGAAAAATTTTATGAAATTGCAATCTCAAAAGGAGCAACAGATGAGGGGGCACCTGGGGTTAGAAAAGATGGAAATTATTATGGATATATTCGTGATTTAGATGGAAATAAGATTGCAGCAAAAAGTGTTTTAAAATAAAAAAGGAGATATATGAAATTAAATTGTCATTGTGGCGCTATCGAAGCAGAAATTAATGCTACAGTTAACGAATTAGCAAAAATTGTAAGATGTAATTGTTCTATTTGTAAAAGAAAAAATGCAACAATGGGAATGGTTAAAAATGAAGATTTTAAAGTTACTAAAGGACAAGATAAATTAAAACTTTATCAGTACCATACTAAAGTTGCTAATCATTACTTTTGTACTGAATGTGGAATTTATACCCATCACAATCCAAGAAGTGCACCCGCTATGACTGGATTTAATATGGGATGTGTAGACGAGGTTAAAGTAGAAGATTTAAAAGAAGTAGCTTTCTTTGATGGTCTTAACCATCCAATGGATCAAGAAAAATAAAATCCAATGAAATTATCTGAAGAGTGTTTTAAGAAAGTTAAAAAAGATTGTTTTAAATTTATTAAATCACAAGAAACCTCTACTGAAAAGTTTGGCAATAAAGAAGGGATGATTAAGAATTTTTTAATCCCAATATGTTTTTGGATTTCAAAAAAAGCAGATAACAAAAAACCTTACTTTGTTGGATTAGCTGGAGGACAAGGAACAGGCAAAACAACTATTAGCTCAATAATAAAGATAATATTGGAAAAGTATTTTAAATTAAAAGTATTTAAGATTTCTATTGATGATTTTTATAAAACAAGAAAAGAAAGAATAGCTTTATCAAAAAAAGTACATCCAATGTTACTTACTAGAGGAGTTCCTGGAACTCATGACATTAATATGATGTTAGATTTCTTCAAAAAATCTAAAGCAAAAAAATTCAAAAATATGAAATTACCAAATTTTAATAAGGCAATTGATGATAGATTTTCTAAAAATAAATGGAATAAAATTAATAAAAGACCAGATGTTATTATTTTTGAAGGATGGTGTGTCGGAGCAAGAGCAGAAAACAATAAGACATTGAAAAAATCTATTAATTCTATGGAAAAGGCCAATGATCACAAATTAGTTTGGAGAAAATATGTAAATCAACAATTAAAGACTAAATATAAACAGCTATATTCTCAGTTAAATTGTATGATTTACTTAAAAGCAAAAAACTTTAGTTTATTACAAAAGTGGAGATTAAAGCAGGAACATAAACTATGGTTAAAAACAAAGAAAAAGGGTGGTCATAAAATAATGAGCAAAGGGGATGTGATTAACTTTATGCAAACTTACCAAAGAATTACTCAAAACATGTTCAAAAATATGCCTAAATATGCATCTATAATTTTAAATTTAAACAGTAACCATCAAATTAAAACTGCTGTATATAAATCGAAATGAAAAAAATATTTATCATAGTTATTGCATCGATATTCTTTTTTAGTAACGCTTTCGCAGTTACTCTGCTTGATGCATTAAATCAAACATACAAAAATAATATTCAATTAAATGCTGAAAGAGAAAATATTAAAGTTTCAGAAGAAGATGTGAATATTGCAAAAGCAGATTACAAACCTTCTTTAACTATAAAAGGGTCCAAAAGTATTGAGGAAACGAATAAAATTACAAATCAAAGTGGAGGTGATGCAAGTGTAACTGATGTAGATCCATTAACTACCTCGATTAAATTAGAACAAACATTATTAGATTTTGGGAGAGATCTTACACTTCAAAAAAATATTACTGCTTTAGATTTAGCAAAAGCTCAGTTAGTAAAAAAAGAACAGGATATTTTACATAAAGCAATTGATGCATTCACAAACTTAATTTTGACTAGAGAGACACTGGATATTAACGCTAAAAATTTAAATCTTTTAATTAGACAAGTTGAAAATGATAAAATTAGAAGAGACAGAGGTCAAATTACAAATACTGATTTAGCACAATCTGAATCATCACTTGCAGGTGCTCAAGCGCAATTTGCTAAAGCAAAAAGTGACTTATTGATCAGTAAACTAAATTATGAGAATATTATTGGTAAAATCAGCGATCCAAATCAATTACAAAAAAATTCAAATGCGATAGTTAGTATTCCAAATACTTTAAATGAAGCAATTAATCTTTCAAAACAAAACAACCCTGATATTCAAATAGCAAAATTTGATTTGGCTAAAGCTGAAAAAGAATTAGCAATTTCAGAGTCAGACTTAAAACCAACTGCTTCTTTATCTTTAGAAAGGTCTTATACAGAAGATCTTAGTTCTACTTATGATGAGAGAGAAAAAGACATTTTAAAAGCAGAGATTAGTTGGCCGTTTTATTCAGGAGGAAAAAAGAGATCAACTATTAATAAAAATTCAAATTTAACTACTAGAAAAAGATTGCTGTTAGATGATGCTGTTAAAACAAATGAAACAAATGTTGCAAGTGCTTGGTCTAGTCTAGAGTCTTCAGAAAGTTTTTTAAATTCAGTTAGAGTTCAAGTAAAAGCAGCTGAAATAGCTAATGAAGGAATAGCCGCAGAATACGAAAGAGGTTCCAGAACTACTTTGGATGTTATACAATCAAATGCTTTATTGCTTTCTGCTCAAATTTCTTTAGCAAATTCTGAGAAAAATTATCTCATGGCTCAATACAATCTGCTCAAAGCGGTGGGTTTGCTCAACAGCCAATATCTAAAACTTAAGTAATTATTTGATTTTTAGGAACAAAAAATAAATATATTGCTAATGAGAACAAAATGTGTACATTTATTCCATGATTCGAGTGTTAAAAAATTTAAAAAAAGAGGCAAAAAATGACGAAAAATAACCTAAAAGTAGTTAAATCTACTAAAGATCAAGAAATGGATGTTAAAGAAAAGAACAAAGCGTTGGACGCTGCAATAGCTCAAATTACAGATAATTTTGGAAAAGGCTCTGTAATGAAGCTTGGAGAAAAAAGAGCGATGGATATTGAATCTGTTTCAACAGGTTCTTT
>CACPOD010000006.1 GCA_902635515.1 uncultured Pelagibacteraceae bacterium
TATGATTTTAAAGGACTTCATGTTTCAATTGAACGAAAAGATAAAACGGTGACTACCAATGCGCCTGATGAATTAAAATTAAAGCAAGTAAATGAATTATTACAAACCCATTTAGTTAGAAGAAAAGTAGATCCAAGGGTTTTAGAAGTTAAAAGTTCTGAAGGAGCGTCAGGAGGATCTATTCGACAAGTCAGTGAATTAAAAGAGGGAATTAGCCAAGAAAATGCTAAAAAAGTTATTGCTGATATCAAAAAACTAAAACTTAAGATTCAAATAAAAATCCAAGGCGATGAATTAAGAGTAGATGGCAAAAAAAAAGATGATCTTCAAGAAGCTATCGCTGCAATCAAAGCAATTGATATTGGTCTCCCAATTGATTTTGTTAATTTTAGAGACTAATTAAACTTTTTGAATTAAGGACGCGCTATTATTTGTAGGCTTATTAACATCTTTTGAAACTTCATGAAAAATTAAATTAGGAATTTTACGTTCCTTTAAAAATGTAGAACCTTGTAATTCTAAATTTAAATAACGATTAATATCAGATTGATTTAAAATAACTGGTTGTCTGTGATGAATTTCATTTATATTTTCTTTTGCTTCCTCTGTAATCAAACAGAACTGATCATTTTCAAAGATACCAGCAAAATAAATAGGATTAGTATCTTCACGGGTAAAATAATGAGGAGTTTTTTCTTTTTCTTCTCGTTTCCACTCATAAAAACCATCTGCAACTGCAACACATCTGTTGTTTTTTATCAATTTTTTAAATGAAACTTTTTCATCAATGGTCTCAAGTCTTGCATTAATCAAAGCTTTAAAATCTTTGTCTTTAGCCCATCCTGGAACTAAACCCCATTGTAGATTTTCTAAAGTATTTCCATTTTTATATTTTTTTATTACAGGCAGTTTTTGATATGGATGAGCGTTATAGTTTTCAGTATCTTCAACCTGAATTGCAGATTTTACTAATTTATTTGTTTTTGTTACGGGGTTTTTTACTACGTATCTTCCACACATTATATTGTTTGTTGTTTCATTAATTCTTCTATTTGTTTAATCATTATTTTTGGTGATCTCATAGCAGGGTATATTTCTTGCGCTTGCTCATAACTTCTTATTGCTTTTTCATAATTCTTTAGCTGAATATTTACTAAACCCTGCCCTGCTAAAGCTCCAAAGTGTCTTTGTTCTAAGGCTAATACTTGATCTATATCATTTTGAGATTTTTCAAATTCTCCTAGCATATAAAGCACAGTTGCTCTTTTATTCCAAGCTTCAGCCCAACTTTGATCTAGATTAATAACCTCAGTAAAAATATCTTTTGCTTTTATATAGTTTTGATCTCTCACAAATTGAGAACCCTCCTCTAATCTTGCAGTAAGCTTTTCATCTGTTGGATGGGTGCTCCACAAGGCCCAAATTTCTTGTTCAATTATAAAAGCTACTTTTGATTTATTTGCTTTTAACTCATTAAATAATTGGTTCAGTCTAGTATCTCTTTCGTTTGCTAAAGAACTAACTTGTGAAAATAAATAAAACAAAATTACTAAGAATAACTTCTTCATATTGAAATATTATCAAATATTTGAATTAGAGTCTTTGGTCTTAAGTGTCTTTGTTGTTATTTTTACAACTATAAAAAGAAATATCTTTTTCTTTTTCCTCTTGTTTTATATTGGTTGTGATTTCGTGAATAAGTTCGCCTGTTTTTCTAGTATAGACTGCAGACTCAGAATAATTCCTCTCTTTATCGAATGCTTGAATTAAGAATATATCCTTATTAGAAATTTTAACCTCTAAATCAATTTTATTAAAAAATTCTGATAAATTTTTGACATTTAGAATGTCTGGTGTTTTAGACTCGATTATTAACTTATTAATATCTTTTCTTTTAATTTGATCTTTTGTGAAAGATTCAAAGTTATGGTCTGGATTTTTTAAAATTACTTTTTCAAATTTACAATTTAAGTTCAAATCAGAATTTATTGTAATATTTGTATTTTGAGCTTGAGCAAAACTAAAGCAACATAATAAGCTAAATATTGATAGAAAGATTTTCATTTAATTTATTATATTAATAATACTTTTCTTTATTGTTTCACTTACTTTTATTGTTCCATCTTTGTTGGGGTGTATACCATCCTGTTGATTCAAACTTGGATTAAGTGCCACACCTTCAAGAAGAAATGGGATTAACGCTAAATTATATTTTTTTGATAACTTTGGATAAATAGCATCAAACTCTTTTTTATATTTTTCCCCATGAGTATCTGGTGCCATCATTCCAGCTAAAATAATTTTAATTTTTTTATTCTGAGCAACTTTTATTATTTGTTCTAAATTTTTTTCTGTTTCCTCTGGTTGGATTCCTCTAAGCATATCATTAGCACCTAATCCTAAAATAATTAAATCAATACCTGGCTCTGATAAACTCCAATCAGCTCTATTTAATCCACCTGATGATGTGCTACCAGAGACACTTCCATTAATGACTTTAATATTTAACCCAGCTTGCTTAAGATTGTTTTCTAAAACTATTGATAAATGCTGTTCTTTAGGTAATCCATAACCGGCCATTAAACTATCACCAAATAAAACTACCTTTTCTATTGCACTTGCGTTTATGTGCACTAGAAAGATTATCAAAATTTTTGTAAATAAACTTTTGTTCATGAGTACTCTTCTTAAATTAAAAAAAATAAATCTCAAATACCAAACTGGCAAAGATAGTATAAGTGTTTTAAAGAATATTGATTTAAATATTAAGAAAAAAGAAACTGTTTCAGTAGTTGGAGAAAGCGGCTCAGGGAAAACAAGTTTAATAATGTTAATTGGAGGCTTAGAAAAACCAACTTCTGGTAAAATAATTTTTAATGATCGAGACACAACAGGCCTTAATGAAGACGAAGTATCGGAGATAAGAAAGAAAAATATTGGAATAATATTTCAGTCTTTTTATTTAATTCCTAATTACACAGCAGTTGAAAATGTTGCTTTAACTCTTGAACTTAATAATTTTAAAAATCCAGAAAAAGAAGCAAAAATTTTATTAGATCGTTTTGGTTTGAAACATCGTTTTAATAATTTACCAAGTCAATTATCAGGTGGTGAACAACAAAGGGTTGCTATCGCTAGAGCAATTGCGATGAAACCAGAACTAATCTTAGCAGATGAACCAACAGGAAACTTAGATACTGAAAATTCTATCATGATTGCAAATATTTTATTTAAATATGTAAAAGAAGAAGGTTCTTCTTTAATCATGGTAACCCATGACCCCAAACTTGCTGAGAAGGCTAAAAGAAAAATAAAAATTAAAGATGGAAAAATTAAATAATCCTTCAGAATTTAGTTTGATATTTAAATACGCTTTAAAGGACTTAAGCAGAAATTATCATAAAATTTCCAGTATTATTGTTACACTCTTTATAAGTTTATTTATCTTAAGTGCTATTTTCACAATTGAAGATAGTCTTAAAAAAGAACTAAATGATAATGCCAAAGCTCTTTTGGGTGGAGATTTAGAGATTGATTACAATCGTAATCAAGGAAATTTAGATCTAGTTAACAAAGTAAAAGAATTTACAACTGTTTCTCAAATGATTGAGTTCAGCACTATGCTTTCAACTACTGGCAGAGAAAAAAATAAATCATTATTTACTAGAATTAAAACTGTAGATGAAAAATATCCTTTATATGGAAATGTTGTTTATGAACCAATGGGTGCTTATGAAAGAATGCAAAGAGAACCTAATACTATCCTTATCAATGAAAGTTTATCAAAAACCCTGAATATTAAAATTAACGAATTAGTAAAAGTCCAAGATCAAAATTTTACAGTAATTGGAATTATTAAATCAGTCCCAGATGTAAGTGGATTTGTTGCATTTGGTGATTGGGCTTTAGCAGGAAAACAAACTTTAGAAATTTTGAAACTAAATGGCATTGGAAGTTTTTTAAACTATGAATACAAAGTAAAGTTTAATCAAAATGATAAGCCAGAAGAAATTGAACAACGAATTGAAGAAATCTTTAAGGACGATCAAAAAGTTAAACTTAGATATCCTGAAAATTCTGCAAGTGGAATAAAAAGAATTATTAATAATTTTTCTCAATTTTTATCCCTTGTATCTATCAGTGCAATGTTGATAGCGGGTATTGGAATAGCAAATACTCTGCTTTCTTTTATTAATCAAAACAATATGTCGATAGCTGTACGAAAAGCAGTTGGCTTTTATTCAGGCAATATTAAAACACTATATTATCTACAGTTATTTATACTTTTATTTATAATCACTGTTGTTGCTTATGGATCGAGTTTTTTAATTGTACCAATAGCAGATAAATATTTATCTGATGGATTAGGATTGAATGTTTATCCAGTGTTTTCTTTACTAAATTTTTTAAAAATATTTTTAGTGGGATTATTGGTTCTAGTAATTTTTTCTATCCCAACAATCAGTTCTATTGATCAAGTTAAAGCGTCTAATTTATTTAGAAACGTATTTCAAAATCTTCAATTTTATTATTCTAAAAGATCAGTTGTTCTTAGCTTTGTTTTATTATCTATCTTAATTTTATTATTCACAGTTGGATCTGAACAGCCTTCTTATAGCTTGGGCTACTTTGCTGCTTTTTTTGTGTGTTTAATTGTATTTTTCTTACTTTCAAAATTAATCATTTTTTTCCTAAAAAAATTCAAATCTAGTTCAATAATTTCTTTAAAAGTTTCAATTAAAAATATTACCCAAACAAAAAGTATAACTCCTATTACAGTCATGTCTCTTGGCTTAGGGGTTACTTTATTATTAACATTAGCTTTAGTTGGTACAAATTTTCAAAGAGAAATAGCTAAATCTATTCCAGATATTGCGCCTGATTATTTCTTCGTCGGTATTCAAAAAGGAGAAAGAGAGAAATTTGAGCAAGGTATTTTAAATATGGATCCTAATGCATCTATTGAAATTGTGCCAATGGTATCCTCTGGAATTGTAAAAATTAATGGTGTTGATCCTAACACTTATATTAAGCCAGATAATGATAGTTACTGGGTAATTGGTAGCGAACGAAGATCTTCATGGGTAGAAAATATACCTGAGGATAATCCAATTTTAGAAGGTAAATGGTGGGATTTATCAAACCCAGATCAACTTCAAATATCTCTAGATGCAAAAGTTGCTAAAGATTTTAACATACAACTAGGTGATATTTTCACTTTAAATGTTTATGGACGTGAAATTAAAGGAGAGGTCATTAATTTTAGAGAAGTAGATTATCGAGATTTAAGCATCAATTTTGCAATGTTATTTAATCCACAATTTGCAAAAAATATTCCACACGAATATTTAGCTACTGCAAAATTTAATTCAAATAAATTTGATGAAACTGAAATGCTTGAAATCATGCCGAGTTTATCAATGATAAAAATTGCAGATTATTTATCTAAAGTTACAGCTGTTTTAAATAAAGTATTTATTGCAGTTACCTTAATCTCAGCAGTTACTATTGTTATAGGGTTAATCGTAATTTCGAGCGCAATTATGGTTCAAGGAAAAGTTAAAGAATATCAAAATTTAGTCTTTAAAATTTTAGGTTTTTCAAAAAAACAAATAGTTTTTTCATCGCTAATTGAGTTCATCATTATTTTTAAATCTGTAATTTTAATTGCAATATTTTTTGCAGTGATTGGTTCAAAATTTATTATGGAAAATATTTTTGAGCTAGTGTGGATGTTTGACTTTAAAGTTTTAATTTATTTAGGATTTTCAATTGGCTTTGTTACTTTAATTTTAATATTGCTAACAAACTTAAAATATCTAAATCCTAAAGTTTATCCTCTAATAAGAAATCAATAATTAGAATTTAGTAATTTTACTATCCAAAGAAATTAAATTTAATTCTACTTTCAATTTTGGAAATTTTTTTTTTATTTGTTTTTTAATTTTAGAAAACGACTCTTTGTGAATTTTTTTTTCATTGACTGGGCTAAATTCTTTATTTCCATTAGCAATTTTAGCTGCGCCACAATCTTTGTGATTAATTACAATTAATTTTTCTATTTTATGTAATTGAATAGAAGTTCCTAAATTGTCATAAAACGTTTGATGCCATTTTTTGAATTTATTATGTGTAACACCAATAGCTGCACCTGCAATTGTGAATGCACTATATTTTCCTGTTAATTTTTTTTTCTTTAAATGATTATGAACTAAATGTTGAAATCTTGGATCTATACAAGATAACACCATTGCTTTAAATTTTAATTTCATCAATTTAATTCAACTTTAAACATAGCCTCGTTTCTTCTATTCATTGGAAGGGTAAATGGGCTATCATAGGTTGCTCTAATAGGTGGGCTTATAATTGATATATTGTTTTTTTGTAACTCTTTTTCTAAAATTTCTTTATGCTTAAGAAAATTTCCATCTGAAGCTCGTCCAGAATATCTCAGCACCGCGTAGTATCCTCCTTCAATATTAACTATTTTAACGTCTTCTCTGCTTGGATTTGGTGCATTTTCTGAGTTAAATTTAGATGGTAAATAAAATTGCATACTCATATTTCCATTTTTCTCAATTTGAGTAACTGGAGTTGTCATTTTAATTTTCTCTTGAGTATCGTTTCTGCCTGAAATGTAATTAAATAACTTTCTAAAATTACTATCTATTCCAGATGTCATTGTTTCCACCGCTAAACGATCTGAATATTTTCTAATCTCATAAACTTCATTTTTAGAGACAACTTCATAATTTGCTTCTTCGTAAGCCATAACTGTAGAATAAGGTAAAACAAATAAAGTACAAAATACTATAAGATAAAGTTTAATAATTTTCATTTTTACATAACTTTATATTCAAAATTTTGTGTAGTTTCATTAATTTGAATTAATTTAGCTCCATTTCTCTCATGAAAATTAGTTGCCATTTCTGTTAGAGGTGAAAGAGTTACCAATCTATTTAAATGATTAGATTTTTTAATTTTTTTGAATACTTCTTTTACTATTAATTTTCCTCCACCCTTTTTTTTAGACCATACGGTGTAAGCAATTGCTATTTTACCACCTGACTGATCTCGCATGGCAGTTTGTAGAAATGCATCAGTGCTGAGTTTTTCTAACTCTTCAACACTTTTTGGAATTTCATTTGTGTAAGCAAAACACATTACAGCATGAATTTCTCCTTTGTATTCTACTCCAAAAATCTTTCTTCCATATCCTGTTCTAAATTTATTATCTAACTCTGGTCTTACAGGATCTTCATCTGTATTGCATTCTTTAAGCTCAACAAGTTTTGCACCTTTGACCCAACCAAAAAAGTTATCAATATTTTTACTTAAAACTTGTCTATTTTTTCTTATTCTAGCTTTAATTCTTGGATTAAATTTTTTTTTCATGATTTAAATAAATTTAAACATTTATTTAAAATTTAGTATATGTAAAAAAATCATATTAGATAATCATATAAAAGCTTTGCGCTTGATAATAAAATTAAAGCATATATAAAATTATAAAACAATTTTTCTTCAATAATTTTAAGTAATTTATATCCAATCAATATTCCTAATAACGCAACTGGAAATAACATTGCTGAATGTTTAAAAGATTCTAAATTTGTCATAGATAAATTAACATACAAGGGAAGTTTAATTAAGTTCACAAAAGTAAAAAAAAATATTCTTGTTCCAACATAAATTTCTTTTTTCATTCTAAGTGGAAGTAAGTAAAGACTAGTTGGAGTTCCTCCTGCATGAACACAAAAACTTGTAAAACCTGCAACCACCGAACAAGTTCCACCTTTTAAAAAATTTTTCTCTGATTGTTTTTCTTTATCTTTTTTAAAAAAGAAATAATGACCTGCAAATAAGAAGCCCATTACTCCAATTATAAATTTTAATAAGTCTTCTGAAAAATATGAAAAAGTTAAAGATCCAATAATTATACCAATAGCTGCAAATGGAACCATTAGTTTTAAAGTTCCTAAATCAAATTCTTTTCTATATTTATAAACAGCAATAAAATCTGAAAAAATTAGAATTGGTAAAATAATTCCTAAAGCTTGATTTAGCGGCATCACCATTGTCATTAACGGAACGGAAATTAAAGTCATGGATCCACCTAGCCCTGATTTTGCAATTCCGTATAAAATTATAGCTGGAACAACTGTAAAAAAAAATAATAAGTTTATTTCCATTTATTTAATGATTTTAATAATTTCGATCCTAAAGGGCTAATTGGTTCTTGAAGTATTATTTCTTTTCCAGTTTTTTGTTTTACTAATTGCAATAGTTTAGTTGCTAAACCTTGTTTCCTAAAAATTGGATTAACAAAAATATACTCTACCTCACCTTTTTCATTAAATCTAATAAAGCCTATTGTTGTATTTTCATTTTTAATGGTGAAAACTCCCTCAGTTTCCTCAATTTTTAAATTTGAAACTTCCAGACTGTTCATGAACCCTAGTAATTTAAGAGTAAAAGAATTACCGCTATTGCAGCAATAATGGAGCTAACAACAATATAATTAAGCTTAATATTAAATTTTTTTTCTACAAACTCAGTAATTTTTTCCCAGAATAATACTATTAAAAAAATAATTATAGCTGGAATAATATATTTAATCATTATTTATGCTTTTATATTATAACCTTTTTTAAGAAGAGTTGTTACTATCACTATACAGATAATCAAAAAGCTTAACATTAAACTAACACTTATCCATATATTAAAATCTGATACTCCATAAAATGAAAATCTTAATCCATTGATCAGATATACTACTGGATTAAAATAAGTAACTATTTGCCAAAACTCAGGAAGCATATCTAAGGAATATAAACTTCCACCTAAAAAAACCATTGGAGTTATAACAAGAGTAGGTATGATTGACATTTGTTCGAAATTAGAACTCATTAATCCAATTAAAAATCCGAATAATGCAAAAGTAAATGAAACTAATATTAAAAGAAAAATCATTAATATTGGAAATTGTACTTCAACTTCAACAAAAAAAGTTGAAGTAATAAATATCATACAACCTACAATTAAAGTTTTGGTTGCTCCTGCACCAACAAATGCAAGAACTATTTCTAGCGTTGAAATTGGTGCAGCTAAAATTTCATAAATAGTTCCATTAAATTTAGGAAAAAAAATACCGAAAGACGTGTTACTAATTGATTGGGTTAATAATGTAAGCATCAACAAACCAGGTACGATGTATGATCCATAACTAATGCCATCAATATTTTCAACATATCCTCCAATTACTGAGCCAAAAACTATAAAATATAAAGAGGTAGATAAAACAGGCGATAGTAAAGATTGCATCAATGTTCTTCTAAACCTATCCATCTCATGAAGATAAATTGCTTTAAATGCGTAATAATTAAATTTCATTGTTTTCCTTTACTAAACTTACAAAAATCTTTTCTAAGGTACTCTGTTCTGTTTTTAGATCCTTAAGTTTAAATCCTGCATCTTTTAAATCTTGAAGCAAATTTGTAATACCTGTTTGTTTTGCTTGAACGTTATAAGTATAATCAATTGACATTTTATCTTTTCCAATCTGAAGATTATATTTTACTAAACTATTTGGTATTTCTTTGACCTCTTCCTGTAAGTATACTGTAAGTTTCTTATGACCCATTTTCTTTAATAACTCTTTTGTTTCATCAACTACTATGATTTCTCCTTGATTGATTACTCCTACTCTGTCTGCAATAGCTTCGGCTTCTTCTATGTAGTGTGTGGTTAAAATTATTGTAACACCAGTTTTTCTCAGACTCTCAACAACTTTCCACATGTCTTGTCTTAACTCAACATCTACTCCAGCAGTTGGTTCATCTAAAAACAAAATAGTTGGTTCATGAGATAATGCTTTAGCAATCAAAACTCTTCTTTTCATTCCACCGGACAATTGTCTGAGTCTTAAGTCTTTTTTATCCCACAAACTTAAATCTTTTAAAACTTTCTCAATATGTTTTGCGTCAGGTTTCTTTCCATACAAACCTCTAGAATAGGAAACATTATTAAATACGGTTTCAAATTGTTCCAGAGTAAGCTCTTGTGGAACTAAACCAATTTTTGACCTTGTTTCTCTATAATCGTCAATTATATCAAATTCGTCTACCGTAACCTTTCCAGAAGATGGTCTTACTATCCCACAAATAATACTTATTAGAGTTGTTTTTCCTGCGCCATTTGGTCCAAGCATTGCAAAAATTTCACCCCTTTTGATATTAAGATTTATGTTTTTTAATGCTTCAAAGCCATTGTCGTATACTTTTGAAAGGTTATTTATGGTAATTTGATCGCTAGACATTTGATAACCATATATAGAGACAATTTATTGTATTACAATAAATTAAAATTTACGCTAAATGATTTTCTCTATGAAAAAATTTTTAATATTTATTTATTTTCTATTGGTATTGACTTCCAACGCAACTAGTAAAGAAACGACTTATGATAAACAATTATTTGATAAAGCTCTATCAGAAGGAAAAGTTGTTGTGGTAAGTTCTTGGATTAAATATTGTTCATCATGTGCAGGTCAAATGGAAGTGTTAAAAAAAGCAAAAAAAGATTTTGAAAATATGGAATACTTTGCTTTTGATGTAACAAATAAAGAAATTGCTCAATTTTTTAATGTTCAATATCAAACAACACTTTTAATTTTTAAGGATAATAAAGAAGTTTACAGAAGTATTGGTGAGACCACTAAAGAACTTATTTATGACGCCTTAAAATCCTCTATCTAAATTTAATTTTCAAAATGATTGCAGGCAAGAAAGTTGCAATCAAAAAAGATAAAAATAATAAAGATTGAGCTATAAATGGTGAAAACAGGTCTTTAGACAAAAACACTCCCACTAATAGACTTTTAGAAAAATCTGGAAATGGAAACATTAAAAATCCAGCAACTAAACCAATTATAATTGAAACATAAGCGGTTTTTTCATCCACTTTATTATAGAAGCTATAAAAAACAGTCACTACAAAAGCACAACAAAATAAATCTGCAAGTAAAAATAAATATAAAATATCGAATCCTTTTGAAGCAACACCAAATGCAATTATGGATAAAATTAAAATGAAATATTTAGATATTTTTAAGTAATCAGTTTTTATATCTAAATTAAAGGTTGCTTTGCCATCAACCACAAACAAACTGGAAATAGCATTAACCAAAGTATCAACAGTAGAAATTGTTAATGCAAGACCAAGAATAATAATCGATAAGGATAAAATTTCAGTTTGATCTTTTAATAATAAACTAAAAAAACCTAAATCAGGTCTAACAGATGGATCAATTGAAAATGAAACCATTCCAATAAAACCCATTAAAAAAACTATTGGAACAATAATAAAGAAAGAAATAATCAAACCATTTTTTAATGTTTGGTAATCTTTTGCTGCATAAACTCTTTGCCAATTTCCTTGATGAAACAAATTAGTTGCTGCAACTGCTATAAAGAAAGTTAATCCAGCGGTATATCCTGGAACATAATTTGAACTTATTAGTTGAGGGTTTTTCTCATTAATTAAAGAAAAAGAAAAATTATTTTCTAAAGATGAACTAATAATTGAAATCAAAATAAATAATAAAACACCAATTACAATCATTTGAATATTATCAGTAAATATTGAGGCTCTTAATCCTCCATAAAGTGTATAGCTTAAGGTAGCTGCCAAGACTATTAATGCTGTAATCCATAATTCTGTTCCTGATATATAATTAATTAATACAGCAACTGCCGTTACTTCTGCGCAAAGAAAAATGAACATATAAAAGATTGTCATTAACAAAATTAGCTTAAAAAGACTTTTGCCAAATTTCTTTCTCATGAACTCAACTAAAGAAGATCCTTTTGGAAAGTCATTTCTAATTTTTTTTCCAAAATAAATTAAGAAAATCATTGGAAAAGCTGTGCCTAATGCATAACCAATAACAGCACCTACCCCGCCCCAGGTTGCGGCTGCAACTGGACCGAATAAAATCCAAGCACCTAAAGCTGATGCTACAAGACTTGTGGTAAGTGAAAATAAACCAATGTTTCTATTTGCAGTTAAATAATTATTAATACCTGTAAATTTTTTAGAATGAAGAATTCCTAAAAAAGCAAATATTAAACTAATTGCGATTACTAATATTAATGATGTTGATTGAGTTAAAAAATATGTTTTATCCATTTTATCCCTTTCTGAATTACCGGACAGGTTCTTAGGGTATGATCTCAGTCTGTTAAGACACCCCTTTAAATAATCTTTACATTATATTAATCGATATAGCTAGTGATTTAAAATTTATTTGTTAAATTATTATTTTTGACTCTTATGATTCATTATTTCAATCATACATTGAGTTGCGTACGCTCTCCACTCAGATGATGTTTTGTTCTTCAGGCTATCAAGATGATTTCTGTTACTTTGAATATCATCTTTATGCTTAATATAATCAGCCCCGTTTAGGTTTTTTTCCATTTCAGACAAATTAGTTTCCATTGCCTTTATCCATTCGTTTCCAAGCTCAACACATTTTTGATCATCTTTTTCATCACAAATTTGTTTAAAAAAATTAAAGATAACATCATCAGTATTTACTGAAGTATTCATTAATTATTGTTTACAGGTACCAATAGACTCTGGGCCACAAGTTTGACCATTGGTCCACGTTGCTCCAGTTAAATTAGCTCCATCAAAATTAGCATTGGTGATGTTAGAAGAGGTAAAGTTAGCCTCCATTAAATTAGAGTTTTGAAAATTTGCTTCAATTAAGGTTGCTCCCATAAAATCAACTCTAGTTAAATTAGCGCCAGTAAAATTAGTTTTTTCAAAATTTGCGCCAATAGAAACAGATTCATAAAGATTGGCTCTTACAAAAGTAGACTCTGGAAAAGTTCCAAAAGATAGATTTGAAGTCATCATAATACTTTTATCAAAGTTTACTTGAATAAAACTTGCAAAAGAAAGATTTGAATTTGGAAGATAACTTCCTTGTAAATCTTGTGAGTCTGAAAATCTACAATTAGAATAATCAACACCTTCTGTTAAAGGATCGTCACATGCAGCATTTGAATTTGTGAAAAATAATAAACTAAATAAAGCAAGTAAGATAATTTTTTTCATTTAAAAAGTTAACAAATAAAATATGTCAAAACAATGAATGATTTAAATTTTAATAAAAATTTTATATTCTTACTTTTTTACCAGTTTTTGCACTTTTAGTTATTGCTGCAAAAATTTTGAGAGAAATTAAACCATCATTACCATTCACTTTTGGTTTAACTTTTTTAGTCACTACATCAGCAAAATGGTCAATTTGGTTTACTAATGTGTTGTCATCTTTTTTGTTTTTATCTTCATTAACAAATATCTTATTCCACCAGCTTCGTTCTTTTTTATAGAACCAATATTTAAGATTAGGAAACTGTAAAGAACCTTTGGTACCCCCAATCATATATGCCGATTGATTAGTGATTGGATATGCAGGGTTTTCTCCAGCAGTTAATTCATAACTCCACGGTGCAACAATTGTATCAGATAAATTAAGTGTACAAAGCGCTCCTGAATTAAAGATCAAGCTTATTGTAGCTGTATCCTCTACTTGAAATTTTCTTGTTTTATTAGTTGTAAATGCTTGAACATATTTTATTGAACCTAACAAATAACAAATCATATCAATATCGTGTACTAAATTGATACCTAAAGGCCCACCACCTTTACTAACTCTCCATTTTTCTTTGTAATAAGCTTTATGTTTATATAACCAGCATAAGACGTTTGCGGAAACAATATTGCCCAATCTACCTTTGTTAATAACGTCTTTTACCTTAGAGACTATTGAATTGTGTCGACGATGATATCCAATCAATAATGGTGTTTTGTTCTTGTTGGCACTATTTATAATTTTTTTTGCAGATTGAATATTATCTGAAATAGGTTTTTCTAATAGAACAGGTTTTTTATTTTTCAAAAAACTTACAGTATGTTTTTCATGCAATTGATTGGGGGTAGCAACTACTACAGCATCAAGTTTTTTTGAATTTAAAAGCTCTGATACATTTGAATACAATGGGATTTTATATTTTTTTGATAAATTTTTAGCATTATTACTAATGTCTACTATTGAATGAAGATTTGCTTTCTTTGATTTTTGGATAGCTTTAATGTGTTGTAAACCCATTAAACCTGTTCCAACTATAGAAATATTAATTTTTTTACTCATAAATTAACTAATTTTAATTTTTGTAAAGCATGTATACCTTTTATTAGGTTTAATTAAAGTACTAGGAAAATTTTTTTTATTAGGTGCATCAGGAAAGTATTGGGTTTCTAAACAAATGCCTTGATAGGGAAATAATTTTTTTTTGTAATTTAGATTTTGTGCTGAATAAAGTTGCACACCAGGTAAATTTGAAAAAAAATCAACTTGTATATTAGTGTTATTATTTTTTAAAGTACCGACTAATTTTCTATTATTTTTCTTTACAACAAAAGTTGTATCAAAACCTTTAAATTTAATATTAAGCTTTTTATTTTTAAAATAATCTAATTTTTTTCCAATATTTTCAAAATTTGAAAAATCGTAAATAGATTTTTTTACATTTTTAAATTTACCAGTTGGAATTAGATTTTTATTTATTTGAAGATATTTAGATGAGTTTAATTTTAAATCATGATTATAAATCATATTTTTTTTATTTTTTTCTAAATTCCAATAACTATGATTTGTTAAATTAACATGGGTGCTTTTATTGGATTTATATTCATATTTTATAAATAAATATTTATTTATTAGTTCATAAATACAATTAACAACAAGATCTCCCGGAAAGCCTTGATCGTCATTTGCTGAATGAAGTTGATATACTATTTTATCTTTTGTTTGATTTAATTTTTTCCATGGGAGAATTGAGAAACCAACTTTACCACCATGCAGTATATTTTTTCCATCATTTCCATTTAAATTAATTTTTTTATTACCTATCTTAAATTTTGCATTAAAAATTCTACCCGCATATCTTCCACAAGTAGATCCAACACTTGGATGTTTATACCGATAGTTTTGTTTTGATCCTAAGTTTAAAATTAAATTTATTTTCTTTTTCTTGTGATAAACTTCAAAAAGACTGGCGCCGTAATTAAGAGTTTGAACTCTTAGAAATTTATTTTGAATTGTAGAACTTTCAACTTTCACCTAGATCAAGTTATACCACCATCAACAATAAAGCTTTGTTTTGTGCATCCAGATGATTGATCTGATGCTAAAAACATTACCATTTGAGCAACATCATTAGGTTTTAATTGTCTTTTTAAAGCCTGGCTGTCTAAAATAAGCTTTTTGTACTTTGGTGTTAACCAATGTTTTATTTGTCTTTCAGTAGCTATGGATCCAGGGACTACTGAATTGGTTCTGATATTATATTTCCCATACTCTTGTGCAAAAGATCTAGTTAAACCTACTACTGCAGATTTTGCAGTTTCATAAACAACTTTATCGCCTTCACCTAACATCCATGAAACTGAACTTAAATTTACAATCGAACCAGCCTTCATTTTTTTCATAGATTTAACGACAGCTTTTGCTGCAAAAAAATAATGTTTTAAGTTGATCGCCATTCTATTTTCCCAATATTTTTCATCAACCTGATCTGTTGTATGTCTATCATCATTGGCGGCGTTATTAATTAAAGCATGTATTGGACCTTTTTTTGCAATAATATTTTTGATTATTTTTTCTAATTTATTGATATCTAGCAAATTACATTCAATGAATGTTGGTGTTCTAAATTTATTTTTCTTAATTTTGTTTAAAAGTTTTTTTGTTTCTTTTAGATCAATATCTACAAAATAAACTTCACTTCCTTGCTCACAAAAATGCTCGACTATTGAAGCTCCAATACCCGAACCACCACCAGTAATAAATACTCTTTTATTTTTTAAATCAGAATATTTAACTTTCATTTTATATTCTCTCCTCAGTTTGAGCGTCAAATAAAGATGCTTGTGTTAAATCAAAATATAATTTTGTTTCTTTCCCCAGATCTATTTTAATTGTAGATGGAAATTTTGCTAAAAGTTCTTGATTTGCATAATCAAATGTCATTATTTGCTCATGACCTATGTACTCACTAAGATCTGCTCTTAAATTAATTTCAAAATCACTTTCATTAAATTTTTTAAAAAAAATATGTTCTGGTCTAATACCAAAGAAAACTTCTTTATTATTTAAATTTGATTTATCTTTAAAATCATAATCTTTTATTGGAATTTCTAAATTTGATCCACTCACTGTAAATAATAAGTCTCCTGAATTTTCTTTTAAGATTCCCTTAATAAGATTCATTGATGGAGATCCAATAAAGTCTGCAACAAAAGTGTTGCTTGGCTTATTATAAATCTTTTCAGGAGTATCATTTTGTTGAATTACTCCATGATTCATAATTGCAATGTTAGTACCCAAACTCATTGCCTCTGTTTGATCATGGGTCACATAAACAACTGTTGTTTTTAGCTGTTGATGAAGTTTTTTTATTTCTCTCCTCATTTCAACCCTTAGCTTTGCATCTAAGTTAGATAAAGGTTCGTCAAACAAAAATATTCTTGGCTCCCTTACGAGAGCTCTACCAATAGCAACACGTTGTCGTTGTCCTCCAGATAATTGAGAAGGTTTTCTTTCTAACAATTGATCTACCTGTAGAAATTTTGAAACTTTTTCTAACTGTTCTTGTATTTTTTCCTTTGATGTTTTTGCCTGTTTAAGACCAAAAATCATATTCTCCTTAACATTCATAGATGGATACAGAGCGTAAGATTGAAAAACCATAGCAATATTACGGTCTTTTGGTTCTACTTTGCTAACATTATAATCATCAATGAAAACATCGCCCTCATTAATTGTTTCTAATCCTGCAATAATATTTAATAAAGTTGATTTTCCACATCCAGATGGTCCTAAAAGAACTAGGAAATTTCCTTCATCTATTTCTAAATTAATTTTTTTCAATACCTCAGTCGATCCAAAGTTTTTTGATAGTTCTTCAATTTTTAACGTTTTCATTGTTATCCTTTCACTGCTCCTGAAGTTAATCCTCTAATAAAATATTTACCTGCCAATACATAAACTATAAGTGTTGGAATACCGGCTATGATAGCTGAAGCCATATCTACATTGTATTCTTTCACACTTGTACTAGATAAAACCATATTATTTAAAGCAACTTGAATTGGTGCTGCCTCACCAAAAGAGAAAGTTGATCCAAATAAAAAATCATTCCATATTTGTGTAAATTGCCAAATTACAGTTACAACAATAATCGGTGCAGATATTGGAAGTAAAATTTTGAAAAATATTTTAAAGAAACCTGCTCCATCAATTCTTGCTGCTTTAACCAATTCTGTTGGAACAGAAATATAATAATTTCTAAAAAATAATGTGGTAAAAGGAATTCCGTAAACTGTATGAACTAAAACTAACCCAACAACAGAATTTGATATTCCTAGCACTCCAAGAGTTCTAGCCATTGGTAATAATATTGCCTGAAAAGGTATAAAACATCCAAATAATAAAAAAAGGAAAACCCACTGATCTCCTTTAAATCTCCATTTAGTTAAAACATATCCTGTCATCGCTCCAATAAATGTTGAAAAAAATACTGCTGGTACAACCATCTTGATTGAATTCCAAAAATATGGTCTTAAAAAAGTATCACCAGCTCCATATCCTCGACCACCCCACGCTACAGCCCAAGATTCCAAATTTAATCCGCTTGGCCAACTTAAAAGTGTTCCTTGACGAATCTCTTCCATTGTCTTTAACGAAGTAACAACCATCACGTAAAGTGGAAAAATAAAATAAGAAGCAAAAAGAATTAAAATAAAATATAAAAACCATCTCAAAAAAATGTTTGTATATTTAGATTTTTGTTCTAATTGCTGATAAGAAGAGGATTTCAAACTATCTTGCATTTTCTCTCCTTAATTCTGAATATAAATACGGGATAATTACAGCAGCTACAGCCATAAACATCATCATCGCACTCGCTGCAGATAAACCAACCTGGCTTTTATGAAATGCAGTTTGAGTCATATATAAAGCAGGCATAGTTGTTGATATACCCGGTCCACCTTGTGTCAGTGCTACGATAAGATCATAACTTTTTATAGATATATGAACTAAAATTACAAAACTTGTAAAAAATACAGGTCTCATCATTGGAAGTAAAATCTTCCAGTAAACTGTAAATAAACTTGCACCATCTATTTTTGCTGCCTTAACAATTTCATCTTCTACTGACCTTAATCCAGCTAAAAATAGCGCCATCACAAACCCTGCAGATTGCCAAACACCTGCAATAACTATGGTATAAATGGCCATCTCCCTATCTACTAACCAATCAAAGGTGAAGTTCTCGAAACCCCAGTCTCTAAACATTTTTTGGATACCTAAAGTTGGATTTAATATCCATTTCCATGCGGTTCCTGTAACAATAAAAGATAGCGCCATTGGATACAAATAAATAGTTCTTAGCAAACCTTCTGCTCTGATTTTTTGGTCTAAAAAAATTGCAAGAATTATTCCTATAACAACACAGAAGATTAAAAATAGTGCTGTAAAAATAAGCAAATTATCTACTGCAATAAGCCATTTTCTTGATGCCCAAAGTTTTTCATACTGTCCAAATCCCCAAAGTTCATACTTTGGTAGAATTTTAGAATTGGTAAAAGATATATATAAAGTCCAAAGTACAAATCCATAAACAAACCAGCCAATCAAACCAACAGCTGGAGCCATTACAATTTTAGGTAAATTCTTTTCTAACCACTTGAACATTATAAATATTTTTTATTTTTAGATTTAAAAAAAAGGCCACTTTATTAAAAGTGGCCTTTTAATTTTTATATACTACATATTAGCTAAAACTGAGTCAGCTAAAGCGTTAGCAGCATCTACAGATGACATATCAGAGTTAAAGTGCTCTGTAATGATATCTTGTAGGGCAGCTTTCATAGTATTACCTTGAGCCATACCGTGAGCAAAACTTGGAACTAATCCACCGCTTGCACCTGCAGTTTTAATATCTGCATTAGATGTTTTTGCACACTTGTCAAATTCATCCATTGATACGTCTAAACGCGCCGGGATAGAACCTTTGTATAGGTTGAAAACTTTTTGAAAGTTTTTACCCATCATAAGCTTAGCTAATAACTTTTGGCCAGCTTGTTTATCTGGATCGCTAGATTTGTAAAAGATAAAACTATCTACGTTATATAAGTATCCATTGTTTGAAGGAGTAGCAGCACAGTAGTAATCTACACCTGGAACTTTTCCTGCAGCTGTAAATTCACCTTTTGCCCAGTCACCCATAATTTGGAAACCAGCTTTTCCTTCAATAACCATACCAGTAGCAACGTTCCAGTCTCTTCCTGGACTACCTTCGTCAGTAAACCCTTGTAGTTTTCTCATTTGATCAAAAACTTTAACTGTTGTTTCACTTCTTAAACAGCTTTCTTTAAGATCTACATAACAATTTTTGTAATAGTTATTTCCTCCAATACCCATAGCAACTGCTTCAAATACTGTAGCATCTTGCCAAGCTTGGCCACCATGTGCAAATGGAATGATACCAGCAGCTTGTAATTTTTCAGCAGCAGCATTTAACTCATCCCAAGTAGTTGGAACTGAAATACCGTTTGCATCAAATACAGCTTTGTTTGCCCACATCCAGTCAATTCTGTGAATGTTTACTGGAGCAGCACAATAAGGTCCGCTATTATTTTCACACTTGTGAATTGCTGCAATCATTGGGTCTAATAAATTGTCCCAACCTTCTGCTTTAGCAACTTCATCAATGTTATATGGAGCTACAACACCTTCTTGGTCATACTCTTGAATTGTAGGTCCTTTGATTTGTGATGCTGATGGAGGATCTCCAGCAACGATTCTTGCTTTTAATGCAACGTTAGCAGCGTCTCCACCACCACCTGTTACAGGCATGTCCATCCATTCACCACCGTTTGCAGCGAAATCATCTTTTAAAACTTTAAGTGCAGCAGCTTCACCTCCAGACGTCCACCAGTGCAATACCTCAATTTTAGGTCCTGCAATTGATGAAGTAGATGTGAACGCTAAAGTAATTAAAGCGATCATTAGTTTTTTCATATCTTCTCTTCCTCTTTTTATTTAGTTAACTATTTTTTTTAAAACGAAACTATAAGTAGAATAATTCTCAATTGATAACTAAAAAAAAGTTATTCAACTCAAAGTTGATATTGATTTTTTTTCTTATTTAGCAATGTTTTTTTTAATTATAAAAAAAAATTTTTTTTTTGATTCTACTTTTAGTTGAAGTTCTAATATGTCGCGCTTCTTCCTAATCTGGCAGCGCCTCTAACTCCACTAGCATCTCCATATCTGGGTTTTAAAAAAACACCCTCATATTCTCTCCCGATAACAAATTTTCTAACCAATGAATCTATTTCATGTAAAAAATCAATTTCATTTGAAACTCCTCCTCCAAATATAAAAGCATCAGGATCTAAAATATTTATGATGCTTGAAAGAGACATTGCTAAATTTACTTTAAAATCATCTATAAATCTTTCAGCATCTAAATCATGTTTTCTATTTAATTCAAAAATTTCATTTGTTTTTAAATTTTTTCCATAAAGTTTCTTAAATCTTTTTGCTAAACTTAAACCAGATAAAAAACTTTCAATCTCTGCTTCCCTTGCATTACTTGAGTCAAAATTTTCTTTCTTAGCTGCAAAATATGGAATTTGGTTGTGTCCCCATTCCCCTGCTACTCCATTCGAGCCAGTAATAATTTTTTTGTCTATTACTAAGCCACCTCCAACTCCTGAACCTAATATAATTCCATAAACGATTTTATAATGTGTACCAGCTCCATCTATTGCTTCAGATAAAGCAAAACAATTAGCATCATTTTCACAAAACACTTCTTTTCCAAGAGCTTTACGTAGATCGCTTTGAAATGGTTTTTTTTCTAACCAAGTTATATTTGGAGCATTTTTTACTAATCCAGTTTGAGGAGAATGAACTCCTGGATGACAAACACCAATTGGAAGTTCTTGTTTAAAATCTTGTTCTAATTTTCTGTGGATATCTCTAATCGAAGTTACAATTTGAGTGTACTCCTTTGGACACGATATTCTTGATCTGTGTTTTTCATTCCCATTATTTTCAAGTACAACACTCTCAATTTTAGTTGCACCTACATCAATACCTACTTGCATAACTAATATGTAGCTCTTCCACCACTTAAATCAAAAACTGCAGCTGTCGAAAATGAATTTTCTTCACTAGCTAACCAAGTTACTAATGAAGCTAATTCTTCAACTTTTGCAAATTTGTTTCTTGGAATTTTTGATAACATGTAATTTATATGTTCTTCAGTCATTTGATCAAAAATTCTTGTTTTAGCTGCTGCTGGAGTTACACAATTTACAGCTATATTTTTTTGGGCAAGTTCTTTACCTAGAGATTTTGTTAAACCGATAACACCAGCCTTAGAAGTACTATATGCACTCGCATTAGGATTACCCTCTTTTCCTGCAATAGATGCGATGTTTACTATTCTACCGTAGTCATTTTTTAACATGAACGGAACAACTGCTTTACAACAATAGAAAACTGAATTTAAATTTAAGTTCATTACTTTTTTCCATTCATCTAATGGATATTCAGAGACAGTAGTATTCATACCTGCAATACCTGCGTTATTGACAAAAATATCTATTTTTCCATATTTTTTCTCCACTTCTCCTAAATTTTTATTTACTATTTCAAAATTAGTTACGTCTACTACCTGATGACTTAGGTTTTCTGATTTAACTTTATCAATTGCTTCTTTAGCAGCATTCTCATCAATATCCCAAATTATAACTTTAGCTCCTGCTTCAATAAATCTTTCAGTTATTGCTAGACCAAAACCCTGGGCTCCACCAGTAACAACTGCCACTCGATCATTTAAATCGTACTTAATCATTATTTTTTTTTATTTTCCTCGATCTTATTAAAGGAAAAGCCAAAGCAATTAAAGACAAAATAAAGAATGTTAAAGCAATTGGTCTTGTAAAAAACATCAGCCAATTACCATCAAATATTACTAGAGATTGTCTTAAAGTTCCTTCAACTAACTCACCCAAAATTAATCCAATAATAACTGGTACTACTGAAAAGCCATATCTTCTCATAAAGAAACCTAGCACTCCAAAAAATAACATTATCCAAACATCTATTATAGATTGATTTAAAGAATAAGTTCCACATACTGAAACTGCAAATATCATTGGCCACAAGATTTTATTAGGTACTAAAGTAATTCTTGCAAATATTTTTGCTCCAAAAAATCCAAAAATAAAAAAAAGGATATTAGCTATTAGCATGGCGCCAAAAATTCCATATAAGAAATCTGGCTGCTCTCTAAACAAATCTGGTCCAGGTCTAACGCCATGAATAATCAATCCCGTAAGTATAACCGCTGTTGTTGCACTACCAGGAATACCTAGCGCTAAAGTCGGAACCATCGCGCCACCTGTTGCTGCGTTATTTGCAGCCTCAGCACCAGCAATACCTTCAATCGATCCTTTTCCAAATTCATCTGGATTTTTTGAAAATCTCTTTGCTTCAGAATAACCAATTAAAGATGCAACTGTTCCACCTTCTGCAGGAAGAACTCCAATAAATGATCCAATCCCACTTGATCGTAGTATTGTTTTCCAAGTTTTCTTATAATCATCTTTGCTAGGAAGCTTAATTGCTTTTAAAGCTATTCTGTTAAACACTTGATTGATTAAAGTTGATTGAGTTAACATTTCACTCATTGCAAAAAGTCCAACCACTACTGGTATAAATCCTATTCCTTCAGTTAATTCATTGATCCCAAAAGTAAAACGATCAATTGAAGTCATAAAATCTTTACCTACTGTAGAAATCAATATTCCAAATGCACCTGCGATTAAATTTTTAATTGGACTACCTTCACCTATTGAAGCAAGCATCGTTAAACCAAATATTGCTAATGCAAAATATTCTGGCTGACCAAACTCGTAAGCAAGTTGTGCTAGTATAGGAGCAAAGAAAACTAATATAACAACACTAAAAATACCTCCAACAGTACTTGAAACTGTTGCCATACCTAAAGCTCTTCCAGCTTCGCCTTTTTGTGCTAAAGGATAGCCATCTAAACAAGTGGCTGCAGCTGCAGGGGTCCCCGGTGTATTAATAAGTACAGCAGTTATTGCACCACCATAGGTTCCTGCACAATAAATAGAAGTTAATAAAACAATTGCAGATAATGGATCTAGAGTCATTGTGAAAGGTAAGATCAATGCTCCACCTGTTGTTGGTCCTAACCCTGGCAACACGCCTAATATCAATCCAAATAAAGTTCCAAAAAATAAAACTAATAATAGTTTAGAACTAAAAAGTGGTGCCAGCATTAATAATAAATTATCCATTTAACTATAGTAAATGTTAGTAATTATTCCTGGGGGAAATCTTAAACCTAAAATAGTTTCAAAAAATATAAAAACAATAATTGGGAAAATAATCCCAACTAGTAATAAATAAAATATTCTTTTTTCTCCCCAACAATAAGAAACAAATATAGATAAAGCTGAGATTGCTAAAAAGAAATCAAGTGTTTTAGAAACTACTACAAAAACAACAAAACTTGATAAAGTTAGAAAGAATGATCTTGGTAATTTTTTTTCAACTTTCCAGGGATTTTTAGTTGCCAAATAATAGATTAACAATGTCATTACTATTATTAAGACCAAGAGCGCTTTTGGGAATGTTGCTGGCTGTATTCCTCTATTTAAAATTGGAGGAACAATATCAAAAGTAAAAGTTGTGATTAATAATGCTACAGATGTTAAAATAATTAAAAGAGAAACTCTAAACTCATCTCTAAAAAAAAAGGGCAAACTTTTGTTTGCCCTTTTTTGTTTTTGTACATTTTTCATATTCAAATGTACTTTTAATTAGATTAGTTGATGTAACCTAAAGCTTTAAGCTGCGCAGTCATCTCAGCAAGCATTTCTTCCATTTGCTTACCCCATTCATCTGCACCTACAACACTTGTCTCATCAAGACCAATTTCTGTTAAGAAATTTTTATAGTAATTGTGGCTCATAGCTTTCATCATTCCAGCTTCTAGTTGTTTTACTCTGTCTGCTGGAGCGCCTTTTTTAGTTACGAAACCTCTAACAGTAGATAAAGAAACAGGTATACCTAATTCTTTTGCTGTTGGAGAGTCTCCAATTTTAGCCATTCTATTGTTTGCCAATACAACTGAAACACAAAGTTTACCTTCATTAATTTCAGTCAATGCTTCACCTAGGTTTAAAACACCTACATCAATATCTCCTTTGATAAGGTTTGTTTTAATTGGTGCAACACCTTTGTACGCAACGATAGTTGGATCTTTTAATCCACCTTTTTTTGTAAATGCGATTGCACTAACATCATCAATACCACCAGTATGAGTAGTTCCATATTTTAGGGATTTTGATTTTTGTGTGCTAATAAATTTTTTAGCATCTTTGATGTCATTTTTACAATTTACAACAAATAATTGAGGATCGTCTGTTCCTCTAGCAAGTGGTTGCATATCACTTAACTTAACTTTAGTTTTACCTAAAGCCATAGAAACAGCATGACCTGTTGTCCAAGTTAAAGTATGATTTCCATCAGCTGGTAAAGACATCATGTAATCCATAGATGCGGCTCCACCACCACCTTTTTTGTTTACTAATTGCATATCTTGTTTAAGAACTCTTCTTGCTCTTAATAACATCATTCTAGTAGTAACATCAGTTCCACCACCAAAACCAGCGTGTGTAATTGCTTGTATTGGATGACCATCAGCTTTAGCTGATGTGATCATTAATGGAAAAGCTACAACAAAAAATTCAGTTACTAGAAAAGCAGCTGCTAAAAATAGTTTAAAGCTTTTTTTCATTATTTCCCTCTTTAGTTAATTTATATTTAATAATTTAAACATAATCTGCTACAAGACGTAAAGAAAAAAATGATTGAAAATAAATCTAACATTGCTCTTCTACTTGGTGATCCAGCTGGGATTGGACCAGAATTAATTTCAAAGCTTTTAAATGATGAGATCACAAAAAAAGCAAACATCGTCATAATTGGTGAAAAGCAAGTATTTGAAAATGGAAATAATATTACAGGAATTTCACATAATATAGATGTTGTAGAAAATTTCGATGAGGTAAATTTTGATAAATCAAATAGATTTTTATTAGATATTTCTAAAGGAAAAAATCATAAATATAAATTAGCGGAACCATCAAAAGAATCTGGAGAAAGCGTATTACAAGCTTTAGATTTAGCTTTAACTCTTGCTAAGGAAAAAAAAATAGATGCAATTAATTTTGCGCCAATGAATAAAACGAGTTTAAAGCTTGGAGGGAATAAACATTCAGATGAATTACAATTAATGGCTGAAAAACTTGAAGTAAATAGTTTTTGTTGTGAGTTTAATGTAATAGATAATTTTTGGACAGCAAGAGTAACATCTCACATTCCTATTAAAGAGGTTGCTCAACATATTACTAAAGAAAATATCATGAAGCCTATAAAATTAATAAATGAGGTTATGGAGTTGAATGGTGTTAAAAATCCTAGAATTGCCATTCAAGCTCTAAATCCACACGCAGAATTTGGGACAGAGGAAAAAGATGAAATCATTCCTGCGATTGAAGAGGCAAAAAAACTTGGCTACAATGTCGATGGTCCATTACCATGCGATACATCTTTTGTAGTAGCTTATAAAAATAAAAATCATGATTGTATGGTTGGTATGTATCACGATGCACTTCAATCTGGTCTTAAAGCATTTGGCTTTGATAGAGGAGTAACAGTTCAAGGTGGATTAACAGTACCAGTAACCACTACTGCACATGGATCAGCATTTGCTATCGCTGGAAAAAATGAGGCTAACTTAGATCCAATTTTAAACTCTTTTAAAATTGCTTTATCAATGTCGCAAAATAAAAAAAACTAAATTAATCCTGCGTCCACTGTAAAGTTTTGTTTTGTACATCCTGATGAAACATCCGATGCTAAGAATAGAACCATTTTTGAAACATCTTCAGGTAATAATTGTTTTTTTAAAGCCTGATTTTTTAATATTTCCCGTTTAAATTTTGAATTGAGCCACAATTTGGATTGTCTTACTGTTGCGATTGAACCAGGTGCAATTGAGTTAATTCTTATATTATGTTTTCCCAAATCTCTTGCCAAAGATCTAGTCAATCCATGAATTCCCGCCTTTGCAGTACTATAAACAGGGAACATTACTGCTCCTCTAACCCAACTAACAGAACCTAAATTTATTATTGATCCACCTTTATTTTTCATCATGCTTTTTTTAACCGTCTGTATAGCAAACAAATAATGCTTTAAATTAATGGACATTCTGTCATCCCAATATTTTTCTGTTATTTTTTCTAAACTATGTCTTTGATCGTTAGAGGCATTGTTAACTAAAATGTCAATAGGACCCTGTTTTTTAATAATGTTTAAAATTGATGATTTATATTTTTTAATATTTTTAATATTACATTCTACAAATGAAGGAGTTTTAAATTTTTTCTTTTTAATTTTATTTATAGTTTTTTTTGCTTCATTTTTATTAATATCAAAAAAATATACTTCAACTCCTTGCTCACAAAGATGTTCAACAATTGATGATCCTATACCCGAAGCTCCACCTGAAACTAAAGCTCTTTTATTTTTAAGATCAAAATATTCAGTTTTCATTTTTGGAAATAGTATTAATAATTATTTAAATCTTCCATTGATGGCATTGAGGCTGCTGCGCCTTGTTTTGTAGTTGAAATTGCTCCTACCTTATTCGCAAAAGTGAGTACTTCTTTAATATCTAAATCTTTTGATAACCCAACAGCTAAAGCACCGTTGAAAGCATCTCCTGCACCAGTAGTATCAACGACTGGTTCTTTAAGTTTAAATGCATTCATGAAAAAATTTTCTTTATCATTCGCAAAATAGCATCCTTTTTCACCTAAAGTTATAACTATGTTTTTGATACCTTTTTTTAAAAATTCCTCTGAGGCAATTTTTATATCTTTTTCAGTTTCAATTTTTTTATTTAAATAAAATTCAGCCTCAGTTTCATTAGGTGTAAAAAAATCAATTAATTTAAAATCATCATCATTAATTTGGCATGCAGGTGCTGGATTTAATATTGTGGTCAATTTATTTTCTTTAGCTTTCTTCAATGCATATTTCGTAACATCATATGGTGTTTCCAGTTGTGTTAAAAATATATCTGTATTTGAAATAAAATTTAAATTTTTTTCAATATCATCATTGGTTAGTGTTCCAGCAGCACCTGGTATAATATTTATTGCGTTGTCTCCTGTTTTTTCATTGACCATTATTCCTGCAACTCCAGTTGAGTGATTTTTATCTTGAATAATAGAAGCAATATCCATACCCAATGATTTGTATAAATTTAAAGCCATCTCACCATTTTTGTCATTACCTATTTTTGTTATAAAATTTACTTTCCCGTTTAATTTAGCTGCAGCAATTGCTTGATTTGATCCTTTTCCACCTGGTCCAACAATGTGCTGTGAACCTAGAATTGTTTGACCTTTTTCAGGGATCGCATTAGCTATAAAGCAAAGGTCTGCTACAAATACACCAAATACTGATATGGTTTTCATTTTTTAAATCCAAACGTTTCCGTCAGGTAAAATGACTCCTTTGGTAAGTATAAAACAACCAAACGGTCTTGCATCTGTTGTGGTAACTATACAATAAGCTTTCTTGGCCTCTTCATAAAATTCTTGTCTTGAAATTGATCCTACATTCCAATTTTCGCCAGAGACTTTTTTTACAATATCAATAAATTCTTTATGAGTTTCTGTTAACTCTTCAGGTTTGTCATCTACTTCCATCCTTAAAGCTGGAGACCCTCCCTTTGAATTAATAAAACTATCAAGTGGAAAAACTGAAAGTATGGCAGATGCTGCTTCTTTAATCCCTACTCCATCTAATCTAATCACTTTTTCATTTGTTGTATTTGCAGGAAAATTCGCATCAGCTAATATTAACTTTTCTCCATGACCCATAGATCTTAAATGAAAAAGCAAATCAGGGCTTAAAACTGGATCAATTTTAATAAGCATAAATTATTATATTACATAAAAAAAAAGGGTGGAATTAAATTCCACCCTTTTTTTTAAAGCTTATATCTATCGATTATTTAAAATCGTTAGCGTTTTCTTTTGTTACTAATTGTGTTCCTGTATCAATGTTTGGATCAATACTTCCACCATTAGCTAATTCTAGAGCATATTTAACTCCATATGCACCCATGTTGTAAGAAAACTGTGCAATTGTTGCTGTCATTTCTCCTTTTAAGATACTCGTAGCTGCATCTGGAGTAGCATCAAAACCTACAACAACAACATTATTCATATCTGCATCTTTAAGAGCTTGCATAGCGCCTAGGCCCATATTATCGTTTGATGCAAATATTGCTTTGATGTTTGGATTTTTTAAGATGATTGACTCAGTTACAGATCTTCCTTTTGCAGTATCCCACTCAGCAGTTTGAGTTGCTACAATATTTAGACCACAATTTTTGAAACCTTTAATTGCACCATCTCTTCTAAGCAAAGCTGTAGATTGAGATTCAATACCTGTTAAAATTGCTACATCTGAACCTTTTGGAGTTTTATCACAAATAAATTTAGCAGCTAACTCTGCACCATTCATGTTGTTCGTTCCAATAAAAGTTACTCCTTCATTAATTCCTTTTGTATCCACGAATACAACTGGAACACCACTTTTAATCGCATCATCTACGATTGGAGCAAAGGCATTTGGATCTCCTGGTGCTAAAGCTATTGCATCAACACCTTTTGCTAATTGGTCCTCAACTTGGTTAATCTGAGCTTGTACATCACCCTCTTGCGGTGGTGCAACCAAAACTAAATCAACACCTAATTTTGCTGCTTCTTCTTTAGCTCCTTTTTCTACAGATGCCCAAAAAGGATTACCTGATCCAGGTCCCTTAATGCTGAATAATATTTTTTTTCCAGCAAATGCCCCTGTTGAAAAACTTGCTAATAGAAAAACAGAAGTAATAATTACACTAATTATTTTTGTTAAGTTTTTCATATATTTCCCCTTAGTTGTTTTTTAAAGTTAAATTTAACCGAAATTTTAAAAAGAATTCAACTGTTAATAAGAACAATTCTAAATTAGATTAAAACAACTAAAACGTGTAAATTATTTTCTTGTTCCAATATCTCTTCTTAAAACGTCAATATAAACAGCTAACACTATAATTGAGCCGATTAACACTTGTTGCCAAAATGAACTTACATCCATTAAATTTAATCCATTACGAAGAATACCCATAATCATAACGCCGGCAAAAACTCCAAGTACAGTTCCTCTTCCTCCAAAAAAACTTGCTCCACCTATAATACAAGCAGCAATCGCATCAAGTTCTGACTGAAGTCCTGCATTTGGATATCCTGAGTCAGTTCTTCCAGCTAAAATCAAAGCACCAATACCAGATAAAAAACCACACAAAGAATAAACAATAATCAAAATTTTATTTACATTTATTCCTGAAGCTCTTGCTGCATTTGGATTGCCTCCAATTGCGTAGATCCATTTACCAGTTTTACTCTTATTTAAAAAAATCCAAAAAATTATATAAACAATTGCAATTAATACCAAACTTACAGGTAAATATTGAGATTTTTCTAACCCTAACCATTGAAGATCAATTCTTCCATGTCCAAGATATCTAACTTCATCTGTAAAACCACTAATAGGAGTACCGCCTGAAATTAAATTTCCTGCGCCTCTAAATATATAAAGCGTACCCAAAGTCATTATAAAAGGATGAGGCATCCGCAATAAAGTAATACCTAAACCATTAAATAACCCACATAAAAAACCTGCAATCAATGGTGTAAGCACTACAATGAACCAGGGGGCTCCTGCTTTTGCAACGACAGCTAAAATCATAAGAGATAACATCATTATAGAGCCTACAGAAAGATCAATTCCTGCTGTTACAATTACCATAAATACTCCTAGAGCTAGCATTGATTGCCAGGATATTTGTTTAAAAACATTGGTTACATTTCTCCATGAAAGAAACACATCTGGTTGCAAAATATGCATTACCAGAATCATTAGAACTAACAAAAGAAGTATTCCATACTTTTCAAAGTACGGAATTAATTTTAAATGCAAACTTTCTATTTTTTTATCTTTATCTTCCATATTATTTTTTACCCATGATCCATCCAATTACTTCATCTCTTGAAGTATTTGAAAGGGTAGATTCTGCAAAATTAGTTCCTTGGAATAAAGCCATTACACGATCACAAACTGTAAAAATATCGTCCATTCTATGACTTATTACAATCACTCCAACACCTGTTTTTTTTAAACTATTAATAAGATCTAAAACTTTGCCAACTTCTTTGATTGCTAATGCTGCAGTCGGTTCATCCATAATTACTACTTTAGCATTAAAGGCTGTTGATCTTGCGATTGCTACAGCTTGTCTTTGACCACCTGAAAGTTCTTCTACTTTTTGATCGGCGCTTTTAACATTTATTTTTAACTTATCTAAATGAGCATTAGTTAACTCTTTAATTTTATTAAAATCTAAAAGTTTTAAAAAACCTAAATTTTTAGTTGGCTCTCTTCCTAAAAAAATATTTTCACCAATAGGTAAATTACCGGCTAAAGCAAGATCTTGATAAACCATTTCTAAACCTAAATTTTGAGAGTCTCTTGGACTTTCTAATATTTCTTCTTTGCCTTGAAAAAATAGGGAACCTGCGCTTGGTTTATAAAGTCCTGACAAAACTTTCATTAAAGTTGATTTTCCTGCTCCGTTATCTCCAACTACACCCAAACATTCTCCAGCATGAACTTTTAGGTTAACATTTTCTAATGCAGTAATAGTTCCAAAATATTTTGTTATTCCTTTAGCTTCTAAGAGTGGATTGTTAGTTGACGACATAATTTATAAAATTATTAAAATATCAATTAATTGCAACTGGTTTTGAGGCCAATAACCCTACTGTTTTCAATTGAGCTTGTTTGCAAAATTTTGGTTTTAAATTTTTTGAAATTAGATGCATGTCCTTTAAAACTATATCCCCCATACTATAAAAGGCCTCTGTTAAAGCTCCTGCTCTGTGCGCAGAAAACAAAATGTTTTTAACTTTCCTAATTGGGTCATTTTTTCTCACTGGTTCTTCAGGAAATACATCAGTAGCTACATATATATCTCCCTTTTTAACTCTCTTGATTAAATCTTTAAAATTTACAACTGCTGCTCGACTCATCAATATGAATAATGAGTTTGTTTTCATTTTATTGATTAAACTTTTATTTACTAAATTTTTGTTTTTGGTTGTTACTGCTGCTAATACATAAATAATTTCGCATGTTTTAAACATTTTATTTAAGCTAACTGGATTAAATCCAAAGCTTTTGATTTTATTATTTGATAACCAAGGGTCAAAAACATTTATATCTTTAGTAAATGGTAGCAACATTGGGTATAAAGATTTAGCTAAATCACCAAATCCTAATAATCCAATTTTTTTTCCAGATAAAAGTGATGCTTTTAAGTTACTTTCTAATCCATATTTTTCTTTACCTTTTACAAAATCAAAATGAGCATTGTGAATATTCCTTAATAGAGAAAGTGTCATTCCTAATGCAATTTCGGCGACAGGCTTTGAAAATACTGGAGAAGTTGCGATAACATGTATTCCCTTTTTAGCACAATAAACATAATCAACGTTATTCATAAAATTACTTTCAACATTAATTATTGCTTTTAATTTTTTTGCTTTTGACAAAATTTTTTTATCTAAATCTGGTTGACCCATAATAAAAGTAACATTATCAATATATTTTTCATAAAATTTTCTTTTGTTTTTGTGAGGTGCAACTAAAACCTTATATTTTGATTTTAATTCTTTTAATTTTTTTTTAGTAAAAATAAGATCTAATGTTCTTGGGAAAGGATCAGATATAACAATTGGTTTTTTCATTAATTGTATAACAAACTTATTAATTCATAATTTTTTTAATTTCTTCTAATGTAAATGGTTTTGGTTTCTTGCATGTTGTTTTTATTTCTTGTGGGATACCAGTTTGTGAAGCTCTCATAGTAGAATCAATTATATCTAAAACATGAAGGGATAGCTCTCCATTACATCTGTGCTCTAAATTATTTTCAATTGCATAAGCCATTTCTGATAAACCAGCACCTCTATAATTTGCATTAGTAGGTGACTCATTTGGCCTAGAGCTTTGACTCTTTATATTAATCTTTCCTAGAGGCATCATATCAGTTTTATGTTCTCCCCAATTACCACCAGCAGTCACTGAAACAAAAGCTGATCCACCAAACATATTTGGATCTGGAACAATTATTGACCCTTTGTTTCCATAAAGTTCAATATGATTTCTTTGATGAGCTACAACATCAAAAGATAAAGTTATTTGAATTATGCAATCATTTTCAAATTGTATAGTTGCTAAGTAAGTTGTTGGTGTTTCAACTTTAAATTTTTGACCTTTTTTTGGACCAATTCCAATTTCTCTTTCTTCAAAAACTTTTGTACACCTTCCTTGAACCTGTTTTGCTGGACCAATTAAATTTACTAGTGCTGTCAAATAGTATGGACCCATATCAATAACTGGTCCACCTTCATTTTCTGCAAACCAAGACTCTGGATTTGGATGATAAGATTGTACACCTGGAAAAGCAAATATAGCATTACCTAATTTAATATCCCCAATTACACCATTATCAATTAGCTCTCTAGTTTTTTGAATACCGCCACCTAAAAAAGTATCTGGCGCGTTTCCTATGTAAAGATTTTTTTTATTAGCAAGTTCAACTAATTTTTTTCCATCTTCAAAATTAACTGCTAATGGCTTTTCAGCATAAGAATGTTTTCCATTTTCAAGGGCCAATTTAGAAACTTGATAATGTGCACCTGGTATTGTTAAATTTAAGATTATTTCAATTTCTTTATCTTTTAAAAGCTCATCAACCGTTACAGCCTCAATATTGTAGTGAATTGCACATTTTTTAGCAGCATCCATGTTTATATCTGCACATTTGACTATTCTTATATTATTAAAGTACTCCTGGGCTCTAAAATAGGTTTCAGAAATATGACCACAGCCAATTAGACCGACTTTAAAAATTTTACTCATAAAGGTTTATACACCTTGTCTTTGTTTGCCTTTTCCTTCTTTATAAAGTTTTAAAGCCTCTTCATTTTCTTTAGTTTTAGGAATTTCAAGTGTTGGGCTATCCCAAAAAGCAGAACCCTCAACCCACTTATAAGCATGAGTTTTTATTGAAATAACGTATGTTACATCAGATGCTTTTGCTCTCTTAAATGCAGCTTCAAGATCTGAAATTGAATTAACATGTTCAGATTTAGCTCCCATACTTTCTGCATGTTTTGCAAAATCAACATCAACTAATCCTGGAGTATTAGAGCTCTTTAATAAGTTATTATATTCTTTACCACCTTTAAATAGTTGAAGTCGATTGATAACTGCAAACCCACCATTATCACAAACTATAATTATCAATTTGTTTTTTGTAATAACTGATGAATAAATATCTGTATTATTTAGAAGATAAGAACCATCTCCTACAAAAGAAATTACTTCTTTATCAGGATTAGCCATTTTTATTCCAAGTGCTCCTGAAATTTCATAACTCATACAACTAAAACCCCACTCTGTTTCATGAGTATTTAATTCTCTAGGTCTCCAAACTTGAACAACTTCACCAACCAAACCTCCTGCTGCAGTAACAGCTATATCTGTTGGGTCAGAGTTTCTATAAATTGCACCAATTACCTGAACATAACTTGGAACTTCTTGATTTGTTGGCGCACTCTCTTTATCTATATGTTCATTCCAAGATTTGAGTTCAGTTTGAGATTTTTTATTCCATTCTTCTCCAGCTTTCCAACTGCCTAATGCTAGTGAAAGCTCTGTTAATGAAACTTTAGCATCTCCAATGACAGCTTGTGCTAAATGTTTGTTAGCATCAAATCTTGATACATTTATTGAAACTAGTTTAAAATCTTTGTTTTCAAAATTTGCCCATGATCCAGTTGTAAAATCTGCAAGTTTAGTTCCAACTGCAATTGCTAAATCTGTTTCTTTTGCTAATGTATTTGTATTTTTTCCACCTAAACCGCCAATCTGGCCTGCAAAATGAGAATGATCTCTTTTCATTGTAGAATATCCCATTACAGTTTGAGTGACTGGTATATTATGTTTAATCGCAAATTGACTTAACTCATCCATTGCATCTGAGTAAAAAACTCCACCACCAGAAATTATAATTGGATTTTTTGATAATTTAATTTTTTCTGCTGCTTCTTTGATTTGAAATTCATCTGGTCTTGGTCTTCTGATCGCGTGGACTCTTTCCTTAAAAAATTCCTCAGGATAATCAAAAGTTTGACCTTGTATATCTTGACTTAAAGCGATACATGCAGGACCACAATCTGCAGGATCTAACATTGTTTGAACACCTGCCGGGAATGATTGAATAATCTGCTCTGGTCTTGTTATTCTATCAAAATATCTTGTAACTGGTTTAAATGCATCATTAGCTGTAATTCCAGGGTTATTAAAATGCTCAACTTGTTGCAATACTGGGTCCGGCATTCTATTTGCATAAGTGTCTCCAGGTAAAAATAAAATTGGTAATCTGTTACTCATAGCAACTGCAGCAGCTGTAACCATATTTGTTGCCCCAGGTCCAACAGAGGATGTTGCTACAAAAATTTGTTGTCTTCTTTTTGCTCTAGCATAGCCAATTCCTGTAAGAGCCATATTTTGTTCATGGTGTCCTCTATATGTTGGAAGTTCTTTTTGATTTTCCTCTAGTGCTTGACCTAGACACGCTACATTTCCATGTCCAAAAATTCCAAAGACACCTGGAAATAAAGGTTCTTTTTTACCGTTAATTAATATTTTCTGAGCAATTAAATATTTAACTATCGCATGAGCACATGTGAGGGTAATTTTTTTCATAAATATGTTTATCTTTTAATATGTATAGTGTTTATATATAATTCTATTTATAAATTAAAAAACCTAATTAAGTAAACTTAAAAATAAATTCTATGTACGAAAAATTTGGACAATTCATTGACGGTAAATGGCAACAAGCTGAAAAAAAAGAAACTTACGACGTAATCAACCCTGCAACAGAAGAAGTAATTGGAAAAGCATCAAAAGCTTCATCTATTGAAGTACAAAAAGCATTAAAGTCTGCAGAAAAAGGTTTGGAAGTTTGGAAAAACACTGCACCATGGCAAAGAGCTTACGTGCTTAGAAAAATTGCAGACATGATGAGAGAAAAAAAAGATGTTATAGCAAAATGGTTAACTCTTGAAGTTGGAAAGCCTCTTGCAGAAGCAGTTGGTGAAGTTGGTGGTGGAGCTGATATTTTTGAGTGGAATGCTGAAGAAACAAAAAGAATTTATGGTCAAACACAACAAAGTAGATTTCCAGATACTAGAGTCCATGTTTATTATCAACCCGTGGGAGTTGTTGCAGCTTTGGTTCCTTGGAATTTCCCAATAGTTTTAGCATCTAGAAAAATTTCTACTGCCCTAGCTGCAGGATGTTCTGTAATTTGTAAGCCTGACGTAATTACCCCTGGTGCTGTAATGGAATTAGTAAATATTTGCAAAGAAGCTGGAGTACCTGATGGTGTTGTTAGTCTTTTGTCAGGTGATCCCGCTGAAATATCAAATGAATTAATGGAATCAGATATAATTAAAAAAGTTTCAGTTACTGGATCGACTAGAGTTGGTAAAATTATTTTAAAAAAAGCAGCTGATAAAGTTCAAAGAGTTACTATGGAGCTAAGCGGACACTCGCCTTTTATTGTATGTGAAGATGTAGATATGAACAAAGTAGCTGATATAGCAATAACTGGTAAATTTAGAAATAACGGTCAGGTCTGTATTTCACCTAATAGATTTTATATCCAAGAAAATAGAAAAGAGGATTTTGTTAATGCCTTTATTGAAAGGGCAAAAAAATTAAAAATTGGAAACGGTATGGACGAAGGTGTAGATCTTGGACCTTTAACTACCGCTAAAAGATTGGAAGAAATAGAAAAACTAGTTGAAACTACTAAAAAAGAAGGAGCAAAAGTATTAATGGGTGGACAAAGACCTTCTGGATTCAACAAGGGATACTATTATGAACCAACAGTCTTTGATGATGTTAAAGATAATTTTACAATTATGAGAGAAGAGCCTTTCGGTCCACTAGTTCCAATTTTAACTTTTAAAACTTTTGATGAAGTAATTGAAAGAGCAAATGATAATGACTTAGGATTATGTAGTTATTTATACACTAACTCTATGGATAAAGCTCACATTGGATCTGAAAAATTAGAGTCTGGTTGTGTTGCAGTGAATACTGGAGTTGTTGCTATAGCTGAGGCACCTTTTGGAGGAATAAAACAAACTGGTTATGGTCGTGAAGGTGGTTCAGGGGCGATAAAAGATTATCTAAATGTGAAATACACTCACATGGGATTAAAAATCTAAAAAATGAGAAAAAATAAAATCAAACAAATGATGAAGGAAGGTAATCCTGTTATTAACGGCTGGTGTGCGATTCCAAGTACAGCCTCTGTCGAAGCAATGGCTCATCAAGGTTGGGATTCTTTAACTATTGATATGCAACATGGTTTAGTTGACTACAGTAATGCGCTTCCCATGCTTCAGACAATATCAACAACAGATGTAACTCCTTTAGCTAGAGTTAATTGGAACGAACCAGGTCAAATTATGAAAATTTTAGATGCTGGATGTTACGGAATTGTTTGTCCTATGGTAAGTAATAAAAAAGAGGCAGAAAATTTTGTTCAAGCATGTATGTATCCACCTGATGGTTACAGAAGTTTTGGTCCTATTAGAGGTTTAATTTATGGTGGAGCTGATTATGCAGATCACGCTAATGAAGAAATACTAAAATTAGCAATGATAGAAACAAAAGAGTCTTTAGAAAATCTTGATGAGATAATGTCTACACCAGGTGTTGATGGTATTTATATTGGTCCGGCAGATTTAAGTTTAGCAATAGGTGAAAAACCTGGTTTTGATAGGTCTGAGTCTACAAAAGCTTATTCTGAAATTTTAAGAATTCTAGAACATGCTAAAAAAAATAATATTTTTGCAGGAATTCATAATGGTACTACAGAATATGCTACTAAGATGATCGAAAAAGGTTTTGATTTTGTAACTATAGCATCTGATTTAAGAGCTTTAAGTGCTGGCGCTAAAGCCACAGTAGATAAAATGAAGGGTTCTTTATCAAAAAAAGACGACAACTCTACTTACTAATCAAGTTGGTCTAAAAATTCCTCAAATTGTTTTTTTTCTAAATTTGAAGATTGTTTTTTTCCTGGAAATTTTCCATTTATTGAATCTTTTTTAAAAGCCTTAAGAGCTTTTACTCTTTCTAGTTTTATTTCATTTCTAAGTCTCAATAAATTTCCATATGCTTTTGAATGTCTTGGGGGATTTTCTGAATCGCCACAGATATCTTCCATAAATAAATACATTACATCAGCGTTTTTACCTGAGCCTAATGAAACTGTAACTATATCTGTACGTTTTGAAATTTCACCCATTACATTTTCAGGTATTACTTCACACTCAGCTGAAAAAGCACCTGCATCTTCTAATCTTTTAAACTTTTGAAAAAGCTCGTATGCTTCATCAGAAGTTTTACCCACAGCTCTTAAGCCACCAATCCAAGTAGATTTTCTTGGAACTAAACCTAAATGCCCCATTACCGGAACATCTTCTTTAGCCAGCATTTCAACTATATCCATACTTCTTGGTGTCATAACTGCATCCGCACCATTCTCCAATGCTTTAAAAGCACCACGCATAATATCCTCTGCAGTTACAAACTCATTTAAAACTAAAGCAGCTGTTAAAAATAAATTTTTTGAACCTTCTCTCACAGGAATTACATTTTTTGCATTTGATATAATCATATCAAATCCTGCCTTTTCAGCTGCGTCGGCTTCTTCAACACTATTCGCTGTAACTTGTGTAAATTTTTTTTTTCCTTTTGCTGCTTTTAAATCCCCAACAGTCAAAGTTCGTTTTGCCGGTTTAGCAGCCCAAGTATAGATATTCTTCATTATTTAACACCTTTATAAAGAATATCTCTCCTATCAATAAATTCCTCAAAAGTTTTAATGGTAATTACTGAAGGTAATATAAATATAGATCTTTTATCTCGCTCATTTCTTATAATTCTAAAATATCCTTTTTTAATTGCTGTATCGATATAAACGTTTGAGGTTAAATATGATTTCTCTATCACTTTAAGTAATTGATTTTTTGTAATTGATTTATTTTTGTAATAAGCAAGCATCACCATATGCAACATTATCCAATGTTGTGGGGTTAAAGAAAACCAATTCAATAACTCGTTAGCTAATCTTCCTTCAAAATCTCCAAGTGATATTTCTGCTAATTGAATTCTTTTTTGAGTAAGTTTTGGAATTTTTTTTTGTTCTTCGAAGTGCTTAGGATACTTGAACTGTCTTTTCATTTAAATAAATTTAAACTCATTGAGTTTTCTATTCAATACTATTTTTACTTAATAGTTCTTTATAAATGTTATTTACTCTATGTACCTCAGTAGCAGTATTAAAATAACCTTCATATTCTATTTCTTCAGGCGTGACATCAAAATGATAGTGTCCAGCGTCTTTATCATGTTCATAAGAATGAAAGTGAGTATGTTCACCAGACTCTCTTAAATTTAATTCCCCTCCAGTAGGATCTCCAGTCCAAAGAACTGTATAACACTGTAACTTTGGACCAACAGGTTCATAAAATTGAAGAAAATCTTTTACACATTTCATTTGTTTTGGATCATAGTATTCATGCTTGATATCTTTATAATCTGGTTGAACATGAGATCTTACTTTTCCCTCTAGAATTCTAAATACACCAGCAAGAGCAATCTGTTCATTTGCTTTAAGATTTAAATTATTTGACAATGAAGACCTCATTGCTTGTGGCAATGAACCTTGATCTCCTGATCTTCCTTTGATTTTTATTTTAATTACTTTTCCTTGTTTACCATCAGTATAATAAATGTTTCCAAGTCCACCATGTTTTCTTGCGCTATATTTTTCAACAATACATTTTTTATCATGACTTACTCTTGCAATTATAGATCTAGACTCATCAGTAACTAAATTTTCATTAATTACTAATTCACCACAGTGACCATCCAAACACGACATTGCACCAGATCCTGCACCTAAAGCATAAGATTTTTCTGATCCGATCATTTTTGAAATTTCTTCGTAATCAAATTCTGCACCAATAAAATTAGGATCATGCATGTATGGCTCTCCACCAACATCTATGATTTTTTGGTTGCCGCTTATTCCTTCAGATGGACAATCCCATTCACGAAGATTAGGACAATCTACAACTTCTACTTCAACATTTTTAAAATTTTCTGAAAGTCCTTTTTTTAATGCAATCGCTATATCTTCAAGTGAATGATTTGTGAAAGTTCCTTTTTCTATTTTTAATTGCATGGTGTTAATAAGCTATAATTTATTTTGCATATTGTCTATAGATAATATATATAATTTCTATACATAAATAATTTAAAAAAGGTAACGATGATAAATAAAGATTTAAATGTAGCCGTATTAGGTGCAGGTGCTATGGGATGCCTGTTTGGAGGATTGCTAGCTGAAAAAGGTTTAAATGTAACTTTAATTGACGTTTGGAAAGAACATGTAGATGCAATTAACAAAGATGGTTTGAAAATGGATGGCCATGGAGGAGATCGTATAATCAAAGTAAAAGCTACTTCAGATCCATCGTCGTTAGATAAAATGGATGCAGTGATTGTTATGTGTAAAGCAACTGCATTAGAACCAGCATTAAACAGTATTAAAAATATTATTGGTGAAAAAACAGTCTTCATGTCATTTCAAAATGGAATTGGTCATGAAGCAATTATTCAAAGTATTGTGGGTAATGAAAAAGTAATTGGTGGGACAACTACTCAAGCTTCAAACATTTTAGGACCAGGTCATATAATGAATCATGGTTCGTTACCATCTTGGATTGGTGAGTACGAGGGAGGAATTACTGATAGAATTAAAGAAATAGCAGATACTTTTACAGCACATAATCTTGAAATGATTGCTGCAGAAGATGTAAAGAAAAGAAAATGGATGAAGCTTTTTGCCTTAACAGCAATTGGACCATTATCTGCAATTTTTGATCTTCATCATACTGATTTATATATAAATAATAAAGCAAACGAAGTATCTCGAGGATTGGGTAAAGAAATAATTTTAGAAACTAGGGAAGTTGCACTTGCTGATGGTGTAAATGTGTCCGAAGATGAATGCTTATTTATGTTCAATAAAATTGTAGATTCAATGCAAACTAACAAGTCATCTATGGCTTTTGACGTTCAATACAAGAGAAAAACCGAAATAGATTTTATTAGTGGTGCAGTTTCAAAAATAGGTAAAAAACATGGTGTAAAAACACCTTTAAATGATCTTATGTATAAAATGATTAAAGTGAAAGAAGGTATGTACAGCTAAATGCTCAGTACAAATAAATTAAAAAAAATCAAAAGTAACTTTCCTGTTTTAGTTGGAGACAACGTTGTTTCAAAAAAAAACTGTAATTTATTAATTAAAGAAATAAGCAACTCAAAATCATTTGATGATATGATTATGGGAGGTAGAAGCAGGATTAATAAAGGTTCAAAAAATTTTAATTTATATATTAAAAATTCAGTTAACTCTGCAAAACTTTTTAAGCTTTTTAATAGTAAGTCTTTTTATAAAAAAATTGAAAATCTTTTTACAAAAAATTTTAAGAATGGATCATGGGTAAATTTACATAAACCAAAATCATTTAATCCTAAAAAGTTCACTATAAAAAAAAAATTAAATTCTAGTGAATTAAAAAAAATGTTGGGTAACAACTATACAAATCCTAAAGTAAATTTAGATATAGATTTTTCGGTATCAAAGGGAGGGTATAGATTGAGACCTCATCGGGATGATATAACTAGATTATATAATTTCTTAATTTATTTAACAGACATTCCAAAAAAGAATGGTGGATCTCTCACAATTTATAGAAAAAAAGCAAAAAAAAATTTAAGAAAAAGCTTTAGAAGATTTCCAAAAATAACCGAACTTGAAATAGTGAAGTCTTTTACGCCAAAAAAAGGAACTGTTGTTTTTTTTCAGTCTACTCCAAATTCCTATCATGGCGTGAAGCGGTTTATAGAAAGAAATTGTCCAAAACGTTTTTTCATTTATGGAAGTTATGCCTTAAATAAACCGGTTATATGGAATTACAAAGGGATTTCATATTATCCGCACATAATTAGCACCAAAAAAAGAATGTTAACCTCTTTTCATGATGCGAACTATTTAACCACATCACCAAAACATTGAAATATTGTTAATGATAAAATAAATTTTAATGATGACAAATAGTCTTCAAAAAAAATTATATGAGAATGGGTACTTGATTGTTAAAAATGTACTTAACTTTAGAAGAGACTTAAAACCAATTCTAAATGATATGGAATTTGTTATGGATTGTCTCATCCAAAAATATGCAAAAAAAAGAGATGTAAAAAAAGTTCTTAATTTCGATTTTAAAAAAAAATATTCTTATATATCAAAGCTTAATATTTATGATTTGGATCAGTATTTTAATACCCGATTGCCAAGAGACCACGTAAAAAAAGATAGTGATTATTTTGCTACTCAATCATTATGGAATTTAATTACTAATAAAAAAATTTTGGATGTTGTAGAAAAAATTTTAGGTAAAGAAATAATGTCTAACCCTGTTCAAAATACTAGAATTAAACAACCTGAAAAAAAATTACCTGAGGGATCAATTCATGATGGTTTAAGCGGCAGAACACCATGGCATCAAGATGCTGCTGTTTTAAATTCAAGAGGACAAAAATTAACTGACATGGTTACTGTATGGATCCCTTTTACTAAAACAACTAAGAAAAATGGATGCATGATTACAGTAAAAAAGATAAATAAAATGGGATTATTAAATCATGTATCAGGATACAGAGGGCAAGTAGAGTTAAAAAATAGTAAATTACTTGATGACATGGAGCATATTTATTTAGAAGCAAATGTTGGAGATGTAATATTATTGCATAAACATTCTATACATTGCTCTTTACCAAACAGATCAAATGATTTTAGGATAAGTGCTGATCTTAGATATAATGTTGCTGGACAACCATCAGGTAGAGAACCACTTCCAAATTTTTATGTAAGAAGTAAAAATAAAAAAAATCTCAAAGTTCAAAACTTTAAACAATGGTTATCTCTATGGGAAAAGGCAAAAGAAAAATGTATACCAAGAAAATATGCCTTTAAATATCCACTTCCAACGTATAAAAATAATAAAAGAGACTTATCTAATTTAGTTTAATATTTATAAATAATTAATGACTAAAATTTTAATTACTGAATTCATCAACCAAAATAGTTTAGAAAATTTAAATAAAAAATTTGATGTTAACTACGATGAAAAATTATGTGAAAATGGAAAAGAAATAATAAAAATAATTAGAGACTATGATGGTCTAATTGTAAGAAATAAAACTCAAGTAAATTCAGATATTTTAAAAAATGCATTTAAATTAAAATTTATTGGAAGGTTGGGTGTTGGTTTGGACAATATTGATACAGAATATTGCAAAAATAAAAATATTCATGTTCAGCCAGCTACAGGAATGAATGCAGACTCTGTTGCAGAATATGTTGTTTCTTCATCAATGTCTCTTATAAAAAAAATCCCAATGTTTCATAATGGAACTATCAAGGGTGAATGGCCAAGAACAACAATTAAGTCAACAGAAATAAAACAAAAGAATTTAGGAATAATTGGATTTGGCACAATTGGAAAAAAAGTTGCTGAATATTCCTCAAAAAATGGTTTAAAGATTTTAGCCTACGATCCTTATATTAAGGAATTAAATGATAAAGAAATTGATGCTAAATTATCAAGTTTAAATGAGATATATGAAAAATCAGATATCATTTCAATACACCTACCTTTAACAGATGAAACCAAAAATATGATAAATAAATCGTCATTTTCTCAAATGAAAAATAAACCGATTATAATAAATACTTCTAGAGGAAGCGTCATAAATGAAAGTGATTTAATTGAAGCTTACAATAAAAATAATATTTCTGGCTTTGCTCTAGACGTGTTTGAAAAAGAACCAATAAAGAGTGAATTTTATAACAAAATAAAACCAGGTATGAATTGTATATTAACACCTCATATTTCTGGTGTAACAACTGAGTCAAACATTAGAGTAAGTGACTTTATAGTTAAAAAAATTACTGATTTTTTTAATTAATTATTTCTTCTAGATTTATTAATCGACCTTGTTTTATTGACTGCTCTGCAGCCTCTCCCACAGCAACAGCAATTAAACCATCTTCTAATGAAACCTCTGGATCTGAATTATTTTCAATAGCTTTCAAAAAAGCTAAGTGTTCGTAGTAAGTAGATCCATGATGGTGGCCGGCCTCAAGAATTTTTTTATCTACTTCAATATTTTCAACATGTGTTTTGCCATCTCTCATCCCAATTCTTATATTTGATGAGGTTTTACCTGAGCCATCGGAGGGCACTGAAGTTTCAATTTTTCCTTTATTTCCAGTGGCTACAAGCTCTTCTTGCATGTCAGAATTTTCTGCAAACATACAAAGCTCAAGCAAACTTCTTGCTCCATTTTCAAAATTTACAATCACATAGGCATTATCAATGATGTCTGGCTTTTTTCCATTATACACTTCATCTAAATGGTTAACGTCTTGACCACCACTTGCGTAAACACTAAGTGGCTTACTTTGGATGATCAATCTCATTAAATCAAAGAAATGGCAGCATTTTTCAACAAGTGTACCACCAGTATTTTCTTCAAAACGATTCCAATCATTTACTTTTTTTAAAAAAGGAAATCTATGTTCCCTTATAGTTAAAGTCTTTAAATCACCAATTTTGTTATTATGAATTTCATTAATAAACTTTGAAACTGGCGGCATATATCTATACTCCATCGCAGTCCAAAATACTGAAGGATAATCTTTTGTAAGTTTTTTTATTTCTAAACAATCTTTTGTATTAGTGCATAATGGTTTTTCTACTAATATGTGTTTTTTAGTTTTGATTACATCTTTCAAGATTTCTAAATGAGTAAAGTTGGGGGATGAAATTAAGTATACATCAACAATATTTTTTTCAATCATTTCTAAATGATTTTTAAAACAAAAAATTTTTGTTTTTAGAATTTCTTTACACTGATTTAATGAATCTTCATGAGGATCAGCAAGTGCAACTACTTCAGCATTATCAATTAATGATATATTTAAAATATGTTCTCGAGCCATTGTCCCTGCTCCAATAATTCCATATTTTATTTTTTTCATATTCTGTTTGTATCAGTTTAATTTAAAAACTTAATCAATACTTAGCCCGCTTGGCACTTTATCTGGTTTACCTAGCGGTCTCTGATTTCCACTTCTGCCAGTTAAAGATTTGAGAAAAGAAACAAGTTCATCAATTTCTTTATCATTCAATTCTATAGGCTGTATGTCAATGCTTGATAGAATTCTGTCTTGTTCTCTTTTGTCTGAAAAAGTTACAAAATCAATTTCTTCTAACCAAGGTGCTTTAGGTAAATTTGCATATTCGGGTTTCCAATTTTTATTCATTTTTATTGGATTTAAATGATGTTTAATTATTGATTTTAAAGTTGGATAAGCACCATTATGACCGTAGGGAGCTGTTAAAGAAACGTTTCTTAATGCTGGGGTTTTGAATTTATACATATCGTTTATATTGTCTGTTTCAACCATTCTTCCAACATCACGTGCATAAGGGTCAAAAGGTCTTGTCCTTCCAGGCCCAAATTGCGGAATTCCTATTGAATGAAATTTTTGATCTGACAACAAAGATCCTGAATGACAAGAACTACAGTTTGCTTTTCCATAAAATAAGTTCATACCATTTATTTGCTTTAAAGTTAAAGCTTGTTTATCTCCATTTAAATATTCATCAAAGGGAGAGTCAAAAGATGTCCATTCATGAATTTCAAATGCAGCAATTGAATTAACAATATGTGTAATGTTGATATCTAAAGAACTGTTAACATCATCAAAAGCATTTTTAAATAACTCAACATACTCCGGAATTCCTCTAATCCTGTGAGTAATTACAGGCCATACTCTATCAATTCTCATACTATCTTTTCCAACTTTTGAGACTAAGCCTATAATTTCATTTTCACCTGGATTTCCTGCCATCTCAAACTGTCTAGTCATCGGAAACAAAGCTTGAACTGCAACTATATTATCAAGTCCTTTAGGAAGAGCTTCTTGAGCAGGCGTATTAAAACCGTTACCAAATATATTTGATTTGGTTACTCTTCCGTCATGCAACAAGGTAGTTATGTCTTTAAATCCTAAATTCCATAAAGCTAAAGCATTTCTTGGAATTCGTTTTTTTATTTTATCATCGCCTTCACCTGCGGTTCTATCTAATCCTATACCTTGACCTCCTTCACCAATGCCTAAAGAAAGTCCATCTGAACCTCCTAGATCATGACTATGGCAGGTTGCGCAAGCAATGTTTCGATTTGCAGATAAAATTTTATCATGAAATAAAAGTCTTCCAATTTTAACTTTTTCTATATCAACTTGATGGAAATCTTCGCTCTTTAATGGTTTTGGTAAATCAGTTGCGTAAGTTTTATTTACTGAAATTAAAAATGGAATTATAAATATTATTATTTTTAAATGATTAAATATCTTTTTATACTTTTGTTTCTTCCATCCATAGTTTTTGCAGAAATAGAAAATGCTCGAGATTTGATGGAACAAGGAAAATTTAAAGAAGCTATGGAAGAACTTATGCCAGCAGCTAGATCTGGTAATGCTGATGCTGAAGAGCTTATTGGAATTATGTACGCTATGGGTCTTGGTGTTGAAAGAGATGATGTTAGAGCTTTTGAATGGTATCTCAGATCTTCTATGAAAGGTCATCCTGGTGCCCAATCTGGTGTTGGGTGGTATTACGAAATTGGTAGAGGACTTCCTGCTCCCGATCTTGTTAGAGCTTATATGTGGTACGGTTTGTCTGCTATTGGTGGAGATCCTGATGCTGCAATTTCTCAGGAAGAAGTTATTAAAAAAATGACTCCTGAACAAATTGAAAAAGCTCATATTCTCATAAAAGATTATAAATCTTGGATATATCCTTTTAGATAATGAGGCGAACTAAAATCCGCCCCATTATATTAATTTGAAATTACAAATCTTTTTTGTATGCGCTCGATGCCTTTTTCTCTGCTTTAGCTACTGCTTTAGTTAAAGCGTTGAAAATTTCTTTTCCACCTTTAACATTAGCTTTAAACCAATCATACACTGGGCTAGCTTCTTTTTTAAAACTAGCTTTTTGATCAGGAGTAGGAACATATAAATCTCCACCACCTGCTACAAAGTCCTCGTAAGCTTTGATTGATTTTCTCTTAGGAGAAGCAAAAGTTGCTTGTTGCAAAGCATAGAAACCATCAGTCACAACTTTTTTAAGATCTGTTGACATTGATTGATATTTTGCATTATTCATCCACCATAATGCACCCATGTATGCATGACCGTCTAAAGTAACGTATTTTAGACCTGCATCAGGAAACTTCATGTTCATAATGTCAGTTATTCCATTTTTAGATCCTTCAACTACACCAGTTTGAAATGATGTAAACAATTCCGGCCATGGAATAGGAGTTGGAGATGCACCTAATGCTCTTACAAGCTCCTGAGGTAAATCAGCTACAACTGTTCTGATTTTTAAACCTTTCATGTCAGATGGATTTGCAACTCTTCTTTTTGTATTAGCAAAATTTCTCCATCCTCCAGTATTTCCAATTGTCATCAATCTAATTGAGTCATTAGAATCTTTTAGAGCCATTTTTCTCATTGTTCTTACAAAATCACCTTGCATTACATCTTCAGCAATTCTGTCATCAGCCATTAGATAAGGTAAATCTAAAACTTGAACATATGGGAATACGCCTGCAGCACCTCCAGAAGTAGAAATGTAAATATCTATACTTCCATCAGATACACCTTGTAAACACTCAGCACCTTTTGAACAAAGCTGCGTACCTACAAATAGTTCTACAGCTATTTTTCCATTTGAAGCTGCTTCTACGTAGTTTTTAAATACAACAGCACCATCATAATCTTCATCTTGATCATTAGAGTTCATTGTCATTCTCAAGTTATAATCTGCAGCTGAAACAGATGCAGTAAAACTAATTAAGAATAATAATGAAAAAAATGATTTTATTATTTTACTCATAATTATTTCCCTCTCTTTAAATATTTATGTATATAAACTATACTTAAATTGATTTAGAGAGTCTATCGAGTAGTAAAAAAAATTATATTTATTTTGCGAAACCAGTAAGCAAAGGAATAGTCATCGATATTGACGGAAAATAGGTTATTAAAAAAATAACTATAGCTTCTACTGCTAAGAATGGCAATATAGCTTTTGCTATTGTTTCAACTCTTTCCCCAGATACAGAGGATGCAACAAATAATACAAGTCCCATTGGCGGAGTTGCTAAACCAACTGTTAAATTAACGGACATAATAATTGCAAAATGCACAGGATGAACTCCCAACTCAACAAACACTGGTCCAAGAATTGGTCCTAAGATTATTATCGCTGGACCTGCATCTAAAAACATTCCAACAACAAATAATAAAATATTTATAAGAAATAACAAAACATAAGGATTGTCAGTTAATCCCAAGACGAATGCAGCAAGATGCTCAGGTGCATGTGATAAACTTACAACTGTTTTAAAAGCCATTGCAGCACCAACTAAAAGAAGAACCACTGAAGATACCATCGCTGCTTTTGTCATCACTTTAGGAACATCTTTCCATTTTAATGATTTCAAAACAAATAGACCAATAAACATTGCATAAGCAGCTGCTACAGCTGATGCTTCTGTTGGTGTAAAAATTCCTCCAAGGATACCTCCTAAAATTATTACAGGTGTCATCAAAGGGAAAAAAGCTTTAAGAGATGCTTTGCCTCTTTGGCTCCAAGTTGTTTTTTCGGTTACTGCTGGAAAATTATATCTCTTAGCCATAAATTTTATTGTAATCATCAAGCTGACCCCAACTAAAATACCAGGTACAATTCCTGCTAAAAATAATGCAGCAACACTTTCACCCATTACATATGCATAAATAATCATTATCCCTGAAGGTGGAATTATAGGTCCAATTACAGAACTCGCTGCTGTAATTGCAGCAGCAAATTTTTTTGTATAGCCTTGCTTTTCCATTGCAGGAATAAGCATTGATCCAATTGCTGATGTATCAGCTACAGCTGAACCAGATAAGCCTGCAAACAACATTGAAGTCAGTACATTGACATGAGCCAATCCGCCCTTTAAGTGACCCATCATCGCCTGACTAAATTCAACTAATCGATGAGTTATTCCTCCTCTGTTCATTAACTCTCCTGCTAACATAAAAAATGGTATTGCCATCAAAGGGAAGCTATCTATTCCATTATAAATATTTCTATAAAGCATAGCTCCATCTCTAGCTTGATCATTTAGCCAAAGCAAAATTCCTGGTGCTGCTAACAATCCAAAAAATACAGGTAAACCAATTAACAAAAATAATAAAAATAAAGGAAGAAACCAAACTAACATTATTGCGTCTCCAACTTTTGTTTATCGTAATCTTCAGGCAAGTCTAACTTTGTAAAATTAGTAAGAATATTTCTTAAAATTAACTCTATATTCACAGAAATTAAAAAAATAATTCCCACAGGTAATGACATATACATCCAAGCTAATTTTATTGGTTCTGCTTTCCCACCAATTAAATGAAAAGGAATCTTTATCGATGAAGAATTAAATATCCATCCAGCATTAATATGTTTAAATCCTAATTCCAAACCTATTACTAATACAAAAAGAGAAACGATTAATAAAAATAAAGTTAATAATGTGGAGATAAGTTTTGGTAAAAATCTCTCTAATAAATCAATAGAAACAAATCCACCCCATCTATACGCAGATGGTGCAATCAATCCTGTCATCCATAACATCAAAAATCTAGCAACCTCATCGGGCCATGGCAGTGCATTATTTAATACATATCTAAAAAATACTTGCACCAAGATGACAATCACCATCAAAAGTATTGCTATCCATGCAAACTGTCTTCCAATTCTTAAAAAAAAAGTATTTATTTTCTCAAGGGTCTTAAAAAAAGATAGGAGAATGTTAATTGTCAAATTCACAGCTAAATTTATTTTAAATATTTAATAAATACAACTTTAATCAAAAAACTAATTTACTTTATAGAATAATTCTCGTATTAAAAATGCTCTCTAAAAAATTGATATATAATTATGAGTAATAAAAAAAAGATATTAATTATTCAAAAAGTCCACGAAAAAGGTATGGAATTAATAAATAACCATCCTAATTTTGATGTTGAAGTAACTGATGACACTTCAATAGAAAATTTAAAATCAAAATTAAAAGATTGCGATGGTGCATCAATAAGAATTGCAAAACTTCCTGGTGAAACCTTTGAAGAAGCAAAAAATTTAAAAATTATTTCAAGACATGGTGTAGGTTATGACAATATCGATTTAAAAAAAGCTAAAGAAAAAGATATAAAAATAGCAATAACAGCTAATGCTAATGCTGTTACAGTTGCAGAACATGTAATGTTCGTTTTGTTAAATATTGCAAAAAGAAAAGACTTATTTGACAAAACAGTAAGAGATGGAAACTTTAAAGACAGAAATAAATTACCAAAAACAATAGAAGTTTGGAAAAAAAATTTTTTAATAATGGGGTTTGGAAGAATAGGAAAAGCTTTAATCAAAAGATGTCTAGGTTTCGAAATGAATGTATTTGTCTACGATCCATTTGTAGACAAAGATAAAATTGAAGAATTAGGTGGAAAAAAAGTAGATGATCTAGCTGAAGCAGTAAAAACTATGGATGTTATTTCGCTCCATATGCCTTTAACGGATAAAACTGAAAATTTAATTAATTATGATTTATTAAAAACAATGAAAAAGACTTGCATTATCATTAATGCAGCAAGAGGTGGAATTATTCATGAAGAAGATCTTGATAAAGCGCTCAATGAAAATTTAATTTTTGGAGCTGGTATTGATGTTTTTAAAAAAGAACCACCTGATGATAATAATCCACTTCTCAAAAATGAAAAAGTTTACTTAAGTCCACATACTGCAGCTTTTACCGATGAATGTATGACAAGAATGGGTAAAGAGACAATTCAAAATATTATTGATTTTTTTGAGGAAAAGTTAGAAAAATCTAAAATTGTAAAACTTTAATATGAAAATTAATTTCAAAAATTTTGGATTTTTAGAATTTTTAGTATCAGCATCTGCAATCTTTGTAGTTGGTATGTTAATTTGGACAGCAAGTACAAGACCAGCTGTTGAAGCTAAAGCTAATTTAGTAAAAGAAAATCACAACAAAGTCGTTGATCTAATTAATGATGAAATTAACAAATGTGGTAATAACGATGAAGGTAAATTCACTGTTTGGGGTGATCCATGTAATGGTGAATGGATAGCTGATAAAGTTGTTAATTATATAAATGAAAATTTAAAAATAGAAAATCCATTTTCTAACGACTCAAAAGTAAAAACTGATCCTGATCCTAGAATAAAAGCTGAAGGTAAAGCTGGTCAATCGGTTGAGATGGGGGTGATCTTTGTTATGTCCTCAAATTTTTTGCCTGATCCTGGTTCTGAATGGATTGTTGGTACTTGTTTCAAATCTCCTTGTGTTGCAGCAGGAAATAACGAACTTACTTCTATTTATAGATAATTAATTTTTATAGATCTCTATATTACTTTTGTTTAAGGTTTCGGTTAAATATTTATAACCAATCTTTGCATATTCAAAAGGATTTGCTTTTGCTGGGTCTTGCTCAGCTTCAACTACCAACCAACCTGAATAATTTTTTTCTTTTAATACATCAAATAATGTTTTGTAATCAATACAACCATCTCCAGGTACCGTAAAAGCACCTTCTAAAAATGCGCCTCTAAAACTTAAATCTTCTTTTAATGATTTGTCTAAAACATTTTTTCTAATATCCTTACAATGAATATGAATAACTCTATCACCAAAATTTTTTAATATTTTAAGAGAGTTGCCTTGAGCAAAAAGCATATGACCAGTGTCTAAAGTAAGTTTTACGCTATCATCAGTGTTTTCTAGCAATCTTATAGTGTCTTCCTCGGTTTCTATAACTGTCCCCATGTGATGATGGTAAGCAAGAGGCATTTCTTGATCTTCTAAATATTTTGCCATCTCTGAAATTTTTGCATAGTATTCTTTGGCTTCATCAAGACTCATTTTTGGCCTTGTAGAAAGTTTTCTATTTGGGTCTCCTTGAATTGAACCTGAGACTTCTGCAAAAACCATGCAGGGAGAGTTACAATCTTTGAACAATTTTAGCTGAGCTTGTATTAAATTTTTTTCCTCATTAACTGTGTTTTTTCTTAAATTTGCACCATACCAACCTGAACAAAGATTTAAGCTAAACTCTTTTAATTTAGGAATTAATTCTTCAGAGTTTTTAGGAAATTTACCTCCAGACTCAATTCCAATAAATCCTGCTTGACTAGCTTCTGATAAGCATTGTTCCAAAGAAGTATCGCCCCCAAGTTCTGGCATGTCATCATTGCTCCATGCTATTGGTGCTATTCCTAATTTTACTGACATAAATATTTTTTTTGCTAAGATATATTCAATGTTTAAATCAAATAAAACTAAAAAATTAAGTTTAGGAATTGTTGGTGGTGGTCCTGGATCCTGGATTGGTCATGTTCATAGAATTTCATCTAGATTTGATGATCAGTACGAAATAGTAGCTGGTGTTTTTTCTAGAAATGTAAAAATTTCTACTAAGTTTGGAAAGAGCATAGGTATTTCACCTGACAGATGTTACTCAAATTATAAAGAAATGGCTGAAAAAGAATCTGAGAGAAAAGATGGAATTAATGTAGTTGCTATAATGACACCTCCATCAAGTCATCAAATTATTGCTGAAAAATTTATTTCAAAAAATGTAAATATAATTTCTGATAAACCTTTCGCTGGAAATTTAGAACAAGCGAAAAAACTTTTCAAATCAATTAAAAAAAATAAAAAAATTAAATATGCTCTTACACATAACTACTCAGCTTATCCAATGGTTAGACAGGCAAAAATTCTTGTTGAGAGAGGTAAGATAGGAAAAGTAAGAATGATAAATGTTGAGTATGTTCAGGATTGGTCTGATGGATCATCTATCAATAGCAGAAATGCAAAAAAGAAATTTAAGTGGAAACTTGATAAAAATATTGTTGGTTCCTCAGCTGTGTTAAATGAAATTGGATCTCATGCTTATCATTTAGCAATGTATGTATCTGGTTTGAAAGGAACAAATGTTTTTGCTGATATAAAGCAAATTTCTCCAAAGATAAAAATGGATGATAATGCTCAAGTTATGATTAATTTTACGAACGGTGCTAAAGGTATGTTTTGGACTAGCGTAATGTCTAGAGGAGGAGTTTATGGATTAAGAATAAGAGTCTATGGTGACAAAGGAAGTTTGGAATGGGTTCAAAATGATCCTGGATACTTAAAGTTAAATCCTTCCAAAGGTGCGGTAAAGCTTTTAGAAAGAGGTTTTCATAATGCAGATTTTTCAAAGAATTTTTCTAGAATTAAATTTGGACATCCAGAAGGATATTTAGATGCGTTTGCAAATATATATAAAGAATTTGCACAATCGTTAAAAAGCAAGTCAAATAAGCGATATTTTTATCCTGATGAAGATGAAGGATTTGAAACTGCTAAATTTATTAATGCATGTAAGATTTCATCAAGAAGTAAAAAATGGGTAAAAATCAAATAAACGTAGCATTACTTGGTCTAGGTAGAATAGGTCAAATGCATGCTGAAAACTTAATAAATCATAAAAGTTTCAAATTAAAATATACTTTTGATATCAGCAAGAAGTTAGCAAAAAATATTTCAAGAAAATTTAATACAGTTGATATTAGTACCCCTGAAAAAGCTTTTAGAGATAAGAATATAGATTTAATATTTATAGCATCTAGTACTTCTACTCATATTAAATTTATAAAAGAGGCAGCAAAACATAAAAAAGTAATCTTTTGTGAAAAACCTTTAGATTTAAACATTGATAAGGTTAATAAATGTTCAAAAAAGATCAAGAAGTATAAACCTAAAATTCAATTAGGTTTTAACAGAAGGTACGACCCAGGGCATAGTTCAATAAAACAAGAATTAAGAAAAGGAAAAATTGGAAAACTAGAAAAAATAATTATCACCAGCCGGGATCCTGCCCCACCTTCATTAAATTATTTAAAAGTATCCGGTGGCATATTTAAAGACATGATGATTCATGACTTTGATTTATTAAGATTTTATTTGGAAAAAGATGAGATAGAAAATATTTTTACTACAGCTAGTAATATTTCAGATAAAAGATTTGATAAAATTAAAGATTATGAATTAGCTTCATGTCTTTTGAAATCAAAACAAGGTGTGCAGTGTATAATTACAAATTCTAGACACTGTAGCTTTGGCTACGATCAAAGAGTAGAGTTATTTGGTTCAAAAGGAATGTTGATATCTGGAAATAAAAGTGAGAATGAAACAGAGATTTTTACAAAAAACAACACATCACAGAAAAAACCACTTTTAAATTTTTTTATAGATAGATATGTTGATGCATACAGGCTTCAACTTGATGAATTAGCTTTATATTCAAGAAAAAAAAAGTCCCCAATTTCAAGTTTTGAGGATGGAAGAAGAGCTTTGATTATTGCTAACGCCGCTTCACAGTCCTTAAAACAAAGAAAACAAATAAAAATTAAGTTTTAATTCTAAATTATAATTATTCTAAGATATGTATATTTTCTATACATATTGTCCATGACACCTTTACAACCTACTTTTTTTTATGTTAACGTCCGCGCATAAAAAGTTAACTTTTATTTAAACGAGAGGGAAATAAATGAAAACATTATATAAATCATTATTAGCTTTTGTTGCTTGGGTTATGCTTTCAGTGTCTGCTTTAGCGGTAGACGTGATCGTTGTATCTCACGGACAAGCTAACGACCCGTTTTGGTCTGTTGCTAAGAATGGTGTAGATAAAGGATGTGCAGATATGGGAATATCTTGCAAGTACACTGCACCTGCTACTTTCGACATGGTTGAAATGGCTAAATTAATTGACAACGCAGTTTCACAAAAACCAAAAGGTATTGTGATTACTCTTCCAGATGCTGCTGCTTTAGGAAAATCTGTTAAAGCTGCTATCGCTGCTGGTATTCCAGTAATTTCAATGAACTCTGGTTCAGATGACTTTGCTTCTCTAGGTATCAGTGCTCACGTTGGACAAACTGAGTTTGAAGCTGGTGTAGGTGGCGGACAAAAAATGAAAGCTGCTGGTGGTAAAAAAGCACTATGTGTTAACCACGAAGTTGGAAACGTTGCGCTAGACAGAAGATGTGCTGGATTCAAAAAAGGTTTTGGTGGATCTGTTGACATCTTAGGAACTTCTAATGACCCAACAGAAATACAAAAAGCTGTTGCTGCTAAATTAGGTGGTGGATATGACACTATCCTAACTTTAGGTGCTGGTCTTGCAGGTGAAGCTGCTCTTAAAGCTTTAGAAGCTGCAGGAAAAGTTGGTTCTGTTAAACTTGGTACATTCGATATGTCACCAGGAATGTTAAAAGCTGCTGCTGCAGGTAAAGTAGAGTTTTTAATTGACCAACAACAATACCTACAAGGTTACTTACCAATAGCAATTTTTGGTCAGTACATGAGATATGGAACTATGCCAGCTGGAGTAGTTATGACTGGTCCTGGTTTCGTAACTCCTGACAATGCTGCTAAAGTAATTAAGTGGGCAGCTCAAGGTTACAGATAAAAAATACTTTAAAAGGCCTAGCTAACTTTTAGTTAGGCCTTTTTTCTAAACAAAATTCAAAACAAAATGTCTGACAAAGCAAAAAGTATCGCATCCAAAAAAACTTCAGGTCAAGACGAAAGACTTAAAGAAGTATCAAAACTAAGATTGCTTTTAAATAGACCTGAATTAGGTGCTGTTGGTGGTGCAATTTTAGTATTCATATTTTTTGGAATAGTTGCAGGTGACACTGGAATGTTCAGTGCATATGGAACTCTTAACTTTTTAGATGTTTCTGCAAATTTAGGAATAATTGCAATTGCTGCTGCAATGCTAATGATTGGTGGTGAATTTGATTTATCAATTGGTTCCATGATTGGTTTTGCAGGAATTTGTATAGCAATACCTGCAATTTATTGGGGTTGGCCTTTATGGGTAAGTATTATTTTTGCTTTTGCGATGGCGGTACTAGTTGGATACTTCAATGGTATCCTTGTTGTTAGAACTGGACTTCCATCTTTTATCGTAACTCTAGCAATGTTATTTATTTTAAGAGGAGCAACATTAGCAATCACAAGATTAATTACAGGAAGAACTCAAGTTCCTGGTTTAAGAGTTTTAATTGAGAATGATCCAATCGCTTGGATGTTTGCAACTGATACATTCAAATGGTTGTTCACTTGGTTAGGTTCAATGAATTTAATCGCATTAAGAACTGATGGGACTCCATTAGCTACCGGTATTCCTCCTTCAGTAATATGGTTTATTGCAGCTACACTTTTTGCGACATGGATATTGATGAAGACTAGATATGGTAACTGGATTTTTGCATCAGGAGGAGACAAGAACGGTGCAACAAATGTTGGTGTGCCTGTTGGAAGAGTTAAAATAAGTTTATTTATTGGAACAGCAGTTGCAGCAACTATTTTTGCAACCATTCAAGTTTTAGATGCTGGTTCTGCAGATACTATGAGAGGAAATTTAAAAGAATTAGAAGCAATTGCAGCAGCAGTTGTTGGTGGTTGCTTATTAACCGGAGGGTATGGTTCTGCAATTGGTGCAGCTTTTGGTGCATTAATATTTGGAACTGTATCTATGGGAATATTTTACACAGATGTTGATACTGATTGGTTTAAAGTGTTTTTGGGAGCAATGATGTTAATTGCTGTAGTGTTTAATAATTACATTAGAAAACGAGTAACAGAGACAAAATAATGTCAGAAAATTTGATTGAGTTTAATAACATTAGTAAGTTTTTTGGGAAAGTAATTGCTCTTAAAGATGTCACTATGAAATTAAAAAAAGGTGAGATCATGTGTTTACTTGGGGATAATGGTGCTGGAAAATCTACTTTGATTAAAACTTTAGCTGGTGTTCATAAACCTGATGAAGGTGAAATAGTAATCGAAGGTAAAAAAACTGTTTTTGACTCACCAAAAGATGCTTTGGATATGGGAATTGGAACGGTTTACCAAGACTTAGCTTTAGTTCCATTGATGAGTGTTACAAGAAACTTTTTTATGGGAAGAGAACCATTAAAGGGACCGCCATTTTTAAAAACTTTTGATATTGAAAAAGCAAACCAAATTGCTGCAGAGAGAATGGGTCAAATTGGAATTGACGTAAGAGATCCTTCGCAAGCTGTAGGAACAATGTCTGGTGGTGAAAGACAATGTTTAGCAATATCAAGAGCTATATATTTTGGTGCAAAAGTTTTAGTTTTAGATGAACCAACTTCTGCACTTGGTGTTCATCAAGCATCAATGGTTTTAAAATACATTGTAAAAGCGGCTTCACAAGGTTTAGCTGTAATTTTAATTACACATAACGTTCATCATGCATATCCAGTTGGAAATAGTTTTACTGTTCTAAATAGAGGTAAAAGCTTAGGAACCTTTAATAAAAAAGATATTAGCCGAGAAGAGCTATTAGGAATGATGGCTGGTGGAGAAGAGCTAGATAAACTTGAAGTTGAATTAAAAGAGATGGATAGACTAAGTAAAAATTAGTTAATCATTTTCAAAACATATTAATCCTAAATCATTTTTAACAAATGCGAATTTTGTTATAATTTAAATATAAAAAAGGAGGAATAATGAAGTTTGTTGTACTAGGTAAATACTCAACTCAAGGTCTTGCTGGTTTCGTTAAGAACCCTTCAGATAATAGACAAGAAGCTGCAAAAAAAATAACTGAAGCTGCTGGTGGAAAACTTATAGAAATGATGACGCTAAGAGGAGCATATGATTTCATAGCTATTATTGAAGGATCAGATTTTGAAACTATGGCAGGTATGAAGATGTTAATGCAATCAACTGGCACAATTGAAGATATGAATATCATGGAAGCTGTTGATTTTAACAAAGCTGCAGAAAAAGCTGCAAAAGCTGCATCTTCTTATCGACCAGTTGGAAAATAAAACTTTAATGAAAGGTTCTAAGACTAGAAGTTAGTATTTTTTTTTATTAAGATAAAAATAATAAAAAAAAAATGCTTATAGATAGTTTCGGTAGAACATTTCCATATATAAGACTTTCAATTACAGATGTTTGTAATTTTAAGTGTGGGTATTGTTTACCTAATGGTTATCAAATCGATAAAAGTGACAATAGAAAATTTCTTCATCTTGATGAAATAAGACGTCTCGCAAAAGTTTTTTCAAAATTAGGTGTAAATAAAATAAGACTTACTGGTGGTGAACCAACAGTAAGAAATGATTTTTTTGAAATAATTAAAATTTTAAAACATGAAGCTGGAATAAAAAAAGTTGTAATTACCACAAACGGTTATCATTTAGACAAAAAAGCAAAGATGTTAGTAGATAGTGGGATAAATGGTATTAATATTAGCATTGATAGTCTGGATAGAAATACATTCAAAAATGTTACAGGTCATGATCGATTACCAGAGATTTTAAAAGGAATTAATATCCTACAAGATTTAAATTTTGAAAATATTAAAATTAATGCAGTTCTTTTAAATGGAATAAATGCATCAGAAAAAGATTTTGAGTCTTGGGGAGAATTTATAAAAAAGAACAAAGTTGATTTTCGATATATAGAACTAATGCAAACAGGAGATAACCTAGATTATTTTAAAAAATATCATGTATCCTCAAAAATTTTTAAAGAATACTTAAATAAAAATAATTGGATTTATCAAACCTTAGGTAAAGATGCTGGGCCGTCTCTAAATTATATCAATCCAGAATACAAAGGGAAATTTGGAATTATAGCGCCCTACTCTAAAGATTTTTGTAGAAGCTGTAACAGATTAAGAATTACATCAAGAGGAGATCTTAGATTATGCCTATTTGGAAATACTGGAATAAGTATAAGACATTTATTACAAAAAGATGATCAAATTGAAGAATTACAAGATCTTATAATAGGTCAAATGAAATTTAAAAAAGAATCTCATCATTTGGAACTGGGCGAAACTGGATTAACTAAAAATTTATCTACTACGGGTGGCTAATGTCAAAATTAAAAATTATAAATCAAGAAGAACTTAAAGATTGGGCGAAAGAAATATTTCAAAAAAACTCTTTCAATATGGTTGATGTTTCTTCAAAAAAAGAAACTTTTAGAAGAGCACTTGCATCAGGTAAAATTTATGTTGGAAAAGAGGTTTTTGATCTAATTAAAAATAAGAAGATGCCTAAAGGAGATCCTATTACTTTAGCTGAGGTATCAGCTGTGTTGGGTGTAAAAAAAACAAGTGAACTTATTCCTCTATGTCACCCACTTCCAATTGACCATACGGCTACTAAAATAATTATGAATGAATTAGACAGTTCATTAGAAGTTTTTTGCGTAGTTTCTGCAGTAGCAAAAACAGGTGTTGAAATGGAAGCTATAATGGGTGTTAACTCTGCCTTAATCACAATTTATGATTTAAGCAAAATAGTAAATCCACATCTTAAAATTGATAACGTAAAATTATTAATTAAAGAAGGTGGAAAAAGTGGATTATGGAAAAACCCTGATGGTCTTCCAGATTTTTTAAAAAATATTTTTTAATGAAAATATCAGTTGAACTATTTGGCGCAGCTAGAGAATTTAGTACTAAATCCCATTTAGACTTTGAATTAATTGAAAATTCCTCAATAAAAGATCTTAGAAACCAAATGATAGAGTTTATTGATATAAATTTTAAAGGAAATGAAACTTTTAAAAAAATTATTAAATCATCAGCTTTTTGTTCGTCTGATGATAAAATTGTCTCAGACAATTATAAAATAGTTAAAAAACAAAACTTTAGCATTATACCTCCAATAGGAGGCGGTTAATGCTACATTCTAAAATTATTGATGCTTCAAAAAATGAGAAGATAGAAATTTCAAAAGCAGAAAATTTTCTAAATCAATCGAAATTTGGCGCTGTAATATATTTTGTTGGGACTGTAAGAGATTTAAATGAAAATAAAACAGTTACTGGAATTACCTATGATGCCAAAGAAAGTATGGTTATAAAAAGTTTTGAAGAAATTTATGAAGAAGCTGATAACAAGCTAAATATTAAAGAAAAAGCAGTATTTATTGAGCATGTTAAAGGATATGTGGGTTTAAAAGAAAAAAGCATCATTATTGGTGTAGCTTGTAAACATAGAGATCAAGCTTTTGTGTTATCTAGATATATAATTGAAGAAATTAAAAAAAGATCTCCTATTTGGAAAAAAGAACATTATGAAAATGAGGATAGTGAGTGGTTAAAAGGAATATCTCTAAATAATTAAAATGATAAAATTTAAAAATTCAGAAATTACACCAGAGAACATTTATAAAAAAAGAAGATCTTTCATTAAATCTGTAGGTCTCGGTGCAAGCACATTAGCAATGTCTAGTATACCCTTTTTAAATAAATCATTAGCAAGTGAGAGAGATAAATTAACGAGTTATAAAGACATAACGACTTATAATAATTATTATGAGTTTGGAACATCAAAGAGTGATCCTTATAGAAACTCTCAAATATTTAAAACAACTCCTTGGGATATAGCTATTGAGGGTGAAGTTGAAAAACCAATAAAATTATCTATGGAAGAAATCTCAGAAATGTTTATTTCTGAAGAAAGAATATATCGATTAAGATGTGTTGAGGGTTGGTCTATGGTTATTCCATGGATGGGCTTTTCTTTAAGCAAATTACTATCAAAAGTAAATCCAACTAATAAAGCAAAATTTGTTGAATTTGAAAGTGTATATGACCCTGCACAAATGAAAGGTCAAAGATACCCTGTTTTAAACTGGCCTTACAATGAAGGTTTAAGAATTGATGAAGCCATGCATCCTTTGACAACAGTTGTGACAGGTTTATATGGTAAAAAACTGCCTAATCAAAACGGAGCACCACTAAGAATTTTTATTCCATGGAAGTATGGTTTTAAAAGTGCAAAAGCTATTGTTAAAATTAAATTTGTTGAAAACATGCCTACCTCATCATGGATGTGGGCTTCACCTAGAGAGTATGGATTTTACTCAAATGTTAACCCTAATGTTGATCACCCAAGGTGGTCTCAAGCAACTGAAAGAATAATAGGTGAAGGTGTTTGGGCGCCTAGAGTAAAGACCTTAATGTTTAATGGTTATGGAGATGAAGTTGCAAGTCTCTATAGCGGTATGGATTTAAAAAAAAATTTCTAAATTAAATTGAGAAGATATTCTAAAACTCTAGTTTTTTTTCTTTCTCTTTGGCCAATCTATGTGATTTCTTATCAAATAATTTTTAATCAATTAGGTCCAGAGCCTGTTGACAGAATCATTAATCACTTTGGAGAATGGACTTTGATATTTATTCTTTTAACTCTTTCTATGACACCACTTAAACAAATCACAAAATCAGTAGAGTGGATCAAGTTTAGAAGAATGCTTGGTTTGTTTACTTTTTTTTATGCATCTATTCATATGTTAAGTTATGTTGGTCTTGATTACAGATTTGATTTTGAGCCACTGATAAATGATGTCTTAAAAAAGAAGTTTATCTTTATAGGATTTTCAGCTTGGCTGTTGTTAATTCCACTTGCTGTAACGTCATCTGAGAGAATGGTTAGACTGTTAAAACAAAATTGGAAAAAAATTCATAGATTAATTTATATAATTGGGATTTTTGGCGTACTTCATTATATTTGGCTATCAAAAACAATATTTTTCAAACCACTTATATTTTTAATTATTTTAGTAATTCTTTTACTTTTTAGAATTAAAATTACAAGATCAGCTTCTAAAATCTGAGGCTTTATCAAAATCTTTAAAAGATTTCATACTCTTAGTTTTAATAAAATTTGTTCTATTTTTAAGCCTCTTAACCATAAATTTTGCTCCAAACTGACCTTTAATGTTTTTAAATTTTTTTATTAAAGAACTGTCAAAACCAATAGGATTACCTACTCTATTTTTATATTTTAAAGCATGTACTAAAAATTTTTTAGAATTTATAGATCTACAAATTTTATTTATGTCTGATTGTTTAACAAATGGCATGTCCGACTGAGCTATAATAAAGCCCTTATCATTTTTAGATATTTTTTTTAATCCTATTTTTATAGAAGAGGCCATCCCTTTTTTGTAATTTTTGTTGTAGGTAAAAATTATTTTTTTATTTTTTTTTATTATTTTTTTTACTTCTTTGTGTTGATGGCCAAGAACTAGGATAATTTTATTTACTTTACTTTTTGTTAATACATTTAAAGAATAATTTATTAACGGTTTATTTTTATATAGCTTAATCAGTTTATTTTCAGATTTCATTCTTTTTGATTGGCCAGCTGCAAGTAATATTGCTTTAATCACTTTTTATAAGTTTCTGATACTAATTGAGCTATAATAGATAAAGCAATTTCTGGAGCAGATTTACCACCGAGCTTAATACCAATTGGTCCGTGAATTGAATTAATTTCATCATTAGTAAATCCAGCCTCACTTAATCTTTGACATCTATTTTCGTGAGTTTTTTTACTGCCAAGTGCTCCAATATAATAAAATTTATTTTTTAATGCGTATTGCAAAGCAGGATCATCTATTTTTGGATCATGTGTTAAAGCTATTAAGGCTGTGCTTGAATTAGTTTCAATTTCCTCAAAAGCTTCTTTTGGCCATTTATTAATAACTTTAATATCAGGAAATCTTTGCTCGGATGCAAAATATCCTCTTGGATCTATAATGCTAATTTCAAAATTTAAACTTTTTGCAAAATCAACTAAGTATTGTGCAATATGTACAGCCCCAACGATAATTACTTTTATTGGTTTTATATAAGTTTCAACAAATATCTCTGAATTTTCTATAACCCCGTTTTTTTTTGATTTAAAAAAATTTTCTATTTCATCAGCATATTTTGAAAATTCTCCTTTTGGAGAAGTGCCAGGTAAATAAATTTCACTATCACCATTTTCTAAATTTGTAAGAATTGCAAACTCAGTTTTTGATGATTTTTTTTTTAATATTTCTTCAAGTGTTTTAATTTTCATTAGTGTATCTGCTCAATATATACTGCAATTTCTCCTCCACATGCCAGACCCACTTCCCACGCACTCTCATTCGAAACTTTAAATTCTATTTTTTTACAAGGCTTGTTGTCTTTAATTAACGATAGACACTCACTTACAACTGCAGACTCCACACATCCACCAGAAACTGATCCTGAAAAATCTCCTTTTTCGTTCACAATCATTCTACTACCAACTTGTCTAGGTGATGATCCCCAGGTTTGAATTACAGTTGCTAAAACTACTTTTTGATTAGCTTTGATCCAATCTTTAGCTTCGTCTAATATTTTCTCATCAAATGAATTTTTCATCTGATAAAATATAGTTTTTAACTAGCAAGCATCAACGGCTTTTTTAGCCTGAGTGACAACTAAACTAGCTCTGAAATCTGCAGAAGCATGCATATCAGAGTTCATTTCTGAACTATCTAGATCCATTCCATCTATTGAAGAAGAAGAAAAATTACCCAATAAAGCTTTAGACATTTCTTTATCATTATAAACACATGATTTTGCACCAGTAACTGCAACGTTTACATCTCCTTTATGTTTAGCCACATATACTCCAACGATTGCATATCTAGATGCAGGATTAGGATGTTTTTGATAGCTAGATTTTTCTGGTATTTGAAATTCTATAGCTTCTATTAACTCACCCTTTTTTAAAGCTGTCTCGAACATTCCTTTAAAAAACTTTGCCGCTTCAATTTTTCTTTCATTTGTATGTATTGTTGCGTTTAAAGCAATACAGGCTGATGGATAATCTGCTGATGGATCATTATTTGCTATTGACCCACCTATCGTTCCTCTATTTCTAACTTGAGGATCACCAATTCCTTCCGCCAAACTAGATAATGATGGAATTGCTTTTTTTACATCTTTAGAATTTGAAACTTCAACATGTTTAGTTGCAGCTCCTATTGTAACTGACTTCCCACTTACTTTTATACCACTTAATTTTTTAATATTTTTAATATCAATTAAATCTTTGTAAGTAGCTAATCCTAATTTCATTGAAGGAATAGTAGTCATTCCTCCTGCTAAAAAAGCAGAACTAGATGAAGCAAGTTTAGATGCCTCTTTACTATCTTTTGCTGAATGATAATTAAAATATTTCATAAATCTCCTATGCTGCTTTTGCGTTAGATTTTTTTAGATTTTTACAAGCCTTCCACACTTTTTCAGCTGTAGCTGGCATTGTAACCTCTTGTCCACCTAAGGCATCAATTACAGCATTCATTACAGTAGGTGGTGCTGCTATTGCTCCCGCTTCTCCACAACCTTTAACTCCTAAAGGATTTGTGGTTGCATGTGTACAAGTATAACCAATGTTGAACTCAGGAAAATTATCTGCACGTGGCATCGTATAATCCATATAAGATCCAGTCATCAACTGACCTGTTTCATCATACTCTGCATTTTCATACAATGCTTGACCAATACCTTGAGCAAGACCACCATGAACTTGTCCTTCGACAACCATTGGATTAATTATTCTTCCAAAATCATCACAAGCTGTATATTTTTCTAGCTTAACATGACCTGTTTCTGGATCTATCTCAACTTCAGCAATATGTGTTCCTGCTGGAAAAGAAAAGTTTGAAGGGTCATAAAAAGAAGTTTCTTTTAAACCAGGCTCATCACCCTCTGGCAATGGAGATTTCATTTCATCTCTTACACCCGGTAAATAACAAGCAAAAGCTACTTCTCCTATTGTTTTCTTTTTATTTGATTTAGAAACAATAAATTCACCATCTTTAAACTCAACATCTTCTGGATTTGCCTCTAACATTTTTGCTGTAACTCTTTTACCTTTTTCAACTATTTTTTTACAAGCATTAACAATTGCGATACCACCAACAGCTAAAGATCTAGAACCGTATGTTCCCATACCAAATGTTCCTTTATCTGTATCTCCATGAACGATATCTATATTTTCTATTGGTACACCTAACTCATCAGCTGCTATTTGAGCAAAAGTTGTTTGGTGACTTTGTCCATGACTATGTGAACCTGTGTAAACAGTGACTTGTCCAGTTGGATTAAATCTAACCTCTGCAGATTCCCATAATCCAACTCCACATCCTAAAGACATTACAGCAGCCGAAGGAGCAATACCGCATGCTTCAAAATATGAAGTAACACCTATTCCTCTTAGTTTTCCTTTGGCTTCAGACTCTTTTCTTCTTGCCTCAAAACCTTTGTAATCTGCCATCTGTTTTGCCTTTTCCATTCCAGCAACATAATCGCCAGAATCTACAGTATGAACTAATGTCTGTTTAAAAGGAAATGCCGTAGGGAAATTTTTAATTCTAAGTTCAGTTTTATCTATCCCTAATTCCATTGAAGCTTTTTCAACTAATCTTTCAATAGTGTATGTAGCCTCTGGTCTTCCTGCACCTCTATAAGCATCTACTGGAGCTGTATTTGTATATACAGCTTTGACATTTGTATAAGCTGCTGGAATTTCATAAACTCCAGTTGCACAAGGTCCAAATAAATAAGTTGGTGTCACTGTGCCGAATACTCGAGCATAAGCTCCAAGGTTTGCTATAGTCTCATTTTTAAAACCAAGAAACTTTCCATCTTTAGTAACCGCTAATTCTGCATGAGTTACATGATCTCTTCCATGTATGTCAGTTAAAAAAGACTCTGATCTTTCTGCAACCCACTTTATAGCTCTATTAATTTTTTTAGCTGCCCAGCTACAAACAATATCTTCATTGTAGACATTAATTTTTGAACCAAAACCACCGCCAACATCTGGAGCTACAACTCTTAACTTATGTTCAGGAGCTACATTTCCAAAAGCAGACATTATCAATCTTGATAAATGTGGATTTTGACTTGTTGTATATAAAGTAATCTCTTCAGATGCTGCATTGTAATCGGCAACACATGCTCTTGGCTCCATTGCATTTGGAATTAATCTATTATTAATGATATCAATAGAAATTACTTTATCAGCCTTATCAAATGCTTCTTTAACTTTTTGTCTATCGCCTAATAACCAGTCAAAACAAAGATTTTTATCGATACCTTCATGAATAGTATCTCCATTCATAGCATCTGCAGTACTTGTGACTGCTTTTAATACTTTGTAATCAACTTCAACTTTTTCTGCAGCTTCTTTTGCTTCTGCTAAACTTTCAGCAATTACAACTGCAACAGGATCTCCAACAAAATTTACATTATCTTTAGCTAATGGTGGATTTCCAGGACATTTCATTTCTGTACCATCTTCACTTCTGATTGCCCAACCCGCAATTAAACCTCCAATTTTATCATCTGCTATTTCTTTGCCTGTAAGTATGCTTACTACTCCTGATGATTTTAAAGCTTTATCAATATTTAATTTTTTAATAGATGCTCTTGCATGTGGAGACCTAACAAAAATCGCGTAAGTTTGATTTGCTAAATTAATATCTGCTGTATATCTGCCTTTACCAGTTAAAAATCTTTTATCCTCTTTTCTCTCAACTCTAGAACCTACTAAACTTGCCATTTTCTTTTTCCTCCTTAAAATTACATTTTTGTTGCTGCTTCTTTAACTGCGGCAACTATATTTTGATATCCAGTGCATCTACAAATATTTCCCTCTAACCAATCCCTAATTTCTGTATCTGATGGTTTTTTATTTTTTTGTAGAAGATCAATTGCACTCATAACCATTCCTGGTGTACAAAAACCACACTGTAAACCGTGAAGTTTTTTAAATGCTTCTTGCATTGGATGCATTTTTCCATTTGTTTCTAAACCTTCAATTGTAGTAACTTTTGATCCATTAACGTCAGCTGCTAAAGTCGTACAACTTTTTAAAGAATTTCCATCAACATGAACTACACATGCTCCGCATTGACTAGTATCACATCCAATATGTGTACCTGTTAGCTGTAAATGCTCTCTTAAAAATGTAGATAGTAAAGTGTTATCAGGAGCTTCTTTTTCAACTTTTCTTCCATTAACTTCTAATGAAATTTTACCCATAATCTCTCCTTATAAATAATATTAAGATTTAATCATTTTGAGAATATGAAGGCAAGTGTCAAATTGAACACTACTTGGACTAGAATTTTATTTTAAAAACATCCAATAAATTAAGAAAATTCCTAGAACTACTGTGGCTGTTAAATATCTATAATTAATTTTTGGTTCAGGTACTTTTTGATCATCTGACTCAGTTATTTCGATAGTTTCATTTTTTTCAGAAGAAATTAATTCAGAAAATTTACCAAAAAAAATATCTGCCATTTTTTTTGCAGTCATATCTATAAGTCGTGAACCTACTTGTGCAATTTTACCACCTACTTGTGCTTCAACTGAATAAATTAAATTTGTTCCGTTATCTGCATCCTCAAGTTTAACTTCGGCTTCTCCTGAAGCAAAACCAACTAAAGAGTTTCCAGATCCTAATATCTTATAGCTATTAGGAGGGTTTAAATCTTTTAATTCAATATCACCAGAAAATGTTGCATTAAAAGGTCCAATTTTATTTGTGGCTTTTGCAGAAAATTCAGTTTCAGACTTTTTATTAAACTCTTCACATCCTGGGATTGCTTGTTTTAGAATTTCTGGATCATTTAATGCTTCCCAAACTTTTTGTTTTTCTAAATTAATTTTATAAGATCCTGTTAATTTCATAAATTAAACATATAATAAATTATGGACGAAAATACAAAAAAAGAATTACAATCTGCAGCTTTTGAAAGATTAATTTCTCATCTTAGAGAAAGAAAAGATGTACAAAATATAGATCTAATGAATCTTGCAGGTTTTTGTAGAAACTGTCTTTCTAAATGGTACAGAGAAGAAGCAGGAAAAAAAGGGATTGAAATTTCTGACCCTGATGCAAGAGAACATGTTTACGGGATGCCTTATTCTGAATGGAAAGACAAATATCAAAAATAATTATTTCTCTTTAAGTCTAGGGAATAATTCTACAAAATTACAGGGTTTATGATTAACGTCTAATTGATGCTTTAATATTCCATCCCACGCATCAGTTACACCTCCAGAGGATCCTGGTAATGCAAATATATATTTACCATTTGATAAAACTGCACAAGCCCTAGATTGTATAGACGATGTTCCAACCGTTTTAAGACTTATTGTTCTAAAAACCTCTCCAAAACCAGGTATATGTTTATCAGCAATTTCATCAATTGCTTCAGGAGTTATATCTCTTCCTGTAAGACCTGTTCCTCCCGTAGTTATTATAACATCTATCTCTTTTTGATTGGTCCATTCTTTTAAAATTTTTACAATATCTTCTTTATTATCTTTGCAAATTTTTCTATCAATTAATTGATGTTTAGCTTCTTTAATTTTTTCAACCAAGATTGCACCCGATTTATCGTTATCAAATGTTCTTGTATCTGTTACAGTTAATAAAGCTATATTTACGTCCATAATTTAAAAATGATTATATTATCAATTCTTTTTTTTGTAACTGCTTTAATATACTCAAGTGTTGGATTTGGGGGTGGTTCAACATATCTTGCATTACTTTTAATATGGGGTGTGCCTTACACAATATTTCCCGTTATAGCCCTTGTGTGTAATATTATTGTTGTATCTGGTAATTCTATTAATTTTATAAGATCTAAAAATATAAACTTTAGTTTACTTTTTCCTTATTTAATTGGCTCTATACCTTTAGCATTTATTGGAGGATCAATAACAATTGACAAAAGTTTATTTGAGATTTTATTATTTTGTGTATTGTTGCTTGCAGGCATTTTTTTACTAATTGAGAGTAAATCTTTTAATAAAGAGCAAATTAAAATTAATCAAATATCAAGATTACTATCAATTTCTATTGGATCGATCATTGGTTTTATGTCAGGTATAGTAGGAATTGGTGGAGGGATATTTTTAAGCCCTCTTCTATTTTTAATGAAAGCTGGATACCCCAGGCATATCACCAGCAGTGCATCTTTATTTATACTAATTAACTCTATCTTTGGATTAGCTGGACAACTCACAAAAGATCAGGTTTTAGATCAAGTTATTAACTATTGGCCATTGTTTTTAGCAGTTCTTATTGGGGGCCAAATTGGTAGCTTATTAAATATAAAATTTTTATCTAATAAAATATTAGCTCTACTAACTTCTTTTCTTGTAATTTTTGTTGCAATAAGGATGGGATTTAAACTTGTAGCTTAATATTGAAAAATAGTTTGCAAATATTTAATTAAGACTTATAAAGTTAGTTGCCGATTTGATCCTATTGCGGGCATAAACTGCTAAAATGGAAATCCCAAAATAATCAAATAAGCAAGGTAGTTGAACTGTATTGTGCACCTAGCATAAAGCTAAAGCACTAAAAAAGTGAGGACAAGATGAACATTAATTATTTCAAAGAAACAAGAATATTAGATGGTGGAATGGGACAAGAGCTTTTAGCTCGTGGCATGAAGCCAAAAGGAACTTTGTGGAGTGCTAACGCAATATTAGACTCTGATTACCACAAGCTTTTAGAAGATACTCATAAGGATTTTGTAAAAGCAGGAGCTGAGGTAATTGTTACAACTACTTTCACAACTAGAAGAAAGAGACTGAGAGACAATAATCTCGAGGATAAATTTGAATACCTTAATAAAAAAGCTGGTGAAATTGCTGCAAATGTAAAAAAAGAATTTCCTAATATTAAGATTGCTGGAGGTTTACCTCCTCAACATTTAACTTATGAAGAGGACAAAAGAAGTGAAAAAGAAATTATTAAAGATTTTAATGAACAAGCTAAATTATTAGATGAATACGTGGATTTTTATTACTTTGATGTTTGGAGCAGCATTAAGGAATTTAAATGTGGAATAGAAGCAATTAAAGAATTTAACAAGCCTTATCTAGTTGGAATTCATATTTCTGAAGGAACAAATTTACCTAGTGGTGAAAAAATCTCTGAAATTAAAAATATACTAGATGATAATCTTTTAGGAGTAATGTTGTCATGTGTTTCTCCAGAAAATTATAAATTAAATTTAGAGGAATTAAAAAAATTAGATGTCCCTTTTGGATTTAAATTAAATGGATTTAAAACCACAAAACCAAAAAATGGGTATACAGCTAATTATTTAAAAACAAGAGGAAATCCCAATGAGTTTTTAGGTCATCGTTTAGATTTAACACCAGAAAAAATTCATCAAATTGCAAAAAAGTTTAAAGAACATGGGGCAACAATTATTGGTGGTTGTTGTGAAACTAGACCATCACATATTGAAGCAATGGCAAAAATTAAATAGTTTGTTTGTTTCCACCTTTTTTAACAAAATAAATACCAACGCAAACTGCAATTAAAGAAACTAAAACTTTTATTGTTATTAATTCTTTTAAAAATATGTAACCTAAAATAGTTCCAAAAATTGGTATCAAATAAGAAACTTGAGATTGAAAAATTAATCCATTTGTAGTCAAAATTCTAAAACGTAACAACCAGGCAATACCTGTAGGAACAATTCCTAAATAAATTACTGATATCAGAGAGTCTGTTCTTGGCATAGTTTGAAAGGGCTTTTCAATTAAAAATGTTAATGGTAACAAAATTATTATTGCCCAAATTAAAATGGATCCTGTTACATTTTCGTTTTTTTTCTTGCTTATTTTTAATGTTAATACACCACCCACAACATAACAGGTTGATCCAAGTAATATCAATAAAGCTGATACAAAATTGTTTTCATCTATTAAAAGATTATCAGAAAATAAAAAAACTATTCCAGAAAACCCAATTAAAATTCCAATAGTTTTTACTAAATTGAATTTTTCGTTTTTTGTATAAAAATGAGCTAACACTGTGGAGCTTAAAGGAGTAGTTGACATTAATATAGCTGCCAAATTACTTTGAACCGATTTAACCCCATAAGCAATTAAGAAAAATGGAGCTACCAAATTAATAAACCCTATCATTGCAAACCAATGCCAATCTTTAGAAAATGCTTCAACTTTAATATTTTTAAAATAACACAATAGTAAAACTGGAATTGCTCCAAAAAATACCCTTAGGAAAGCAATTGTTACTGGGCCAAAAGAATAAGTTGCTATTTTTATATTAAAAAATGCAGAAGCCCATATTAGAGATAATATTGTTAATAAAAAGTAATCAATTAATTTTGGTTGTCTCATTCAGTTATCTCTTTTATCTCACCAGAAGTTAATTTAATTAAATTTTCAAAATTTATTTCGAAAACTGCATTAGGATGACCTGCAGCTGCAAAAATAGAGGAAAACCTATTTAAAGTTTCATCAATAAAAATTTTTATTTTTGTTAAATGTCCTGTTGGAGATACTCCACCAATTGTATATCCAGTAATTTTTTTAACTTCCTCTGGGTTCGCCATTGAAACATCTTTTTCATCTAAAATTTTTTTTAATTTATTTAATGAACACCTTTTATCTCCAGAAACTAAACATAAAACAAAACTATCCCCTGCTTTAAAAAGTAAACTTTTGACAATGGCACCTACTTTGCAACCTAAAGCTGTAGCTGCATCACTAGCTGTTCTGGCAGTTTGCTCTAAAACAATCACTTTAAGATCTGTGTTAAATTGTTTTAGCGATTTTTCTGCTCTTATAACTGGCTCTTTATTTAGTATTGAATTCACAAGTTTAATTAATTTATTATTTTAGTGACTAATTACACTACTTATGTGAAAATTGCATAGGTGTTATTTATTAAATAAGCAATATTTTTAAGTATTTTTTTGCTAATTAGGCCAAACAAAATTACATAGGAGACAAAATGAGTGCAGCAAACGTTTTAAAATTTATTAAAGAAAAAGAAGCTGAATTTGTAGATCTAAGATTCACTGATCCAAGAGGAAAACTTCAACATTTAACAATGGATGCTTCAATAGTTGATGAAGGTATGTTGAATGAAGGTGTATTTTTTGACGGTTCGTCTATTGCTGGTTGGAAAGCAATTAATGAGTCTGACATGATTTTAAAACCTGATACTTCAAGAATGTTCATGGATCCTTTTACGTCTCATAATACTGTGGTTTTGTTTTGTGACATTCTAGATGCAATTAAAAAAGATCCTTATGAAAGAGATCCAAGAGGTGTTGCTAAAAAAGCTGAAGAATATTTAAAAGCTTCAGGTATAGGTGATAAAGCTTTTTTTGGACCTGAGCCAGAATTTTTTGTTTTCGACGATGTAAGAATTAAAAATGATATGAATGAGTGTGGATTTAAATTAGATAGTAAAGAAGGTCCTTACAATTCAGGTAAAGAATATGAAAATGGAAACATGGGTCATAGACCTCAAATTAAAGGAGGATATTTCCCAGTGCCACCAGTTGATAGTGAACAAGACATGCGTGGTGAATATCTTAAAAATTTGAAAGAAGTTGGTATTAAAGTTGAAAAGCATCACCATGAAGTTGCTCCTAGTCAGCACGAACTTGGTATGTATTTTGGAACTTTAGTAAACCAAGCTGATAACGTACAATTATATAAATATGTTGTTCAAATGGTTACACATTCATTTGGAAAAACTGCAACATTTATGCCAAAGCCAGTTGCTGGTGACAATGGTTCAGGTATGCACATCCACCAATCTATTTGGAAAGGTGATACTCCAGTATTTTCAGGTGATGCGTATTCTGGATTAAGTGAAACTGCGTTACATTATATTGGCGGAATTTTAAAACATGCTAAAGCAATTAATGCTTTTGCTAACTCTACAACAAACAGTTACAAAAGGTTAATTCCAGGTTTCGAAGCTCCAGTACTTCTTGCGTATTCAGCAAGAAATAGATCTGCTTCTTGTAGAATACCGATCACATTAAGTAAAAAAGGTGCAAGATGTGAGATTAGATTTCCAGATGCTGCAGGAAACCCATATTTAACTTTCGCAGCTATGTTAATGGCTGGAATTGATGGAATTAAAAATAAAATTCATCCAGGTGAGTCTTTTGATAAAGATTTATATGAATTACCACCTGAAGAAGTTAAAGCTATTCCAACAGTTTGTGGTTCTTTAAGAGAAGCAATGGAAAGTTTAGATAAAGACAGAGAGTTTTTAACTCAAGGCGGTGTCTTTACTGATGATCAGATTGATGCTTACATTGCTCTTAAGTTTGAAGAAATTCACAAATTTGAACATGCACCTCATCCTGTAGAGTTTGAGATGTATTACAGTAGCTAATAAATTTAATTACTGTCTAGTTGTTGCAATTGTATCTTTGTTAACACCTTTTTTAACTACGTAATCTTGTGTGCCGTTAGCACCGGTTTCAACTTCTTTACGTAGTTCTTTAAAGAATGTTTTTTCCTTTAAAGAGTCTTTTAAGTTTTTAACAAGATTTTTAAACTCAAATTTGTTCATAAAGAATCTATATACTAGATATGCATATAATGCAATACAGATATGCGATAAATGGGATAATACAACTTATGATATTTTGAAAGACTCTCCGCAGCCGCAACGCTCAGTTTCATTAGGATTATTGAACACAAATGATGAGGACAATTCTTCCTTTTTATAATCCATTTCAGTACCAAGAAGATACATAATAGCAGCTGAATCAACAAATACTTTCACACCCTTATCCTCAATAATTTCGTCATTAGGATTTAACTCTTTTGTATACTCCATTACATAAGACATCCCTGCACAACCACCTGATTTAACTGACACTCTAACACCAATAGAATCTTTTTCAGCATTAGACATTATTTCTTTTATTCTTAATGCTGCGTTATCACTTAATTTAATTATTGGGTTCATTATAAATTCAATTCCAATTTTGCTGCTTCTGACATCATATCTTTGTTCCATGGTGGATCCCAAACTAACTCAAGATCAACATCCTCTATACCTTCAACTTGCATTGCACCATCTTTTACTTCTTTAGGTAAACTTTCAGCTACTGGGCAATTTGGTGTAGTCAAAGTCATTTTAATAATAGCAAACTTTTCATCTTTTACTTTAATATCATAAATCAATCCCAATTCGTAGATATTTACAGGTAACTCAGGGTCATAAATTTTTCTTATTTCCTCAATTATCTGTTCTTTTTTTGACATAATTTAATTTTCCGTTTTTACTTCCTCTGTTTTTTCATCAAAAGCAGAAACCATTGTATGCCAAGATAAAGTTGCACACTTAACTCTCATTGGATATTGCTTAACACCAGATAAACACATTAGTTTAGTTTTTTCATCTTCACTCAAATACTTAGATTTTAATTCAGGATTTTCCTTAATCATTCCTAAAAAATCCTCAACTATCTCTTTAGCCTCATGCTCATTTTTTCCTTTAATTAAATCTGTCATTATAGAAGCTGAAGCCATTGAAATCGCACAACCACTCCCTTCGAAGGATGCATCTTCTACAATTTTTTGTCCATTTAGTTTTAAGTAAACATGAACATTATCACCACAAAGAGGATTATTACCTTTAGCGTCTTTATTAAAACCTTCTGTCTTTCTAAGATTTCTTGGGTTTTTACCATGCTCCAATATTATTTCTTGATATAACTCTTTTAAATTCATTATAAATTAAATATTTTTTTACAGTTGTTTATTGACAGGTTTAACTGATCTAAATCTTCTTTTGTGTTATAAATACCAACTGATGCTCTAGCACTAGCTGGGATATTTAATTTGTCATGTAGAATTTGACAACAATGATGTCCTGCTCTTATTGCAACCCCGTCTTCATCCAAGATAGTTGCAATATCATGAGGGTGAACTCCTTCTATAGTGAATGATAAAACCCCTCCTTTATTTTTTGGATTTCCGATAAGTTTAACTGAGTTATTTTTTTGTAATAGTTCTTGCCCATATTCAACTAAATCAGCTTCATGTTTCATAACATTTTCGATGCCAATGCTTTCTAAAAATTTTATTGATTGGTCAAAAGCAATTACTTGTGCTGTAGCCATAGTACCAGCCTCGTATTTATTAGGTAGTTCACCATAGGAAATCCTATCTTTTTTAACTTCATTTATCATTCCTCCACCACCTTGGTATGGAGGTAATTCTTCTAACCATTTTTTTTTGCCATATAGAACCCCCAAACCTGTAGGTCCATACATTTTGTGACATGAAATTGCATAGAAATCACAATCTAAATCTTGCATATCTAGTTTTAAATGTGGTGCTCCCTGACATCCATCGACTACAACAATTATTCCTTTTGAATGTGCAAGCTGGGTAATTTCTTTCACAGGTAAAATTGCACCTGTTACATTCGACAGATGAGTAATAGAAATTAATTTTGTTTTTGGAGTTATTTTCTTTTCTATTTCTTCAAGTGTAATTTCACCTTCTTCATTTATTTCAGCAAAATTAATTTTTATATTTTTTGATTTTCTTAAGAAATGCCATGGCACATAATTTGAATGATGCTCAAGTTCTGTAATTAATACTTCATCACCTTCCTGTAAGTAACTTTGACCCAATGTATTAGCAACTAAATTTAATGCTTCTGTAGCACCTTTTGTAAAAACAATTTCATTTTTATCTTTAGCGTTAATATATTTTTGAACAGATGATCTTGTATTTTCGTATAAATTGGTTGCTGCCACAGCAAGATAATGGACACTTCTTCCAACGTTAGAAAATTGTTTGGTATAAAATTCATTAATTCTATCCACAACCACCTTTGGTTTTTGTGATGAATTTGCACTATCTAAATAAACTAGATCGTTATTTTGAATTTTTTCATCAAAAATTGGAAATTCTTTTTTTATCTGATCAATATTCATTCTTTAATTCCAATCATATTTTTTATTAAGTTTTTTATTTCTGAGTCAGTGATTTTTTCTACAACATCAAGCAGAAAACCATTGATCAATAGTTCTCTTGACTGGTGATAATTTAAACCTCTAGACATTAAATAAAATATAGAGTCTTCATTTAAACTACCCGAAGCTGAACCATGAGAACACTTAACGTCATCAGCATAAATTTCTAGTTCTGGCTTCGCATTAAATTCCGATTCTTTGTTTAACAATATGGCTTTGCTCAATTGGTATCCATCAGTTTTCTGAGCATCTGAATTTACAAATATTTTGCCTTGATACACTGCTTTAGAGCTTTGTTCTAAAACACTTTTAATTAATTGATAACTTTTTGTATTTTCAGTTAAGTGATTTATTATTGATCTGATTTCATGATGTTTATCATTATTCAATGAAAAAACACCATTAACAAAAGCTGATGCATAAACTCCGTTTAAATTACAGTTTATCTCATTTTTAGAAAAATTTGATCCAGAAGACAAAATAAATGTTTCAGAAATACTGTTCTTTTCTTGATCAATATTATTAAAAGAATACTTAATATTTTTATTTTCAAATTTATCTACTTTATAGTTTTTTAAAACAGCATTTTCCTTTAATTCAAAGTTATAAAATATATTTAAAAAATTCTTTTCAGATACATCATTAAACAAATCAATTAATCTTAACGAGCTATCTTTATCTAGTTCAAAATTAAGTCGTAAATTAATGTTTTTAGACCAAATTTTTGAATTTGTTGTATGATAGATAATAAGAGGTTTTGCTAACTGATAACCTTTTTTTACCAATATTTTAAAACATTTATTAGTAAAGGCATTATTTAAGTCAGATAATGAATTGCTATTTTCAAATTCATTTATAGTTTCTGATTGATCAATTATTTCTATTTGATCTTTTTTTTCATATTCAAAATCAATTTTTTCAATTCTACCATTTATAAAAACTATTTTATTGTGCTCTAATCCATCTACAAATACAGAGGTATCAACTTTATTAGTAGAAGCTTGATCATTATAAAAACTAAGTTCTCCAATATTATTTTTTATTATTTGATTAAGATCTGAAAATTTCCAATCTTCTTCTTTTTTATTTGGAAAACCTTTGTCTAAAAAATTATCTAAACAAAATTTTTTTATCTCAATATCTTTTTGAGATAAACTTAAATTTTTTATACTATTATAAAAATCTTTTTGTAATTGTTCTTTCATTTAATTAAAATTTTCGTATCCTTTTTTTTCTAATTCTAAAGCTAAATCTGGACCACCAGATTTTACAATTTTTCCATTCATCAAAACATGAACAAAGTCAGGTTTTATATAATCAAGCAATCTTTGGTAGTGTGTAATAATTAAAAATGAATTATTTTTATCTCTTAATGTGTTAACTCCATCTGCAACAATCTTTAAAGCATCAATATCTAAACCAGAATCTGTTTCATCTAAAATTGAAAGTTTTGGAGCTAGCAACGACATCTGTAAAATTTCATTTTTCTTTTTTTCACCTCCAGAAAAACCAACATTTAATTGTCTGTTTAATTTTTCCTCATCGAATTTTAATTCTTTAGACTTTTCTTTTACCAATTTTAGAAACTCAATAGCATCAAGCTCTTTCTCACCCCTAGCTTTTCTAACAGCATTTAAAGAAGTTTTTAAAAATATATTTGTATTTACACCTGGAATTTCTAAAGGATATTGGAAAGCTAAAAATATACCCTTGTGTGCTCTTTCCTCTGTTTCAAGTTCAAATAAATCTTTTTCTTCAAAAAGAACTTCCCCAGAAACTTCATAACCTTTTTTTCCGGATAGAATATTTGATAATGTACTTTTTCCAGATCCATTGGGGCCCATAATTGCATGAACCTCACCAGGATTTATATCTAAGGATAGTCCGTTTAAAATAGACTTATTATCGATGGTTGCATTTAAATTATTAATTTTAAGCATATTAACCAACACTTCCTTCCAGACTGATACCTACAAGTTTTTGCGCTTCTACAGCAAATTCCATAGGTAATTGTTGCAATACTTCCTTACAAAAACCGTTAACAATTAAGCCAACAGCTTCCTCTGGATTTAATCCTCTTTGTTGACAATAATGTAGCTGCTCTTCACTAATCTTGGATGTGGTTGCCTCATGAGCAATATTGGACTCAGAGTTTTTATTTTTTATATAAGGAACAGTGTGAGCTCCACATTTGTTACCCATTAATAAAGAGTCGCACTGAGTATAATTAGTTGAATTTTTAGCTTTTGATGAAATATCAACTAAACCTCTATATGTCATATCTGAACTACCTGCTGATATTCCTTTAGAAATTATTTTACTTTTAGTATTTTTACCTAGATGGATCATTTTGGTACCTGTATCTGCTTTTTGATGATTGTTAGTAATAGCTATTGAATAGAACTCACCAACAGAGTTATCTCCTTTAAGAATACAACTAGGATACTTCCAGGTAATTGCAGAACCTGTTTCAACTTGTGTCCATGAAATTTTAGAATTTTTACCTTTGCATAAACCTCTTTTGGTTACGAAATTATAAATTCCACCTTTGCCATCTTGATCACCTGGATACCAGTTCTGAACAGTTGAATATTTTATTTCTGCATCATCGAGTGCAACTAGCTCTACATTAGCAGCATGTAATTGATTTTCATCTCTCATTGGAGCTGTACATCCCTCTAAGTAACTTACATAACTTCCTTTATCTGCAATAATTAAAGTTCTTTCAAATTGACCCGTATTTGAAGCATTAATTCTAAAATAAGTTGACAGTTCCATTGGACATCTAACACCTTCTGGAATGTATACAAATGAACCATCTGTAAAAACTGCTGAATTTAATGTTGCAAAAAAATGATCACTTGTTGGAATTACAGATCCTAGATATTTTTTAACTAATTCAGGGTGATTTTGAATTGCCTCTGATATAGGACAAAATATAATTCCTTGTTTAGTTAATTCATCTTTAAATGTTGTGGCTACAGAAACTGAATCAAATACAGCATCAACAGCTATTCCATTTAATCTTGCTTGTTCTTGCAAAGGAATTCCAAGTTTCTTATAAGTTTCTAAAAGTTTAGGATCCAATTCATCTAAGCTCTTTGGCTTATCTTTCATACTTTTGGGTGCAGAATAATAATATAAATCTTGATAATCTATTTTTGGAAATTTAGGTTTCTGCCAGTCAGGTTCTTTTAATACCTTAAATCTTTCAAAAGCTTTTAGTCTAAACTCAAGCATCCATGCAGGTTCTTTTTTAATATTGGATATAAATTTAATGACACCTTCATTCAAGCCTTTTGGAGCTTGAATATTTTCTATTTCTGTCGAAAAACCATATTTATAGTCTTTTAAATTATTTATTTCTTTTTGTCTGTTATCCATTCTAAACTCTTGTTTCTTTGTTATTGTTTAATAAATCTTTCAGGCTTTTATTTTCAAAAAATGTATTTATGTGTAACTCTAATTCGTCCCATAAATTATGAGTAATGCACTTTGTGGCTTTACCGTTGCATCCTTTTTTAGATTCTTTTTTACATTGAACAGTTTTTACTTTTTCATCAACTGCATGAAAGATATTTGTTAATTTTATATCATTTGGATTTTTATTAAGAACGTATCCTCCTTGCGTTCCTCTTATACTTTTAACAATTTCGTTTTTTTTTAATTTAGAAAAAATTTGCTCTAGGTAATCTAAAGATATACCTTGTCTTAATGATATATCTCTTAGTGATACTGGATTGATGTTATCAAACCTAGCTAAATCAACTAATGCCATTACAGCATATCTACCTTTTGATGTAAGTTTCATTTTTTACCCTTAAATTGAGGGTTTTTATACATACTTGACTAAAATGGTCAAGTTTAGAGTGTAAAAAAAACTAACATATTGTCGCTGACTTATGATAAATGTACATTTTTTTTGAGAATAATAATCAATATCGCTTATGGACAATAAAATTTTAGAAATATTTATACCTGGTCCTGCAGGAAGACTTGAGGCTAAATATTATAAAAGTAAAAAAAATACTTCACCAATTGCTTTAGTGTTACAGCCCCATCCTCAATATGGAGGAACGATGAATAATAAAGTAGTAGTAGATACTTTCCATACATTTATGGATAACGATTTTTCGGTGTGCAGAGTAAATTTCAGAGGTGTTGGTAAAAGCGATGGAGAATTCGATAATGGTCAAGGCGAACTTGCTGATGCAGCAGCTGCTTTAGATTGGTTAGAAAGAGAAAATTTTGACAATTCACAATGTTGGGTTTCGGGATTTTCATTTGGATCTTTAATTGCAATGCAATTATTAATGAGAAGACCAGAAATAAACAGGTTTATAGCAATTTCACCTCAACCAAATGTTTATGATTTTTCTTTTTTATCTCCATGTCCAACTTCTGGTTTAGTTGCTTATGGTAAAAAAGATGAATTGGTACCAGTAGAATATATTACAGAATTAGATAAAAGATTAAGTGCTCAAAAAGGTATTAAAGTAGAATTTAATGCAATATCAGATGCTAATCACTTTTTTTCAAAAACAAGTGATTCTTTAATTAAACATCTTGATAAATATATAAAAAAAGAAACCGCACTATATTAAAAATTTTCTACCAGTTTTCCACCCACCGTAAATTCTTTACATCCAGTTGTTGTGCTAAAAGAAATTGGTAAATTTAAAAAAGACCTTATGGCTAAAAATCCAAATGCCTGGGATTCAATATAATCACCATTTAAATTATAATTATCTATAAATTTCAAAGTAATATTATTTTCATTTGATATGTAATTTTTTATACGATTAATTAAATTATTATTTTTTCTTCCACCACCACAGAGTAAAAATGTAATACTATTTTTTTGACCAATATATTTTAAACCTTCCGCAATCAAATATGCTGTAAAATCTGTTATAGTAGCACAACCATCTTCTAGCGACAAACCTCTTGCAAAAGATACATCAAAATTTTTAATATCTAATGACTGGGAGTAAGAATTTATTTTAAAATTATCTATTGCTTGGTTTAAAATTAATTGATCAACTTTCCCTACTGTAGCTAGTTCACCATTTTTATCAAATTTTTTATTTGAATTCTTTCTTACCCATTCATCAATTAAACAATTACCAGGACCTATATCAAAAGCAGAAAGGTTATCTTGAAAATTATCAGAGTCATTAATAACTTTTGTAACATTTGCGATACCACCAATATTTAAGAAACCTAATGGAAATTTAAGATCAAAATTTTTATTGATTTTTTTTGACAAAATATAATGGAAAATTGGTGTTAAAGGTGCACCTTGACCATTATTTTGAATATCCGCTTGTCTAAAATCATAAATGACTTTTTTTTTGACCATTTGAGATAACAATTTCCCATCTCCTAATTGATTGGTAATTTTCTCATTTGGGTTATGAAAAATTGTTTGTCCATGAAAACCTATCAAATCAATGGGATCTCTATACTTTTTTAATGATTGATTGACTGCATCGGCATGAAAAAGAGTTAAATTACGCTCTAATTCTCTTAATTTTTCTAAATTTTGTAAAAGATCTTTCTTTGTTAAAACTAAATCTCTTAATCTAACTAACTGATCCTGAAGATTTTTATCATACTCATAATAATCATCTAAAATGTTTGAAAATTCATCGTATCCATCTGAGCTAATTATAGATAAATCAATGCCATCCATAGATGTTCCGCTCATTAGTCCAATTGCAGTATATAATTTTTTTTTCATTGATATGTTTTTTAAAAAAAATTTGTATATTGTAACTATAAACTTATGAATAAATTTTTAAAAGAATTTAAAGATAGAGGTTTTTTCTATCAATGTACAAGTGAAGATGAACTATCTAAACAATTAGATGAAGAAAAGATAAAAGGTTACATAGGTTTTGATTGTACAGCTGAAAGCTTACATGTGGGTAGCTTACTGCAAATAATGTGTTTACGACTACTTCAAAAAAATGGACATCGACCAATAGTTTTACTTGGTGGAGGAACTACAAGAATTGGGGATCCATCTGGTAAAGATAAAACTAGAAAAATATTAAGTGAGGATGAGATTGAAAAAAATATTAAAAATATCAAAAATATTTTAAAAAAATTTTTAGATAATGATGATCCGAATACAAAGCCAATATTTGTAAACAATTATACTTGGCTAAAAGATTTAAATTATATTTCGTTTTTAAGAGATATCGGAAAACATTTCACGATAAATAGAATGCTAACATTTGATAGTGTAAAACTCAGATTAGATAGAGAACAATCTCTAAGCTATATGGAGTTTAATTATATGATTTTACAAGCATATGATTTTCTCGAATTAAATAAGAAAGAAAATTGTGTCTTACAGATCGGAGGTTCAGATCAATGGGGAAACATTGTTAATGGTGTTGAGCTAATTAAAAGACATTCTAATAATCAAACTTTTGGTTTAACAACTCCATTAATTACACTAGCAACTGGTGCTAAAATGGGAAAAACTGAAAGTGGGGCTATTTGGTTAGATGAAAAATACTTATCAGCATATGAATATTGGCAATTTTGGAGAAACATAGATGATAGAGATGTAATTAAATTTTTAAAAATGTTTACTGAAATTGAAATTAAGGAAATAGAAACAATTAAAGATAAAGATATAAATGAATTAAAAATACTACTTGCTAATAAAACCACAGAAATGTTACATGGAAAAGAAGCAGCTAAAAATTCTGAGCAAGCTGCAAAAGAAGCTTTCTCCGGAAACACTCTGGGTTCGAACCTACCTAAAGTTAATATTCTATCAAATAAAGTAGAAGAAAAAATAAATATAGTAGACCTTGTTTTATTATCTAAACTAGAAAACTCGAAAAGCGAAATCAGAAGGCTTATAAAAGGGAACGCGGTAAAAATTAATGACGATGTTATTTCAGATGAAAAATTTGAAATTAATAAAAATTTATTTAAAGATAATTATCTTAAACTTTCCCTTGGAAAAAAAAGACATATTAAAATAGAGTTAAATTAATTTTTTTTAATTTTCTCTAAAGTTCTGGTAATAAACCTAGGTGTTAAAGTTTTTATAGGATTTACAGTAGTTTCTAAATCTTTAGGGGGGCCTTTAATTTTAAAGCTGACTCCAAAAACACCATCGCCCACTTTCTTTCCAATCAATAGATCTCCAAGTAAAGGTATTGAAGCTATAGATCTATTAATTGTTGTCGCTGGAACCAATGTTCCTCTTAAGCTGATTAATTTATCCTCCTCAATGTATCCTTCTAATAAAATAGATATTGCTGGCCCAATTGCGTATATCTCTTGAATTTTCATAAGTTTATCCTGATTGGTAAAATTCATTTCAAAATCCGTAAACCTAATCCCTTCTCCCGTAAGTAAGTCCGCTATTCCTTGAAGAGATGCAAGAGCCAACAACTTGGCTAGCGCTGGAATTTCTTTAACTTTAAAATTATCAATTACTAATTTAGAAGTTGAAACTCCATTTTTTTTCAAAGAGTAAAAGTCTAAATATCCCTGTCTATCATCTTTAAATCCTTTAATGAATTTATATCTATCTACTAGGGGTTTTGCCCTAGATGAAAAAAGGGTGGTAATTATTTCACCTTGATTATTTGATTTAATTGTAAATTTTATATTTTGTGAATTATTATAAAAGGCTAAAATATCTGCTTCTTCTACTTTGTTATTAATAATATTTATCTTTCCTTTTAAATCCTTAACAAAGTGTATTTTATCCAAGTAAACTTCATCAAAATTTAGGTCCATACTTATATTATTTTCAAAAAGATTATTTTCTTTTTTATCATCGGCATCTAGCAAATTCGAAATTAAAGAATTTGCATTAAATGAGGTGCCATCAATTAAATAATTTTGGCCTTCTACTTTTTTTATATTGTAATTATTTTTTTTATTTTCTGTATCAACATAATTGAAATTTGCCTGATCAATTTTTATTATTTGATTATTATCGTTAAGAGATAAATTCTTAATTT
>CACPOD010000007.1 GCA_902635515.1 uncultured Pelagibacteraceae bacterium
ATAGATAAATTAATTTTCCCGTTTAATAAATTTGATTTAACAGCATTAGAGCTAAAACCATTTACAAGATTTACTTTAGCTAAAAGTTTAGATGATTTAACAAATAATAAATTAAGCGAATTAATGAACTCAATTATTAGAGATAGATCTACAGGTTGTTTTATTATTGGACCAAAAAATATAACTGCAAAAATTAATGATACATTTTTAGTTAAGTTATCAACTGCAATAGCTCATCTAATTGGTGTACCTAATCATGATGCCATGGCAGGAAAATATTATGCTCGTTTTCATGTTAAGCATGAGGATAGTAGTGACTCTTATTTAAGAAAGGCTTATAGGAATATGGATCTTCATACAGATGGGACATATGTGAAAGATGTAACCGATTGGTTAATTATGACAAAAATTGACGAGCAAAATGTTGAAGGTGGTGAAACAGCTATGTTGCACCTTGATGACTGGGAGCATTGTGATGATTTATACAATGATCCAGTTGGGAGACAAAATTTTGTTTGGGGGTCACCAAAAAGTAAAAATATTGATTACAAGGTAGAGCACCCAGTTTTTTCAACTGATAAAGAGGGAAGACCAACGATATCTTATATAGATCAATTTCCAGAACCTCAAAATATGGATCAAGGAAATTTTTTACAAAGATTATCTGATGGATTAGAGGAAAGTAAAAATAAAATAATTACAAAATTACCTGTTGGATTCTCTGTGATTGCAAATAATTATTTCTGGCTTCATGGCAGAAAACCCTTCAAAGAAAACAAGGAATTAAGCAGAGAATTACTAAGAATTAGAGGTTCTTTTTTTGTTAATTAATTCAATATAATCAATATAAAGTATCCAAAATTATGAATTTAGGTTTTATCGGTACCGGAAAAATTGCAGCTTCAGTGATTACTGGAATATGTAAATCAAAAATTTCCTATAAGAAAATTATTATTTCTCCAAGAAATAAAAAAATAGCTCTTGGGTTAAAAAGAAAGTTTAAAAAAATAGTTATTGCCAAGGATAATCAACAAATTGTAGATCAATCTAATTGGGTATTTTTATCTGTTACACCTACTGTTGGTGAAAAAATTATTAAAGATTTAAAATTTAAATCGACCCAAACAGTTGTTAGTTTTATTTCAACAATTACTTTATCTCAATTAAAGAAAGCAATTAAAGTAAAAGCAAAAATTGTAAGAGCAATACCTCTACCTCCAATTTCATTAAAGAAAGGTCCTGTACCTATTTGTCCCCCTAATTCAAAAGTTAAAGCGTTTTTCAATAACTTGGGCACAACTGTAGAAATTAAGAATGAAAAATTGTCTATAAATTTTTGGTCAACCTCTGGCATGATGGCGCCTTTTTATGAGATGTTGAGAGTGATGACTGATTGGTTGGTAAAAAGAGGGGTAAAAAGAAACAATGCTCAAAAATATATTACTTCTTTATTTTTAGCTTTATCTGAAGATGCTGTAGTAAATTCAAAAGAAAATTTAAAGAATTTAGTAAAAGAGTCTCAAACGCCAAAAGGTTTAAATGAACAAGGTGTCAAAGAATTAACTAAAGCTGGATTTTATAAATCTCTAGAAAGAACATTAAATAGTATTCACAGAAGACTTAACAAATAAATCAAATGTCTGAAAATATTTTAGAGATTAATAATTTAAGTAAATATTTTGGTGGATTAGCTGCAGTTTCAGATTGTTCAATAAAAGTTAAAAGAGGAACTATCACTGGTATTATTGGGCCAAATGGATCTGGTAAAACAACTTTATTTAATTTAATTGCTGGAAACTTAAAATCCTCTGGTGGTAATGTTGTTTTTGATGATGAAAATATTACTGATGTTCCATCTTATGAATTATTTTCTAAAGGGTTGTTAAGAACATTTCAAATTGCTCATGAGTTTTCAAATTTATCTGTTTTAGAAAATTTAATGATGGTTCCAGGAAATCAATCTGGAGAAAAAATAATGACAGCATTATTTAAACCAGGTTTAGTTGCACGAGAAGAGGCTGTGGTTAAAGAGAAAGCGAAAGAAGTTGTTGAATTTTTAAATTTAGGACATTTATCAAATGAGCTAGCTGGAAATCTTTCAGGTGGACAAAAGAAATTATTAGAACTTGGAAGAACCATGATGGTTGATGCAAAATTAGTATTATTAGATGAAGTAGGAGCCGGAGTTAACAGAACTTTGTTAAAAGATCTTGGTACTGCAATAGAAAAGTTAAATAAAGAAAAAGGTTATACTTTTTGTATGATTGAACATGATATGGATTTTATTGGAAGATTATGTGATCCAGTAATTGTTATGGCTGAAGGATCAGTTTTGTTTGAAGGAAGTGTTGAAGAAGCAAAAAAAGATGAGAAAGTTATCGAAAGCTATCTTGGAAGAGGATCAAAATTAAAGGATACAAATTAATGGCATATTTTGAGGGAATAGAAATGACAGGTGGTTATGGTAATGGTCCTGACATTATTAGTTCGTGTTCAGTAAATGTTAATAAAGGTGAAATAGTTTCTATTTTAGGTCCTAATGGAGCTGGTAAATCAACTGCCATGAAAGCAATGTTGGGCTTGCTGAATTTAAAGTCTGGATCAGTAAAGATTGATGGTAAGGATATTTCAAAATTATCTCCTCAAGATCGAGTTAAGCAAGGTATTTCTTTTGTGCCACAGACTAAAAATGTTTTTGCAGGGATGACTGTTGAAGAGAATTTAGAAATGGGTGCATTTCTTATTGAGGATGAGATCAAAAATATAATTGAGGAAATTTATGAATTATTTCCAATTTTAAGAGAGAAAAGAAATCAGTTAGTTGGTGAACTTTCTGGAGGTCAAAGACAACAAGTAGCTTTAGGCCGAGCTTTAATGATTAAACCCACTGTTTTAATGTTAGACGAGCCAACTGCTGGTGTATCGCCAATTGTGATGGATGAATTATTTGATCATATTGTTAAAGTAAAAAGAACAAACGTTGCTATCTTAATGGTAGAACAAAATGCAAAACAAGCCTTAAGCATTTCAGATAGAGGCTACGTTCTGGTTACTGGAGAAAATCGTTATTCAGGAACTGGAAAAGAATTATTAGACGATCCAAGAGTAAGAAGCTCTTTTTTGGGAGGGTAATATGGATTTTGTAAATGCAATAATTCTTTTATTAAATTATATTTTCATTCCTGCATTAACTTACGGTTCTCAGTTAGCACTGGGTGCAATATTTGTAACACTTATTTATGGAATTTTACGATTTGCAAACTTCGCAACTGGTGACATGATGTCTTTTGGAACCATGGCTACGATATTATTCACATGGTATTTTCAATCTTTAGGTGTTTCTTTAGGTGTTTTACCTACTGCTTTATTGGCTATTCCTTTTGGAATAATTTTCATGATATTTTACATGCTTTTAATAGATAAATTTGTCTTCAAATATTATAGACATCAAAAAAGTCCCCCAGTTCAATTTGCAATGGTAAGTATTGGTGTAATGTTTGTAACTCAAGCAGTGGTAAGAATTATAATTGGACCTGGCGATAGAAGATTTTTTGATGGTGAAAAATTCATTATTAAAGCTCGTGAATTTAAAGAGATGACAGGTTTAAACGAAGGTCTTGCACTGAAATCTACTCAAGTAATAACCATTTTTGTGACAATAGTTTTAGTCTCTTTATTATTTTGGTTTTTAAATAGAACTAAAACTGGAAAAAGTATGAAAGCTTATTCTGATAATGAAGATCTTGCTTTGCTATCAGGTATTGATCCAAAAAAAATAGTTTTAGTTACTTGGGTTATTGCTGGTATTTTAGCTACAATTGGTGGAGCTTTGTATGGTTTAGATAAAAGTTTTAAACCATTTACTTATTTTAATAATATGCTTCCTATTTTTGCTGCTGCAATTGTTGGAGGAATTGGAAATCCATTTGGAGCCTTTTTAGGTGGATATGTAATTGCTTTTTCTGAAATACTCCTCACTTATGCATATAAAAAATTCTTTATGTATGTTTTACCAGAAAGTATGGAGCCAAATAGTTTAGTTCAGCTACTGTCAACAGATTACAAGTTTGCTGTATCGTTCTCTATTCTTGTAATTGTTTTAATTTATAGACCATCGGGAATATTTAAGGGGAAAGTATTGTGAGAAAAAACCTAAATGTAATTGCAGCTTACAGCATCATGATGGTACTTATTCTAATGGTTGGGATATTTCAGTCTTGGAATATTGCTTTATCAATATTTAATCTTTGTTTGATTTCTGCAGTCATGACAATGGGTGCGAATATTCAATGGGGGTACGCTGGTTTAATTAATTTTGGAATTATGGGTTATACAGCTTTAGGTGGTTTAGCTGCAGTATTGATATCTGTCGATCCTGTTCAAGAAGCCTGGAGGGCAGGAGGTTTCGATATTCTAATGTCATTATGGCTGATAGTAGTAATGGTATTAGTTATAAGGTTTATTTTAAAAAGATTTGAAAAATCAAAAATCAGAACATACAGCATAGCTGCAATAATAATTTCAGGTATTTTACTAATTAGATTTTCTGCAGAGCCAGGTATAGAAGCTATTGAAGCAGTTGATCCTGCTAAAACTGGTTTCCTGGGTGGATTTGGATTACCAATTATATTTTCTTGGATAGTTGGAGCTCTTTTTGCAGGGGGTTTAGCTTTTATAGTTGGGAAAGTTGCGCTTGGTCTTAGAGCAGATTATTTAGCAATTGCCACTCTACTTATTTCTGAAATTGTTATTGCAATTATTAAACACGAGGATTGGCTCACAAGAGGGGTCAAAAATGTGATTGGATTAAAAAGACCTGCACCTTATGAGGTAGATCTGCAAACTACAGATTGGTTTATTAAATTAGTTGAAAAGTTTAATGCAGGAAAATTAAGTGTAATTGAGAATTTAGCTGATAGACAGGCTGCTTTAAACCAACTTGTTATAGAAGGTTCATCAGTATTTGTAAAACTGTGTTATTCAGGATTATTCTTAGTTGTAGTAATTATTCTTTTAATTTTAACTCAAAAAGCTCTTTATTCTCCATGGGGAAGAATGATGAGGGCAATTAGAGATAATGAGGAAGCTGCAAATGCAATGGGTAAAAACGTTGTTAAACAACATTTACTAATTTTTATTTTAGGCTCAGCAATTGTTGGAATTGCAGGCGCAATGCTTGTTACACAAGATGGACTATTTACTCCAGGAAGTTATAGACCTATGAGATATACTTTTTTGATTTGGGTGATGGTAATTGTTGGAGGAAGTGGAAATAATTTTGGGGCAATTTTAGGAGGATTTGTTGTTTGGTTTTTATGGATTGAAGCTGCACCAATATCATTATTCTTAATAAACTTTTTCACTGCGGGAATTCCTGAAACAAATGCACTTAAAGCTCATTTAATTGAAAGCGTTCCTTATTTCAGATTTTTACTGATGGGATTAGGATTGTTGTTTATAATGAGGTATCGACCTAAAGGTATACTTCCTGAAAAAATAGAAATAAAGTAAACATAATGAAATATATTATATTAGGTGCTGCTGCTGCTTGGGCTTTGTATATAGCCGATAAGTATTTATTCTTTTAATGAATAAAAATCTTTCGTTACTTATATTAAGCCAGATTTTCGCTTTTACAGCTGCACCGGTCACCGTTTTTTTAAGTGGTATAATTGGTTCAAAATTTAGTCCAATAAAATCTTTAGCTACTCTTCCAATGGCTTTGTCAGTTGTTGGAATTGCGTTATTCGCTTTTTTTGCCGCAAAGTTAATGAGTATAATTGGACGAAAATTAGGTTTTATTTTTGCATCAATAGGTACATGCTTTGCATCTCTTTTAACTGCATACTCTATAATTATAGAAAGTTTTGTCTTATATAATTTAGGATGCTTTTTAATTGGTGGAGGAATAGCTTTCAGCCATCAATATCGTTTTGCAGCAGTCGAGGTTGTCAATAAGGATTATGCACCAAAAGCAATTTCTATCATTTTGTTAGCAGGAATAGGTTCGGCCTTTATCGGTCCAAACATTGCAAACATTTCGAAAGAGTTAATTTCAGATCATATGTATGCAGGCTCTTATCTTTCACTTGCCATTTTATCTATCTCATCAACACTATTTTTAATTTTTTATAAGGAACCAAAAACGATATCTAGTAATCAATATAAAACTGGAAGAAGTTTTTTTGAGCTTATCTCTCAACCTAGATTTCTACAGGCACTCGTAGCTTCAGCTTTTGCCTATGCTGTAATGACTTTTTTAATGACAGCAACCCCTATAAGCATGCATCTGATGGAGAAAATAAGTTTATCCAAGACTGGATTTGTTATTCAGCTTCATATAGCAGCCATGTTTTTACCTTCACTAGTTACGGGAAATTTAATTAAAAGGTTTGGTCATAGTAAAATTATGCATGTGGGGGTTTTATTGTTTTTAGTCACAATTATTACCAGTTTATTTGAACAGAATTATATTAATTATATGGTTGCACTTATTTTTCTGGGGCTAGGGTGGAACTTTCTATTCATTTCAGGAACAAGCTTACTTGTTTTGTGTTACAGAGAAGAGGAAAAATTTAGAGCTCAAGGGTATAATGATTTAATAGTTTATTCTATACAAGCATTAGCCAGTTTGTCTGCTGGAGTATTTCTTAGCTTAACTAGCTGGAAAACTATGAATTTAATCTGTTTGATTTTTCTAATTATAATAGCTCTTTCTACTATAAGAGCTGATTTAAAAAAAAACCCCAGTAATTAAATTACTGGGGTTTTTTGAATAAAGATAAAAAATTATCTTTGTTTTTTAGTTTTGAATTTTCCGCCTTTAACTTCTTGTTCTAAGAAAGAACCTTCAGCTTCACCAACGTCAGTAAAAGTTACTCCAGTAGCACCTTCGTAATTAATCTTTTTACCTTTTGCTAGTAAATCTAAACCTTTCTTAAGCTCACCTGGATAAATTTTAGTTCCAGGAGCGTTAGCAACATCCATTACATGTTTTGCAATAGATGCTCTGTCAGCAGAGTTACCTGCTTGCATTGCAAGAACGATTAAAGCAGCTGCATCGTAAGATTCACCTGTGTAAGGACCAGAAGCCTCTACACCCCCAGCTTTTGCAACTTCAGCAAATATACCCGCACCTTTACCAGTAGAACCTGGTAATGATCCAAATGATTTACTTAAATCTTTTCCGAATGCATCAACTAAAGATTGACCAATCATACCATCTGATAAAATAAATCTATCAAACGCACCAGAGTCTAAAGAAGCTTGAATAATTCCTTTTCCTCCTTGGTCAAGATAACCAATAACTGCTACAGCATCACCACCAGCAGAAGCAAGAGTTGCTACTTCAGATGAGTAATCTGCTTTTCCATCTTCGTGAGCAGTTACAGTTGTAACTTTAATACCATGAGCCTCAACTGCTGCTTTATAAACATCAGCTAAACCTTTACCATAGTCATTGTTAGTATAAGTGATTGCAACACTTTTTACTTTTCTATCTTTAGTTATGTCAGCTAAAATTTGGCCACCTCTAGCATCTGATGGAGCAGTTCTAAAGAAATACCCTTTGTCATCTAGAGTTGTTAATCCTGGAGAAGTAGCTGAAGGTGAAATCATTACTACACCATTTGGTACAGCAACGTTAGTTGCAATAGCACCAGTTACACCTGAACAGTCTGCTCCCATGATTGCAGCTACACCACCTGAAATTAAACCTTCAGCTGCAGCTGTTGCCGCTGCTGAGTCAACACAAGTTGAGTCTGCTCTTACTGGCTCAATTTTTTTTCCACCTAATAGTGAACCTGAATCAGAAGCTTCTTTAAACGCAAGCTCTGCAGATGCAGCCATAGCTGGAGTTAGAGATTCAATAGGACCAGTGAATCCTAAGATGATCCCCATTTTAATATCTGCCATTACCTTTGTTCCAAAAATAGAAACAAACATAAATGCAGCGATAAATAGTTTTCTCATTATCTTCCTCTTTATTGTTAACAATTTATAAAAGCCAATTTAAGTATGAATACAATCAATATTCAATGACAAAATTATCCTATTTTAGACAGTTAATTAACGCTGATAATTATCTGATTGAGAAAGGGTCTAGAGAAGGTTCATCAGATGTATAGAACCATGTTGTTTTTACTCTTGTATAGTCTTTAATTGAGTCAATTCCTGCTTCTTTTCCATATCCACTATCCTTGATACCTCCAAATGGAGCTGAAGGAGAAATTAATCTATAAGTGTTAACGAAAGTTATACCTGCCCGGATAGCATTAGATACCCTCATTCCTCTTGCGAGATCACTAGTATAAACACCTGAAGAGAGACCATATTGATTATCATTCATTAATTCTATTACCTCTTTTTCAGTATCAAATTTCATTACTGATAACACAGGGCCAAAAAGTTCATTCTCAGCTGCTGGCAGATTATGATTTTCACATTCAATAATTGTTGGTGGGAAATAATAACCTTCATTTGAAAAAGGATGTCTTTTACCACCACATTTAATTTTTCCACCTTGTTCAACAGTTAATTTAATATTTTTTTCTATTACTTCTAATTGTTTAAAGTTACTCAAGGGACCCATTTCAGTATCAGAGTCCATTGGAGCACCTATTTTAATTTTTTCCGCTCTTGATGCTAATTTATCTAAAAATTCATTATAAATTCCTTTTTGTAAGTACAACCTTGAACCTGCTATACAGCTTTGACCACTTGCTCCAAATATTCCAGCAGTTATTCCATTAATTGCATTTTCTTGTTTAGCATCATTAAAAACAGCTACAGGACTTTTTCCACCTAATTCTAAACTTACTTCAGATAAATTTTCTGCAGAGTTTCTAATAATATGCCTTGCAGTTTCAGGACCTCCTGTAAAAGCTACTTTCTCAACTAAGTTGTGAGTAGTTAAAGCTTTACCACATGGATCTCCAAAACCAGAAACTACGTTTACAACACCTTTTGGTATTCCAGTTTCTTCAACTAACTTTGCAAATTCAAACATAGTTGCTGGCGCTAATTCAGAACATTTAATTACAACTGTATTACCCATAGCTAAAGCAGGAGCAACTTTTGTTGCGGTTAAAAACATTTGAGAATTCCAAGGAATGATAGCTGCAATAACACCTATTGGAATTCTTGTTGTGATTGCCTGAATATTTGGTTTATCTATTGGAAGAACTGTTCCTTCAACTTTGTCAGCTAAACCTGCATAGTAATCGTAATATTCTGCAATGTATTTTGCTTGTTGATAAGTTTCTCTATATAGTTTTCCTGTATCAATTGTTTCAATCTTTCCTAATAATTCAGAATTTTCCCTCAGCTTATTTCCAATGGCTCTTAAATATTTTGCTCTATCTCTTGCTAGCATTTTTGGCCATTCACCTTCAAAAGCTTTTTGTGCAGCTTTTACAGCTCTATCAACATCATTTGCGCTAGCTTCAGGTACTACAGCCCAAGGCTTATTATTTTCTGGATTTAAAGTTTCAAAAGTTTTTTTTGTATCAGAGTCTACCCACTGACCGTCTATAAACATTTGATATTTTTTTAACTCAGACATTATTTATATGTTTCATTATTGCATTATTTACTTCGTCTGCATATTCAATACTGCATAAATGTTTTCCATTTTTAATTTCAACATATGTTGAATTTTGTATATCTTTATTTAAATTTTTTGACATATCAGGCGTAGATCCTGGATCATCTGATCCTGTTATAATTAAGGTATTTGATTTAATATTTTTTATATTTTCAAGATTGTCCTCATAGTTTGCAAATATTTCATAAGCTTTTATAAAATTTTCTTGATCAATTCCTTTCTTATTAAGAATTTTCATAAACTCATCGTATAATTCAGGGTTTTGCTCAAGGTACTCATCTGAAAACCATCTCTTCATTGCCATTTGAGATATTGGCATATTTTTTTTTGCTAAATTTACTCTATCAATTACATTTTGTCTTTCTTCAGCTGTCCTTTTGTAAGTAGTGGAAATTAGAGTTAAGGAATTTAAATAATTTTCATATTTTGAGGCAAATTCAATTGCAATCAAAGATCCGATAGAAAAGCCGATTAAATTAAATTTATCTATCTTTAGGTTATTTACTAAATCTGATAATTGATCAGTAAAATTTTCCATTGATAAATTTGGCTCTTTAAAGGGTGTTTTTCCATGTCCTAACAGATCGTAAGTTATCAATGAATTATCTTTAAAAAATTCAATTTGTGGTTTCCACATTTGCTGATTTAAACCAACCCCATGAATAAAAATTATTGGTAACGAATTTTTATTATTAAAATAATAATGATTTTGATTGTTATCAAAATTGTAAGACATCAATTATTTATCGATGCCCATCTCTTTCATGTCTTGATATCTGTCACCTGTTCTTGCATGAGCTCGTCCAGTTGGAGCACCTCCAATAGCTACAACTATTTCATCTTCATTAGGGGCATCGTGAATTGTAAATTCATGCGTTAGATAAAAAGGTCTTAATCCAGCATCAGTTTTATGCATCATTGGAATTGAAATTTTTGCTCCCGCAGGACCTCTAGTGTTAGTAAAACTTAAATAAGAAGTTCCACCAACAGCATCTCTAAATTTATTTCCAAATCTTAAAGTATGAATAAATGCAGACGCATGTTCTATTTCACCGTTCAATCCAACCATCGCAGCTTTCCCATAAGCTAAAATTTTTTCACCTGATCCAATTTCTTTTGTTAACTCTGGCACCAAAAGGTCTCCTAATTGAGGTGCAAGATCTAATATTTCTGGTTTTAAATCTTCTACAAAACCTTTTCCGGCCCAAGGATTTTCTATAACAGCTGCAACTGAAACTAACAAAACAGGTTCTTTAGCTTTTTTTCCACCCTCTATAAAAGTTTTATCTACAAATTTTGCAAATTTTCTAAGTTTTAAATCCATTTACTAGCTAGCTCTTTGAATGTTCGTATCTATCGGTTTTATATTTGGAATTACTTCTTCTGTAAATAATTTGATGCTTCTCATGCAGTCTTCGTGTTTAATTCCTGGAAAGTTAGACCAGACTTGTAAGTTTTGAAGATTTAATTCTTGTTGAAGTTCTTTTATTTTTTCAATTACAAACTCAGGTGTTCCAAACAATAGATTTCTTTTATGAAGAAATTCATAATTTAATAAATCTAGTTTATTTTTTGTCTCTGGTAATTTTTCATCTGGATCCATATGATTTCCCAATCCTCTCCAATGACAAACCCATCTCATATAATTTACAATATGTTCTCCAGCCATTTTTTCAGCCTCTTCCATAGTTTCTGCAACAAACATATCTCTAACCAAACTAATACCTTCCCCTAGTGGTACATCTCTATTTTCAGCTTTAGATTTTGCATCTTTATAAATTTCAAATCTTTTTTTCAAAGCTTTTACAGTTGGTATCCACATAATTGTATTAAGCCCATTTTCTGCTGCCCACTGAATTGATCTTTCTCCATCAACTACTTGAGAAATTGGTGGAAAAGGTTTTTGATAAGGTTTTGGTAATACAGATATTTGTTTTAATTCATTTGTTTTTAAATCGACAACATTTTCTTTTGGAGGACTCATATCGTGTTGCCAAATAAAATTTGGTGAGGGATAAGTATAGAATTCACCTTGGTGAGAAAAGAAGTCCTCAGACCAAGCTTTTTTCATTATGTCCAATGTTTCAGAAAATAGTCTAAAATTTTTTGCTTGATCTTTTAAGTCAGCTTCTTTGTTCATGTTAATGGCTTCTCTTCCGTAAACTCCTCTTCCAATACCAACTTCCACTCTTCCTTTTGACATTTGGTCAAGGGTAGCAATATCTTCTGCAAGTCTTATAGGATTATGAAATGTTATTACGTTGCAAGCTTGTCCTAAACGAATATTTTTGGTTCTTGCAGCAGCATCAGTACACATCATTAGTGGATTAGTGCAAGACTCCATTCCCTCATGATTAAAATGATGTTCGGTATACCAAATAGAATTCCAATTATTTTGATCACAATATTCAGTGATTTCTCTAGCTTCGTCTAGAAGTTGGGTATAAGGTTTTTTATCCCAATTAGTAGTATTACAAAAATATCCAAAGTTCATAAAGCCTCCTTTAAAAATTAATTTAAAGACGACCGATCCCACTTTCGTAAATTTTTGAATTTAACGACGAGTTATGTATCGCTTTATAGTTAAACTTTATTATTACTAGCGCTGATATTCAATAAATTTCTTTAAGGATTTGTTAAGAAATTTCTCATAAATTGGACCATTATTTTTTAATTTGCTTCCGTTTAAAAATGATTGGTTCATTTTGAAATCATAGGAAGGTTCAAAGAAAAAAGGAACAGAGAGTCTCTTACTTTTATTCCATAAAACTCTGTGATTAGTTGCTTTAAATTTACCTTTGCTTAGAAACTCCAAAGCTCTACCAGTGTTTACTACTAAAGCTTTTTGGTTAAATGGCACATCATACCATTTTTTATTTTTTCTATTTTGTACCTGCAATCCACCTTTTCTATCTTGATAGAGAACTGTGAACACACCACTATCAACATGCGTTTCACATCCAAGAGCAACCCCATCTTGTTTAGATATTTCTACCGGTTTTGTCTGATTAGGATAATAATTAAATCTTAATGTACTTAATGTTTTTAATCTTGAAAAAGCTACACTAGAAATATCAGGATTTTTTTTATTAAGTTTTATTACACTCTTAAATAAAGTTTCACTCAATCTATAAATATTATTAAAATATTTATTTAAAATATTTATTGAGCTTTTTTTAAAACACTCATCTAGATTAAGAAATTCTATGTATTGATTATTTAGATTTGAAGAATATTTTTTAGTTACTTTTAAATCACCTAGATCCAAACCTTCTTTTCCGTTCACATCATTAGGAAAATATCCCCTGTAAAGATTTTTATTTTTTTTATTCCATTTTTTAGGTGATAATTTTCTTTTCTTACTGTCTGGTAAATTAAAAAATTTATTCCCAACTTCGCATGTTTTTTTAATTTCTTTTAGATTAATTCCATGTCCAGTAATTTGAAAAAATCCTACATTGACACAAGCTTTTTCAATTTCTTTAATTGTTTTAAATGCATTTTGAGTTTCAAAATTATTTTTTATTAAAGGAGAAATATTAATTGTTGGTATAAAGTTCTTGCTCATCTTCTAACTGGTGTTTCTGTTGCAATAAATTGATCTCTAACTCTTTCTCTGATGTAAATATAAATTCCAGCTGCTATAATACACGCAACACCAATAAACGTTCTGGTCGTTGGTACCTCATTAAATAAAAAGTAGCCAGGTATCATAGACATAATTATTAATGAGTACTCAAACAAAGAAACAACAGAAGGTGATGCAACTATATATGCTGAAAAAATACAAACAAAAGCTATTGATGCAGCAAAACCAAAAAATAAAATAAATTTCCATGTATATTCAATATTTGAAAACCATTCTCTAAAGATGAATTGTATTGTTGGATCAAAGTTTGAATTATTAAGCTGACCACTACCCATAAAAATATATAAAATTACACACAGTAATATTGCAATTAGATAAAAGTAATATAGTTGAGTGTTAACATCATCTTTATCAGATGTATATTTAGTGATAGTCATAGATGCAGCATAACAAAACGCACAAAAAACTGGTAAAAGACTTCGATATTCAAAGTCTGAAAAATTTGGATTTAAGACTATAAAAACGCCAACAAAACCAAAAACAATTGCTGACCACCTTCTAATACCAATAGTTTCTTTTAAAAATAACTTTGCAAATATTGATACGAAAAAAGGGGAGGAAAAAAATAGAGCATTTGCTGTTGCTAAAGGCATAAAAGTTAGTGAGATAAAAAAAGCAGAAAAAGCAATAAAATGCAAAACCACTCTTAGTATTGTTAAAAAAGGATAGTGAGTTTTAAGAGAGACTTTTTGTTTTCTGAATTTTATATAACCAAATAGCAAAATTGCTGCAACAAAATATCTTCCAAAAAATATTTCATATAAAGCTGCTTTTTCAAAAATGAATTTAATTAAAGCATCCTGCATTGCAAAAAATGTCATTGCAGTAATAATTAAAAGTATTCCTTTTGAATTATTATTAGCGACCATTATGCACCTATATCAAAAAAAAATTGTATAGAATATTTAATTATTTCTTTAATTTAGAAGAGAATAGAAGGCCTTCGCTTGAAAATTTTGACTTATTTTCTTCAATAAAATCTTTCATTAATTTTACTTTTTCTTCTTCAAATTCAGTAACTTTCCTTTTGCTTAAATCTATATATAGCGATATCCATTCCATAGAAGCTGAAAGTTTGTTAGTTTTTTGAGAAATCATTTCCATTTTTAAATGTAATCTTTTTTTATCATGATCAAAATAAGTCAGATTAACATTGACCATTTCTCCCTCTTTTACCTCATTTAAATATTTAGTATTAGTTTCAACAACCATTGTACTTCTATTAAGATTTTTTGCTGCTGTTCCACCCATTTTAAATTTTTCAAGAGCAACTTCCCATGCTTGATCAAAAACAAGCACATAATATGCCATGTTCATATGGTTATTGTAATCAACCCATTCCTTTTTTACTTCGAAAGTTTTTAATAACACTTTATGATCTTGTTAATGAAGACTGTAATTCTTGGTTTGAAATGTATCCCTTTACATTTCCACTTTTATCAACCACTTCACAATTTGAATCAGAACAAACAATTTTTGGTAAAAAATCTTCAATGAACTCATCTTCATTAACTTTTATTAAGTTTGATTTATCTATATCATTAGCTTGATCAGCAGTTTTCATAATAATTTTTGCCTTGATAACTTTTGCTCTATTTACATCTTTTACAAAAGCTTTTACATAATCATCAGCAGGGTTCATAATAATTTCCTCGGGAGTTCCTACTTGGACTAATTTTCCAGAGTTTAATATTCCGATATGATCACCCAATCTTAATGATTCATCCAAATCATGTGTAATAAATACAATTGTTTTTTTTAATTCTGCTTGAAGATCAATTAATTGTTTTTGCATATCACTTCTAATCAGAGGATCTAGAGCACTGAAAGCTTCATCCATTAACATAATATCTGTATCAGTAGCTAACGCTCTTGCTAAACCAACACGTTGCTGCATTCCTCCTGATAATTGAGCAGGGTATTGATTTTCAAAACCAGTTAAACCAACTGCATCAATTTTTTCCATTGAGATTTTATTTCTTTCATCTTCACCTTTCCCTTGCATTTCTAGTCCGTAACCAACATTTTGAATCACTGTTTTATGTGGGAATAAACCAAATCTTTGAAATACCATGCTCATTTTATGCCTTCTAAATTCGATAAGCTTATCTTTATCAAGTGACATTACATTTGTGCCCTCAACTAAAATTTCGCCATCAGTTGGATCGATTAGTCTATTTAGATGTCTTATTAGTGTTGATTTCCCTGATCCTGATAAACCCATACAAACAAAGGTTTCTCCCTCTTCAATTTTAAGCGAAACATTATCTAATCCAACGGTATGACCAGTTTGCTCTAAAATTTCGTCTTTTGTTGCACCATCTTTTACCATTGGCAGTACAGAAGAAGGGTTGTTTCCAAAAATTTTGTATACGTTGTTGATCTCAATTTTTGACATGATGTAATGTTCTAACAGTTACAATCATCATATGTAAAACAAATATTATACAACTTATAATTGTTTTAAGAAATAACAGTTGTATTTATTTGCTTTTGCTTATTTTTTAAATAAGAATTTTATATATGGCGCAAACAGATAAAGATGTGCGACTAGAGTTGTCTGCTCTCTATAGAATTTTACATATGTACGGCATGACAGACCTTGCTAACCAATGTGCAGGGGCAAGATCTGCTGAAGATAAAAATTGTTCTTTCGTTCATCCATATGGAATGTTTTATGAAGAAATTACCGCTTCATCTTTAGTTAAAATTGATCAAAACGGAAAAAAATTAGATTCAAACGGACCTTGGTTAAATGATGGATGTATTAATCTTGCTCAATGGATTTTTAATAAAAGAAATGATGTAAATTTTTATGTTCACGGACATGCCAATGATGTGATGGCAGTTGGAGGTACCAAAGAAGGTTTGATGTATCTTTCACAGGCCGCAGTTTATTTAAATCATCTTGTTGGATATATTGATTATGAATTTGTTGAGGACAAAGAATTTGGAAGTAAATTTGAAAACCTAATTAGCAAACACGACATTTTGATCACTAGAAATCATGGATATTACACAGTAGGAAAAACTGCAGCAGAAGCATTTTTCAGAGCTTATTATCTGGAGCAAGCATGTTCAGTTCAGGTAAAAAATCTTGCTATGGGTTTAAATAAACATGAAATAGATAAACAAAAAGCTGCATATTTCTGGGAAAACATGAGTGACTCTGATGATTATAATTATGATGGAAAAACAGAGTGGGCTGCTTTATTAAGAAAACTTGAAAGAGAACATTCAAATTATAAAACTTAATGGAACAAAATTTTACTATTAAAAATATAACTAAAAATTCTACAAATTTAGAAGTTGATTGGAGTGATGGAAAAAAAAGTAAATTTAATTATTTATGGTTAAGAGACAATTGTCCAACTGCTCATGACAAAGACTCCCGTCATAGAATGTTTAATATTCTAAAAGTATCAAATAACATTAACCCAAAAAAATTTGCGGTAAATGATGAGGGAAAACTTGAAATTGAATGGAGCGAAGGAGATCATATAAGCTATTATGATCAAAATTGGTTAAGAGAAAACTGTTATACTATAAAAAATAATTTAGAATATAAATCTCCATATCAACTTTGGGATAACTCTTTACAAAATGACTTGAAGTCAATTGAAATTGAACATGATGAAATTATGAGTTCAGATGAAGGACTTGTCAGGTGGTTAGAGCTTTTACATCATACTGGAATTGCTATAGTAAAAAATGCTCCAATTGAAAATAACTCTGGCTTTAAAATTTTAAACAGAATTAGCCATACCAGAGAAACTTTTTTTAAAACACCTTTTGAAGTAATTAACATTCCTAAACCAAATAATTCTGCTTACACAGCGCATGCCTTAAGAAATCATATGGATTTACCATGGTTTGAAACACCACCTGGCTATCAATTTCTTCATTGTTTGTTGAATTCTGCAAAGGGAGGAGACTCATCCGCTGTAGATGGGTTTGCAGTAGCAGATTATTTGAGAAAAAATGAGAAAGAAATATTTGATACGTTAGTAAACGTTCATTTAAAATTTAGGGATATGGATTATACACAAGAGTCTGTAAGAAGTTATTATGCACCTGCAATATCTCTAACAAAAGATAACGATTACCATGATATTCGGTTTAGTGTAGCAACTATGGATGCTTTAGACTGTCATCCTGATTTGATGGATAAAGTTTATAAAGCTCATCACCGATTTGGAAATTTACTTCATGACGATCAATTCCAGATTAAATTTAGATTAGGACCAGGTGATATTTTTTCTTTTAACAATAGACGATTATTACACGGTAGAACTGAATATGATCCAAACTCAGGACATAGACATTTACAAGGTTATTACATGGATCGAGATGAAATTATTGGAAGACTAAGATACTTAAAAAATTTGGTTAACTCCAACCAGTAACATTCTTTACTTCAAGATATTCCTCAAGGCCCCAAACACCTCCTTCTCTCCCATTACCTGATTGTCTGTAACCACCAAATGGAGTTCCTGCATCTGCTCCATTTCCATTAATGTAAACACAGCCTGATCTTAATTTTTTAGCAACTCTATGTGCTTTCTCTTTATCTTCAGTTTGCAAATAATTTCCAAGACCATAAGAAGTATCATTTACAATGTTGACTGCCTCATCTTCGGTCTCAAATGGAATTATAGATAACACAGGTCCAAAAATTTCTTCTTTAGCAATTCTCATGTCATTAGTTACATCTGTAAATATAGTAGGTTTGATAAAGTATCCTTTGTTCAAACCGTTTGGTAACTCAGGTCCACCTGCTGCAAGTGTTGCACCTTCAGAAATTCCACTTTCAATAAGATTTATAATTTTATCATATTGAACTTTAGAGATGACGGGTCCTATATGATCTCCTTTTTTAGAAGCTTGATCTACTTTAATTTTGTTTGCTTCATCTACTGCTTCTTTAACAGCTCTTTCATAAATTGATTTTTCAACAAGCATTCTTGTTGGTGCATCACAAGATTGACCGGAATTACTCATTACATTTCGAATGCCATCTCTTACTGCATCTTTATAACTGTCAGCAAAAACAATGTTTCCACCTTTACCACCTAATTCAAGACAAACTCTTTTAATTGTTTCTGCAGCGTTTTTTGAAATTAATCTTCCTGCTCGCGTTGAACCTGTGAAAGAAACCATATCAATATCAGGGTGGCTTGAAATATCAGTTCCTACTCCTGCACCATCGCCATTTACTAAATTAAATACTCCTTTTGGAAAACCTACTTCATCAATCATTTCTGCAAATAACATTCCAGAAATAGGAGCTATCTCTGATGGTTTTAAAATCATTGTACATCCAGTTGCGAATGCAGGAATAACTTTTAAAGCAATTTGATTAATTGGCCAATTCCATGGTGTGATTAACCCACAAACTCCAATTGGCTCATAATAGATATGATTATTTGATTTATTATCAAAGTGTTCATCAAATTTAAAATTTTTTAATCTTAAAATGAAATCATCTAAATGATCTTTCCCTGAAGCTGTTTGAACATCTGTTGCCCAATCCATTGGTGCACCCATTTCTAGAGAAATAGCCTCAGCCATTTCACTAAATCTTTTTTTATAAACTGATGATAATTTTTCAAGTAAACTGAGTCTTTCTTCCTTGCTTGTTTCTTTCCAAGTATCAAAGGCATTTTTTGCTGATTTAACAGCTAAATCTGTATCTTCTTTTGAACCTAAAGAAATAACAGCAAACGGGTCTTCATTGCATGGATTAATTACGTCAAAATCATTTTTTTTAATTGGATCAACCCACTGACCATTTATGTAAAATTTTCTTTTATCTAACATTTTTTATCTTAACACATTAATTAAATTTCATATCCTTTTTCCTCAGGTTCATTATCAACCAACTCATCAGGAAAACCATTAGCTCTAAAATTAATATTATTTAAATCCTCCATCCTTTTCACAACCATTGACGACCAAGCTCTGGAACCATATTTTTTTTGACCATCTTTAAAAATTTCAACTATTTGTGGGGAAATTTCTAAAGGAGCATTCAGTTTTTTTGCAAGATTGTCAAATAGACTTGTGTCTTTTAAAACCAAATCCATTGTAAAATTTATATTATAAGATCCATTTAATATAACCTGACTTTCAGTTTCATGCACAAATGAATTACCCGAGGAAATAGCAATTCCTTTATAAGTTTTTGCTAAATCTAAATTAGATTTTTTTGCTACTGTCCAAGCCTCACCTAATGCAACTAAATGTGCAGATGCTAGATAGTTTGTAATTACTTTTAATACACTTGCTGTACCAAGCTCACCAGTGTGCAATATTTTTCTCCCCATAACAGTTAATGCAGGTAAAATTTTTTCAAATGCTTTTCTTTCTCCACCAACGAATATAGCAATATTACCTGTTGCTGCTCTATGACATCCACCACTCACAGGTCCATCCAAAGGGATAGCTTTTTTTTCTATTACTTTTTTCCCAAGTCTTTTTACTTCATTTTCATCTGTTGTGCTCATTTCTAGCCAAATTTTATTCTCTGATAAACCATTTAGAATTCCATCTTCACTTTCCATAACTTCTGCAGAAACTTCAGGAGAAGGAAGAGAGGTAATGATTAAATCAGATTTTTCAGCTAATTCTTTTGGAGACTTTGCAACTTTAGCACCCAAGTCTTTCAAAGAATTTGTTAAATTTTCATCTAAATCTCTTACTGTAAGATCAAAGTTATTTCTTAATAAACTTCCTGCAAGTTTTCCTCCAACGTTACCTAAACCAATAAATCCAATTTTCATTTCATTTCCTCTTCTTTTTTGTTTTTTGTAAATACAATTAAAATCACACCAACTATGATTATCGCACCACCTATAAATAATTCTGGAGTTGGTTTTTCACCTAAAAGAAAAATAGCAGCTAATAAACCAGTTGGCGGTATCCCCATAGTTACAATCGGTAGTACTTTATAAAGTGGGTTATTTTTCAAAACATAATAGAAACAACCATAAGTAATTGGTTGCATGATGAAACCTATATAAATTGCAATAATCCAATGATCAAATTTTGCATTTGTTAGATAATTAATTGTGTTTCCATCAATTATTGCAGATAGCATCACTAATATTGGTCCTGAGAATAATGCTAACCAAGCAACTAAAGCTAAAGGATTTATTTCTTTACTTAAAGGTTTAACCATAACTTGCCCAAGAGCCCATACAGCTGATCCTAATATTGTAAGACCAATTCCAATAAATTTTCCATCCAAGTTAGGAGATCCGACTAAAATATAAACACCAACAAAAGCGATAGCTATACCAATCAAAGCTCTAATAGTTGGTTTTTCTTTAAGCATAAAGTAAGCAAAAATAACTCCAAATGGAACTTCTGTTTGAACCAAAAGAACTGCTGCAGATGCATCAATTAAATCTAAACCAGTATATGTAATACTATATTGCAATGTATTAGCGACTAATGATGCTGCAAAAATTCTTTTTAAATATCCTTTTGGAATTGGAAACCACCAAATTAACAATGAAGCAGCAAATGTAAATCTGATACCCATTAAAAGAACAGGAGGAAAAGATTCAAATGCTGGTTTAGCTATTACAAAACCAAAGCCTAAAAAAATAGGCACCAAGGACGCTACGAAAGTATCTTTTATATTCATACCTATTTTTTATATTAATGATTATTAAAGAACTTCTGATATATTCACCTTTTAAAATATGAATTCAACAAAAATAGATCCCAAATATATTACTAAATCAAATCCAAGAATTGGACTTATTGCGCTTGCAAGCGATTTTATGATTGAAAGAGATTTTATAAACGTAATTAAAGACAGAGAAGTTGATTTCTTTGTAAATCGTATTGAATGCTATAACCCGTTAACAAAAGAAAATTTGATCAAAATGTCAAATAAAGTAACTGAGGTAACAAAAGATATATTACCTGATCAGGATATCGATTGTGTTGTTTATGGCTGCACATCTGGAACAATAGCTGCAGGCTACGAGTCTATTGAAAAAAAAGTAAAAGCTGCAAAACCTATGGCAGAAGTGACAACTCCAAGTACCGCTGCAATCAAAGCTTTAAAGAAATTAAATATAAATAAAATAAGTCTATTTACACCTTATAGCAAAAAACTTAACGATGAAGTTTTGGAATATTTTAAAAATGAAGGATTTGAAATTACTTCAAATTCTTACTTTGATATAGAAGCAGATTACGATATCGGAAAAGTTGATCAGAATTATTTATATAATGTTCTATCTGAAATAGATTTAAATGGGGCAGAAGCACTCTTTGTTTCTTGTACTGCTTTACCAGTGTTGCCAATTATTGATAAATTAGAGAAAAAATTAAATACTACAGTTTTATCTAGCAATCAGGCTTTAATTTGGGATGCGCTTGTTAAAATAAATAAAAATAACTCTGTCGAAGGATTTGGTAAATTATTTAAAGAAAATTAATGTTGTTCACAAAAGAAGAATATAAACAAAGATTAACAAAAGTTAAAAAAATGATGCAAGAAAAAGGCATCGATCTTTTAATCTCACATGACACTAACAACATGAATTACCTAACAGGTTATGATGCTTGGTCTTTTTATTATGCTCAATGTGCAATTGTTCATATAGATGCAGACGAGCCCCTATGTTTTGTAAGGGCTCAAGATGCAGGTGGTGCATATATTAAAACTTATTTAAAGGACGAGAATATTTTAGTTTATGACGAAAATTATATTCATACATGGCCAAAACATCCTTATGATTATTTAGTTGAGATAATTAAAGAGAGAAAATGGGACAAGCTAAATATAGGTGTTGAAATGGATGCACATTATTTTACTGCATTCTGTTATGAAAAAATAAAACAAGGATTACCTAATGCAAAAATCAAAGATAGTGATCGTTTAGTTAATTGGGCAAGATTAGTTAAATCAGATGCTGAAATTGGTTTTATGAAATCTGCAGCAAAAATTTCTGAAAAAGGAATGAAGACTGCAATGGAGGTTATTAAACCAGGTGTCAGACAGTGTGATGCAGTAGGGGAAATTCAAAAGACTTTATTTTATGGTACAGAGGATTTTGGAGGCGAATATTCTAGTATTGCAACTTTACTTCCGACTGGAAAAGGAACTTCAGCATCACATTTAACTGCAACTCAAGATAAATTTGTAGAAGGAGAGGCTACAATTATTGAATTATCTGGAGTTTATAAGAGATATCATGCTCCAATGGCTAGAACAGTTCTGCTTGGAAAACCCAATCAATTAAAGATTGATACAATGAACAAAACAATTGAGGCTTTAAATTCAGGCATAAGTCAAATTAAACCTGGGAATACAGCGGATGATGTTGCGCAAGCTTTTTGGAAAATATTAGATAAATACGGAATAGAAAAAAAATCTCGAACAGGTTATTCAATAGGAATTGGTTATCCTCCAGATTGGGGCGAACACACTCTTAATATTTATAAGGGAGATATGACAGTTTTAGAACCCAATGTTTGCTTTCATATGATAGCAGTGATGCAGTTCGGTGATTGGGGTGTTGAAGCATCTGAGGCTATAAGAGTTACAGAGAATGGATCAGAATTGTTCTGTAATTTTCCAAAAGAGCTTCATATTAAGAGTTAATTAGCTATTGAAATCTATTTACACAAATGTTTTATATTCATCTTTATGTCTAAAAATCCAGAGTTTGTTAAATTCGATAAAGTAGATAAAAGTTATGATGGTAAGGTTCTTGTCGTCAAAGATCTACAATTAGATATTGCAGAAGGTGAATTCATAACAATGCTTGGTCCATCTGGTTCAGGTAAGACAACTTGTTTAATGATGTTGGCTGGTTTTGAAACGCCAACTCATGGTGAAATATTATTAGATGGTAATATAATTTCGAATATTCCTCCTCATAAAAGAGGGATAGGAATGGTTTTCCAAAACTATGCATTGTTTCCACATATGACAGTTTATGAAAATTTAGCTTTTCCATTAAGAGTAAGAAAAGTTGAAAAAGATGAAATAGATAAAAAAGTTGATAAAGCATTATCGATGGTTTCATTAAGTGGTTTTGAAACTAGAATGCCTGCTCAACTTTCTGGTGGTCAGCAACAGAGGGTAGCAGTTGCAAGAGCTTTGGTATTTGATCCTGCAGTAGTATTAATGGATGAACCACTTGGAGCACTAGATAAAAATTTAAGAGAAAGCATGCAATATGAAATAAAACATATTCATGAAAGTATTGGTGTAACAGTTGTGTATGTAACTCATGATCAAAGTGAGGCATTAACTATGTCAAACCGAATTGCAGTATTTAATGATGGAAAGGTTCAACAACTTTCAAATCCAGCTGAACTTTATGAGAAGCCAGTAAATTCTTTTGTTGCTGAGTTTATTGGTGAAAATAATACTTTTAATGGAGAAGTTGTGGATATCGATAAAGACAAATGCAAAGTTAAATTAGCAAACTCGGAGATACTAGCAAACCCAATATCTGTTAAGTCTAAAGGTGAGAAAACAACTGTTTCTTTAAGACCTGAAAGGGCGTTAATTAATCCAACTGATAAGATGGATAATATGTTTACAGGAAAGATTGAGGAAGTAATCTATCACGGTGATCATACAAGAGTTAGATTAAATCTTTTAGGAAGTTCAGAATTTATTCTTAAAGTACCAAATAGCACATCCAATTTAGAACTAAAAGTTAGCCAAGATATAAATATTGGCTGGAATAGTGTTGATGCTCGAGCGTTAGACCCAAAATAATTTCAATTAAAAATAAGTATATCTAATATACATTTTAAAGACAAAATCAGCTGTTGACTTAATCATCCCTATTTGTTGTACTTTTACTTATATAAATTAATTTATATCAACGTTTAAACGGAGGAATAATGAGAAAAATAAGTAAATTATTACTAGCTCTTTCTTTTGTTGTATCTCTTACATCTTCAGCCTTTGCTGTTACAGTAGCATCATGGGGTGGAGCTTACACAGAGTCACAAAAGCTTGGGTATGGTGATCCTACTGCTAAAGCACTTGGAATAGAAATCAACTGGGTTGACTATTCTGGTGGTTTATCAGAAATCAAAGCACAAAAAGAAGCGGGTGCTATAACTTGGGATATCATAGACTTATTTGCATTCGATACTATTAACGGATGTGATGAAGGTTTATTTGTTAAATTTGATTTTGACAAAGACTTCCCAGCTGCACCAGATGGAACTCCTGCAAGTGAAGACTTCTTCACAGGAATGCCAAGTGAGTGTGCTGTAGGTAACATTTTATATTCTTGGAACTATGCTTTTGATACAAGAGCATTTGATGGTAAAGAGCCTAAAACAATTAAGGATTTCTTTAACACTAAAAAATTCCCTGGAAAAAGAGCAATCTACAAAAGTGCTTTAACAAATCTAGAAATCGCTTTAGCAGCTGACGGTGTTAAGTTGGGTGATGGCGGAACTAGAGTTTACAGAAAACTTTTAGAAGATGGTGGAATCGATAGAGCGATGAATAAAATCAAAGCTTTATGTACAGATCCAAATGGTGGATGTGTATTCTGGTCTGCAGGTGCTCAACCACCTGAATTATTAGTTGCTGGTGAAGTTGTAATGGCAACTGGTTGGAACGGAAGATTCTTTAACGCTGAAGTTGGAGAGAACGCTCCAATTAAACAAGTATGGGATGGTCAAGGTCTTGACTACGAATATTTCGCACTTGTTAAAGGTGGACCAGATGAAGCAAATGCTAAAAAAGCTTTAGCTATGATGACTAACACTGAAATGTTAGCTGGTAGTGCGAAGTACATTGCATATGCTCCATGGAGAAAATCATCTCTTGATGTAATTACTGCTGGTGAGCCTTGGTACAAAGATGGTAAAACTAATATGATGCCACAAATGCCAACTGCTCCTGCAAACACTAAGAACTATTTCTTAGTAGACCCATTCTTCTGGGCTGATAACAATACTGAGATCAGTGAGAAGTGGGAAGCAATGAAAGCAGGTCTATAATTTCAGTTTTAAACACTGAATTTATATAATATATTTAGGGCGGTTATTTTTAACCGCCCTATTTTTTTATGAGCTCTGAAACAAAACAAATTTTAACAACTGACGGAATACCTTTAGAGGTCAGTTTAAAAAAAGCTGAAAAGAAGAATAAAATAAAGGCATTTCTTCTTGTAGCTCCATTATTATTATTTCTTGTAATTACTTATATCTTTCCAATTGGAGATATGTTTATGAGGAGTGTTGATGACAGAATGGTCACCAATATGCTTCCAAAAACATTTAAAGCGATGGAGAAATGGGAAAATTTAGATGAGTTACCTCCAGAGGAAGTATATCGAGGTTTTTATGAGGATTACAAACTACTTGCTGAAAATCAACAGCATGGAAAATTAGGACAAAGATTAAATAAAGAAAAAAATGGTTTTAATACAATTACTAAAAAACTTTTTAGACAAATCAAAAGAAAAAAAATTGATGAAAGCGCTAGTTTAAAAGAGCAAATCAATAAACTTCATAAAAGATGGAGAGATGTGGAATATTGGCAAGCAATTAAAAGAACTGCACCCCCCTATACAGCTTCAAAATATCTAAAGGGAATGGACATGTATTTTGCTGCAGATGGGAGCATAGCCCAAGTAGATGAAGATAGAAGAATACACAGAATTCTATGGCTTAGAACATTAGAAATTGCCTTTTTTGTTACACTTTTTTGCTTCTTTATGGGATACCCAATAGCTCATTTATTAGCAACGCTACCAATGAAATACAGCAACTTATTAATGATTTGTGTGCTGCTTCCTTTCTGGACATCTTTACTTGTAAGGACAGCTAGTTGGATGATTTTGTTGCAACAGCAAGGAATAGTGAATGACTTCTTCGTAATGATTGGTTTAGTCGCGGATGATAACAGGCCTGAGATGATGTACAATAAGGTTGGGACATATGTTGCAATGACACAGATCTTATTGCCATTTATGGTTCTTCCACTTTATAGTGTTATGAAGACTATCTCACCAAGCTTAATGAGAGCTGGAAAATCATTAGGCGGAACACCTTTTGTTGCATTTTGGAAAGTTTACTTCCCTTTAACAATACCAGGTATCGGTGCCGGATGTTTATTAGTTTTCATTCTAGCGATTGGGTATTATATAACCCCAGCTTTAGTTGGAGGTGCCTCAGGAACATTAATAAGTAATCAAATTGCGTTTCATATGAAGACCACTCTTGATTGGAGTTTCGCATCAGCTATGGGATTAATGTTGTTGACTGGAGTTTTAGTTATTTATTGGATTTATAATAAATTAGTTGGAGTTGATAATATTAAATTAGGATAATATGGCATTACCAAGTTATACAGAAACAAGATACAGAATTTGGCACTATATCTATATTGCTATTTGTACTTTTGTATTTTTCTTTCTAATTGCACCCTTGTTTGTAATTTTTCCATTATCATTTAATGCGGAGGAATTTTTAGTTTTCTCTGAAGGGATGAAAAATCTTGATCCTGATGCATTCTCTTTGAGATGGTATAAAGATATGATTTATGGAACTAAAAATCCATGGGGACTAGCGGCAAAAAATAGCTTCATAATTGCAATCTTTGCAACAATTGGATCGATTATTTTAGGTACATTAGCTGCACTAGGACTTAGCAGTAGACATATGCCTTATAAAGGATTGATAATGGCGACCTTAATATCTCCAATGATTGTTCCATTAATTATATCAGGTGTTGCAATTTTCTTTTTCATGGCAAAAGCTGGTTTAGCAGCAACTCACACAGGAATAGTTTTAGCACATATTATATTAGGAACACCTTTTGTTGTCATTACTGTGACAGCAACACTATCTGGATTTGATCATAGTGTAACAAGAGCCGCAGCAAGTTTAGGTAGTAACCCAGTAAATACATTTATGAAAATAACTCTTCCATTGATATTACCCGGTGTAATTTCAGGAGGATTGTTTGCTTTTGTGACATCTTTTGATGAAGTTGTGGTTGTCTTATTCTTGGCAGGTTTAGAAAATACGACTATCCCAATACAAATGTGGACAGGTTTAAGAGAACAATTGAGTCCGACAATTCTTGCAGTAGCAACCTGTTTAATTCTTTTATCAACTTTAATTCTTGTAACTGCTGAATTATTAAGAAGAAGATCTGAGAGATTAAGAGGAATAAATAGATAATTTACCCAAATAATTTATTCATATATAGAAGTTACTATGGAAATTAAAAAAGTTGTAGTTATTGGTTCTGGTACAATGGGTAGTGGGATAGCTGCCCACTTATGTAATGCAGACATACCAGTTACTCTTTTAGATTTAACAACTGAAATCAGCGAAAAAGCTAGAGAAAGAATTCATAAATCTAGACCTCCTTTGCTAATAGATAAGAGCAAAATTAACAATATTAATGTTGGAAATATTGAAGAAAATTTTGACGTAGTAAAAGATGCAGATTGGGTGGTAGAGGCGGTAGTAGAAAGAATTGATATTAAACACAATATTTATGAAAAGATATTTAAGAACAGAAAAAAAGGTGCAATAGTTTCATCAAATACATCGTCAATTCCAATTAAAGTTCTATCAGAAAAACTAAATGACGAAGAAAAAAAAGATTTTTGTATCACTCACTTTTTTAATCCTGTTAGATACATGGGATTGTTAGAAATTGTTAAAAACGAAAATAACGACTTAAATAAAATTAATTCTTTAAAGAAATTTTGTGAAGTTGAGCTTGGTAAGGGAGCTATAGTTTGCAACGATACCCCAGGGTTTTTAGGTAATAGAATTGGTGTTTATGCTATGCAAGTTGCTATGACAGAAGCATTCAAAATGAAACTTTCAATTGAAGAAGCGGATGCAGTTTTTGGTAGACCAATGGGTATACCTAAAACAGGAGTATTTGGATTGTATGATCTAATTGGAATTGATTTGATGGCTGATGTATTAAGAAGCTTTATAAAGGAACTTTCAGATAAAGATGAATTTCAAATTGTTGCAAAAGAAATTCCATTAGTAAAAAAATTAATTGAGACAGGCTACACCGGTCGTAAAGGAAAAGGTGGCTTTTATAGAATGAATAAAAGTGGAGATCAAAAAATTTTAGAAGCAATTAATTTAGAAACAGGGGAGTATTCAGCAACAAAAAAAATAGATTTAGGAATTGAGACTGTTGACATCAATAATTTAATTAATCGAAAAGATAAGTATGGTGAGTATGCTTGGATTGTAATTTCAAAAATAATTAAATATGCATCTTCACTGGTTCCAGGAATTACCGATAAGTTTAATGATATTGATGAAGCTATGAGACTTGGTTTTAATTGGGCAATGGGTCCTTTTGAAATGTTGAAATCTATAGGGATAAAGAATTTCTTTGAAAGAATCGATGACTTTGAAAATAATAAATTTTTAGAAAATTTATCAAGATCAAAAGATGAAAATTTCTATGGAGAAAGACAAATTTATACAGACATTCAAACTTTAGGAAAAATAAGACCATCAGCAATTAAACTGGATAAAAATAATTCAGCTGAAATTCATCGATTTAAAGATTTTAATATTGTTGAGTTTACAACAAAAGCTTGTGCATTAGATTATGACTCAATGGATGCACTGAAAAATGCAACTGACAAACCTTTAATAATAATTAATGAAAGCATGCAATTTTCAGCAGGTGTAAATTTAAGTTATACTATGAATTTTGCTGACAAAGGAGATTTTAAATCAATTGAAAAATTCATTAAGTATTTTCAAGATACATGCAAAACTTTAAAATACTCTAAGTACCCAGTTGTATCAGCTCCCTCTGGACTTACACTTGGAGGAGGCTTTGAGGTTTTAGTTCAAAGTAATTTTGTTGCCTCACACACAAATTTAGTTATTGGATTAGTTGAAACTATTGTTGGATTAGTTCCAGCAGGCGGTGGATGTAAAGAAATGTTGTGGAGATGGTCACAAACAGAAGAAGCAAAATCAGACCCAGATTATGCACCACTAAAAGTTTTTGATATTATTGGTTATGCTAGAACAGCTACATCTCCAATCGAGGCTGAGCCATTAAAGTATTTAAGACCAGAAGACAAAAAAATAATGAACAGAAACAGTCTTTTTGAGGAATCAAAAAATTTAATTGATCAAAATAATGATTTTGTTCCTCCAAAAGAGTGCAAATTCAAACTTTCTGGAAAGCCATTGAAAGATAAAATGGTTAAGGTTTTAGAGAAATTATATAACGAAAAGGTAATTCTAGATCATGGAATGCATGTTGGAACTGAACTTGCAAACGTTTTAAGTGGTGGAGACACTACTATTGAAAAAGTATTGTCAGAGGATGATCTGTATAAACTAGAACTAGATTCTTTTATGAGATTGATAGAAACGAAACAAACTCAAGAAAGAATTAAATATACATTATCAACAGGTAAACCTTTGGTTAATTAGAATTAAACATTCTAAAAGTTTTAATATAATCAGGTCTTAAAACATAAATTGCCTTATTACCTGTTTTAATTTTAGTTAATATATCTAAACCATAAACCACTTTACCAATTGGAGTATATTCACCTTGATAAATTGGAATTTCTTTTAATGTAATAAAGAATTCACTATCTTCAGTATCAAATTCTGTTGCTCTAGCAAAACCAACACTTCCCTCTGTAAATTTAAAATCGTTGCTTAGTTCTGATTTTAACAACCCCAGTCCAGACTTTCCGCTACCAATTTTGGAATAATCTAAATTATTTATATTTCCATACTCAATATCTCCAGCTTGTACAAAAGTATTTTCTGAAACTTTATAAAAAGCAGAACCATCATACATTTTTTGTTCAATTAAAATTTTAAATCTTTCTACTGCTTTAGGAGAAATATCTGGATAAAGTTCAATTATTACATTTCCACACTCAACATTCATCACAGCAATATTATTTGGTTCATTAAAATTAAGCTTACCTAAATTATTTTTTTCAACAAATAGACATTTATTTTTTAATAAAAAAAAAGATGTAAAAGCAAATATTGAAAGACTAATTAAAAATATAAATAAAATTTTTTCTGATTTTGAGGGTTTAATAGTTTTAATCATAAAATATTTTTATCTATTTTAGCTAAGTTTGATTTTATAAAATTCACTTTATTATTGAGGATTTTGTCGCTATTGATTTTATCTTCAATTGTTTCTTTATCAGTCATTAAAAATGAAAAAATTTCTGCCATATCTTCAGAGGGGATAGATTTAGAATATTCTGTTAAAAAACCATCAGTTCTTTCATATAGATCTAAGTTTAATCTATCAGAACAAGTTGAACAATCAGTATAATTAAATGATGTTTGATTAAAAGATGAAAATTTACCCTCATCAAAATATTCAATGTGAGTGTTTTGAATCATGTGAAAAATTTCATGGTGTATCATTCTTTCAAAATATTTTTTATTAAAATTAATATCTAAAATTAAGGTTCTATTTTTATTATCAGGTATTCCCCCAGTATTAATTTCAGATATGAATAAATTTTCACAAAGCACAATGTATTTTAGTTTTATCTTAATAAGAAAATTAGAATTATATCGATTAAGATTTTTTTCAATTAAAGGAAATTTTGTATTTAAATTATTTATATCAACTTTGTCACAAGTAATGTTCTTATTTGCGCCAATTTTAAAATTACCTTTAGTGCTTAAATAACGAATATTATTATCGTTTTTTAATTTATAAATTTCTAAATTTGGAATTTTTATCAGATTATAAATTTCATCAGCATTTACATGCAAAATATGAAAAATAAGAATAAATAAAAATAAAATTTTCATTAAATTATTATAGACGAATTAGATGAGATAATATTATCTTAGATTATTAAAAAATGAAAAAAGAAAGAAACAAAAATCCAATTCAACCAGTTAGTGGAACTAAAGTTCCAAGATTTGCTGGCCCGAGCACTTTTGCAAGACTTCCTGAACTAAGAGATGTAGAAAGTTGTGATGTTGCAATTGTTGGTGTTCCGTTTGATGCTGGAACTAGTTATCGACCAGGAGCAAGATTTGGTCCACAAAGCATTCGACAAGCATCAAGACATTTAAGAACCAATTATCATCCAAGCTATGATGTTGAGCCTTTTAAAATCCAACAAGTTGCTGATGCTGGTGATATCGCTTGCAATCCATTTAGTATTGATGAAGCAATTAAACAAATAGAAGTAGGCGCAACAGATTTACTAAATAAGGTTGGAGGAATTATAAGTTTAGGTGGAGATCATACTATTGCTGTTCCATTGTTAAGAGCAATCAATAAAAAAAATAAGGGCCCTGTATCTTTAGTTCATTTTGATGCCCACTTAGATACTTGGGACACATATTTTGGTGCACCTTATACTCACGGAACTCCATTCAGAAGAGCAAGAGAAGAAGGATTATTTTTAGATGATGCTTCTATGCATGTTGGAATTCGAGGCCCACTTTATAGTAGAGATGATATTAAAAATGATGAAAGTTTTGGATTTAAAATAATTCATTGTGATGAGTTTCAAACAGAAGGAACCGATAAAATAGCAGAAAGAATAAGAAAAAGAGTGGGAGATAATCCTTTATACTTATCAATTGATATTGATGTTTTAGACCCTGCATTTGCTCCAGGTACTGGTACACCAGAAATTGCAGGGATGACTACAAGAGAAATGGTAAATGTTTTAAGAGGTTTGTCTGGATTAAATTTAGTTTCAGCAGACGTCGTTGAGGTTTCCCCAGCATATGATCATGCAGAAGTAACTTCTTTAGCAGCGGCAACTATTGTTTATGAATTAACTAATTTATTTGCAAAAACATAAAGAAAGGATAACTTCAAAACATGTTAGACAAAAAAAATTTTTACATTAATGGCGCGTGGGTTAAGCCAAGTAGCTCTGAGGAAATTAAAGTAATTGATCCTGCTACAGAAGAAAATTGTGCAGTAATCACTTTGGGAAACAAAGCTGATGTTGATAATGCTGTTAATGCAGCTAAAGATTCATATATGTCATGGGCCTTTTCTTCTAAAGAGGAAAGAATTGAATTATTAGAAAAACTTTATGAAAATTATAAGAAAAGATGGGCAGATATTGCAGAAGCTATAACTCTTGAAATGGGTGCTCCAAAAGATTTTGCAACAAAATTACAAGCAGGTACAGGAGCAAGTCATATCAAATCATTTATTAGATATTTAAAAAATTTTGAATTTGAAAAACCGTTAGGAGATCATGCTCCTAATCAAAGATTAATTTATGAACCAAAAGGTGTTTGTGCATTAATAACACCATGGAATTGGCCGATGAACCAAGTTTGTTTAAAAGTAATGCCAGCAATAGCTGCAGGTTGTACAATGGTTTTAAAGCCATCAGAATTAGCACCACTCTCTTCAATGATACTTGCTGAAATTATTGATGAAGTAAAATTTCCAAAAGGTGTGTTCAATTTAGTTAATGGTGATGGAGCAACAACAGGCGATGCACTCACAAGTCATCCAGATATTAATATGATATCTTTTACTGGATCAACAAGAGCAGGAGCTTTGATTTCACAAAATGCTGCTAAAGATTTTAAAAGAGTAAGCTTAGAATTAGGAGGCAAGGGTGCAAATATAATTTTTAAAGATGCTGATCCAGAGGCTATTGAAAGAGGTGCTTTAAGATGTTTTAGAAATTCTGGACAATCTTGTAATGCACCGACAAGAATGTTAGTTGAAAAATCAATGTATAAAGAAGCTATTGAGAGATTAAAAAAATATACTGAAAGTTTTGAGGTGGGTGATCCTAAAAAAGAAGGAGAACATATAGGTCCAGTTATTTCAGAAACTCAATACAAAAAAATACAAACTTTAATCCAAAAAGGAATAGATGAAGGTGCTAAATTAGTTGCTGGAGGAACAGGTAAACCTGATGGATTAGACAAAGGATACTTTGTTAAACCAACTGTTTTTGCAGATGTAAATAATGATATGGAAGTTGCAAGAACAGAAATTTTTGGACCTGTTTTATCTGTTATTCCTTTTGAAACAGAGGAAGATGCAATTAAAATTGCAAATGATACTGCTTATGGACTAACAAACTATATTCAAACCCAAGACTCTCAAAAAGTACAAAGAGTTGCAAGAAAATTAAGATCTGGAATGGTTGATGTTAATGGCGCTGGTATTGCAGTCGATGCACCTTTCGGTGGTTTTAAACATTCTGGAATAGGTCGAGAAGCAGGCGAACACGGTTTAGAAGAGTTTTTAGAAGTAAAAGCCGTAGGTGGTTGGAGTTAATTTACCGATTTATCTTTTACGCCTTCTAAAAATTTAAGACATTTTTTCATTTCATTTAATTCTATGAACTCATCAATTTTGTGAGCTTGTTCTATGGATCCAGGTCCACAAACAACTGTACTGATTCCTAATTCTTGAAATAAACCAGCCTCTGTACCAAAAGAAACTACTTCTCTAGAATTATCACCAGTTATATTTGATACAAATTCACATGCATCAGACTCATCTAATCTGTTAAAACCAACAACTTCACCTATCACTTCTTTTTTAATATAAGAATCTGGAAATATTTTTTGCATTTCAGGTAGGAGTACTTCATTTGCGTATTTATCAATTTCTTTCGTAACAAATTCCCCATCTTCTTTAAGAACTGGTCTTGTTTCCCATTCAACACTACATTTATCTGCAATGACATTATGGGCAATACCACCTTTAATTCCACCAATTGATAAAGTTGAATGTGGAGGATCAAAAATACTATCTTTTTGAACTCTTTTTTTTAATTCTTCTCTAATTTCTAAAAGTTTCCCAACATATCTAGTAGCATATTCAGCTGCATTTACTCCTAAATGAGGTTTAGAACTATGTCCTGCAAGTCCTCCAAAGTGAACTGTGTATTCATTCATACCTTTATGGGCATCAATAATTTTCATTTTAGTTGGTTCACCAATTATACAAATTCCATTTTTGATATCTCTTTTTTTCAATTCCTCTATTAATAAAGGAGCTCCAATACATGCAGTCTCTTCATCAAATGTGTAACAGAAATGTAAGTCTCTATCTAAATTACTTTCTTTGAAGATAGGTGCATAAGCAAGTGTACACGCAATAAAACCTTTCATATCACATGAGCCTCTTCCATATAATTTATCATTTTTAATAGTTGCAACGAATGGATCACTGCTCCAACCTTTAGATACGGGAACCACATCAGTGTGACCAGATAATATAATTGGTTTTTTTATACTTTGATTTTTTGCTTTTAGAGTTCCAAAAAGATTTACTCTTTTTTTATCATCATCATAAACTTTGAAAGTATCTATTCCAATGTTATTTAAAATTTTTTCACAATAATCAATTAAATTACTGTTATCTTGACCTGAGATAGTTTTAAATGCGATTAAGTCAGTTAAAATCTTGATTGATTTTTCATATAAATTGTTATCTATACTCATAAACTTAAAACACTATATTATATTATGATTAAAGAGCAAATTACCTATAATGATTTTGATAAAGTAGATATTAGAATTGGTACTGTAATTTCTGTAAAAAAAAATGAAAAAGCGAGAAAGCCATCTTTAGTGGTTGAAGTTGATTTTGGAAGCGAAATTGGCATTAAACAATCTTCGGCTCAAATTACCCATTATTACAATGAGGAGAATTTAAAAGGAAAACAGGTTATTGCTGTTTGTAATTTTCCTGAAAAAAATATTGCTGGAATAGTTTCTCAAGTATTGGTTTTAGGAGCAATTGATGCCGATGGCAAAGTTACACTTGTTCATCCTTCTCAAAAAGCAGAAAACGGATTACCGATTGCTTAATAATGCATCCTGAAATTCTTTCTATAACTTTATTTGGAATTGTTGCAGCATTTACTCCTGGACCAAATAATTTCGTTGCTTTCTATTCTGGTTTTAATTTTGGTATTCTTAGAACACTACCACATATAATTGGTGTAACTTTAGGATTTCCATTTTTGTTATTATGTCTAGCTCTAGGGTTGATAAATATTTTTAAACTTTATCCTTTAATTCAAGAGGTATTGAAATATTTAGGAACTCTATTTTTAATTTATTTAGCATACAAAATTTCTTTTTCAGGAACTTCTGATAAGGAAAATAAAAACAAAAATCCAATTAAGTTTCATGAAACTTTTATTTTTCAATTCTTAAATCCTAAAGGCGTTATTGCATCAATTATTCTTGTTTCAACTTATATTAATCCAGGAGAAACCTTTGTAAGTTATACGACTCAAATTATCATTATGGCCTTAATTGTTTCAGTGACCAGTATAACTCTGTGGACCTTCTTAGGTAAATTTTTCAGGAAATTTGCGACAAATCAGAAATTTATTAATTACTTTAATTATGCTATGTCACTGCTTCTTTTAACAAGCATAATAACTTTTTATTTATAATATGACCCCAGGAAACAAAAATTCTTATAAATCACTAAAAAAAATCACAGTCAATGACAAGGAGTATAATTATTACTCATTAAATGAAGCAGAAAAAAATGGACTTGAAGGAATAAATAAACTTCCAAAATCTCTTAAAGTTTTACTAGAAAATTTATTAAGATACGAAGACGACTTAAGTGTAACAAAATCTCAAATAGAGGCGATTAAAAACTGGCTAAAGACAAAAAAATCTAAAACTGAAATTGCATATAGACCAGCAAGAGTTTTGCTTCAAGATTATACAGGAATTCCTGCGGTTGCAGATTTGGCTGCAATGAGAGAAGCAGTTAAAGAAAAAAATAAAGATCCAAATACAATAAATCCTCTGTCTGCAGTTGATCTTGTAATTGATCACTCTGTGCAAGTCGACCAATCTGCAAAAGCAGATTCTTTTGAAAAAAATGTCGATATAGAATTTGAAAGAAATGGTGAGAGATATTCTTTTTTAAAATGGGGACAGCAGGCATTTGATAATTTTAGAATAGTTCCACCAGGAACAGGAATTTGTCACCAAGTCAATCTGGAATATTTGTCAAAAGTTGTTTGGTCAGAAGAATTTAAAGGTGAAAAATATCTTTTTCCAGATACTTTAGTTGGAACGGATAGTCATACAACAATGGTAAATGGTTTATCTGTTTTAGGATGGGGTGTCGGAGGAATTGAAGCTGAAGCAGGAATGTTAGGTCAACCAATTTCTATGTTAATACCAGAAGTCATCGGTTTTGAAATGAAGAACAAAATGCCAGAAGGAACTACTGCAACTGATTTAGTATTAACTGTTGTTAAAATGTTAAGAGATAAAGGAGTAGTTGGTAAGTTTGTTGAGTTTTATGGAGAGGGTTTAAAAAATTTAACACTAGCGGATAGAGCAACAATTGCAAACATGGCACCAGAATATGGTGCTACTTGTGGTTTTTTTCCTATCGATGAAGAAACATTAAAGTATTTAAAATTTTCTGGAAGAGATCAACAAAATGTTGATATCGTAGAAAATTATGCGAAGGAACAAGGTTTATGGGCGAGTAACGAAATAGAATTTACTGACATTATATCTTTAGATATGTCCACAGTCGTACCAACTATTTCAGGACCTAAAAGACCTCAAGACAAAGTTCTGTTAACAGATGCACCTATTTCGTTTCAAAAAGTATTGCAGGAAGCTACAAATAAAAATGAAAAGTCAATTTCGAAAGTATCAAATACAGATTACGAAATTAAAGATGGCTCAATATTAATTGCTGCAATAACTTCTTGTACTAACACTTCTAATCCAAATGTTTTAATCGGGGCTGGACTATTAGCTAAAAAAGCTATTGAAAAAGGTTTGCAGGTTAAACCCTGGGTAAAAACTTCTTTAGCACCTGGATCTCAAGTAGTTACAGACTATTTGGCAAAAGCTGGATTAAACACTTATTTAGATCAGCTTGGTTTTAATTTAGTTGGGTATGGCTGTACTACTTGTATTGGAAATTCAGGACCACTTCCAGAAAATATTGTAGAAGCTATCCAAAAAGAAAATATTTATGCTGTTTCAGTTTTATCTGGAAATAGAAATTTTGAGGGAAGAATTTCTCCACATATAAAAGCTAACTATTTGGCTTCACCTCCACTTGTTGTTGCATACGCAATAGCTGGGCATATGGAAGTTGATTTGTACAAAGATCCATTGGGAAAAGATAAAGAAGGAAAAGATGTATTTTTAAAAGATATTTGGCCTTCTAATAAAGAGATAGAAGAAACTTTAAAAGATTCACTTAATGCTGACATGTTTATACAAAGATACTCAAATGTTTCAGAGGGCCCAAGTCAATGGCAAAAAATTAAAACTGATAAAAGCAGCATCTATAATTGGGATGAAGGATCAACATATGTAAAAAAACCTCCGTTTTTTGACTCGTTACCAGATAAACCAGAAGGATTTAAAGAAATTAAGGATGCAAGACCATTATTAATTTTAGGTGATATGGTTACAACTGATCATATATCGCCGGCTGGCAGTATTCAAAAAGATAGTCCAACTGGTGAATATTTTATGGAACACCAAATTTTACCTAAAGATTATAACTCATATGGTTCAAGAAGAGGTAACCATGAAGTTATGATGCGAGGAACTTTTGCAAATATAAGAATTAGAAACGAAATGGCTCCAGGTACAGAAGGTGGTTTTACAAAGTTATACCCAGAAGAAAAAGTTCTTCCTGTCTATGATGCAGTTGTTGAATATAAAAAAAGAGGAACAGATTTGGTTGTAATTGGTGGAAAAGAGTATGGAACCGGATCATCTAGAGATTGGGCAGCTAAAGGAACAAAATTACTTGGGATAAAAGCAGTAATCGCAGAGAGTTTTGAAAGAATCCACCGATCTAATTTGATTGGAATGGGAATATTACCGTTACAATTTATCGAAGATGTAAATAGAAAAAATCTAAAATTAATTGGTTCTGAATTAATTAGTATTCTAAATATAGAAAAGGGTGTTAATCCCTCAGATGAAGTGACAGTTGAAATTAAATATGCTTCAGGCGAAATAAAGAAAATTAAAACTTTATGCAGAATTGATACAAAAAATGAATTAGAGTATTATAAAAATGGAGGTATTCTGCAGTACGTTTTAAGGAATATGATTTAGTTATGGATGAAGATTTATCAATTATAAATACCAATACTAGAAATGAAAAAATTAAGAATTTTTTTGTAAATAATAAAAATAAAATAATTTCAGGTATAATTATCTTAATAATTATTATAGTTGGTGTTTTTAGTTACGATAAATATTTAATTAATAAAAAAAAAGATATCTCAGATAGTTATAATTCAATTATCATTGATTATTCAGAAAAAACAAAAGAAAAAACAGCTAGTAGCCTGATTGAAATTGTAAATAAGAAAGATCCAACTTATTCACCTTTATCCCTTTATTTCATCATTGATAATAATCTTGTAAGTGATCAGTCTAGAATTAATTCATTATTTGATATATTGATAAACGATACTTCGTTAGACAGTGAAATTAACAACTTGATTATATACAAGAAGGCACTCTACAATGCAGATAACGCTCAGGAGAGTGATCTTCTAAATATGTTAAATCCACTGATTAATTCAAAAAGTGTCTGGAAATCACATTCTTTATATTTAATGGCAGAATATTTTTATGCAAATAATCAAAAACAAAAAGCTAAAGAATTTTTCAACCAAATAATAGCTTTAGAAAATTCAAATCCAGACATAAGACTTCAAGCAGAGAAAAGATTGAACAGAGACTTGAGTGAATAAATTAATTTTTACTTTCATTGCATTATTTTTTCTTAATAACTGTTCATTTAATGAAAACTCCAGAATTTGGAAAGATAAAGAAAAGAAATTAGAAACAGATAAAAAAATAACAAAAGTTTTTGCAGAAGAAAATATAAGTGTATCAGAATTTAATAGAGATTTAAAATTAGATTTATCCTCAATAAAAATAAATGATAAAAAAAATGAAAATCAAAATAATCTTGGTTTGCAAAATTACAAAGGTGAATTAGCAAAGATTGGTAACTTTAAATTTTCAAAGTTAGAGGAAATCAATCAATTAGATTTCGAACCGATTTTTTTGAAAAATGGAATAATATTTTTCGACAAAAAAGGTTCAATTATTAGGTATGATAATAATCAGAAAGTTATTTGGAAAAAAAATCATTATTCAAAATCCGAAAAAAAATTAAAACCAAAACTTAATTTTTTAGTAGATGGTCAAAATCTTTTAGTAACTGATAGCATAGCAAAATATTATTCTATGAATATTAGTACTGGAGAATTAAATTGGTCAAATAATAATGATTATCCGTTTAATTCAAATATTAAAAAGCATAAGGATAAAATATTTGTTATTGATTATAAAAATACGTTGAGATGTTTTAAAATTAAAGATGGTTCTGAATGTTGGAATTTGCAAACAGAGGACTCATTTACAATTTCAAATATTAAATATTCTTTAATTATTTTAAACGACAATGTTATTTTCAATAATTCTATAGGAGATATTACAGCTGTAGATATTGAAACAGGTTTAATTACATGGCAACTACCTACACAGAGTAGCTCGATAATAAATGAAACTTATAACTTTAAGACTTCTAAACTAGTATCAGATGGAAACTCAGTATTTTTTTCAAATAATAAAAATCAGTTTTATTCAATTGATTTAAAAACAGGAACAACAAACTGGATCAATGAAGTTAATTCTAATGTAAAACCTATTTTGGTTGGAAATCTAATTTTTACAATCTCTAATGAAGGTTATTTATATTTAATTGACAAAAATAAAGGCAATATAGTTCGAATTACAGATCTATTTATGAATTACAAAGATAAAAAAAGAAAAAATATTTACCCAATTGGTTTTGTAATTGGAGACAAAAATGTATTTTTGACTAACTCAGATGGTAAAATGATCATAGCTGGGATTGAGGATGGAAAAATAATAAAAATTGATAAAGTTTCTGGTGGATTAGTATCTGAACCGTTTATATTTAATAACAATTTATATGTAGTAAGAAATGGTTCAATTGTACAATATAACTAAACATGTTCTTAAAATTTTTAGAAAAAATTGGTAGAAAAAAAGTTGTATTAGATAGAGGACCTTCACATCCAAATTTTAAAGAGGCAAAGCCTTGGATGAACCGTTACTATGTTTTGATGAGGTATCGACCTAAATGGTTTCCATTCAATATATTAATTCATGAGATGCTAGCAGATGACCATGGAGAAGGAGTTCATAATCACACATTTCCTTATATCACTATAATTTTAAGAGGCGGTTATTGGGAAACATTAAGCACTGGTAAGTTTTGGCGTTCACCAGGGTATATTGGTTTTAGATCAGCAAATAATTTGCATAGAGTAGATTTGGAACCAGGAACTAAACCATTAACTTTATTTATCTCAGGTCCATTCGGGCTAAGGAAAGGACCAAGATCAGAGTATGGTATTGACTTTAAAACTAAAAAAAATTGATGCCAAAAAAATTTGAAAAAGAATTCATATCTTATTGTGAAATTCAAAATTTAGAAATTAATCCTAATCAAATCAAAGTTATTAAAAAATTAGATGATTACCATAATAGTAATTACAAATCATTTTTTTCAAAATTATTTTCCAAACAAAAAACTAAAAAAGGATTTTATTTATATGGTGGTGTAGGGGTTGGTAAAACAATGATTTTTAACTTCTTTTATGATCATCTTGAAGAAAAAAAATTAAAAAAGCATTTTAATGAATTTATGTTAGGTTTTCATGATTTTGTCCATGAGCAAAAAGAAAAAAATGAAGAAAATGTAATCAATCAATTTGTCAAAAATTTAAAATCAAAAGCTTCATTAGTTTATTTCGATGAGTTCCAAGTAACAAACATTGTTGATGCAATGATTTTAGGAAAACTATTTGAACAAATATTTAAAGAAGATATTAAAATTATTCTTACTTCAAATACTAAAATTTCAGAACTTTATAAAGAAGGTCTTCAACGTGAACAATTTATACCTTTTATAAAAATAATGGAAGATCAATCCATCGAGTATGAATTAAAAATTGAGGATGATTATAGAAAATCTAATGATAATCAAAAACAAAGATATTTTTTTCCACTTAATCAAGAAACCAATTTTAAGATTAATAAATTCTTTAGAACTATAACAAAGGATAAAAAACAATCTTCAATAAAAATTAATGTAAAGGGAAGAGAATTTAAAATAGAAAACTTTTATGAGGGAATTGTTAGATGTGACTTTAATCAACTTTGTGATCAAAATTTAGGAGCTGAAGATTATTTAGAAATAGTTAAAAACTGTAAATTTATGGTAATAGATCAAATACCTCAATTTAATGATGTAAATTCAAATCAACAACAACGTTTTATTACTTTGTTAGATGTAATTTATGATAAAAATATTTCATTAGCAGTTACAGCTGATATAAATTTAGATCAATTTACCTCTTCAAGATTATTAGAAAAACCATTTAAACGAACCATTAGTCGTTTGTATGAGCTTACATCTAACGAGTATAATTAATGAAACAAGAATTTCACAATCTTTATATTAAGACCAATGGTCAAAAGTTATATGAATTTACTAAGGATACAATTAATTGGATTGGTCAAAATAACTTTAAAAATGGTATTCTTAATTTAAGTATTCAGCACACAAGCGCCTCATTAATTGTTCAAGAAAATGCAGATCCAGATGTACAAACAGATTTAATAAATTATTTTAATAAATTAGCTCCTATGGATAACAAACTATATGTTCATACTACGGAGGGAAAAGATGATATGCCTGCACATATTAAATCTGCATTAACAAATAATCAAATTTCTCTAAGTGTGAAAGATAGTGAATTGTTGCTTGGGACTTGGCAGGGCATATATTTATTTGAACACAGATTAGAGGCTCAAAAAAGAACTATAATCCACCATTTTATTGGAGAATAAAACTAAATTTATTTTTTCTTCAAAGATTGAAACGCTTCAAGAGCTGCAGCTCTAGCTTTTTCATGAATAACAATAGGACCCGGGTAATCTTTGCCAATAATTGTTTTTATAGCTTCTTGATACTTTAATTCCATTTCCCATGGTTTGTGAATAAATTTATTTGGAACATTTTTAAGTTCAGGAACCCATTTTTTTACATAATTGCCTTCTTTATCAAATTTTTCACCCTGAAGTATTGGATTGAATATTCTAAAATAAGGTGCTGCATCTGCCCCACAGCCAGCGACCCATTGCCATTGAGCAACATTATTTGCTTTATTAAAATCTAGTAGACAATTTCTAAAATGCTTCTCACCTTCAGTCCAATTAATTCTCAAATGTTTGACTAAAAATGAACCAACAACCATTCTTATTCTATTATGCATCCATCCAGTCTCATATAGTTCTCTCATACCTGCATCGACAATAGGATAACCGGTCATTCCTCTTTTCCATGCTTTTAGGAATTTCTCATTTTTTGCCCAAGGGAATTTATCAAATTCTTTTCTGAAATTTCCTTTTAAGAACTGAGGGAAATAATTAATTAAACTATGTGAAAACTCTCTCCAACCAAGCTCATTAATATATTTTCTATAACCAATTCCTTTTGATTTAATTTCAGAACATTTTTTCCAAATACTGCCTACATGAATTTGTCCATGTTTAATGTAAGGAGATAATTTAGAGGTTCCTTCGATAGA
>CACPOD010000008.1 GCA_902635515.1 uncultured Pelagibacteraceae bacterium
CTGGTAAAACTGGAGAAGGTATAGAAGATATTTTAGAGCAAATTATTACAACTTTACCAGCACCAAAAGGAGAAAGCTCAGCAGATTTAAAATGTTTATTAGTAGATAGTTGGTATGATACTTATTTAGGTGTAGTTATTTTAGTTAGAGTAATTGACGGAAAACTTTCAAAACATATGAAAATTAAAATGATGTCTACTAATCAAGAATATATTGTTGAGAAAGTTGGAGTTTTTACTCCAAAACCTGTTGATATTAATGAATTAAAAACAGGCGAAATTGGATTTATTACAACGGGAATTAAAGTTTTATCCGAAACAAAAGTTGGTGATACAATTTGTGATGCATCAAAACCACTAAAAGAGGCTTTACCAGGATTTAAACCAAGTAAACCGGTAGTTTTTTGTGGATTATTTCCAGTAGATAGTTCTGAGTTTCAAAAATTAAAAGATGGTTTAGCAAAGTTACAACTAAATGATGCAAGTTTTTCTTTTGAACCAGAATCTTCATCTGCTTTAGGATTAGGTTTTAGATGTGGATTTTTAGGTTTGCTTCATTTGGAAATTGTGACAGAGAGACTTGAAAGAGAATTTGATGTTAATTTACTAACAACTACTCCTGGTGTTGTTTATAAAGTTCATCTTAATAATGGAAATATAATTGATCTACAAAATCCATCAAGTTTACCTGATCCAACTTTAATAAAATATATTGAAGAGCCATGGATAAAAGCAACAATAATTACTCCTGATCAATATCTGGGTTCTATAATAAAAATGTGTCAGGATAAAAGAGGAATTCAAACTAATCTAAGTTATTCAGGAAATCGAGCTGTTGTAAATTATGAATTGCCTTTGAATGAAGTTGTTTTTGATTTTAATGATAGACTTAAATCGATGACTAGTGGGTATGCTAGTTTTGATTATGAGATTATTGAACACAGAGAAGGAGATTTGGTTAAGCTTGGAATTTTAGTAAATGGTGAGCCCGTTGATGCATTAGCAATGATGATTCATAAGGATTTTGCTCAAAAAACAGGAAGAGAAGTGTGTGAAAAATTAAAAGATTTAATACCTCGTCATAATTTTATGATTCCAGTTCAAGCTGCAATAGGTGGTAAAATTATTGCAAGAGAGACAATTAAAGGGTTTAAAAAGGATGTTTTAACAAAAATTCATGGTGGAGGAGCAACTGATCGTAAAAGAAAACTTTTAGAAAAGCAGAAAAAAGGTAAAGCAAGATCAAAACAGTTTGGAAGAGTTGAAATTCCTCAAGAAGCATTTATAGGTGTATTAAAAATAAGCAAGGAAAAATGAAAAAAATATTAATAACAGGTGGAGCAGGATTTATCGCTCATCATATAATTGCCCATATTATAAAAAATACGGATTGGGAAATAGTAACTCTAGATAGATTAGATTTGTCAGGTAACCTTAATAGATTACACGAAATACTCGATGAGTTTTCAATTAAAGATAAGAAGAGATTAAAAATAGTATTTCATGATTTAAAAGCTGAAATTAATTCTCAAATTAAAAGTGAACTAGGTTCTCCTGATATGATTTTACATTTGGCTGCAGCTAGTCATGTTGATAGATCTATTATTTACCCGATGGAGTTTGTTTTGGACAATGTTGTTGGGACTGTAAATTTGCTTGATTTTGCGAGGTCATTAAAAAATTTAGAGAAATTTGTATATTTTTCAACTGATGAAATTTTTGGAAATGCTCCAGAAGGAGTTTCTTATAAAGAGTATGATAGATATAATTCTACTAACCCATATAGCGCTAGTAAAGCTTCTGCAGAGGAATTTTGTGTAGCTTATGAAAATACATATAAACTTCCAATAATAATTACTCACACCATGAATGTTTTTGGTGAGAGACAACATCCAGAAAAATTTATACCGATGACAATCCAAAGAGTTAGAGATTCAGAAAAAGTTTTAATACATGCAAACAAAGAAAAAACAAAAGCAGGTAGTAGGCATTATATACATGCACAAGACGTAGCTGATGGATTAATGTTTATAATTGGTTTAAAAAATTATAAACATGAAGGAGATTTTGGAAATGCCAAGTGTCCGAAATTTAATTTAGTAGGTCCAGAGGAAATTAACAATTTAGATCTTGCTCAAAAAATAGCTGAAGTTCAAAAAAGAGAGTTAATTTATGAATTAATTGATAATCATTCGTCTAGACCAGGACATGATTTAAGATATTCTTTGAGCCCTAATTTATTAAAGTCTTTAGGATGGGAACCTAAAATTAAATTAAGTAAAAGAATAGAAGAAGTAGTAGATTGGAGTTTAAAAAATAAACGTTGGCTTTCATAAAATTAACTCACTGTCTTGCTTGTGGTTCAAAAAAACTTAAAAAAGTTTTAAACTTAAATAATCAACCTTTAGCTAACTCATATTTGTCAAAAAAAGAAAAAAAAGAAGATAAATATGAACTGAAAGTAAATTGCTGTTTATCCTGCACTCACTTACAACTTTCTGTAGCAGTTGATCCAAAAAAAATTTATCAAAAATATGATTATGTGAGTGGAACTACCAAAACTTATACTGATTATATGAAAGATTTTTATAAATTTAGTATGAAAAATTCAGAAAAATTTAAAAATAAAAATATTTTAGATATTGGTTGTAACGATGGATCTCAATTAGATGTTTTTAAAAAAAATGGTTTTAAAACTTTTGGTATTGATCCTGCAAAGAATATTTACAAAATTTCATCCAAAAAGCATAAAGTTATATGTAGTTTCTTTAACGAAAAAATAGTAAAAAAAATTAATAAAAAATTTGACTTAATTATATTTCAAAACTCGTTTGCTCATAATCCTGATCCAAAAAAATTATTATTAAATGTTAAAAAGTTAATGCATATTGATAGTACCCTAATCATCCAAACTAGTCAGGCTGATATGTGTAAAAATATGGAATTTGACACAGTTTACCATGAACATATTAATTTTTTTAATGTGAATAGTATGGATAAATTACTTAAAAGAGTTAATTTAAAATTACATTATGTTACAAAAAAACCAATACATGGTTCAAGTTATCTTTTTGTAATTAAATTTAAATCTAACCAAAAAAGAATTGAACAGATTACAAAAGATGAAAAATTTCTAAAATATAAGTATTATAATAAATGGGGTATTAATTGTTTAAAATCAGTTAAGAAAATAAAAACGAAAATAGATAATCTTAAAAAAAACAACATTGTAGTAGGATATGGAGCTGCAGCAAAAGCCAACACTTTCATTAATTTTTCAAGAGTAAAATTTGATTTTATTATTGATGATAATAAGTTTAAACAAAACAAATTTTGTCCAGGCAGCAAAATTCCAATTAGATCAATTAATGCTTTGAACAAAATAAAACAAAATATAGTTATTGTACCACTAGCATGGAATTTTTATTCTGAAATAAAAAGTAAAGTAATTAAATTAAGAAAAAATAAAAAAGATAAATTTTTAGTATGTTTTCCTAAACTAAAATTAGATAAGGTTTAAAGTTAAGCTCTAAATTTTGAATTATTTCCAAGGTAACTATTTAGTAAACCTAAAAAACGATATCTATATTTGATGTGTTTTTTTTGATTAATAAAAAAATAAAACAATGATTTTACTAAAGCCGACAAAAATTTTTTTAGTGTTAATTTATATGCTTGAATTAAACCTTGGTGTTTTTTGGTAAAATAAAATAGGGACCATAAGTAATGCCAGTTTCTCTGCATTTCTATTTTTTTTGAAAATTCCTTACTATGAGATTTTCCTCCTAGATGTTTTACAAATATATTTGGTGCTAAACAGATTAACTTTTTAATTTTTCGGAGTCTTATGCATAAATCGATTTCTTCTAAATATAAAAAAAATTTTTCATCAAAATATTTTGTTTTTTTGCAATTAAAATTATTTATCATCATCACAAAGCCTTTCACATTCTCAACTTCGTAATATTCTTTATCAGATTTTTTTTTAATTTGTGTTTGTTTTGATGTTTCGATTGGAGATAAAATCCCGAGGTTTTTTATCTTTTTTGCAGTTTTATATAATTCATAAATTATTGTGTCATTAATAAAAGCATCTGGATTAATATGGAGAATATATTTAGATTTAATTTTTCTTGCTCCAATATTAAAAGCAGCACCAAAACCTAAGTTAGAACCGGTTAAAATACACTTTCTATTTTTATAATTTTCAATTTTTTTTTTAAACTGCTTATTGGCTGAATTTTCTACAACAGTTATTTTAAATTTTTTATTAATTTTAGATAAGCTTTTTTCAATTAGGTCGTTTGACTTATAAGTAATAGTTAAGATTTCTAATTCATTAAATATTTTTTTATTCATTTATTTCAAGTATGGTTGAAATTTTAATTTTAAATACTATTATCGAAAACATAAAAACAATGAGTTACTTAAAAACATATTCTTATAAATATTTCAAAAAAAGTAAGTTTTTTTCTTCGAAACATAAAAATTACTTTCAAGTTTACGATACTCTATTTTCAAAATATAGAAATAAGAAAATTACTTTTGTTGAAATAGGTATTTTTTCGGGTGGATCTTTATTTATGTGGAGAAATTTTTTTGGAAGAAAAGCTAAAATCATAGGTATTGAACTTAATCCAGAAGCTAAAAAATTTGAAAAATACGGATTTAAAATTGAGATAGGAAACCAAAGTAGTAATGAATTTTGGAAAAAGTTTTTTATAAAATATGGTAAGGTTGATGTTATTCTTGATGATGGAGGTCATACTAATTATCAACAAATTATTACAGCGAGCAATTGTATACCCAAGATAAAAGATGATGGAATGTTGGTTGTCGAAGATGTTCATACAAGTTATATGAAAAAAAAGTGGTATAATCCTAGTAAATATTCTTTTATTAATTTTTCTAAAAAATTAATTGATGATATAAACTCTAGGTTTCCAGGATTAAAAGAATTCAATTATTCATTAAAAAAATACATTTATTCAATTGAGCATTTTGAATCTATCACTGTATTTAATATTAATCGGAAATTATGCAAAAAGAATCAGTATATTGAAAATAATAAAATTTATTTAAATCCAAAAGAATTTAGAAGTAAATTAGATGAAAAAAGTTTTTTCTATAAGATTAAAAAAATATTTAAATTTAAATCTAATTTTACATATTTAGTTTTCCTAATAAATGCATTTAAACTTTCTAAATTTTTTAAATAAGATTAAGGGAGAGGTGGCCGAGTGGTTGAAGGCGCACGCTTGGAAAGCGTGTAAAGGAGCAATTCTTTCATGGGTTCGAATCCCATTCTCTCCGCCATTAAATAAGCTTTATTTTTCAAGGGTTATTTAGGCATTTTACATTTTTTTTGTTAAGATAAATCAGCAATTTTTATAAAAAATGTTATAATTTTCTTTTTCCAAAAATTAAAAAAATGACAAATAAAAACACATATCAGGCAGACTCCATCAAAGTTTTAAAAGGTCTTGAAGCAGTTAGAAAAAGACCAGGTATGTATATTGGAGATACAGATGATGGAACTGGTTTACATCATATGGTCTATGAAGTTGTTGATAACTCTATTGATGAGGCATTAGCAGGATATTGTAAAAATATTAATGTAAAAATTAACTCTGATGGAACAATTACAGTAAATGATGATGGAAGAGGTATTCCTGTTGATATTCATAAAGGAGAAAAAAAATCAGCAGCAGAAGTAATTATGACCCAACTACATGCTGGTGGTAAATTTGATCATGACTCTTATAAAGTTTCAGGTGGATTGCATGGTGTTGGTGTTTCAGTTGTCAATGCGCTTTCAGCGAAATTACAGTTAGAGATATTTAGAGATGGAAAAAAACATTACTTAGAATTTCAAAATGGTGAAGCTAAAGCTCCTTTAAAAGTAACAGGAAAAGCAAAGCAAACAGGTACACAAATTACTTTTTTACCTTCAAAAGAAATTTTTTCTTCAACAAAATTTAGTGCAAATATTCTTATTAAGAGAATGCGAGAATTAGCATTTTTAAATAAAGGAATTAAAATAATATTTACCGATGCAAGTCAAAAGAAAGAGAAAATATCTGAGTTTAAATTTGATGGTGGTGTTCTAGAATTTGTAGATTTTTTAGATGAAAAAAGAGAAAAACTTCAAAATAAAAACGGAAATGATTTGTTTAGAAAACCAATATACATTGAAGGAAAAAAAAATAATATTGAATTGGAGTGTTCGCTAAAATGGAATGCCGGATATACAGAAGATATATTTCCATATACGAATAATATTTATCAAAAAGATGGTGGAACTCATTTGTTGGGTTTTAGAAGTGCATTAACTAGGGTGGTTAATAAATATGCCAATGAAAATAATTTATTAAAGAAAAATAAACTAGCAATCTCAGGTGATGATATTAAGGAAGGTCTAACTTGTGTACTTTCAACTAAAATCCCTGATCCAAAATTTTCATCTCAGACAAAAGATAAGCTAGTTTCATCAGAGGTAAGGATGATTGTGGAAACATTGGTAAATGAAAAATTATCTATTTGGTTTGATCAAAATCCATCCATTGCAAAAATTATTTTAGCTAAAGTTATTCAAGCTGCAATGGCTAGAGATGTTGCTAGAAAAGCAAGAGAAAATGTAAGAAGAAAAGGAGCTCTTGAATTAAGTGGACTTCCTGGAAAATTAGCTGATTGTCAAATCGGTAAACAAGAAGGAACTGAATTATTTATTGTAGAGGGAGATTCGGCTGGTGGATCTGCCAAACAAGGAAGAAATAGGGCAAATCAAGCAGTTTTACCGCTTAGAGGTAAAATACTTAATACTTATGTCGAAGATTTTAATGTTAAAAAAAATGGAAACGGTAATGGCAATGGATCTGATCATAGAACAAAAGCTTTGTCTAAAATGATTTCTTCAAATGAAATAGTTACATTGATTAATGCTCTAGGTTTGGACCCAAAAGCACAAGAGATTGATTTAAAAGATCTAAGATATGGAAAAATTATTATTATGACGGATGCTGATGTAGATGGATCCCATATAAGAGCTCTTCTGCTAACTTTCTTCAACAATGCGCCATTTAATAAATTAATTGAAAATGGCCATGTTTATTTAGCACAACCACCATTATTTAAAATTAACAAAGGCTCAAAAGGAATTTATATAAAAGATGAGAAGGAGTTAGAAGATTATATAATAAATAATAACAGGGAGCTAAAAAAAATTAAAAAAGGATCTAAAGATTATTTAAAAAAAATTGATGAGGAAAAATCAAAAATGAATATCCAAAGATTTAAAGGTCTTGGAGAAATGAACCCAGAGGAATTATGGAGCACTACATTAGATCCAGAAACAAGAAATCTACTTCAAGTACAATACTCAAAAGATTTGAAAAAAGATCAAAGTTTAATTCATACTTTAATGGGTAATGATGTGGCATTAAGAAAAGATTTTATAGTTTCTAATGCTATAAATGTTAGAAATCTTGATATTTAAAAATGAAGTTCTTTGAAACTTCAAAATATCATTCTTTTAAAAAATCAACTTATATCACTCTTAGATGGATCGGGATTGTTGGACAATTAATTGCAGTAAACTTTGTATATTTTTTTCTAAATTCTAGTTTTGATTTTATTACTTCAAATTTAGTTATATTTTTAGGAATATTAAGTAATTTATATTTAATTTTTATTTATAAAAAAACACAACTTTCAGATAGATCTGCATTCTTATTTTTACTAATTGATATTTTACAATTGGGTTTTCTTCTTTATTTATCAGGGGGAATAACTAATCCATTTGTAATTTTTATATTAATACCAAGTGTTTTTTCTTCATCAAATTTAAGTTTAAGAACTAATACTCTGTTAGTAATCTTAACTATTATTATAATTATATTTTTAACTTTTAATTATCAAGATTTGCCAATTAATTTAAATAGTGATTTTCATAACAATCATTATTTTTATTATTCTATACCTGTTTCTTTGATTATCGCTTTAGTATTTTTAAATTATTTTGCAATGACGTTTGGTACACAATCTAGATTAAGAAAAGAAGCATTAGGAAAAATGGAAGAGGTAATGGCTAAAGAACATGAGCTTTTATCTTTGGGCGGACAAGCTGCTGCAGCTGCACATTCTTTAGGTACACCACTTTCAACAATAACAATAATTGCACATGATCTAATGAAACAATTTAAAGGGCAAAAAGATTTACAGAAAGATATAGAGTTATTGAATAGCCAAGTCGAGCGATGTAATGAAATTTTAAAGAGATTAACTTTAAATCCTGTGGAGGAAGATGAATTTATTGATAAAGATATTAGTATTCGAGATTATTTGCATGAAATAATCTCTTCATTTAAGGAAATAAGCAAAAAGGAATTTGTTTTCAATTTTGATCAAGACTCAAACCCAAAAAAAATAAATAAATCTATTGAAATAGTTTATGGATTAAGAAACTTTATAGGAAACGCGAATAAATTTGCCAAAAATTCTATTTTTATAAATCTAAAAAGTGATAGCGAATTTACTGAGCTTACAGTAGAAGATGATGGTAATGGTTATCCACGAGATATTATATCGAAAATTGGAGAACCATATTTAAAATCAAATTATTCGAAAGATAAGTCTAAAGAGGGTTTAGGACTAGGATTGTTTATTGGAAAAACTTTATTAGAAAAAAATTTTGCATCTGTTAATTGTAGAAATTCAAAAACACGTAATGGTGCTGAAGTTGTTATTAGATGGAAGAATAAAGAATTGTTTAATATTTAATGGTATTTGTTCTTTGTTTCAAATAATGAGCTTAATTGAGATATCATAACATCTCCTAATTCATTTACGTCGGTAATTTTGATAGCTTTATTATAATATCTTGAAACATCATGACCAATTCCTATAGCTAAAACTTCAATATCCGATTTATTTTCAATAAATTTTACAATCTTTTTTAAATGTTTTTCCAAAAAATCACCTGAATTTACAGAAAGAGTTGAGTCATCTACAGGGGCTCCATCAGAAATAACCATTAATATTTTTCTTTCCTCTTTTCTCTTTTTTATTCTGTTATAGGCCCAAGATATAGCTTCTCCATCGATGTTCTCTTTGAGCAATCCCTCTTTTAGCATTAGCCCTAAATTATTTTTTGCCTGTCTCCAATGGGTATCTGCTCCTTTGTAAATTATATGTCTTAGGTCGTTCAATCTTCCTGGTGTTTTAGGTTTGGAATTTTTGGTCCATAATTCTCTACTTTGTCCACCCTTCCAGTTTTTGGTTGTGAAGCCTAAAATTTCGACTTTAACAGAGCACCTTTCTAACGTTCTGGATAAGATATCTGCACAAATAGCCGCAATAGTTATTGGTCGTCCTCTCATAGATCCAGAGTTGTCTATGAGCAGAGTCACTACTGTATCTTTAAAATCTAAATCTTTTTCTTTTTTGAATGATAAAGAATTATATGGATCCATGATAATTCTTGGAAGTTTTGAACTGTCTAATAGTCCCTCCTCTAAATCAAATTCCCATGCTCTATTTTGTTTTGCAAGTAATTGTCTTTGAAGTTTATTTGCAAGTTTCGTTATAATATCTTGAAAGCCGATTAATTGTTGATCTAAATTTTTTCTTAGTTTAGTCGCTTCATCTGCATTTTCTAGATTTTCAGCTTTTACAACTTCATCAAACTGAGTTGTAAATATTTTATAATCTAAATTGATATTATCTATTTTTTTTTGAGCTACTTGCTCAGAACTTTGTTCATCTGACTCTGTGTCCGACAGCTGTTCGTCAAAATTAAATTCATCAACACTATAATCAGCATCTAGTGAAGCTTCTGATACATTTTCATCTTTTTCATCTTTATTATCTTCTTTGTCATTATTTTCATCCTCATTTGATGGATTATCTTGTCCTTGATCTTGATTTTCTTCTTTTCGTTCATCCTCATCTTCACTTTGAAAAATGTCCATTTCTTCCAATATTTCTGAAAACTTTGAACTATAAATGTTTTGATCTTCAAGATTTTTAAGTAAAAATTCTTTATGTTTTTCTATAGCGTCCTCAAAGTCTTTTTCCCAAAAATTAAGCATTTTTGTTGTTAGAGGATTTAGCTTAATCTTATGAAAATTCTTAAGCATATATAGTTCGAATGCTTCTGATACAGATACATCCTCTTTAGTTTTTAATTGATCTTTGCGTTTACGATTTATTATTTGATGATAATTTTCTTGAAAATTTTTCTCAATTCCTTTTAACATTTTTCCTCCTAGAGTCTCATAACGTATTTTTTCTGCGATATTATAAAGAGATCTAGAAGATGTATTTGAGGGAAGGTTTTTTTTGTAAATTGTTTCGTTACAAAATTTTTTTTTCAAAGCAGAAGAATCTGTTTCTGCGCGTAATCTTATAAAATCAGCTGGACTAGTTAAATTATCAATCTCTAGAAAATTAAATTCTTTTATTTTTTTTTCTTCAGAATTTTTTTTTTTTACATCAAAATCATCAGCAATTACTTTTGCTGTAGAAGTTAAAGCAATTTTGAATTTTTCTTTTAAATTATTTTCTTTAGTGCTCATTAGATTTGAATATTAATCAAAGATTCTGGCAATTCTTCACCAAAACATCTTTGATAATATTCTGCGATAGTATTTTTTTCAATATCATCACATTTATTTAGAAAAGTTACTCTAAACGCGTAACCAGTGTCTTTAAATATCTCTGCATTTTCTGCCCAATGTAACACTGTTCTTGGGCTCATCACTGTTGAAATGTCTCCTGCGATAAATCCTTTACGCGTTAAAGATGCTACTTTTATCATGTTAGCAACCTTCTCTTTTCCTTTTGCGTTATTTAAGTTTTTATTTTTAGACAAAACAATGTCCATTTCTCTATCTAAGCTAAGGTAGTTTAAAGTTGTTACAATATTCCATCTATCCATCTGACCTTGGTTAATTTGCTGCGTACCATGATAAAGACCTGTCGTATCACCAAGTCCAACAGTATTTGAAGTAGCAAATAATCTAAAAAATTTATTTTGTTTAATTACTTTGTTTTTATCTAGTAATGTAAAATTGCCCTCAGCTTCTAAAACTCTTTGAATTACAAACATTACATCAGGTCTACCAGCATCATATTCATCAAAAACAAGTGCAACTGGATTTTGTATAGACCATGGTAAAATTCCCTCGTTAAATTGAGTTACTTGTTTACCATCTTTAAGAACGATAGCATCTTTTCCAATCAAATCAATTCTACTTACATGACTATCTAAATTTACACGGATACAAGGCCAATTTAATCTTGCAGCTATTTGTTCAATGTGAGTAGATTTTCCAGTGCCATGATAACCTTGAACTAAAACTCGCTTATTAAATGCAAATCCTGAAATAATGGCTAAAGTAGTATCTCTATCGAACTTGTAGTTTTTATCAATTTCAGGAACGTATTCATTTTTTTTTGAAAATGCGTCAACTTCCATTTCTGAATCAATTCCAAAAGTTTGTTTTAGTGAAACTTTAATATCTGGTTCTGTGTTAAGATTTGGTGTCAATTTTTTCTCTATAGGTATTTTTTAATTGGGTATAAGCTAATGTTATAAGTTTAAGTTTTTCCTCGTATTTTTTATTTCCAGAATTCATATCAGGGTGAAATTTTTTCACAAGTAATTTGAATTTATCTTGTATTTTCTTCCACTTTAAACCCACAGAAACCCCTAATATTCCAAAAGCTTTTATATCTTTATGATCGAATTTAAATTGACGCATATGATCATAATCTCCATTTATTTTTTCTTTATCGAACTCATCTCTCAAAGTTGTATTCCATAACACTTTGAAAAAATTATCTGAAGAGCTAAAGCTTTGTGTGGGTTTGTGCCAAGTCATGTCAGATTTTAAAAAATCCATCACTTGGTCATCATTCATTCCTGAAAAATAGTTCCAATTTTTATTAAATTCTTTTACATGCTCAAGGCAAAGCATTCTAAATTTTCTGCTATTATCTTTTTCAACTGGTGCCTTATATTCACCTATTTCATTACAATTATTCCAGTCACAAATATTTTTCATGATATATAATAACATATATGGATATAAATGAGTTAATTACAATTGTAAAAAATAAATTATTAAATCAAATAAATATTGAAAGTATAAATATTGAAGATAAATCTTTTCTTCATAAAAATCATAAAGGAAATCAAGAAGGAAAATATCATTTAAAATTAATTATCGTTTCTCAGGAACTAAAAAAAATGAATAAAATTGAAAGTAATAAAAAAATTTATAAGATTTTAGATCAAGAACTAAAAGAATCTATTCACTCAATCCAAATTTTAATTAGTTAAAAATTTTTTCAAAAATAAATTTAACTTTTTTTTGGTGTATTCTTTGTTGAAAATTGGCTTACCAATTTTTTTTAACAAAACTAAGTTAATTTTTTCAGAATTATTTTTTTTATCTTTGATCATAAAAGATAAAATCTTATTTAAATCTCTGATAGAAAAATATTTTTTTATAGAAGAAGGTAGACCAGAATTATCAATATGATTTATAATTAAATTATATTCACTTTTGCTAAGCATGTTTTCCTTAAAACTAAAACTCAGTGCCGTTTTCATTCCAAGTATCACAGCTTCACCGTGATTTAGTTTATGGCTGTACCCTAAGCCTGCCTCATAAGCATGGGCAAATGTATGACCAAAATTTAATACTTTTCTTAATGCTGTTTCTTTTTCATCTTTTTCGACTATCTTTTTTTTAATTTTACAACTTTCATAGATAGCTTTTTCAATAAATGGAGACGAAAGACTTAAAATCTTTTTAAGATTTTTATTTAAGAAACTAAAAAATTTTTTATTTTCAATTAATGAATGTTTCAATATTTCTCCATATCCACAAATTATCTCTCTTTTTGATAAAGATTTAAGGAATTGAATATCTGAGAGAACCAATGATGGTTGATAAAAACTTCCTATTAAATTTTTACCATACTTAGAATTAACTCCAGTTTTTCCCCCGATTGATGAATCAACTTGAGCTAAAAGAGTTGTTGGAATATTTGCAAACTTAAGGCCTCTTTTGAAAAGACTAGCTGCAAAACCACTTACATCGCCTGTAATCCCTCCTCCTAAAGAAATTAAAACATCATTTCTTGAAAAGTTTTTATTTAATAAAATTTCTAGAATTTTATTAACGCTATTAATATTTTTATTTTTTTCACTAGCATTAAAAAATAACACAAAAATACTTTTATTTTTAAAAGACCTTTTAATATTTGAGACAAATTTTTTTGGAACATTTTTATCAACAACAATTAAACATTTATCAAAATCAATTGAATTTGATTTAAAAATTTTTGATATGCTTGAGGTTAAATTTGATCCAATAATTATTGGATATTTTTCGGTTTTAGTTACTATATTTAATCTAGTTTGTTTCATAAATTTTTACAATTTCATTTACTATTTCACTTTTAGTAAGATTATCACACTTTATCTCATATGAAGCTTTAGAATAAACGTTAGATCGTTTCTTAATTAAATCAATTAACTCAGTATCGGTCGCATTAATCGCTAATGGTCTTTTTTTACTGTTTTTAATTCTATTTAACAATGTTTTATCATCCCAATTTAGCCAAAAAGATAAATGATTTTTTAAAATTTCTTTTCTAATATTGTTATTTGTAAAAGCCCCCCCCACCAAGTGAAATTACGGTAGAGTTTAATTTAAGTTTTTTTAAAGTTGTTTGTTCCTCAATTTTTCTAAAATAATTCTCACCTTTATCTTCAAAGATTTTTTTTATTGTAATGTTTAAATTTTTTTCAATTTCTTTATCGATATCGACAAAATTTAATTTTAATTTTTTAGCTACTAAAGATCCAATAGAGCTCTTACCAGAACCCATCATCCCCAAAAAAACTAGATTTTCTTTTGATTTCATAAGTTTCTTTATTGAAAAAACATAAATATGTCTTAATTTGAAATTATCTAAAAGTATATGCAATTCATTAAAAACACAAGTTCAGGCAAAGCAAGTATCATAGGATTTGTGATTAAATCTATAATCGGATTAGGGGTTATTTTAGGTATTATTTTTTTTCTAAGTACAATTGATTTTCCTACACCTAAAAAAGAAATTGAAAAAATTATTCCAAATGAAAATTTTAAAATTGTTAAATAAGAAAATTCTTTTAATTAAATTAGTTTGTCTTATTTTTTTTACACCTGCGTATGCAGAAGAGAAACCGATTGATATTTGGAATATAGAAAAAAAAGATAATCAAGTTATCTCAGAAACAAATATTTCAAGTGAAAATTCTAGCGGTATTACTCAGAATAGTGTTTACGAATTACAAACAAATAAACAAACCGATACAATTAAACTTGATAAAGAATTTTCATCAAAAGAAATTAAAATTGTTGGACTATATGATCCTAGTGAATACGGTTTGAGTATGGATATGTGGTCAAATTCTGATGGAACTAAATTAAAAAATTTATTTCAGAATATTAATAAGTTTAATCTTTCAGAGGATGCATCTGATATAATGCACATATCTTTATTAACCAACGCTTATTCTCCAACTCAAAATATTACTGAGAAGGAATTTATGAGCTTTAAATCTGATTGGTTAATAAAAGATGCAAACTTAGAATTAATAGAAGAATATTTAATTAAAAATCAAATAATAAATTTGCATCCAAATTTAACAAGATATTTGGTAGATACTTATTTATCAGAATCAAACGTAAAAAAATCATGTGAGATTTTTTCTAAAAATTCTGAACCCATTCAAGATGAATATCTATCAAAATTTAATTTATATTGTTTAATCAATTATGGAAAAAATGAAGAAGCACAACTAATTTTAGATTTAAAAAAAGAGTTAGGTTTTGAAGATATTTATTACGAAAACAAAATAAATTATTTATTTGGATATTTAGATGAGGCAGATAAAGAAATATCAATAAATTCAATTTTAGATTTTCATTTAGCTCATAGAACTAACCCTGAGTTTTCTTATGAACCAAGTGAAGATACACCTAAAATAATTTGGAAATATCTTTCAGCTGCTAATTTACTTTTTAAAATTCAAGATATAGAGATTACTGAAGTAGAAAAAATTTCTACAATAGAAAAAGCTGTTAATGATAAAAATTATTCTGAAGAGGAGTTATTCGAATTTTATAAAAAATTCCAATTTAATATTAATCAATTTTTAAATGCAAAAGAGGCATATAAATCCCTATCTTCAATCGAGGGACGCGCTCTTTTATATCAAAGAACTCTTTTAACTGAAGAACCAAAAATTAAACTAGAATTTATAAAGATATTAAAGGATCTATTTATATCTGATGAAATAGGTGATGCCTTTGATTTGGAATTAAAAAAATTTTTAGGAGAAATTAATATTGAGGATGTACCCTCAAATTTTACAACATTTTATAATAGTAATCTAAACAAGAAAGAGACAGCAGATAAAAAGATTAAATATAATAGTAAAATTTTACATCAATCAAAACTTATAAATTATTTCAATGGGGATTATGCAAAATCTAAAATTGAAGAGGACCTAGATAAATTTTTAAAGAAAATTAAAAAAGATAAAAAATATTTTTTATCAAAAAAAGATATAATTTTTCTAGAGGCGCTTAAATCTGATGGAGTTGAAATTTCAAAAAAATATGACAGTCTTTATGAGGTGAAGCAATCAGAAATGCCTGCCGATATTCAAACAATGATAGATAATAATGAGATTGGCGCCGCATTGTTGAGAATAATTGAGGTAATTGGACCTGACAAAATTGAAAATATTGACGAAGATACAGTTTATTTCATTATCAATACTTTAAATCAATTAAATGTTGATTTAATTAGAAACAAACTATTGCTTAAAGTTCTTCCTTTAAAAGTATAAAAATTATAATAAAATCAAGTTATGGCTATCAGAACTATAATAACAGAACCCAATAAATTACTTAGGCAAATATCTAAACCAGTCAATAGTGTTGGTAAAGAAGAGCAAAAATTGATGGATGATATGCTAGAGACAATGTATGACGCAAACGGAATTGGTCTCGCGGCCATACAAGTTGGTGTGCCAAAAAGAATTATTGTAATGGATATAAGTAAAGATGAGAATAAAAAAGAGCCAAGATATTTCGTAAATCCAGTTATTAAAAATAAAGATCCAGAAAAAGCAACTTATGAGGAAGGATGTCTTTCTGTGCCAAATCAATTTGCAGAAATTGATAGACCTAGTAAGTGTGAAGTAGAATATCTTGATTATGATGGAGATAAGAAATTGTTAAAAGCAGATGGTCTACTTGCAACATGTATACAGCATGAGATGGACCATTTAGAGGGGATACTATTTATTGATTATCTTTCAAAATTAAAAAGATCAATGATAATAAAAAAATTATCAAAATTAAAATCCACCTCCGCTGAAGCTTAATCAATGTTAAAAAAAATAGTTTTTATGGGTACTCCCATGTTTGCTGTTCCAATTTTAAAATCACTTTATCAAAATGGATATCCTATTTCTTGTGTTTATACACAGCCACCTCAAAAATCTAAAAGAGGTCAAAAAATTAACAAATCACCAATTCAATTAATTTCAGAGACTTTAAATATAGAATTTAGAACACCAAATTCATTAAAAGAAAATTTAGATGAATTAGAATATTTTAAAACTTTAGAGGCAGATTTAGCAATAGTTGTTGCTTATGGTCAGATTATACCAAAGTCATATTTAAATTTAACTAAAAAAGGATTTATTAATATACATGCATCTATTCTTCCTAAATGGAGAGGCGCTGCCCCTATTCAAAGATCAATTATGAATTTAGATAAAGAGACAGGAATTAGTATTATGAAAATAGGGGAGGAACTAGATACAGGACCGATATGTAATATTTATAAAATTAATATCGAAAATAATTTAAATGCTGAAGATATTAGTGAAAAGCTATCAAGTTTAGCTGCAGAGAAAATTTTAGATAATATAGATGATATATATGAGGATAAAGCAAACTTTATAGAGCAAGATCACTCATCAGCAACATACGCATCAAAAATTCAAAAAATAGAGGGGCAAATTAATTGGAAAGAGGATGCTAAAATTATAATTGGTAAAATAAATGGACTTTATCCAGTTCCAGGAGCTTATTTCATGTTTAACGGTGAGAGATATAAAATATTAAAAGCAGAAATTGGACAAGCACAAGGAAAACCAGGTGAGGTTTTATCTGACCATTTAGAAATTTCGTGCGGAGATAAAAAATCAATAAAAATTAAAGAAATACAAAGACAAGGAAAAAAGCCTCAAAGTATAGGAGAATTTGTTTTAGGAACACAAATTAAAAAGGGCTCATTTTTATAATGAATAGATACCAAATACTTATTGAGTATGTAGGAACAAATTTTAGAGGATGGCAAATTCAAAAAAAAGGTCCAACAATTCAAGGATTAATTCAAGAAAAATTATCAAAATTATTAAAAGAAAAAATTGTTTTATATGGTCAAGGAAGAACCGATGCAGGGGTTCATGCATTTGAGCAATCTGCACACTTTGATTGCAAAAATAAAATAACCGATAAAATTAAATTTTTAAAATCCACTAATCATTTTTTAAATTTAAAGGACATTGCAATTAAAAATATTAAAAAAAGAAATAATAAATTTCATGCTAGATTTTCAGCAAAACAAAGAATTTATAAATACTTTATTTTTAATCAAATAAGCCAACCGATAATTGAAAAAAATAGAGCATGGCATGTTCGTAGGCCTTTAAATTTAGAATTAATGAAAAAGGGTGCAAAAAAGTTATTAGGAACTAATGATTATTCAACTTTTAGATCTTCAAGCTGTCACGCTAAAAGTCCAATTAAAACTATTAAATCGATTAAAATTAAATCATCAAAAAATAAAATTGAATTTCAATTTAGTTCGCAATCATTTTTACAACATCAGGTTAGATCTATGGTTGGTTGTTTAAAATACTTGGGAGAAACTAAATGGGATTTGAAAACTTTTGAAAAGAGATTTAAGTCAAAAAAAAGAACACTGTGTGCTCCTCCAGCACCACCAAGTGGTTTATTTTTATTTAGAGTTCTTTATTAATTTACGTTTATTGCTCATAGCAAACTTTTTATTTATTCGCCATCTAGATTCAGCTCTTACAATATACCCACAACAGTTTTTTGATTTACATTTACAAGGAAATTGTTTGTAGTTTTCATCATAACCAAATCCATAATCACAGGTAAATTCCTCACCTTTTTTAATATCTTTGATTGCTTTGACCCAAATTTTCAATCCCTTTCCATCGTAATCACAATTATTATCACAAGAATGATTAATTAGACCTGCGGTATTCCATGGAAAATCTCCATCTAGATCGTATCTTTTATTTATTGTGAATAAATATATTGGTTTACTATTATCGTACTTATCAGAATCTTGTGTTTGTTTTTTTGTTATAAGTTTTCCGACATAGTCAATTATTTTGGTTCCCTCTTTAATATCACGAGTTGCATAAAGTCCTCTTCCTTTATTATCAATGCCAGATTTTTTTATTTTATATAACTTCATGAAGATTTTTATTTAGAGTTTTATTAAGATTTATCAATTAAATTCTAAAAGAGCATCAACATGTCTTTTAGTACTGTCTCGAAGTGCGTTTAGGTCATAACCGCCCTCTAAAATTGAAACAACTTTTCCATTACAAAACTTTTTAGAAGTCTTTAATACTCTTTTAGTAATAGTAAAATAATCCTCTGTTTTTAAATTAAATTGAGCGAGAGGGTCATCTTCATGGGCGTCAAAACCAGCGCTAATCAATATAAACTCTGGTCTAAAATCTTCTAATTTTTTTAATACACGGTCAAATACGTTTAAATATTCTTCTGAACTTATGCCAGCTGGCAAAGGTATATTAAAGATGTTGTTAAATTTACCTCTTTCTTGTTCTGAACCAGTTCCTGGGTAGTAGGGATATTGGTGAGTTGATATAAAAAGAACATTTTCATTTTCATAAAAAATATCCTGTGTTCCATTACCGTGATGTACATCAAAATCTATTATTGCAACTTTCTTATATTTATATTTTTTCAACAAATAATTTGCACCAATACTCACTGAATTTAAAATGCAAAAACCAGCAGCCTTATTTTGTGAACTATGATGTCCAGGAGGTCGAACACTACAGAATGCATTTCTAAATTCTTTTTTTTCCACCCCATCAATTGCAGCAATTATTGATCCAACCGCATCGAAGGTTGCGTCTTTGCTTCCAGGTGAAATGATTGTATCCCCATCAAGAGAAGAAAAACCTTTTTTTGGGAAAGAATTTTTTACTAAATTTAAATAATTATTTTCATGTGTGGTTAATAGAATATCATCTGAAACTATAGATGGTTTCTTCCATATAAGATTTTTATTATTAAGTTTTTTAAAATTTTCTACTATGACTGATACCCTTGCTATTTGTTCTGGATGCCCAGGACCTGTATCATGATTTTGAGATGTATCTGATGTAATTAAGCCAGTTTTCACTTAAAGTAATTATCTAAGATTTTAGTATAAATTAAAGTTAATCTTTTTAAATCAGATAATGACACACATTCCCCTACTTTATGCATAGTTTTTCCTACTAACCCAAATTCTAAACATGGAGCTATTTTTCTTATAAATCTAGCATCTGACGTACCACCAGTTGTAGATAGTTTAGGTTTAATTTTAGTAATTTTCTTAATTGTATTTTGTATCATAAATGTGGTTTTGTTAGGCTTAGTTAAAAAAGCCTCACCAGAAACACTATATTCAATTTTAAATTTTGATTTATTTTTATTACAAATTTGTTTTATTATTTTATTAATTTTATTCTTTAATTTATAAGATGTGTGTTTGTTATTAAATCTAATATTAAAAGAAGCACTAGCTAAACCAGGAATTACATTGTCAGCTGAATTATCAATGTTAATTTTTGTTATTTCCAAATTTGTAGGTTGAAAATCTTTTGTACCTTTATCAAATTTAATTTCTTTTAACTCATTTAATATTTGGACTAAAGCTGTTGACGGATTGTTAGCTCTATTTGGGTAAGCTACATGACCTTGAATACCAATGACAGATAATTTTCCAGTCATACTACCTCTACGACCAATTTTAATCATTTCTCCTAATTTATTTGGATTCGTAGGTTCTCCTACTAAGCAAAAATCTATTTTTTCTTTTCTTTTACTCAAATATTCAACAACCTTTTTCGTCCCATTAATTGCAATTCCTTCTTCATCTCCAGTAATTAGAAGGCTGATAGAGCCACTAAATTTTTTATTTATTTTTGAAAAATTACTTACCGCGGTAACAAATGCAGCTATTGAGCTTTTCATATCATTTGCACCTCTACCAATTAAGTATCCTTTCTTAACAGCGGGTTTAAAGGGATTAACAGTCCAATCATTTAAATTACCAGGTGGCACTACATCCAAATGACCTGCATAACAAAAATTTGGACTTGCGGTACCAAGTCTTGCGTAAAGATTTTTTACGGGATAACTATTTTTATCTTTAAACTCGAGAATTTTAGTTTTAAAGCCAATTTTTTTTAATTTTTTTTCTAAAAATTTAATAACACCGGCATCAGTTTTTGTAACAGATGGAAATCTAATTAGCTCTTTAGCTAATTGTAATTCATTAAATTTTTGCATTTTAATCTCTTAAAAGATCGTTCAAACTTGTTTTGGATCTAGTTTGTTCATCAACAGTTTTAATAATAACTACACAATATAAATTAGGTCCACCTGGTTTTTTAGATGGTAGTGACCCAGGTACAACAACGCTACCTGCAGGGACTTCTCCAGTAACTATTTCTCCCGTTTCTCTGTTAATTATTTTTGTAGATTTTCCAATATAGCAACCCATTGAAACTACACTGCCTTTTCTCACAATGACACCTTCAACTATTTCTGAAAGAGCTCCTATAAAACAAGAGTCCTCAATAATTGTTGGACGAGAACCAACCGGTTCTAGAATCCCTCCCAAACCTGCTCCAGCTGATAAATGACAGTCTGCACCAAGTCTTGCTGCCGATCCAATTCGAGCCGCCGTGTCTACCATTGATCTCGCTCCACAATATCCACCAATATTAATAAAGGAGTTGGGCATTATAACAGCACCTTTTCCTATAAAAGATCCATTTCTAACAACACAATTTGGCACCATTCTAAAACCAGCATCTTCAAATTCTTTTTCTGTCCAATTTGCAGTTTTTCCAGGCAAGTGCTCCATATCATTCCATGAATTATATGGTCCACTAATTATTTTTCTCTTATTAATTCTAAATGATAGAAGTATCCCTTTTTGTATCCATTCATTAATCTTCCAATCATTACTAGTAGGTTCTGCAACTGTTATCTCACCTTTATTTAGAAGATTAATGGTTTCGTTAATAGCGTTTATAATTGATTTATCAGAATTAGGACTAATACTATCTTTATTTTCCCAAGCTTCATTTATAATTTTCTCAATACTCATAGTTTTATGAGTTTTTTAATAACCTTATTTCTTTTAAAAATAAAGAAAGATTTTCAATTTTGTAATCAATATAATCTTCATCAGACTCTTTTTTTCCCCAGTATTCATCATTGATTAACCAAACTGTTTTTGTTCCTCTTTCTTTTCCAATAGATAAGTTTTTTGCGATATCTTCAATGTAAAGTGTCTCAGTTGGATCAATTTGAAATTTTTTGACCATTAGATCAAATGCTTTTGCCTCAGGTTTTGGACTGTATTCAGCATCAACAATATCAAATACACCTTCAAATTGATCTTCAATTCCTAAGTGAGTAGTAATATTTTTAACATGTTCTTTGCTACCATTTGTAAATACAAATTTGTTTAGATTAATATTTTCTAGTTCATTTCTTAAAGCAGTATCTTTTTCTAAAAAATCTAAATTAATATCATGCACGTAGTCTAAAAATTCTCTTGGAGGTATATCGTGATGTATCATTAAACCATTAAGACTAGTGTTATATTTATGAAAATAATTTGTTTGTAATTCTTTTGCTTCTTTTAAATCTACATTTAATTTATTCGAAATATACTGAGTCATTTTTTTACTTACTTGACCAAATACTCCTTCAAGATCACTGTAGAGTACCCCATCACAATCAAATAATATATTTTTGATATTCTTTAATTCTTTCATTGTCTTATTAGGGTCCCAGAGCCTTTATCAGAGAATATTTCCCATAAACACGAATGTGGCTTTGTGCCATTGATTATACCAACTGCTGTTACACCATTATTTACAGCGTCTAAGCATGCGTTTATTTTAGGTATCATACCTGCTGTAATAGTTTCATCTTTAATCATTTCAAGAACCTCAGATGAAGAAATTTCCTCTATTAATTTCTTATTTTTATCTAAAACACCATCAACATTTGTCATTAACAATAGTCTTCTAGATTTTAAAGATTTTGCTATAGCCATCGCAGCTGTATCTCCATTAATATTATATGTTTGGTTTTCTTTACCTAATCCTAATGGAGAAATTATAGGAATTTTATTTTGATTAATTACATTTAATATTTGTTCATTATTAATCTCATTAGGTATCCCTACAAAACCAAGTTCTTCTGCTTCTGGTATAGTCTTTATTATATTATTATTTTTTGTGTGAATAGAGATTGCTTCTGTGCCTTTGTCTTTTAAAGAACTAACAATGTCATCATTAAAATCAATCAAAACAGATTCAACAATATTAATTATATTTTTATCTGTTACCCTTAGTCCTCTTATAAATTTGGATTGAATATTTGACTTTTCTAGCTCTCTTTTAATTCTAGGTCCACCACCATGAATTACCACAGTTGCAAGACCCAATTTATTTAAAACACTAAGATCAGTTATAAAATTATTAAATACGTTTCTATCAATTAAAACGTTTCCACCGTATTTAATTACTATTAAATCATTTTTATATTTTTCAATATATTTAGTTACTTCATTAGTTGGTGGCCCATCTTTAGGCAATATTTGTTCTAGGTCCATTTATAGTTTATAAAATTTTAGGTTGTGGTTTTTATCTTAGTACGCTTCATGATGAAAACCTGTTGAGCCATAGTTAAAATATTATTTGCCGTCCAATAGATTACCAAGCCGCTGGGAAATGGAGCAAGAATAACAGTTAGAAAAACTGGGAACCACGCGAAGATCTTTGCTTGCATGGCATCTGTGGGTTGAGGATTTAATTTCTGTTGCACCCACATACTGGCCCCCATAGCGACAGGCCAAGCACCTATTACTAAGAAACCTGGAACATCATAAGGTAATAATCCAAATAAATTAAATAAGCTTGTCGGGTCACGTTCACTTAAATCGTGAATCCATCCATAGAAAGGCATATGCCTCATTTCAATTGTTACAAACAAGACCTTATACAAGGCAAAAAATACTGGCAACTGCACGAGTATCGGTAAACATCCACTCATAGGATTCACTTTTTCACGCTTGAATAAAGCCATTGTAGCTTTTTGAAGAGCCATCTTATCATTTTTATGCAACTCTTTTAGCCGAGCTTGCTCAGGCTGAAGAAGTTTCATACGCTGCATACTTCGAAATGAAAAATTTGCTAAAGGAAAGAACAGAATTCTAATGCAAACAGTGACAGCAATAATTGCTACACCATAATTACCAAAAATTTTGAAAAAATAATCAATTGCAGTGAAAAGGGGGCGAGTAATCCAATATAAAATTCCCCAGTCAATTGCTAAATCAAATTTCTCAATTTTTAAAGACTCGGCATATTGATCAATTACATCAACTCTTTTTGCTGCTACTATAATTTGTAACGTATCTTCAATAGAAGAATTTTTTCCTAATTCTAAAGGCTCTGTTGCAACAAAATTTGCTCTAAATTTATTTTTATAATCAAATGTGGTTTTAAATTCCTTACCTTTTGATGGAATTAAAGAAGTTAGCCAAAATTTATCTGAAATTCCTAGCCAACCTTTCTGAGAAATTTTTGTAAATTTCTGTTCTTGTATATCATCATAATCTTCTTCATATAGCTCAGAATCCAGGACTGATAGGTATCCAGTATGAAGTATATAAAAATCAGATAAATCATCAGGTATTTTATTTCTTATAATTTGACCATAAGAATAAAAATCATATTCTTTATCAGAATTATTGACCACCCTCTGTTTGATAGTGAATAAAAATTTATCGTCTAATGCTATTTCTTTTTCAAAAGTAATACCTTGGTCATTTGTCCAAGTTAATTTTATAGGTGATTGGTCAGTTAATTTGTTATTTCCTGATATTGACCAAATGGAATTTGAATTTGGTATATCTATATTTTTATCTGAAGTTATAAAGCCACTTTCTACATAATACCCATCTCTAGAATTTTTTGGAGCAAGAAGATTGACTTTTTCATCACTATCTAAACTTACGTTGTATTCTTTAAAAGTAAGATCATCAATTGCAGCTCCTTTTAAAGAAATAGATCCAATAATACTTTGGTTTTCAAATAAAACTCTTTCACTTTCTTTTAAAGCATCTTCTCTAGAAATTTCAGTTACATTTTCTTTTTGATCTAAACTAGGAGTATCCGAGTTTTGTTCAGTTTTATTTTTTTCAGCTATACGTTCTTTCGTTACTGGTGGCGGCGCGAAAAACAATGAATACAATATGATTACTGCAGCTGATAAACTTATGGCTGCTATAATATTACGAGTTTCCAATTTTTTTCTCCTTTACTTCTTTTTTAACTGGATCAAACCCACCACTTCCCCAAGGATGGCAAGATAAAATTCTTTTTATACTCATATATAAGCCTTTAAAAAAACCATATTCTTTTAAAGCATCTATGCTGTATTCTGAACATGTTGGTAAATATCTACAAGAATGACCCAATAATGGACTAATCAAATATTTATAGGCTTTGATAAATTTGATTAAAATTAAAGTAAATATATTCATTTTATTTTCTCAAAATCCTTAAACAAAGTTTCTTTTATAATTTTGTATTCATTATTTAGCATGGCTGCATGAGCAATAACAAGGACAGATTTTTCAAGTTTTATTAAATTTTGTTTAATTCCATCGTTAAAAATTTGTCTGAGTCTTCTTTTAATTTTGTTCCGTTTCACAGCTATTGCTATTTTTTTCTTCACCGAAAAAGAGATATTTAATTTTTTTTTATCTTTATTTGGTAAGTTTCCAAAAAAAATTGTTACGTATTTGTTTGAAATCTTTTTTTGTTTTAAAAGAGTTTTAAATTCCTCATTTTTTGAAAGAGCAACAATTTTGCTTTTCATCAGATTTAATTTATCTTTTCTTTTTAATTACTTTTGGTGTGAGAGTTTTTCTTCCACGTTTTCTACGTCTAGCTAAGAGTTTTTTTCCACCTTTAGTTTTCATTTTTGCACGGAACCCCGTTTTACGAGCCCGTTTGATATTACTTGGGGAGTACGTTCTTTTCATAATAAGATTTGTTATTGTTTTTTATAATTTTTTGCCTCTTTATATTAGTAATAATTAAAATAGCAAATAGAAGATTAAGCATTAAAATAAGAAGATTCATGGAAAATACAAAAAAAATTAAATTATTTATTGGCTTATCTTATTTGTTAATTATTTGTTTATTTTTGTATTTCTTTTTTTCAAAATTTAGTCTTGAAGAGATTACATCCTATGATTTTATAAAAAATAACAGCGCTTATTTTGCTGAACTTAAAAACTCCAACTTATTTTTAATTTCTATAATTTTTTTAGTGCTGACAGTTGTTTGGTGCTTTCCACTGCTTGGCTTTGGTAGCCCTATCGCTTTGATAGGTGGATTTATATTTGGTAAATGGATCGGCACTTTGCTTGTTGTTATTGGATTAAGTATTGGTGCAACATTTTTATATATGTTTGGTAATTATTTTTTAAAAGATTTAATTCGAGAAAAATTTTTAAATAAATTTCAAAACCTAGAAATTAAATTTAAAAAATCAGAATTTATTTACTTATTGATTTATCGTTTTATAGGCGGGATACCTTGGCAGCTAAGTTGTCTTTTGCCAACTTTATTTAATGTAAGAGTAGTAAACTTTTTTTTTGCTACGTTAATTGGAATTATTCCCCAAATTTTTTTAGCGGTTTCTATTGGTAGTGGTTTAGAAAAAGTTATTGATCAAAATATAGCAGCACCTGGTATAACCGATATTATTTTTTCTCCTGATATATATATTCCAATTTCAGCTTTTTTTGTTTTGATAATAGTTACAATTGTTTTAAGGAAAATTTTTTATAAATAATTTTGGTGCCCCCAAGGAGAATCTAACTCCTGACTAGAGATTACCAATCCCTTATTTTAACACTAAAACTATAGGGGCTTTAAAATCATTAATAAATATACAGTAAATATTCAGATTATTGCCATATTATTTTTATAGTTTATAAATTAAAAAAACTAGCCATGAAAATTTATACAAAAATAATTTTAGATAAAAATAACAAAGTGTTAAAAGAAGAATTCTTTGAATATTCGGGCACCATGGCGTTGGCAGGTATCCACTACGACTATAAAAGTACAAAGGGCAATAAGCTTATGGAAAAGCAAGCCAAAAGAGAAAGAAAGCTTGCTGAAAAAAAAGCTAAACGTTTAGCTAAAGAAGGCCCAAAAAAAGAAGAGGAAAAAAAACCTGCGTTAGATCCAAATAAACCTATTTCTCTAGATTTTCTGACTAACCCAAATAAAGAATGAGTTCGAAAGACAAAAATGAGCGTTTAAGCTTGGCGCTTAGAAAAAATTTGAAGAAAAGAAAAATTTTTCAAAAAAAGAATAAAAAGAAAAATGATACTAAACGATAAGCAAATAAAAAAATTAGCTGAGGAAGAGGGAATGATAACTCCATTTGTAGATAAATCAGTTCAAGATGGTGTAAGTTACGGTTTACAGACTTTTGGCTATGACCTTCGTGTAGGGTCCGAATTTAAACTTTTTACAAATATAAAAGGGAATGTTATTGCTGATCCAAAAAATTTCTCCGAGGATAACTTTATTACAGTCAAAAATGAAAAATCAGTTTTAATACCCCCCAACTCCTTTGCATTAGCAAACTCACTTGAAACCTTTTCTCTTCCCAGAAACATTACTGGTCTTGTAACCTCTAAAAGTAGTTATGCTAGAGTAGGTTTGGGAAACCCTCCTACCGTTTTAGAAGCAGGATGGCGGGGCGTCTTGGTCCTCGAGCTGATCAACCATACAAGTAATAGTATAAGGGTTCACTCTAATAGTGGTATTAGTCAAATATTATTTTTTCAAGGTGAAGATCCAAATATTTCTTATGCGGATAAAGAAGGAAAATATATGGATCAGGTAGGCATAACTTTAGCTAAACCAAAATAATGTAAATGGATAAATTTTTGATTAAAGGTCCCTCCAAAGTAAGAGGAAAAGTTTCGATTCCTGGTTCAAAGAATGCATCTCTCCCAATTTTAGCAGCTACGTTACTATTTGATAAGGAAGTGATTGTTAAAAATTTACCAAGAGTAAAAGATTTAGAAGTTATGATTTCTTTATTAAAATCTTTAGGGTCAAAAATAACTCTATCAAAGGACAAGAAAACAGCAAAAATAATTAATCCTAAAAAAATGAAAACTTTCGCAAATTATTCAATCGTGAAAAAAATGAGAGGATCTTTTTTAGTGTTAGGACCATTAGTTGCGAAGCATAAAAATTCTAAATGTTCATTACCTGGTGGATGTAATTTAGGTGCAAGACCTGTGAATTATCATTTAGAGGCATTAAAAAAACTAGGCATGAGCTATACATTAAAAGACGGATACATATTAGCGAAATCAAAAGGTAAACTTAAAGGTGCTGTTATAACTTTTCCTAAAGTAAGCGTGGGTGCAACTGAAAATTTAATAATTGCCGCTTGTCTTGCTAAGTCTAAAACAACTCTACACAGATGTGCTATAGAACCTGAAATAAAAGATCTTACAAATTTTTTAAATTCAGCTGGTGCGAAAATCAAATGGTCAGGAAGAACTTGCATTATTGAAGGAGTAAATAGCTTAAAACAAACAGAGTATTCTATAATGTCTGATAGAATAATGGCAGGTACTTTTTGTATAGCTGCGTGCATAAATCAAGGAGATTTAGAAATAGAAAACATAAATTCTAAAATTATTAATACTGAATTAAATTTGTTAAGAAGAGTTGGTGCTAGAATTAGGTGTATAGAGAATAAAATTTATATTAAAGGACCAAAAAAAATTAAAAGTATTAAAAATATTAAAACTAAAGAGTACCCAGGTGTAGCAACAGACTTACAAAGCCAATTGATGGTTTTAATGTGCAAAGCTCATGGGAAAAGTAATATCACTGAAAATATATTTGAAAATAGGTTTATGCATGTTGCCGAATTAAGAAGGCTTGGTGCAAAAATAAATATACAAAAAAATACAGCAATTATTCAAGGGGTTAAAAAACTTGTAGCAGCACCATTAATGAGTTCAGATTTGCGTGCATCGATATCTCTAGTGCTTGCAGGTATGTCTGCTGAAGGAGAAAGCAGAGTTGATAGAATATATCATCTTGATAGAGGGGCTGAAAATTTTGAAAAACAATTAAAAAAAATTGGTGTGAATATTAAAAGGGTAAAATAATGAGTAAATATCTAGCAAAAATACTTGGAAATGATCTAGACTCACTACAGATGATTGCAGCCCTAAGTTCTGGAGCAAAAGTTAAAGTTTCAGATATCAAGTACCTTGCATCAAATAAAGTCTTTTTATTATCTATTGAAAGAATGAATAAAGAAAAAGAGCAGAATGATAAAAAAATTAATAGTATCTTAAGGTTCGACTTTATAACACAATCTAAATCCAAAAATATTGATCAATCAAAACAAGAAATGATACTAGAATTATTATCAATAGATTATTTGAAAAATAATGATGATTATGAAATAACATTAATTTTTAATAATAATGCACAAATAGTTTTAAGTTCAGACACTTTAGAATGTAGATTAGAGGATCAATCCAATATTTAAATTTATGAAAATTTTAAATGCTCAAACACGAAATTTTTATTCAGAATTGGATAAGATAATTAGTAAAAGAAATAAAATAGATAAATCAATTCTTAAAACAGTAGAAAAAATAATCAATAATGTCAGAAAAAATAAAGATAAAGCTTTGGTATATTATGAAAAAAAGTTCAATAATAATTCAAAAATCATACCTACTAAAAAAGAAATAGATAAAGCAATAAAATCTTTAGACCCAAAAGTTAAAAAGGCAATTGATCAAACCTTTGCAAGAGTGAAGGAGTGGCATAAAAAACAAATGCCAAGAGATATTTATTTTAAAGATAAATTAAATAATAAATTTTATTATAAGAACAAGGCAATCAACAGTGTGGCTTGCTATGTTCCGGGCAATTTACCATCAACATTAATTATGTGTGCGACCCCAGCTATAATTTCAGGTGTTAAAAGAATTGTGCTTTGTACTCCAAGAATAAACGGTAAACTCAATAGTGCTGTTTATTATGCAGCATCAATATTAGGTATCAAAGAGTCATATAGTCTTGGAGGAGCATCAGCGATAATGGCATTAGCAAATGGAACACCAAAAGTTAAATCAGTAAATAAAATAGTTGGACCTGGATCGAAATGGGTAGCTCTTGCAAAAAAAATGGTTTTTTTAGAAGGTTTGTGCGGAATTGAATCAGCAAATATGGGTCCTAGTGAAATATTATGCTGGGCAGATGCAAGCACTTCTCCTGATATTGTCGCCTCTAGTATGCTTGCTCAAAACGAACATGATAAAGGTTCGATGTCTATATTATTAACTAAAGATAAAAATTTAATTAAAAAAGTTAAATTATCAATTTCAAATCAATTGAAAGATTTACCAAGAAAAAAAATTGCTAGTAAAAGTTTAAATGATAATGCTGCTATAATTTATGTTAAAAAAGATAAAGATATAATTAAGATAACAAATTATATAGGACCAGAACACATTGAAATTCTTCTAAAAAATTACAAGAAATATTTAAATCATAATATTGTAGCGGGGAGCATATGTATTGGCCCTTACAGCAGCATGGCATTAAGTGATTATGGTCCAACACAGCATTCTCTTCCAACACATGGGAGTGCTAAATTTTCATCTGGCTTAGGAGTAAAAGATTTTATGACACAAACAAGCTACAACCAGCTTAGCAAAAAAGGAGTTGCAAAGCTTGGTAAGAGTGGATATTTGTTAAGCAAATTTGAAAATTTATTAGGCCACAGTAGGTCTATAAAAAAAAGAATGGAGAATAACTAAAATTGCCAAAAGAAGAAAATATTCTAACTTTTTCTGGAGTAGTAACAGAACTTCTTAAGAACGCGATGTTCAGGGTGACTCTAGAGAATGGGCACGAAGTCATCGCGCATGCGAGCGGCAAGCTTCGCAAAAACAGAATTAGAGTACTTCAAGGCGATAAAGTTACTGTCGACGTCTCGGCGTACGATTTAAAAAAAGGAAGAATAACGTTTCGAGGATAGAAACATTATTTTTGGCACGGTCGTGTAGCTCAGTAGTAGAGCAGTACCCTGAAAAGGTATGTGTCGTAAGTGCGATTCTTACCACGACCACCACCCAAATAAACATTTAATTTTAACCCTTAGGCTTAAGGTTTGAAAATAACTAGACTATTTTTTCATCTTGTATTTGAGATAAAAGATAAATAACTTAATTTGTATAAAATAATAACATAAGGATGAGTATAAGATGAGTACAAAACTTGAAGGCAAAATTAAATGGTATAATTCAAAGAAGGGCTATGGTTTTATCGAGAGGCAAGACGGAGAGAAGGATTGCTTTGTACATGCAAGCGCTGTAAAGGCCGCTGGTATGAGATACTTAGAGGAAGGCCATCCTCTATCTTTCGATCTTGAAGACGGTCCTAAAGGCCCATCAGCTGTTAACTTGGTATCTAAAAAAGAAGGTTAATAATCTATTTATCAAAATTTAAAAGGACGTTTTATCTGCAATGGATAAACGTCCTTTTTATTTAAAGTATTGCATATTGATTATTTTTGTTTAAAAGACTGCCTATGAATATAAATATTACATACAGAAAGACTTTAAGAAGTACTCATAGAAACTGTTTCCATAGCCATTAAGCTGGCTATTTATTTATATTATAATTTTAAACCCACAAAAAATATTGTAAAACAAGAAATATAATAAGTTATTAAATAATTATGTAAAAACCGCTGGTATGAAATATTAAAAAGTTAATTTAAAATGCCAACGTATTGAAGGCCACTTAGTTTAAAAGCAAAACGTCGGTTTGTGGTACCGAAGTCCAAGGAGCGTTACCTTGAGTGGCTGCCAGAACTTTTTAAGAGTGCGAAGTGAAAGTACTAAAATGAAAAAAAAATTATTAGAACCAAATTTACCAAGAGGATTTGAAGATATTTTTGGAAAATCTTTAGCAATTCAAAAAAAAATAATAAACATAATAGAAGAGAATTTTTTAAAATATGGCTATCAAGAAATAAAAACTAGTCCATTTGAGTACTCAAATAACATTGGAGCATTTTTAGCAGATGATTTAAATAATACTTCTGGTGATGTATTTACATTTGATGATAAAGACAAAAAAATAAGCTTAAGGTATGATTTATCAGCTCCTTTAAGTCGTTTTGTATCATCTAAATATTTAGATTTAGCTTTCCCTTTTAGAAGATTTCAAATATCAGAAGTTTTTAGAAATGAAACCTCAAAAACAGGAAGAGGAAGATACAGGAGTTTCATCCAGGCAGATTTTGACCAAATATTTTCTGGCAAGGTGCCATCGCAAGCTAATTCAGAATTATGTCAAGTTGTACAAGATGCATTATTTCAAATGGGTTTAAAAAAAAATCAATTTCAAATCAATATTTTTAATAGAAAAATTATAGAAGGTTTGCTTAATGATCTTAAGATTACTGACGATGTACAAAGATTTAAAGTATTAAGATCTATAGATAAATATGACAGAATCGAAAAAAATTTTGAGGATTTGTTAAGGGAAGAGAGAATAGATCCTGTGTCAGGTGATAAAATTTCTGGTGCAAATTTAAGTGATGATCAAGTTTCAAGTATTCTAGAATTTATAAAAACAAAAGATTTAAATGATTTAAAAGCTAAATTTAAAAACAATCTTCAAATAGAGGGTTTTAATGAGTTAGATGAAATTTTAGAAATATTAAGTTATAAAAATTATTCAGATCAAGTGAAGATTGATCCAACTCGAGTCAGAGGTTTAAATTATTACGATTCGTATGTTTTGGAAACTACTGTTAATTTTAAAATTAAAAATAAACAAAACAAATTAGTAGAATTGGGAAGTATAGCATCTGGGGGAGCTTACTCACAGCTATGTTCTAGGTTTAAAGGTGGTAACAATTTTGAGGGCACGGGATGCTCATTTGGTGTCTCGAGAATTACATATTTAATGTTGCAATTAGATCAATTAAAAGTAAATGAAATTAATCCTATAATTATTTGTCCAATGAATAAAAACTTTCTGTCTTATGCAAATGAAATTGCATCAAAATTGAGAGAAAATAATATTAATTGTGAAATTTATTCAGATACAGAAAAAAACCTTGGGAAACAACTTACTTTTGCGAATAAAAAAGGAAATCCTCTTGCATGCATAATTGGTGATAATGAATTTAAAGAAAGATCAATTACTATAAAAAACTTGCTAGCAATTAAAGGTGAAAATAACCAATTCAAAATTCAAATTGAAAATTTAATTGATGAAATCAAAAAACTTATCTGAAAATATTCTTAGATCAGTAAAGTCTAAAGGATTTAAATATATTGATTTACCTTCAGTTATCGAGGCTGATCATATTGTTCAAAGATCAGGTGAAAGCTTTAGAAAATTCATATTTTCATTCATTGATTATGACGGTAAAGAGTTATGCCTTAGACCTGATTTAACTATTGTTTCATGTCTTAGATATTTAGAAAATAATTTGAAGGGTAAGGAGAAAATTTTTTATAGTGGCCAAGCCTACAGAAAATCACAAAATAAAAAAAATTCTATAATTAGAAATCAAATTGGATTTGAAGTTTTAGGAAGTAAGGATGAAAAAAATGATGATAAGGAAATCATCAATACTTCTTTAAAAGCTCTGAAAAATATAAAATATTCTTCAGGAATGTTAACAATTGGTAACGTTGAAATTTTTAAATTATTAGTTCAAAAATTAGACCTACCAACTAGATGGAAATTAAGATTATTAAGACATTTCTGGCGTGAGGATTATTTTAATGATTTATTAAAACGACTAGAAACCAACGCAGACATCGACCCTACAACAGTAGCAATAGACCAGAAAAAATATTTAGATTTATTAAAAAAAGATCCATCAACGATGATTGCTGGAAGGTCTATAGGAGAAATTTTAAACAGATTTGATGCAAAAATGAATGATCCTAGGAGGGCCAGTAAGGGGAAGAAAGTTTCAGCAATAATAAGATCTTTTTTAAAAATTAAATGTCCAATTAATAGTGCTGCAAAAGAACTAAATAAATTTTTCAAAAAAAATAAAATTAACCTTGTTGTAGATCAAAAATATTTTCCAATTTCCTCAAATAAAGTATCAAATTTAAATGTAGTGTTTTCAGCTTCTTTTGGTAGGCAGCTTGAATATTATACTGGTATGGTATTTAAAATAGACATCAAATCCAAGTCTAAAACTATTAGTCTGTGTGCAGGGGGTCGCTATGATGGATTAATTTTTGATCTTGGTTCTAAAAAACAAGTCCCAGCAGTTGGAGCAGCTTTTAATTTATAGTTTTATGAAAGATTTAATTAAAATTGGTATCCCAGCAAAAGGACGATTGAGGAAATTTGTATTAAACATTTTCAAAAAAAATAAATTAAAATTAATCTCAAGTAGAGGAGATCGTGATTTATTTGGTTCAGTTGAGGGAAAAAAAGATATTCAAATTATATATTCTCACGCACGTGAAATAATTTCACGTCTTGCTGATAAATCGCTTGATGCAGGTTTCTCTGGATTAGATTTATTAAAAGAAAGTGAAATTAACATTCAAAATAAGATTAAGGTTTATAAAAAATATCCTTATGGACAGGCTACGCTTGTTGTAGCGATTCCTGAAGATTTTATTGATATTTTCAGTATGGCGGATCTTGAGGAAGTAGCATTTGAATTTAAAGATAAAAAAAAGAGGAGATTAAGAGTTGCCACTAAGTATCCAAACCTAACTCGAGAATTTTTTTATAGTAAAGGAGTAACTCAGTTTTCTATTGTTAAATCAATCGGCAGTACTGAGATAGCTCCATATACAGGTAATTCTGAAATCGTCACAGACATCACTAGTACTGGATCAACGTTAGCTGCCAACAATCTAAGGATAGTCAATGACGGATATATTTTAAAATCAGAACTTTGTATGATGGTTGGAAAATCATCTCTTCAAAATAAAAAATTACTTAAATTGTTAAAGTTACTTTCTAAATATTAAATCAAACCAATAACGAAATATAATTTTAATAATATCTAAGTTTCTAATTACAGCATAGAGACCAAGTAGCATTCCTAAAATAAATATAATTTTAAATAAAAATAATAAATCCATAATTACTTTAAATCTTTTTGTTGATCATACCATTTTTTTTGTCTTTTTCTTTTTTCTTCCAATCTTTCTGCGTTATTTTTTATCCCTGCATATATTTTTTTGTCATAAATTTTACGCTTATTTTCAGACATTTTGTTTCTCCATTTAATAGTTGAAGATCTATTCTTAAGTGTTTCGAAATCTATTTCACCTTTTTGAAATTCTTTAATACTTTCTTCAGTAGAATTATTAAAATGATCTTTTAAATTTCTCTTATAGACTCTTCCTTTTTGATAAAATTTAAGAGTTTTTCTATCAGTTTCCTTTCTGGTCATAAGTTTCTTTTTATTCAATTTACCTTCGCCTCTAAAATCTTTTTTTGTCCAACTTCGGGGTTTACTATTAATAATATCTTGAAGCTCCTTGTCAGTTCTTAATTTCCACTGATTTGTACCCTTTGGGTTTCTGTTATAGTCTTTATTGTGCATTTTTATTAAATTATACTTATTTCATATGGAAAAAAAAGATCGTAATGAATGGACTAAAAAGTTTAGAGAACTTGGAAAGAAGAAAGGATCTCATAAAGATTTTGCTAAACTTTACAAAGAGATGAAAACTTTTAAGGAAAATAATAAAAAAGAAAAAAAGTAAGGCTCGGTATATTTTTTTTATTATCATTATTTTATGTTCGACAGTGAGGATGAAAAAAAGGATCAGCTAGAAAAAATATCTAAGCTATGGAAAAAAACTTTAGAAGAAAAAGGTTTAACAGAGGAAGCTTACAACAAGCTCTGTATAGAAAAGTTTGAAAGTAAAAAAAGTAAATCAATTCTAAAACAAGCTGCTAGCAAAAAAGAATTAGATTTGCTTATAAAAGCAAGAGCAATAGTTGATGAGTCTGTAAAAAATGTTAGTGAAAAAGACTCAAATTTTGAATTAGATAAAGACGCCTACGATTTTTTCACTTTAGAAGTATTTGAAAATTTAAAA
>CACPOD010000009.1 GCA_902635515.1 uncultured Pelagibacteraceae bacterium
TTGTAACACTGAAAGGTCATTAGAATATTTAAAAACAGTTTATTTAATTAATAAAAATATAGAAACACTAATTTACCTAGATGACAAAAAAAATTCTTTAACTTCAAAAAATGTAAAAAAAAAAATAAAAAAGATTAGTTGCAAAAAAATAAAAACCTTTTATTCAAAATCTATCAATAAAAATGTTTCTAAATATATTTTAAAACTTCGAGAAAAAAATTTTATTTTTTCTAATTATCCTGGTGAAATTGTAAGGGATAGAAAACTTTTAAAAAATAAAAATTTAATTCATTTTCATACTGGTAAACTTCCATACTACAGGGGATCAACTACAAATTTTTACAGTTACTTAAAGGAAACCAAGATATATTGTGATTGTTTAATTTTAAATCTAAACATTGATGATGGAAGAATTTTATTTCAAAAAAATTTTATACCCATAACTAAAGATAAAATTTTTAGTAATAAATATAATGATAAAATTAGAGCAATAACTTTAAAACTAGTTTTAAAAAATTTTCTTAATTTGAACTCAAAAAAGCAATCAAATAAAAAACATATGTATTATATTGCTCATCCAATAATAAGAGCATTAGCTTTAAAAAAGTATATGATTAAAAATAAAAAATTTTGTAGGAAAATATAAATTCAGCATTATAAGTAATTTATAGCATACAAAAAATTTAAAATATGGTTGTAGATATTGCAATTTTAATTGGCAGAAAAGGAAGCAAAGGCTTTCCAAATAAAAATACCAAAAAGGTGGGAAAAAAAAATTTATGTGAGTATCCCTTAATAGCTGCCAAAAAAGTAAAAAGTATTAAAAGAATTTTCGTAGCAACAGATTGCGAAAAAATTAAACGAATAGCTAAAAAATATAAAGTTGAGTTTATTGATAGACCCAAAAAACTTAATACTGACACAGCTCTTGGTGAAGATGTTTATAAATATTGCTATGAAATAGCTAAAAGAAGAATGCAAACTAATGGGGAAAAAATAAGGTATATAGTATTATTAATGGCCAATGCTCCTATGATTAATTCTAATATCATTAATCAGGGAATAAAAAGATTGAATAAAAATAAAAATGCAGACTCAGCAGTCACTGTAAGCAAATATAATATGTGGAGTCCAATTAGAGCTAGAAAAATAAACAATAGCGGTTTTTTAAATCCATTTATACCATTTAATAAAATGGGGTTGAAAACAATAAATTGTGACAGAGATAGTCAAGGGGACGTTTATTATGCAGACATGTCAGCTTCAATTGTAAAACCAAAATGTATAGAGCAAATAGAGGATGGTTTATTGCCTCAAAAATGGATGGGACACAAGATTTTACCAATTTTTTCAAATTATGCCCTAGATTTAGATTATGCTTGGCAATTACCTCAGGTTGAATATTGGATCAAAAAAAATTTTAAATAATGAAAAAAGTTTATAAAAAAAAAGATAGTTTTTTAGAAAGATCTTTCTTAAATACGGTTGATTCCAATTTAATTAAAAAAATTCAAGATCTTAGATCAAATGAAAATCAAATAAAAAAATTTAGTAATTATGAGTTAAAAATTATTGATAAAGCAATAAGTGATTGTGATGACCAATTATTAAATAAAAAATCGGATTTTAATATCAAAAATAATTCTTTAGCTGAAATACAAACTTTACCTGAAAATAAAATTTTAGATTATCTTTTTCATAGATATAGATATGAAATTTTTCCTGATAAAAAAATTACTGACAATTATCCTCCATTAATTCAAATTGAACCTTCCTCGGTTTGTAATTATAGATGTGTATTTTGTTTTATGACTGATAAAAAATTTTCACATAAAAAAAGTAGTCATATGGGAACTATGAGTCTTGATCTTTATAAAGAAATAATTGATAAAATTGAAGATAAAGTTCAATTTGTTACTTTGGCATCTAGAGGTGAGCCACTAGTTAATAAAAATTTAGGACAAATGCTATCATATTCAAAGGATAAATTTTTATCTTTAAAAATTAATACAAATGCATCGCTATTAAATGAAACAAATATTCATGATATTTTATCAAACAATGTTTCAACTGTAGTATTTTCAGCTGATGCTGCGGATAAAAATCTTTATGAAAAATTAAGAGTAAGAGGTAAATTTGAAAAAGTAATTAAAAATATTAAATTATTTAAAGACATAAAAGAAAAGCATTACAGAGAACAAAAAATTATTACAAGAGTATCTGGTGTAAAATTTTCAAAAGATCAAAAATTTACTGATATGGATAATTTTTGGAGAGAATATGTGGATCAAATAGCTTTTGTTGATTATAATCCTTGGGAAAATTCTTACGAAAAGGCTCCAAATAATATTAGTGAAGCGTGCAGTGATTTATGGCGAAGAATGTTCATTTGGTGGGATGGAAAAGTAAACCCTTGTGATGTTGATTATAAATCTGAACTTTTATTGGGCAATATTAGAAATTATAAAATTAACGAAATCTGGAGAAGTGAAAAATATGAACTTTTAAGGTTTAAGCATTTAAATAAAAATAGACAGCAAGTTAAACCGTGTGCTTCATGTTACGTAACTTAATCTTGTAGAATTTTTAATTTTATTATTACAAATAGAATAAGACTAATCTAAATTGAAACTTTTATGAAAAAAAATTTAATTTTATCTGACTTAAAATTTGAATATTCAAAAATAAATAATTTTTATCTGAAATTATTCAATATTTCACAAAATGAAAAGAGAACTTTGCAATATCATTGGAGTAATAAAAAAAAACTATATGAAGATTTAAAATACCTGAAAAACTTCTATAATAGAGCAATTTCTTTACTTGCTCACGAATTAAATAAAAAGCACAAAATAAGATACAAAAAAATTAAATGGGAGATTATACTGGGTCCTTGGCTCTGGAGATTTTTAGCAGTTTATTATGATAGATATAAAATTTTATCTAAAATTAATCAAAAAGTTACAGTTAAAATTGCAAATTTTGAAAACTTCAAACCTGCCCCGCAAAATTTTCAGGATTTTATAAATTTATTTCTTTCAAAAGAATGGAATTATTATATTTGCGTTGAAATTATCAATGAATTAAAAAATAAGAACTTCGGTAAAGTTTACCTAAACCAAAAATTGGTTAAACAAAAAAAAGTTGAAGAAATTAAAAACTTTAAATTCTTTAATCAAATAAAAAGTAAGAAGTTATTCATTCAAGCAATAGGTTTGGATAAGATTAACTTATTGAAACTTTTTTTATATTTTAAAATTTTTCCATATAAAAATTATATATTTGAAAAAAATTTTACAACAAACAAATTTAATAAAGGAAGTCGTGAATTTAATATAAACAAATTTAAATTTCAAAATGAATTCGAGAAAATATTCATAAAAAATGTAAGTAAACATTTACCAATTAATTTTTTGGAAGGTTTTAATAGTAATATTGAATTTGTAAAAAAAATTAATCATTATCCAAAAAATATTTTAACATCTCAACTTCATTTAAATTCAGATTTATTTAAATTATGGATTACACTACCAAAAATGAAGGGTGCAAATTTATATATTTTGAGACATGGCGGAGTAGATTTAGTTCAAGCAAATTTTGAAACTCTACATGAAATAAAAATATCAAAGAAATTTTTTGGAAAATTTTCTAAAAATCATAGTAAAATTATTAATTCTCCGAGACCTTTTTTAATTAACACTTCTAAATATTTTAAATCAACAGGGAACAAAATATTAATTGTTGATCTCGAAAGAGGTCCATTTAATGATTTAAGATTTGGCCCTACATCAAATTTAATGAAAAATTTTTTTTATAAAACTCTAAGTTTATCAAAAAAAATTATAGCTAATAATGAAATTAAAAAGCATTTTAAAATTATACCCTACAACAACGAAGGTTTTAACTCCTACTTATGGTACAAACAAAAAATAGGATCAAAATTTTTGGCAAAACCAAAATCGTTAGAAAATTATTTAGGAAATGCGAAATTAATTATATGTAGATATCCACTTACTGCTTATTTAAGATGCTTTTATTCTGCTCCAACAATACTTTATATTACTGAAGATTGGTCATTCAATAATCAATTCAAAAAAATTTTACCTACTTTAAAAAAAAATAAACTTGTATTTTTTAATGAAACAAGTCTTTTTAACCACATAATAAGTATTCAAGAAGATCCTTACAAATGGTGGAATAACAAAAATGTAATAAAAGCAAAAAATTTATTTAAAAATCAGGTATATAAAAATAATACCATTGAAGATCTTTTTAATACTTTAAAAAAACAAATTAAAATTTAATTTTTTCAAAATTTAACTTTTTCATTATAGTGATATATCTCTTTTCCAGTATTAAAGTTTTCACTCATATCATGAAATCTACAAGCCAGAGTAACTCTAAATTTTCCAGTTTTGTTTATTCCAGACTTATGTTTTAGATTCATATGCAAAAAAGAAGCATCACCAAATGATTGGTTTAAATTTTTTTTTCTCTTGAGTTCTTTATGGGAAATTCTTATTTTTTTTTGCTCTGTTTTATTAAATTATTCATTATTTTTACATTTTGTGGTTAACGAAATGATAAAATTAAGAAAGATACTGATACAACTTTTTCATATCACATTTTTCTTTACACTTATGTCCTTTTGGAAATTTCCCTGTCACATGCATTTTTCTGAATTCTTTATATTTTTTACCATTCCAAATATCTTCCAATGAATTATCATTTACATTGCCAAGCACTAATTCACTGTTTGAAACTTGGGTACAAGGCACAACATTCCCATCGGCCATAACTGTTAAAGAAAGCCAAGGATATTCGCAATACTGGTTTTCATAATGTGATTTACTTTTTAAATTTGCATCATTTTCATATAGCCATCTATTGTCTTGACTCTTAATATAAGCAAACACATCTTTATCACTCCAGAATTTCAAAAAATCTTTATGCATTTTTTTATCAGTTTTTTCCATTGCTAGATCGATCATGCATGGAACTAAAAGAGTTTTTAATTTTTTTTCTTTTTTGTATTCTAATAATTCTAAAATCTTATTTACTGCATCAGCAAAATTAGCTCTTTTTCCCCTAATTGATTGAATTTTTTTTTCGTCCATTGCATCCAAAGAAAACTTTAATACATTTAATCCAGCATCCATAGCTTTCTTTGCTTTTTCAACTGTCATAGTTGCTGGAGTACAAGAAAAATATGTTGGAATGTTTTTTTTCTTACAAATTTCTAATCTTTCAATAAGTTTTTTATCCAAAAAAGGTTCTCCGAATCCATGAAGAACAAGACATCTAGAAACAATCGAAAAGTAAAAACCATTTTCAGAAACTTCGTTAGGATTGTAATGATAATCTTTTTCTAGCCAATTCCAAAACTCATTTAGATCTTTTTCATCATGCATCCTTACTTTGTTGGTAAGTTTTTCAAACAAATTATCATCAATCCAAATATTTTTTCTTGTCATATACATAGTTCTTGGGCACATTACGCATTTCATATTGCAGTAATTAGTTGTTTCTATGTTGTAGATGAATGGAATTTTGCTTCTTAAATTATCTAGTTCGGCGATTATATCTTGGCTTTCATCTTGAGTAATGAGATTTTGTGTTATTTTATCTTTTAAAGATGAAGATTTTTTAAAAAAATTAATATCAATCATTTTATTATTTAAGTTATATACAAATTAAATATCAATTAAACCTATAAAATTTTTTTCAGTGCATAAATCAAGCCAATTGAGCTATTAGTACTGGTCAGCTGCACGCATTACTGCGCTTCCACATCCAGCCTATCAACGTGGTGGTCTACCACGGCTCTATAGGAAGAACTAGTTTTGAGGTGAGTTTCCCGCTTAGATGCTTTCAGCAGTTATCTCGTCCATACTTAGCTACCCGGCACTGCAGCTGGCGCTACAACCGGTCCACCAGTGGTATGTTCAACCCGGTCCTCTCGTACTAGGGTCAACTCCTCTCAATTCTTCTACACGCATAGCAGATAGGGACCGAACTGTCTCACGACGTTCTGAACCCAGCTCACGTACCACTTTAATTGGCGAACAGCCAAACCCTTGGGACCTGCTCCAGCCCCAGGATGTGATGAGCCGACATCGAGGTGCCAAACACTGCCGTCGATATGAGCTCTTGGGCAGTATCAGCCTGTTATCCCCGGCGTACCTTTTATCCGTTGAGCGATGGCCCTTCCACTCAGAACCACCGGATCACTATGACCGACTTTCGTCTCTGCTCGACTTGTCAGTCTCACAGTCAGGCAGGCTTATGCCATTGCACTCTACGAACGATTTCTGACCGTTCTGAGCCTACCTTCGCACGCCTCCGTTACTATTTGGGAGGCGACCGCCCCAGTCAAACTACCCACCATACAATGTCTTGATGCCGGATAACGGCAATCAGTTAGATATCAAGAAAAACAAAAGAGGTATTTCACTGGTGACTCCACAAAAGCTGACGCCTTTGCTTCAATGTCTCCCTCCTATACTAAATATGTTTTTCCTAACACCAATGTAAAGTTGCAGTAAAGGTGCACGGGGTCTTTCCGTCTAACTACGCGAACTCCGCATCTTCACGGAGAATTCAATTTCACTGAGTTGATGTTGGAGACAGCGGAGAAATCGTTACGCCATTCATGCAGGTCGGAACTTACCCGACAAGGAATTTCGCTACCTTAGGACCGTTATAGTTACGGCCGCCGTTTACTGGGGCTTCAGAAGTTAGCTTGCACCAACCGCATTAACCTTCCAGCACCGGGCAGGCGTCAGACCCTATACATCCACTTACGTGTTAGCAGAGCCCTGTGTTTTTGATAAACAGTCGCTTCTCCCTGGCTTGTGCCACCCTCCCATAGTTGCCTACAAGAAGGTCTTCCTTATCCCGAAGTTACGGAAGTATTTTGCCGAGTTCCTTCAACATCATTCTCTCAAGCGCCTAAATATACTCTATTAATCCACCTGTGTCGGTTTAGGGTACGGTCTAATGATGGAGCTATTTCTTGGAACCTCTTCGCGGCAAGCTCAATCCATTAAGAACTCACAACTTACAAGATCCGTCACTACCATCTGGTTAAGGAATATTAACCTTATTTCCATCGACTACGGCTTTCGCCCTCGCCTTAGGTGCCGACTAACTCTGCGCGGATTAACCTTGCGCAGAAACCCTTGGATTTTCGGCGAAGAAGTTTTTCACTTCTTTTATCGTTACTTATGTCAGCATTCGCACTTCTGATACCTCCAGGATCCCTCACGGGTATCCCTTCGCAGGCTTACAGAACGTTCCGCTACCAGTTGCAATTTTCGAAAAAATTACAAATCCACAGATTCGGTATATGATTTTAGCCCCGTTACATCTTCGGCGCAGAAACTCTATTAGACCGGTGAGCTGTTACGCTATCTTTAAAGGATGGCTGCTTCTAAGCCAACCTCCCGGCTGTTAAGGAATTTCCACATCCTTTCACACTTAATCATAATTTGGGGACCTTATCTGGTGGTCTGGGCTCTTTCCCTCTCGACCATGGACCTTAGCACCCACAGTCTGTCTGCTGAAGAACAATGTTTAGCATTCGGAGTTTTATTAGGTTTGGTAAGAATCTCTTCCCCCTAGCCCATTTAGTGCTCTACCTCTAAACATCTATTTATTCAACGCACTACCTAAATAGTTTTCGCGGAAAACCAGCTATCTACGAATTTGGTTGGCCTTTCACCCCTTACCACAAGTCATCCAAAGACTTTTCAACGTCAACTGGTTCGGTCCTCCGGTAAGTGTTACCTTACTTTCAACCTGCTCATGGTAAGCTCATTCGTTTTCGGGTCTAATTCATTAAACTAATCGCCCTATTAAGACTTGCTTTCGCTGCGCCTACACCTAGATGGCTTAAGCTTGCTTAATAAATTAAGTCACTGACCCATTATACAAAAGGTACGCCGTCACTCTAAAAAGAGCTTCGACTGATTGTAGGCATGCGGTTTCAGGTTCTATTTCACTCCCCTAATAGGGGTTCTTTTCACCTTTCCCTCACGGTACTAGTTCACTATCGGTCACTGAAGAGTATTTAGGCTTAGAGGGTGGTCCCCCTATATTCGAGCAGGATTTCACGTGTCCCGCTTTACTCAAGAATTTTGTCAAACATTACTCATACGGGACTATCACCCTCTATGGTTAGCATTTCCAAACTATTCAAATTTTTTTAACAAAACTACTGGCCTAGTCCGCGTTCGCTCGCCACTACTAACGGAATCTCAATTGATTTCTTTTCCTCTGGTTACTTAGATGTTTCAGTTCTCCAGGTTGTCTCTTTAAACCTATGTATTCAGTTTAAAGTACCACATAAAGTGGTGGGTTTCCCCATTCGGAAATTTTCGGATCAAAACTTACATACAGCTCCCCGAAACTTATCGCAGTATATCACGTCCTTCATCGGCTTTCAGTGCCAAGGCATCCACTACACGCCCTTAAACGCTTGATTTATGCACAGAAAAAAATTCTGTGTAGAATCAAATTTTTATTTATGAACATTAGCTAATAACATTACTAATGTTCGGATATAGATATTGATATTAATTATTATTTTATTCACGATATTTTATAACTAAGTGTTTGGTGGAGGATAGCGGGATCGAACCGCTGACCTCCTGAATGCAAATCAGGCGCTCTCCCAGCTGAGCTAATCCCCCATGATCTTAATTGGTGGGCCGAGAAAGACTCGAACTTTCGACCCCACCCTTATCAAGGGTGTGCTCTAACCAACTGAGCTACCGGCCCCCATGCAAGAGAAACACTACATTAAGAAGAGAAATGAGGACGGTCAACATTATCCTGTAAATTATTTAGAATGAAATTTTACTTTCATTCATCCTTAGAAAGGAGGTAATCCAGCCGCAGGTTCCCCTACGGCTACCTTGTTACGACTTCACCCCAGTCGCTGACTATACCGTGGTCAAGGGTTTGAAACCTTGCCTTAAGGTAGAACCAACTCCCATGGTGTGACGGGCGGTGTGTACAAGACCCGGGAACGCATTCACCGTGGCACGCTGATCCACGATTACTAGTAATTCCAGCTTCATGCACTCGAGTTGCAGAGTGCAATCCGAACTGAGGTATCTTTTAAGGATTTGCTTAACTTCGCAGTCTTGCTTCCTGTTGTAGATACCATTGTAGCACGTGTGTAGCCCAACACGTAAGGGCCATGAGGACTTGACGTCATCCCCACCTTCCTCCAGCTTATCACTGGCAGTTCTTTCAGAGTGCCCAACTTAATGATGGCAACTAAAAGTGAGGGTTGCGCTCGTTGCGGGACTTAACCCAACATCTCACGACACGAGCTGACGACAGCCATGCAGCACCTGTGTTTCGTCCGGCCGAACCGAAAACTTTAATCTCTTAAAGTCGCGACGAACATGTCAAGTGTTGGTAAGGTTCTGCGCGTATCTTCGAATTAAACCACATGCTCCACTACTTGTGCGGGTCCCCGTCAATTCATTTGAGTTTTAACCTTGCGGTCGTACTCCCCAGGCGGTGTGTTTATCGCTTTCGCTGCGACACTGAAAATAAATTTCCAACGTCTAACACACATCGTTTACGGCATGGACTACGAGGGTATCTAATCCTCTTCGCTACCCATGCTTTCGTTCCTCAGTGTCAGTAATGATCCAGAAAGCTGCCTTCGCAATTGGTATTCTTTCTAATATCTACGAATTTCACCTCTACACTAGAAATTCTGCTTTCCTCTATCATACTCTAGCTGAAAAGTTTTGATGGCAGTTCCAGAGTTAAGCTCTGGGATTTCACCACCAACTTTTTCAACCACCTACGAACTCTTTAAGCCCAGTAATTCCGAACTACGCTAGGTCCCTTCGTATTACCGCGGCTGCTGGCACGAAGTTAGCCGGACCTTCTTATTCGGGTACAGTCATTTTCTTCCCCGACGAAAGAGCTTTACAACCCAAGGGCCTTCTTCACTCACGCGGCATCGCTGCATCAGAGTTTCCTCCATTGTGCAAGATTCCCCACTGCTGCCTCCCGTAGGAGTTTGGGCCGTGTCTCAGTCCCAATGTGGCTGATCATCCTCTCAAATCAGCTATTGATCACAGTCTTGGTAGGCCATTACCCCACCAACAAACTAATCAAGTGCAGGCTCATCCAATGGTGCATAAAGCTTTCTCCGTAAAGACTTATCCGGTATTAGCACAAGTTTCCTCGTGTTATTCCAGGCCAAAGGGCAGATACCTACATGTTACTCACCCGTCTGCCACTAAGTATTGCTACTTCGTTCGACTTGCATGTGTTAGGCGTGCCGCCAGCGTACGTTCTGAGCCATGATCAAACTCTCAAGTTTAAAAACGGCGCACACTAGCTTCCATATAAATTCTAAGAATAAAATTTATATGATGTTGAAGTGTGTACGACAAATTTTGGTAACCTTAACCGTCCACACTTCTCTTCTTAAATTTTTACTTTTTAAATAGCTAATTGAGCAAAAAAGGCTCAATAATCCTCACTAATTTATTGTATTTACAATACTTTTATTGAGAAAGTTCAGTGCTTATAGGCTAAAATTAAAGGAAATCAAGCGTTTATAAATAAAAAAATGATTAAAAATCATAGATTTTACTGGGTTTTTTTTGATTTTTACTCTTGTCTAAACTAATAATTAGGCTTCATTAAATATTGATGCTTAAAATTCTTCAAAAAAAAATAAAGAAAAAATTAGAAATATTTTTATTAATTTTATTAGTTTTTATAACAATTATTTTCATAAGCTATTTTAATTTTACAAAAAATAAAAGCTACGAAGCATACAATAATTTTATTGATAATATTTACTTTAAAAAAACTTTAAATCTAATTGTAAATAGTCTTGAGCCAAAATATAAAAAAATTAAACATAAAATTAAATCAGGTGAAACATTTGATAAAATATTAGAGAGTTACTCAATAGAAAATACAGAGATAAAAAAAATTAAAAATTCTTTAAAGAAGAAAGTAAATCTAAACAAATTAAATACTAAACAAACAATTCAATTCAGTCTTGATAAAACAAATAATAAGATTGAAGAATTTATATATCAAATTTCAAACACACAAAAAATTTATCTTAAGAGAAATATTGAAGAAGATTATTTTAGTGAAGAAATAATATCTATTAAGTTAGACAAAAAAATAATTTATAAAGAAGATTTAATTGTTCAAAGTTTATATAAAACAGCTACAGACCAAAATATACCTGCTAATATAATTGTTGAATTTGCAAGAATTTATGGATTTCAAGTTGACTTTCAAAGAGACATTAGAAAAAACGATAAATTTCAAATTATGTATGAAATATTTTTAAATGAAAAAAACGAAATATCTGAAACAGGAGAAATTCTTTTTGCAAACCTTAATCTTAGTGGTCAAGATAATAATTTATATTATTTTGATAACAAAGGAAGTGAAGGTCATTATGATAAAAATGGCAAAAGTGTAAAAAAGGCTTTAATGAAAACTCCGATTAATGGAGCAAGACTCTCTTCTCCATTTGGAATGAGAAAACATCCAATTGATGGTTATAATAAAATGCATAGAGGTACAGACTTTGCAGCACCTATGGGAACTCCTATAATGGCATCAGGCGATGGAATTGTGATAAAAGCTGGTTGGTGTGGTGGAGGGGGAAACTGTGTAAAAATTAAACACAATTCAACTTATCAAACAGTTTATGCTCATATGTCAAAATTTGCACGTGGAATAAAATCTGGTGTAAGAGTTAAGCAAGGTCAAACTATTGGCTATGTTGGTTCAACTGGCAAATCTACTGGTCCACATTTGCATTATGAGGTAATTGTAAACGGAAAAAAAGTGAATTCTCAAAAATTAAAATTACCCTCAGGTAAAATCTTAAAAGGTAAAGAAAGAAAACTATTTGAAACTAAAAAAATTAAATTAGATGTACTTAAATCTGAAAAAATACTTGGAATAAACTAACTCACTTCTAATTGAGATTTTGCACTTTCTTGAATTTTATCTTCTTCTAAAGATTTATCTTCTACGTCTTTATTTGAATTTTGATCAGAATTTTCTACAGTTTCTTCAACGCCATCAAAATTATCTTGTAATTTATCAAATGAAAACTTGTCTCTCTTAAAGCTTTCTCTTTCATTAAGTATTCTTTTAAAATGGTCTGCATGCTGCAAATAATTCTCAGATAAAATTTTGTCACCATTTGATAGGGCCTCTCTTGCCAAATCATTATATTTTTCTATTAACTTTGGAGCATTATGATTGTTTCTTCCAGGAGATTTTCTCTTGAAGTTATCGTTGTTTGAAAAATTAGAACTAAATTTAGAATTTTCAGAGCTTGACTTGAAATTCCTGGTATTTCTTCTAAAATTGTTTCTTCTATGATTATTGTTATTTCTAAATGTTACCATAATATGAATTGATTATATTTTTGTACTGACTATGCACCTTTCGTTATTTGCAAGATCTTTTTCGATGCTATTTATATAAAAACCCTCTTTTTTTAATATATCCTTTACATTATTTTTTTGATCAAAACTGATCTCTAAAATAAATTTGCCATTTTTTTTTATCAGTCCAGAAGATTTTTTTATTACTTTTCTGATTTCTGATAAACCATCTAATCCACCATCTAATGCTATTCTTGGCTCAAAATTAGCAACATCTCTTTCCAAATATTTAATATTTTTTGTTTTAATATAAGGAGGATTAGAAACAATTAAATCATATTTACCTAAATTGAATTTGTCAACATCTGATTTATATAATTTTAATCTCGAACTAACTTTGAGAGTAATTGCATTCATTTTACTTATATTTAGACATTTTTTACTTATATCGATCCCTGTTCCATAAAAATTTTTTCTCTCTTTTAATATGGAGAGAAGAATACAGCCTGAACCAACTCCTATATCCAAAATATTCAATTTATTTCTTTGTTTTGTAAATTGTAATACTTTTTCAACAACCAACTCTGTGTCTGGTCTTGGTATCAATGTATCACCTGTAATAAAAAACTCTGAATCCCAAAATTGTTTTTTATTAACTAAATAAGCAATTGGCTTACCTAAAGATCTTTGCTCAATTAACTCATGAAAGTATTTTAAATCATTTTTATTAATTGAGTTATTACAATTCAACAAAATATAGTTCCTATCTTTATTAATTGTTTTTGCCATTAAAATTTCAGCGTCCAGTTGTGAATTTGATATAAATTTATTTTTTAAAATTCTTGAACCTTCTTTAATAGCTAAATTAATATTCATATATTACTTCAAGTTACTAAGGCTTTCTTCTTGAGCTTGTAAAGTTAGAGATTCAATCATTTCATCAAATGCCTCTCCCTCCAAAAATTCATCTAATTTATGGAGTGTAAGGTTAATTCTATGATCTGTAACTCTACCCTGAGGAAAATTATAAGTTCTAATTCTTTCTGACCTATCTCCACTTCCGATCTTCGTCTTTCGATCTTGAGATCTTTCTTGATCTATCCTAGATCTTTCAAGCTCATAGAGGCGCGCTCGCAAGATTTTCATTCCTTTAGCTTTGTTTTTATGTTGAGACTTTTCATCTTGTTGAGACACTGATAGACCTGTCGGTATATGAGTAATTCTAACTGCACTATCTGTCGTATTTACTGATTGTCCACCTGGTCCTCCTGCTCTAAATACATCTATTCTTAAATCAGCATCATTAATTTTTAAATCTACCTCCTCAGCCTCAGGTAGGACTGCAACTGTTGCTGCTGATGTGTGCACTCTTCCCTGCGTTTCAGTATCAGGTACTCTTTGTACCCTATGAACCCCACTTTCATATTTTAATGTAGAATAAATGTTACTTCCCTTAATTGAGGCTATAACTTCCTTTAAACCTCCTGCATCACTTCTAGAAATTGAGATAAGTTCTAAAGACCATTTTTTTTTGTGACTAACTTTTTCATACATTTTAAATAGGTCAGATGCAAATAAACTTGCTTCTAACCCACCAGTTCCTGCTCTAATTTCAATAATTGCATTTTTTTTATCAGCCTCATCTTTTGGCAATAAAAATAATCTTAGTTTCTTTTCATTAATTTCATATTGTGATTTTATATCTATTAATTCAGTCTCAGCCATTTTTTTAAGTTCGTCATCCGATGTTTGGTCACTTAAAATTTTTTCTAATTCTTTCTTATCATGTTCAAAAGAAAGATATTTTTTTGCAATTTCAATAACTTCATTAATATCTGAATACTCTTTTGACTTTTCTGCAAATAATTTTTTGTCTATTTCTCCTGAAGAAAGTTCTTTTTCTAATGTTGAATGCTTTACAATTAACTCCTCAATTGTCTTTGTTGGTATCATTTATTTTATTTTTTTTCTATCTCAGCAGCTTTTTTTTCAACTTCTGAAACTACTTTATTTATAATTTCATCTGTTAATATCCTTTCACTTTGAACGCCTGATAAGTAAAGCATATTATTTCCTTTTCCACCGCCAGTTATTCCAATATCAGTCAAAGCAGCTTCGCCTGGACCATTTACAACACAGCCTATAATAGACAGTGTTATTGGAGTTTTTATATGGGATAATTTTTCCTCTAGTATTTTTACTGTATCAATTACTTGGAAAGCTTGCCTTGCACAGGATGGGCAAGATATAATTTTTACTCCTCTGTTTCTTAATCCTAAAGACTTTAAAATTTCATTTCCAATTTTAACTTCTTTTACAGGATCGTCAGATAAAGACACCCTTATGGTATCACCAATACCTTCCAAAAGAAGTGATCCAAGACCTATAGCAGACTTAATACTACCTGTAACAAACCCTCCTGCTTCTGTTATTCCTAAGTGCAATGGATAATTCATCGCCTTGGAAAGTTGTCTGTAAGCTGCAATTGATAAAAATACATCGGAAGATTTTACACTTACTTTAAAATTAAAAAAATCTTCATCCTCTAAAATTTTTATATTTCTTAAAGCACTTTCTACCAATGCCTCTGGACACGGTTCTTTGTATTTTTCAAGAATATCTCTTTCTAAAGATCCAGCATTAACGCCTATTCTAATTGAACAATCATTATTTTTTGCAGCTTTTAAAACATCATGAATTTTTTTTTTATCACCGATGTTTCCTGGATTGATTCTTAAACACTTTGCGCCATTTTCTGCAGCTTCAATAGCTCTCTTATAATGAAAATGGATATCAGCAATTACAGGAATTTGAACATTTTTAGTTATTTCTTTTAAAGCTTTTGAGGATTCTTCATCTGGACAAGACACTCTTACAAGATCCGCACCTTCCTCATGAATTTCTTGAATTTGTTTTATTGTTGCCAAAACATCAGTTGTCAATGTGTTGGTCATAGATTGAACTGAAATTGGATTATCCCCTCCAACTTTTACATCACCTACATTAATTACTTTCGTTTTTTTTCTATCAATATTTCTAAAAGGCCTAAGGCTCATAAAATTAGTCTAGTTTAAATTCTTTGTGTAAGACTGCTACTGCTTTTTTAACACTCTTAGAGGAAATCAACACTGAAATTTTTATTTCAGAGGTAGATATAACAAGAATATTTATTTTTTTCGAGGCTAATGCTTGAAACATTCTATAAGTTATTCCAGGTGTAGTTATCATTCCTACTCCAATAATAGAAACTTTTGATAGATCTTTATCAAAAGATAATTTTTTATATGATATTGACTTATTTTTTTTTATTAATCTTTCAGTTTTTTTCAAATCCTCAGACTTAATTGTAAATGTTAAATCTGTTTCTTTTCCATTTTGAGAGATATTTTGGACAACCATATCAACGTTAATTAAATTCTTAGATAATGGTCTAAAAATTGATGCTGCTACTCCAGGTCTATCCTTAACACCTATAATTGTAATTTTAGCATCATTTTTTGTAGAAGAAATTCCAGTTATAATTTGATTGCTAAAAATCTTTTTAGACCCTGTTATCAAAGTTCCACTTTTTGAAACAAAAGAAGATTTAACTTTAATATCAATTTTATTTAACTTAGCATCCTGAACTGACGTAGGCTGCATTACTTTCGAGCCAAGAGATGCCATTTCTAGCATCTCATCATAAGAAATTTTATTAATTTTTTTTGCTTTTTTATATTGCCTTGGATCTGTAGTGTAAACTCCATCTACATCTGTATAAATTATACATTCATCAGCTTTAATAAATTTTGCGAGCACGATTGCTGTTGCATCAGATCCACTTCTTCCTATAGTAGTAATTCTAAAATCATTACTAACACCTTGAAAACCAGTGATTATGGGTATTCCACCTGAATTTATATATTTATTTAGTTCTTTAATACCTACTGAACTAATCCTTGCACTTGAATGAGGACCATCTGTTAAAATTGGTAATTGCCATGATATCCAAGATCTTGATTTAAACCCATTATGTTTTAGTCTACCAGCAATAAGTGCGCATGATGCTTGTTCTCCAGTCGAAACTAATGCATCATATTCTGCTCTATCAAAATTGCTACTTATCAGTTTAGATTTATTAATTAACTCATTTGTCACACCACTCATTGCTGATGAAACAACTACTACCTTATTTTTTTTCTTTTTGTAAAAAGCAATAATTTTGCATACCTTTTTAATTCTATCTATAGTTCCAACAGATGTTCCGCCAAATTTTAATACGATAGTTTTCATGCTAGCTTTAATTATTAATATTTAATAAATAATGGATAAAATACATCTAAATTATTATGTCAACTATTTATCACAATGACCAGCGTAAATAAAAAAGAAATAGATAAATTTTCTAAAATGGCCGATGAATGGTGGGATCCCGATGGTAAATTCAAACCGCTTCATAAATTTAATCCAACAAGAATAAAATATATAAAGGAAAATATTATTAATAATTTCAAATTAAAAAATAAATTCAGACCTTTATCAGGAATAAATATTTTAGATATTGGATGTGGTGGAGGGTTACTATCTGAACCAATGTCAAGAATGGGAGCAAATGTAACAGGTATCGATGCATCTGATAAAAATATAAAAATCGCAAAACTTCATTCAAAGAAAAACAAACTAAAAATTAATTATTTATGTTCGTCACCAGAAAAACTTAAATTTACAAAAAAATTTGATGTTATTTTGAATATGGAAATTGTTGAACATGTAGAGGATATAGATTTTTTTTTAAAGTCTTGCTCAAAACTTTTAAAAAAAAATGGACTAATGTTTGTTGCAACAATAAATAAAACTTTAAAATCTTATATTTTTGCAATTGTTGGAGCAGAGTATGTTTTGAGATGGCTTCCAATTGGAACACACGAATGGGAAAAATTTGTTAAACCTGAAGATCTTAAAAAAATTTTGATGAGATATGATTTATCTCTCAATAAATTAGAGGGTATGAATTTTAACATTATTAAAGATGAATGGAGTATTTCTAGAGATTTATCTGTAAACTACATAGCAAAGTTTATTAAAAACTAATTTTCCTTTTCATCTATCCAAGAGATCATTTGAGCATCTATACCTTCTTCTTTTAATTCTTTTAAATCTTCCTTTGATGCACTGCCGTAAATACCCTTTGATTTTTTACCATTGTAATGAATTGATCTTGCTTCATAAGCAAAATTATCACCAACATAATCAAAATTATTTTTAATAAATTTTTGATAATCTTTTATAGTTTTTTTTACAATATTGTATTTTTCTAATTTTACTTTTTCATCAGTTTTTGGTTTATGACTTATTAGCTGAGGGGCCATAATTGTTTTTTCAATTTTTACAGAATTGCAATTATGGCAATTCAAAAATTTTTTCTTTTTTAATCTTTCATACTCGTTTGAAGATGCAAACCAACTGTCGAATTTTAAATCACAGTCTTTACAGATTAGTTTATATTTAATCATAACTCTTAATTAATTATACTTTTTAATTTTTCAATAAGTTAACTTCTATAGTCCGCATTAATTTCAATATATTTTTTTGTTAAATCCATCGTATAAGCTGTAAAGTTCTTCTTTCCTGTAAAAGTTTCAATATTTATCTCTATGTTTTCTCCTTTCATATAATTTGCTGTTTGCTTTTCATCGTAACTTTGATTTAATTTTCCACCTTCTACAATTGTTATATTTCCAAATTTAATTAATAATTTATTTAAATTAATTTTAGGCCCAGCTTTACCGATTGCCATTATAACTCGTCCCCAATTTGGATCTTCTCCAGCAATTGCAGTTTTTACTAATGAAGAATTTGCAACTGAAAAAGCAATTTTTTTTGCTTCTATCTCATTTTTACACTTACTCACATTGATTGCTATGAATTTTGATGCTCCTTCACCATCTGCAACAACTCTTTTAGCTAAATTTAAAAGAACATTATTTAGAGCTTTATCAAAATCTTTGATTTTATTTTCATTGACATTTTTTACTTGGTAATTTTTTACTTCATTAGTTGCAAAAATAGTTGCCATGTCATTGGTACTTGTATCCCCATCACAAGAAATTGCGTTAAATGTATTGGTTATATTTTTTTTTAATAACTTTCCTAAAATATCATTAGATAAAGTTGCATCAGTAAATATATATACAAGTGTTGTTGCCATATTTGGATATATCATTCCTGATCCTTTGGCTATTCCATATATTTTTACTTTTTCACTTCCAATATTACATTCCTCCATAGCTAATTTTGGCTTCGTATCCGTAGTCATGATTGCAAGGGCTGCCTTCATCCAAATGAATTTATTTTGGGTGTAACGAATTTTATTTATTAAATTTGGAATATTGTTGGAAATTTTTTCATATGGAAACTTTTCTCCAATAGTGCCTGTGCAACCAAAAATTATATTTTTTGTAGAAATTTTTTTAGGATTATCCTCGTCTTCTTCTTGTTTTTTATTTAATAATTTTGAGGTTAAATCTGCTATTTTTTTTAAACTCTCGTAACCTTGCTTTCCAGTGAAAGCATTAGCGTTTCTTGTATTTACAATAAGTGAGTATATTTTTTTTGGTCTTTGGTTAATGTTCCATTTTATATTTTCAGATATAATTTTTGATTGAGTATAAACGGAAGCGTAATTAGCACCTTCTCTGAAATAGAACATTGATAAATCATCTCTTATATCTTTGTATAAATTTGCGGAAACAACTGATATTGAAAGACCGTCTAAATGATCAAGGTCTTGAAAATCAATCATTTTAGTATTTTTTGATTGAGATGATAAAAAATTTGTTAAATTAATTCCCATATTGTTTAAATTATTTATTTAATACATATATTAAACAATATAAGTAAAGAATAAATCAAATAGTCATGTTTAACCCATTAAATTTAATCACAAAATTTATCAAATCTAGTAATCAAAAAGAGCTCGATAGAATTGGCAAAATTGTTGAAAAAATAAACTTACATGAGGAAGATTTTAAAAATTTAAATGACGATGACTTTCCAAATAAAACTAATGAATTTAAAAACCAGATAAAAGATGGAAAAACTTTAGACGAGTTACTTCCAGAAGCTTTTGCTTTAGTCAGAGAGGCTGCCAAACGAACACGAAAAGAAAAACATTTTAACGTTCAGTTAATAGGAGGTGTAGCTTTACATGAAGGCAAGATTGCAGAAATGAGAACTGGAGAGGGAAAAACTTTAACTATAACACTTGCTGCCTATTTAAATGCATTAAACGGCAAAGGTGTTCATATAGTAACAGTAAATGATTATCTTGCAAAAAGAGATTCCATTGAAATGGGACAAATTTATAATTTTCTTGGTCTCTCATCGGGATTTATTAATAATTATCAAGATGATGCTGAACGTAAAAGAAATTATAATTGTGATATCACCTATGCAACTAACAGTGAATTGGGTTTTGATTACTTAAGGGATAATATGAAATTTTCTGAAGAGCAAATGGTTCAGAGAGATCATAATTTTTCAATAGTAGATGAAATAGACTCATGTTTGATTGATGAAGCGAGAACACCTTTGATAATTTCTGGGGCAGCTGAAGATAAAACGGCCCAATATCTTGCAATTGATAAATTAATTAGAATCTTAAATAATAAAGATTTTGAAATAGATGAAAAAGAAAAGAGTATTTTATTAACAAATGATGGAATTAATAATGTTGAAAAACTTTTTTCTGACGCTGGAATTTTAAAAAATAATAATTTTTATGATCCAGAAAATTTACATTTAGTTCACCATGTTAACCAAGCTTTAAGAGCAAATCATTTATTTGAAAAGGGAAGAGATTATATTGTTAAAGATGGAAGTCTTAAAATTATTGACGAACTTACTGGAAGAATTTTAGAAGGCAGACGATTTGGGGATGGTTTACATCAGGCATTAGAGGCTAAAGAAAAAATTCAAGTACAGGCTGAAAATCAAACATTAGCTTCAATAACCTATCAAAATTATTTTAAGCTTTATAAAAAATTATCTGGTTGTACTGGTACAGCCGCTACAGAATCTGAGGAATTTTTTGAAATTTATAATCTACCAGTTGTTGTTATTCCAACAAATCAAGAGATGATCCGAAAGGATTTTAATGATTTAATTTTTAGAACAGAAAAAGAAAAGAATGATGCAATTATAGATAAAATAATAGAAAGAAATAAATTAGGCCAGCCTATTTTGGTATTTACCTCAAGTATTAATAAATCTGAAGTTTATTCAAATTTGTTAAATCAAAAAAATATTAAACATGTAGTATTAAATGCAAAAAATCACGAAAATGAAGCAGAGATAATTGCAAATGCAGGAAAAGAGAATTCATTAATTATTACAACAAGTATTTCAGGAAGAGGAGTTGATATCCAACTTGGTGGCAAGAAGGGTTCTATTTCAGAAGACCAGCTTAAAATAAATAAAGATAAAATTAAATCTTTAGGTGGTTTATTTGTAATTGGCACAGAGAGAATGGAGTCTAGAAGAGTCGATAACCAGGCTAGAGGAAGATCTGGAAGACAAGGAGATGAAGGCAGCTCTATATTTTACGTTAGCTTAGAGGATGATTTAATGAGAATTTTTGGATCAGAGTCTATGAATAGTATGCTAGAAAAACTAGGACTTAAGGACGGTGAAAGTATTGATCATCCATGGATTAATAAAGCATTAGAGCGAGCTCAACAGAAAGTAGAAGCAAGAAATTTTGATATAAGAAAAACACTAATTAAATTTGATAACGTTCTTAATGATCAAAGGCATGTGATATTTTCACAAAGAAAAAATGCGATGAATAGTGAAAATATCTTTGATTATTCAAATGAATTTTTAAAAGAAATAGCTGATGATTTAATAAAGTTAAAAATTTCAAATTTATCCAATCCTAAAAGTAATGAATTTAATAATAAAACTAAGCAAATAGTTGGGAAAAGCTTTGAAGAAACTGAATTTAAGGATTTAATTGAGTCAAAAGATAAAGATTTTAGAGAAAAGATTTCTAATAAATTTCAAGAAACTAGAAAAGAACGGATTAAACTTCTAGGTGAAGATCATGCAAAAGAAATTGAAAAAAGAATTTTTCTTCAATCAATTGATTTAAACTGGAAATCACACATTCAATATTTAGAGCAATTAAGACAAGTTATAGGGTTAAGATCTTATGGTCAAAGAGATCCATTAGTTGAATATAAAAAAGAAGCATTTGAATTATTTTCAAATCTTTTAGAAAAATTAAAATTAGATTATTTAACTATTTTAATGAACTTAAAAGTTGTTCTAGATTCAAACCAGGAAAATGAAAACAAACAAAACGATATTTCTAAACAAATTTCAAACAATAAAAAAATGGGAAGAAATGAACCATGTTTTTGTGGATCTGGAAAAAAATTCAAGCATTGTCACGGTGCTTTATAAATTTAAATAAATAACACAATTAAAGAAATTAAAATTAATCCACCAGCAATAGCTGATAATACTTTTTTTGATTTTAAAATTTTATCAAAATTATTTTTCTTAATAGTTAATGTGCTTAGATCCTCAGTGCTAGTTATAAAACCATCGTTTCTTCCAATTTTAAGAAATTTATTTTTTCTCTCATTCATTATTTCTTCAAAAGATAATTCATCAAAATATTTTAAATTTTTTGATAAAGTTTCTCTCACGTTATTTAATATAATATCTCTATCTCTATGCGCACCACCTAAAGGTTCTTCAATTATTTCATCAATAACTTTTAATTTTAATAAATCTTTAGCTGAAAGTTTCATAGCTTTCGCAGCATCAAGCATTTTTTTTGGATCTCTCCATAGAATAGTTGCACATCCCTCAGGGGATATTACTGAATAAATTGCATTTTCTAGCATAAGGACTTTATTTGATGAAGCTAATGCAATTGCTCCACCAGAACCACCCTCGCCTATAATTATTGCAATTGTTGGAACTTTAAGCTCCATACAGCATTCAATTGATTTTGCAATTGCTTCGGCTTGTCCTCTCTCTTCTGCTCCTACTCCTGGATATGCTCCTGGAGTATCAATAAAAGAGATTATGGGAATATTAAATTTGTTTGCTAAGTTCATTAATCTTATAGTTTTTCTATAACCCTCTGGTCTCATCATTCCAAAATTTCTCTCAATCCTACTATCTAAATCTTCTCCTTTTTCTTGACCTATAACTAAAACAGATTTTCCATTGAACTTTGCAAATCCAGTTAATACTGATTTATCCTCTCCATAATATCTATCTCCAGATAATGAAATGAAGTCTTCAAACAAATTATCAATAAAAAATTTTGCTTTAGGCCTATCTTCATGACGAGCAACCATAGTAGTCTGCCAAGGATCTAAATTAGAGTAAATATTTTTTAATTTTTCATCTATTTCTGTTTGAGTGCTTGAAATTTTTTGAGTATCGACTTCTGTTAATCCCTCTTGATTGTAAGGATCTTTCAATTTTTCTAGTTCGTTTTCTAGATCTTTAATTTCTGTTTCAAAATTTAGATAATTTTTCATTTTTTATTTATAGCGGATGGTTAAAATACAAAAAAGGCAATAAAATGATATTAAATAAGGTGTAATTCTTATTAATTGACTTAAATCATTTAACAGATACAAATTCATTATCGGGAGAGACTATTTATAGCGCCGAAGGAGCAACCACCCCGGAAACTCTCAGGCAAAAGGACCGATTAAAGCATAACACTCTGGAAAGAGATTGATTTCCGCCGAAGGAGTAAAGCTCTCAGGCAAAAATACAGATGGGGTACGAATTAAGTGCTATGCAAGAAAAATACATTAAAATTAATAATCTTCAGGTATCTGAAAAGCTATCAAACTTTGTAAATGATGAATTATTAAAAAATACAAATGTATCTTCAGAAAATTTTTGGTCAGGTCTAGAAAAAACACTCGATGAACTTGCGCCAAAAAATAAAGAATTAATTAAATTTAGGGAAGATTTACAGAAGAAAATAGATGATTGGCATATCAAAAATAAAGGTAAAGAATTTAATTTAGATGAGTACAAAAAATTTTTATTAGAAATTGGTTATTTAAAAAATCAAGGACCTGATTTTAAAATAGAAACTGAAAATGTTGATGAGGAAATTGCAAGTATAGCTGGGCCTCAGTTAGTTGTGCCTGTCATGAATGCAAGGTATGCATTAAATGCCGCGAATGCAAGATGGATGAGTTTATATGATAGTCTTTATGGTACAGATGTAATTGAACAATCTGAAGATAGCGTATCTGAAAGATATGATCCTTTAAGAGGTGAAATGGTTATAAAATATGGAAGGGATTTTTTAGATAAGTACTTTCCATTAGCTGGACTAAGCTGGAATAAAATTACAAGCATTGCTGTAAAATATGGAAAATTAAAAGTTTTGAAAGGTGCTGATATTTTTGATTTGGAGGACGAAAATAAATTTGTTGGCCATAGAGGCGAAAGTGATAATCCTTCTGCAATTATTTTAAAAAATAATAATTTACATATTGAAATTCTAAAAGACTCAAGAGCTTTTGCTGCTCAACAAGATCATGCAGGTATTAGCGATATTATACTAGAATCAGCAGTGTCAACAATTTGTGATAATGAAGATAGTGTAGCAGCTGTTGACTCAGAAGATAAAATTATTTGTTATCGAAATTGGCTAGGCCTAATGAAAGGAGACCTTAAGTCAAAATTTGAAAAAGAAGGAAAATTATTTGAGAGAAAATTAAATCCACATAGAAGTTATATCTCAAAAGATGGTAAAGGTTTAAAATTACACGGAAGAAGTCTTTTGCTAGTAAGAAATGTTGGTCATCTGATGACTAACCCTTCAATTTTATTAAGTGATGGAAGTGAAATACCTGAAGGAATTATGGATGCTTTTATAACTACAGCAGCTGCGCTTCATGATATTAAAAATAAAAATAATTCAAGAACTGGATCAGTTTATATTGTAAAACCTAAAATGCATGGTCCAGACGAGACAGCATTTACAGATTTAATTTTTTCTAAAGTTGAGGAAGTTCTAAATTTACCTAAGTACACATGTAAGATTGGGATTATGGATGAAGAGCGAAGAACATCAGCAAATTTAAAAGAATGTATTAGAAGTCTTAAAAATAGAGTTTTTTTTATCAATACTGGTTTCTTAGATAGAACTGGTGATGAAATGCATACATCAATGGAAGCTGGCCCTATGATTAAAAAGGGTGATATGAAATCATCTAAATGGATTAATGCATACGAAAATAACAATGTTGATATTGGTTTAAGTTGTGGGTTTTCTGGTAAAGCTCAAATTGGAAAAGGAATGTGGGCAATGCCAGACAAAATGAAAGATATGATGGAGCAAAAAACAGGACACTTAAAAGCAGGTGCAAACTGCGCATGGGTTCCTTCTCCAACAGCAGCTGCTTTACATGCTTTACATTATCATGAAATAAATATTTTTAACGAACAAAAAAAATTAATTGATAGAGAACCAGCTAAACTTGATGATCTCTTAACCATCCCAATAGCAGATAGACCTAATTGGTCTGTAGAAGATATAAATAAAGAAATTTCCAATTCTGCACAAACTCTATTAGGGTATGTTGTGAGATGGGTCGATCAGGGTGTAGGTTGTTCTAAAGTACCAGATATTAACAATATAGGTTTGATGGAAGACAGGGCCACTCTTAGAATTTCATCTCAGCATATCGCAAACTGGATACATCATGGTATTACAACCAAAATACAAGTAACTGAAATAATGAAAGAGATGGCAAAAATAGTAGACGACCAGAACAAAGATGATCCACTATATGTTAAAATGAGCAGTGATTATGAAAAATCTATAGCATTTCAAACTGCGTGTGATTTAGTGTTTAAAGGTAAAGAACAACCTTCAGGTTATACTGAACCATTACTTCATTTAAATAGATTGAAAAAAAAATCTAATCTGAGTTCGAAACCAAATTAGACCTATTTTTAAAAGCAGAAAATAAAGTTCCATCATCTAAACTTTCAATTTCTCCACCAACAGGTAATCCTTGTGCTAATTTAGTAATCTTAACATTCAAATTTTTTAAACTATCTTGAATATAATATGCAGTTGTTTGACCTTCAACAGTTGCACTAGTTGCGAGTATGACTTCTTCTATCTTATCTTTTTTAACTCTTTGCACTAAAGAATTAATTAATAAATCCTCTTTTTTTTGTCCAGCTGATGAAATAGTGCCTCCTAAAATGTGAAAATAACCTTTATATATATTTGAACTTTCTATACTCCACTGGTCAGATATATTTTCTACTACACAAATTTTTTCATATTTTTTATCTACAATTTTACAATTTTCATAATCACACTCTATTGAAATAGATTTAAGAGCCCCACAAATTTTGCATCTAGAAATATTTTTATAAACATCCGCTAATGATTTTGCCAAAGGTTTTACTAGTTCATCTCTATTATTAATTAACTTTAGTACAATCCGCTTTGCTGATTTAGGACCCAAGCCAGGCAATTTTGATATCAGTTTAATTAAATCATCTATCTCATTACCATTTTCCATATTTTATAAGGGCCATTTAAAACCTGGAATTCCAAACCCACCTGTTGCTTTTGAAATTTCCTCAGTTGTTTTTGATTTAAGTTGAGATTTGGCACTATTATGTGCTGCAACAATTAAATCTTCAATTATGGTTTTGTCTTCTTTCATAATTTCATCAGATAACTTTATTGTTTGCATCTCTCCCTCTCCATCCAAAATTATCTTTACAGAATTTGAGCCTGAAACTCCTTCAACTCTAATTTCCTTAATCTTTTGTTGGCTTTCTTTCATTTTGACTTCAAGTTCTTTTGCTTTATCTAAAATTTTACTAAAATCAGTCATTATCAGCTCCATCTTTTTTTGAATTTACATCTATTAATTCTGCATCAGGAAATCTATCCAAAACACTTTTAAATATTTCTGAATTTTTCATTTCATCTATTAATTGTTTTTTTTCATTTTTTTCTTTATCTTTTACTGACATTTGCCCTTTTAATTTACTAAATGTAATAATCCATCTCTCATCAGTCCATTCGAAAAGTTTTGATGATAAATCTTTTACAAAATCTTTGTCTAAACTTTCATTAAAAGATATTTCAATTCTATTTTTTTCGAATTTTACGAGATTAACATTTTTTTCTAATTCGTATTTTAGTTTGATCTCCTTTTTTTTTGAACAGATTTCAATTAAGTCCTCAAATGCATTTATATTGATTTTCTTTTCTCCTTTAATATCTGTTTGTGCTTCTGGTTTAGTTTTTTCTTCTTGTGCAACATTCTTAATTTGGTTGATTGTTTTAGGAGTTAATTCAGTTTCTTTATTGTTAACTAAATTTTCACTCTTCAAATCAATCTCTACTTTTTCAACTTTATTTTTAGATTTTACAGAACTTAAATGCATTAGTCTTATTAAGAACATTTCAATTGAAAGGTGCTGGTTAGAAACAATATCAATTTCTTCAAGAGAAGAAATGGCAAATTGCCAAAATAATATCAATACCTCTGAATCTATTTGATTTGATAAATTTTTAATTTTAGAAAATTCTTCATCATTTAATGAAAAGTTTGTGCTTTCTAAAGTTAAAGAATTAATATTTTTAAAATAATAAAGTAACTCTAAGAAGTCATTAATAAAAACTTTTGGTTCAACACCTTGGTCATAAATTTTTCTATAAATATTTATTACTTTTGTTTCTTCACCTTTTAAAATCAGCTCAAATAAATCAATTAATTGAGATTTATCGAAATATCCAAAAATTTTCTGAGCTGAATTTAAATCCAATTCCTTTCCATTATCCAAACTTAATAATGCTCTATCTAATAATGATAAAGCATCTCTAACAGAACCTTCCGAAATTTTTACTATAAGCTTAAGAGCATCTTCTGTTATTTTTCCATTTTCCTTATCTTTAATTAATTTTATATATTCTAATAATTCTGAGGATTTAATTCTAGACAAATCAAATCTTTGACATCTAGAAACAACAGTAATAGGAATTTTTTTTATTTCTGTTGTAGCAAAAATAAATTTTAAATATTCTGGTGGCTCTTCTAAAGTTTTTAATAATGCATTAAATGCTTGCTTGCTAAGCATATGAACTTCATCAATTATGAAAATTTTATATTTTGCAGATGTTGGCCCATATCTAGAAAATTCAATTAAATCTCTTACGTCATCTACGCCTGTTTTACTTGCGGCATCCATCTCAAGAACATCGATATGATTTGAATTTGTAATCGCATCACAATTATCACATTTAATTTTACATTTATTTTCTATTCCATTTGAGCAATTAAGTGCTTTTGCAACAATTCTTGCAGTAGTAGTTTTTCCTATTCCCCTTATACCAGTGAACAAATATGCATTAGGTATTTTGTTAGCTTTAATCGAATTGGTGATTGTTTCCGCAACAACCTCTTGACCAATAAGATCATCAAAAGTTTGTGGTCTATATTTTAATGCTAATACTTTTGAGTTATTATTCATACATATATAAGGAGACTAGAACCTGAATAACTGTCTCTACGACTGCTTCCGTTAAGATCTGGTCGGGTTCAAGCAGCATCCACCTCTAGCCTCCAAGACCATTATAGCAGTTTAAATTTCTAATCTACAAGAAAAGATTTTTATTTTTTTTGTCTTAAGTTGTCTGCTTCAAAAACACCCAGAACGTGAAAATCCTCACAATGTAGGCCTAGCTCTTCAAGAGATTTCTGAACTTTTGTATCTTCTATGTGTCCATCCAAATCACATAAAAAAAAATAGGAATCGAAACTATTTTTTTCTGGATAACTCTGTAGTTTGGTTAAATTAACACCATTAATTGCAAAACCTCCTAATGATTGATAGAGGGCAGCTGGTTTACTTTTCAATTTAAATAAAAAAGAAGTTATATAAGTTTTATCTTTAAATTCTGGTTGAGAAATATTTTTTCCCATAACTAAAAATCTTGTTAAATTTCCACTTTCGTTTTCAATATTTTTTTTTATTACTTCTAAGCCATAAATTTCGGCACTCAATGAGGATGCTATAGCTGATTGCTTAACATCTTTTGTTTTAGAAATCATTTCAGCAGATCCAGCTGTATCCGCTCTAATATGTTCTGCTAAATTATTTTCTTTTATAAACTTTGAACATTGAGATAATCCTTGTGCGTGTGAATATACTTCTTTGATATCCTTTAATTTTGCCCCAGGCTGACCTAATAAATTATGCTCAATTTTTTGAAAATGCTCTTTATAAATATTTAGCCTATGTTTAAAAATTAAATATTCAATTCCAATGTTACCAGTAATTCTATTCGACTCTGGAATTATAATTCTGCTATCTGGTTCTTCAGATGCTTTGTTAAAACAATCATCAAAAGTTTTACAAGGTAAGATTTCTGCTTTAGGATCGATTGAAAGCGCTGCTAAATGAGAATATGCACCAAAGGTTCCTTGAAAATAAATTTTACTCATCAATTCTTATATTCCATTATTTTTTTTAAGGCTAGATAATCTTCCTCTGTATCTATCCCTATTGGAGATGACTTTGCAAGTGAAACATTAATATCAATATTATTATCTAATGCTCTTAATTGTTCTAACCGATTTTCTATTTCATTTATAGATTGGCTTAATTGAACAAATTTTTCGAGTGAGTCTTTTGAATAACAATAAACTCCAATATGATGATAAATATTATCTATCTGCTCAGACTTGCGTAAAAAGGATATGCCCTTTGGAAAATTCTTCTCTCCTAAAGCATTCTCGGTAATTACCTTTACAACATTTTCATTTTTCAAATTTTTATTTTCTTTTATTATCGCAGCAAGAGTTCCTATTTTAGTGTGATTTTGTAACATTTTATCATTCAATCTTACTATATCTTGGATATCAATCGCTGGTTCATCACCTTGTAAATTCATAATAAAATCAACATCCTTAATATTTGACTTTTTAAGTGCCTCATGAATTCTATCTGTGCCTGTTTTGTGATTATTGCTAGTCATAATAGCGTTAAAACCATTTCCTTTAACATCATCAATAATTTCCTGATCCTCTGTAGCTACAATCACATCTCCAATATTGGCCTCTTCTGCTTTTTTAGATACATGTGAAATAATTGATAAACCATTTATTTTCAGTAAAGGTTTACCTGGAAGCCTAGTAGCGGACATCCTAGAGGGTATAATTACTAAAGTTTTCATTATATTTACAAATTATTATACTCGTTAAACAACTATAGAGGCAAATTTATACATTAAATTTTAGCTTTTTTTTAATTTATCATGTTATACGTTCACTACAAAATTTAGAAAAAATGGATTCTTTCGAAATAAATAAAATAGTTGCTGCAGTTTTAATGGTTGCTTTGCTTGTTATCGGTATTGGAAAATTATCTGATGTTATATTTCACGTAGAAAAACCTGAAACACCTGGTTATTCAGTTGAAGTAGAAGCTGCCACTACTGTATCCACAACCAGCTCAAGCACGACGTCAGACAAAATAGATATTTCAGCATTGATGGCAATGGGAGATATTGCGCATGGTGAAAAAGTTTTTAAAAAATGTGCAGCTTGTCATTCAATTGTTAAAGGAGGAAAGAATGCTATAGGGCCAGCTCTGTATAATGTTGTGGGAAGAAAAGTTGGAGCGATTGAAGACTATAAATATTCCAAAGCGCTAACAGCATATGATAAGAATTGGTCTTTTGAAGAACTTAACGGATTTTTAATTAAACCTGCTAAATGGATAAAGGGAACAAAGATGGCATATGCGGGTCTTAGAAAAGAAAAAGATAGAGCCTCTGTAATTAAATATCTCAATGAGAATTCAGACAGCCCTTTGCCGCTACCTTAATTTTCCAAAACAATATAATAAGATACTTTTTTGAACGTGAACTCTATTGAGTGCTTGTTGCCATACATGTGATTTTTTACCTAAGAAAACATTATCACTTACTTCATCTCCACGGGGTAAACAATGGAGAAATATTGTTCCCTGTTTTTTTGTAAAACTCATTAATTTTTCATCAATTTTAAAATGTTTAAATGCTTGTATTTTTTTCTTCTTATTAACTTTATCGTTTAAAGAAATAACTTTATCAGAAAAAATTACATCTGCACCAGATACTGCTTTTTTAGCATCATTATAAATATAAATTTTTTTATTATTTCTTTTGACCCATGCTCTAACTTCTTTTCCTGGTTCAAATTTTTTAGGACAACCAATACTTAGTTTGAAAGAAAATTTTACTGAGGCAGCAATTAAACTATCCAAAACATTATTAGAGTCACCTATCCAACAAATGTTTAATTTTGAAATAGGTTTCTTCTTTATTTCCTCAACCGTAAAAACGTCAGATAAAACCTGAGTAGGATGAGATGAGGGACTTAAACCATTAATTACCGGTATTGTTAAATACTTTGCAAAATTTTCAACCTTTTTATCACTATCGGTTCTAAGCATAAATCCATCACCATAAGTCGAAAGAATTTTAGCAGTATCAGCAATGCTTTCTCCCCCTTGACCTAAATGAAGTTCGTTTGATCGCAGAGTTAAAGTACCACCACCTAGCTGTTTAATAGCTAAATAAAAGCTTAATCTTGTTCGTAAACTAGATTTTTCAAACATTTGGATTAATAATTTTCCTTTTAAGGGTGCACCCTTATCAACTTCAAGTGTGCTCAATTTTTTTCTTAAACTTTTTCTTTTCTTGGCGTCGGTAATAATCTTTCTCAAATCTTTTGCGGGTATATCTTTTAGATTTATGAAATGTTTCATGATTATTTTATTTCTGAGCAAACTTTATCAATTATTTTTAATGCTAAATCTATTTCTTTTATTTTGACATTTAAAGGAGGTAAAATACGAACAACATTTTCAGCAGCACGGATAGTTAATAACTTATTGTCCATTAATTTTTTAATAAAC
>CACPOD010000010.1 GCA_902635515.1 uncultured Pelagibacteraceae bacterium
AGTAAAATAAGGGATAATGGGTGGTCAAGCCATTCATTTGCAAACTCATATTTTTTTTTATAGAAATTTTCTCTTTTTGAATAATTCAAAACTATTTTATAAAATTTATTTTTTTTTAAAAAACTTTCTGCTTTATTAATAATTGGGTTAAAAGTATCTATATAATTGACTACAAAATATTTTTTTTTGTAAATTTTTTTTACTTGATTAAGTTCAGTTTTTTTTTTTACAATAGGTTTTTCTACAATAACCTTTTTTAAATGTTTAAATTTTTTAAGATATGTGAAATGGCTTTCAACAGGAGTACAAATATGAATAGTATCAATGTTTTTAATAATTTTATTATTATCTTCCTTAGATAATACTTTAAGATTTGGAAAAATAAATTTATCTCTTTTTTTGATAACAATATTATTTAATTTCTTTTTGTTTCTTAAATAGTCTAAATTTTTTTTTGACCATTTTCCAAAACCAACTATAAGATGGTATTTCATATATGAAAAAGTTATCTATTATTATTCCTGTTTATAACGAAGTTAACACAGTATCAATTGTTTTACATAATTTAAAAAAAATCAAATTTTATGAAAATTATCATAGTCAGTTAATAATAGTAGACGATAATTCAAATGATGGATCAACAGAATTATTAAAAAAATTAGAAAATGATGATAATTTTAAAAATGATATTTTTATTTACAAAAATAAAAATTTAGGAAAAGGAGACTCTCAAAAAATCGCTATTCCTCTTTGTGAGGGAAGTTATACAGTTATTCAAGATGCAGATTTAGAATATAACGTGGAAAATATTAATTCTCTTTTAGAATTGTGTATCAAAAAAGACCATGACGCAGTTTTAGGATATAGAAAACTACAAGACACAAAAATGTATAGCACCTATTTTATCTTCCATAAAATTGCGGTTATGACACTTACTATTTTGACTAATATTTTGTATTTAACAAGACTAAAGGATGTCTGTACTTGCTATAGATTAATTAAAACTCCTATCTTAAAAAATTTAAAAATAAATGGTGAAAGATTTGAATATGATTTTAGTATGATTAATCAATTAATTAAAAATACAAAAAATATAGGCCAAATGGAAATAGATTATAAAAATAGATCTTTTGCAGAAGGAAAAAAAAATACCTGGATAGTTGGTTTCTATGCTCTTAAAAGAATAATTTTGGATAGATTTTTAAATTAAATAACTTTTAATTTAGGAAATGGGATTATTATTTTAAATTTCTTATTTTTAATATTTTCTTTTAATTTTTTAGCTATCGGTTTTGCAAAATTCCACGCTAAAATAATAATAAAATCAAAATTTATATTTTTTAATCGCTTAAAGTTTATTATCTTTATGTTTTTTCCAGGTGTAAATTTATTTTGTTTTAGATCGTTATCATCGACAATATATTTGATTTCATTATTTCCAATATTAAAAACATGACAAAAAGTTGTAACTTTAGCAGGGGCACCATAGCCAACAATTAGTTTTTTTTTGTTTAGATTTTTGTTAATTAATTTTTTTATTTTTTCTTTTTGATTTTTTATTCTTTTATAAAAATTTAAGTATTTTTGCGTAGTAAATAATCCCTGATTTTTTTCAATTTTAATTTGCTTCATTATTTTATTTTTTTTAACTTTATATGAACCTTTATGGCTCACAAAAACTCTAATTGATCCTCCTTGTGCTTCTATTAGATCAAAATCCACAACTTCTAAATTCATTGAGTAAAAAAATTTAATTAATGGTTTTAACGAATGATAACTCATGTGCTCATGGTATATAGTGTCAAATGTAAGCTTTTTTAATACATCAACTAAATAAGAAACTTCAAAAATAAATAAACCTTTATTTGAAAGAATATTTTTTACACCTAATGCAAAATCTCTTAGGTCTGGAACATGTGCAAAAACATTATTTGCTGTAATGATTTTAAATTCTTTATATTTTTTCTTAAATTTAAAACTATTTTTATAATTAAAAAAAGCAGTATTTATATCAATTTTTTTTTTTTTATTTAAATGTTTTAAATTCTTAGCAGGCTCAATTCCAATAACTTTTTTGAATTTATCTTTTTTAAAAAACTCTAAAAATGTTCCATCATTGCAAGCGATATCTAAAATATTATCGGTATTTTTATTTAGTTTAATTGTTTTTTTAATTCTTTTAAAATAGTTTTCGAAATGTTTCTTCAAAACTGGAGAAGTTCCACTCACATACATATAATCTTCAAACATTATTGAAGGGTTTACTAAATGTTGCAATTGTAAATGCTTACAATCACTACACAAAATACAACTAAGAGGATAGAATTTCTCCTTAACCTTTGTTGACTTTATATATGAATTTGCCAGAGGTGTTTTATCAAAATTTAAAACTTTTTTAAGTTTTGATGATTCACACAAAACACATTTTTTCCTCTGAATGAATTTTTTTTTCAATTTAAAATCTTTTGGAATGGTCCATGAAATCTATTCTAACAGTATCTTCTTCGTATGTTTTTTGATCTCTAGGATTTTTGCTCATAACTAAGAGCTCAGTCTCTTTAGTGTAAAGCATTGCGTGATCAATCATTGGACCCGTAAATAAAAGCTCTCCTTCTTTTACTATTTTTTTTTTTATTTTTTCCTCAGAATTTGTTTTTTTAAAATAATATTCAAACTCACCTTTGATTACATAGATAAAATGCCAATCTTCTTTATGGTAATGATTGGCTCTCCATTGATCTGGTTTAGTATAAATCAGTGAAGCGCTTTTCATATTTAAATCACACAGTGGTTGAATAAACCCTCTATTATCGCCAAATTTTTCTTTCAGATTTACAAGATCTGCATTTAAGTACTCTTTTTTATAATCATCACTCATTAAATTAACTCCTTTAAGATTAAATCTAATTACACTTATTATCTTTAATTTCTACAATTTTGTAGTTATTTTTTTGTGTTTCTACTAAAAAATTTCTAACCGATTTTTTTCTTCTTGTTTCATTAATTTCTTCAGTTTCAATACATCCTGGTATTTGCTGTTTATCGTAAACAACTAAGTATTTTATTGAGTTTTCTTTAATAAAATTTGTTAAATTTTTTGTTTTATTTTGATTATATTTATTAAGAACATTTATGTACCTTAAAGAATAAATATTATCAGAAAGATATATAGAGTCTCTATCAAGTGAAAAATCAAGAATGTTCCCTTCGAGTGAATCTTTTTTAATTTGTTGAGCATTATAAAAAGAATATGCAAATTCATTTTGATAATTTGTTTTATTTAGAAGAACATTAAATTTAAAATAAGAGATATAAGCAAAAACTGACGTCATTGAAATAACAGCAATTAATTGAAAATAAATTATTAATTTAATTAAAGTTGTTTTGTAATTATAAAAAAACGATAATAAAAGAAATGCCTCGAAATAATATCTTGGCAATATTTGTCCAGTACATAATATTAAGACAACCAATAACAATGGAATATAGAGTAATTGTTTTTGTAACTTGTAATCTACAAGCATAAATAAAAAAATTATTCCAAGTGAACTAGAAATTTTGGATATTTCAAAAGAAACAAAAGGTCTTAAGTATAAATAAATATTAGATGGGTCTGATAACCAGCCCTCAGAACTTCTAAGGCTCAAAGCAAAGGCGTTATATATTTCTGAATTATTTCCAAAAAGATTATCAAAAAAAGGAGCAAGTATATTACCAAAATATATTTGTTTTATAGATAGAATAGGTCCATAAATAATTAATACAGAGACAATTAAATAAAAAATTATATTTTTAAAAAATTTAATATTATTTTTTAACAAATAAACGAACAAAGGTATTGAGAAAAGTATATAGGTAATTTTTCCAGAGGAATAAAATGTTAATAATAAAACAATAATAAATAACTCAAATTTTTTTTTTATAATTTTTTTATGAATTAAAATAAATATTAGCAAATACAATAATCCAAAAAATAATTGCAATTTTTGTGCAGATAAAAAGTAAATTATTAATGGTGAGGAAAATATTATTAATGGAAAGTTTTTATTTTCCTTGAATGTTACACAGGCTAAAAATATTAGACTTACTAAGTTTAATTGTGATCCAAAATTATCAGATTTTAAAATTGAAGAAAGTAAAAGCAAAGTTTCAGTATTTGATAAAACAGTAAACTCTATGTCTCTAGCAATATTAAGACCATTGAAACCTTGATTTAAAATAGTTGCAGGGATATTTTGAAATACCACTATACTGTCAGCGTCAGACATAGGTAAAATTGAAATTAAATAAAATAAAATAAAAAAGGCAAAAATTATTTTTCTTTCTGAAAAGAATTTTAAATTAAATTTGTAAAATAAATATTTATAATTTTTTAATATAAAAAAAAATTTGAATAATAATAAAAGAAAAAAAACATATTTTACAATTACCGAGCCTACTAATAAGGATATATTAAATATTGATGAATAAAGACAAAAAATTAAAAAAAAAAAAATTATTGGTTGATAATTACCTAAATTTAAAATTTTATAATTTTTTGCTTTTAAAGAAACATTAAATGCAAAAATAATATTTATAATTAAAAATAAAGAACTTATTAAAAAATTATTAAAAAAATTTAAAGAATATATTTCATCATACATAATTTAAATATTACATTTATGGATTTATTTTAAAATATTTTTGTAAAATTTCATTCTTATTGTATTTTTGCTGAAGTCAATTTTGTTTTTTTTTAGACCTTTTCTTAAATGTAGAATTTCTTTACTAAAATTTGCAAATTTAAAATTTTTACCAAAATATTTTATAAATTTTTTTGAACCAACTATATAATTTCTTTTATCTGTTGAGTTATTCTTGAATGTAATGATTTTTTTATCAACTTTTAAAATATTACAAATTTTAAAAGCAACATTATGTATTTTTGAATTAAATGAAACTATGTTGCATACAAATGAAGGAAGCTTATCATTTGAAATTAATTTTTCATAAATATTACATACATCATTTACAGATATAAATGGTCTATATTGCTTTCCATCACCATCAATCTCTATTTTTTTTTTCTTCATAATATTTAAAACAAAAATATTTATTACCAGATCTAATCTCATAGAATTTGAAAAACCATACAGTGTTGAATTTCTTAAAGAGTTAACTTTAAAAGTTTTAGTTTTGAGCTTGTTTATATAATTTTCAGCTTTAAGATTTGCTTTAGCGTATGTGCTTATTGGATTTTTTTTTCCATTTTCATAAACTTTTTTTTTACTAAATCCATAAACTGAACAAGTTGAATTAAAAATATATCTTTTTACTTTAGCTTTCTTAGCAATTTTTGCAAAATTTATTCTATGGTTATAATTAACTTTCCAGGTATGTTTTGGATTCAATTCAGAGGAGGGATCATTAGAAATACCGTTTAAATCACATACAATATCTACATCTTTAAAATCACTTAATTTTACAGCAGATATATTTTTTTTTAATATTTTTAAATTTTGATTATTTTTTATCTTATTTTTATTTTTAAGTATCCAAGGGAAATAAAACTTATCAAAAATTATTACCTTAAAATTATTTAAAAGTTTTTGAGATAGTTCTGTTCCAAGATAGCCACCACCACCAGAAATTAAAATTGTTTTCATTGTATTGTCTCTCATTTAACTTCATTATAAAATTTTTGATTAAAGTAAACATATTTATAAAAAAATATAATATTTAATAATAATATTCATAATTTAATAGATTAGATTTAAATTAAAACTTATACTTTTTAAAATATTAATTGATTATAAATGCTTACAATTTTTTTTCATTTTTTCTTGTTTTTTTTAATTATGTACGGCAATGGAGTTCTTTTTTTAAAAAAAATATTAAAATTCGAGGAATTAAATAATTTATACGAAATTACTTTAATAGGATTAATTGTTACATTATTTTCTGCACAATTTTTAAATTTTTTTATACCCTTAAATGACTATTTAATAATAGCTAACTTAATTTTTTTACTATTTTATATGTTTTTTGATAAAAAAATATTTATTAAAAATTTAAACTTTGACTATAAAATTTTTATAATTTTATCCCTACTTTCATTTGTTAATATTTATGGCAGTGGTTTTAGTGACGACATAAACCATTATCACTATGGTTTTATAACAAACTCTGATGAATTAAATTTAATATGGGGTTATACTTATTTACATCCATTATATGGAACTATGCCGTTATGGTTAGTGGGTCATTCTTATTTTAATTTTGATTATTCAAGACTGCAAGATATTCATGTTTTAAATGGCATAATTTTTTTTCTAGTTAGTGCACTTTTTTTGGAAGAATTTAAAAATAGCAAATTTAAAAAAAATTTTTTTTATCCTTTTTTATTTTCTATACTGTTGTTTATTTTTTTTAAATACACGAGATTAAAAGAATTTGGTATTGATCGACCGGCAATTTTATTATTTTGTTTTTCTATTTTTTATTATTTAAAATATATTTTATTTCAAAATAAATATTTTTATAAAAACTTTATTATTTTGTGTTTAATTTCAATATCAATTTTTTTTATAAAAATCATTTATGCTCCAGTGATTCTTCTTCCAATTTTAATTTTCTTCTCTAATACAAAACAATTATTAAGGTATGATTTTAATTTTTATTTAATAATCGTTATTATTTTTATTTTTTTTTCAAAAAACCTTTTATCCTCAGGATGTTTAATTTTTCCTTTGGATATTTCTTGTATTGACCTCATAAAATGGACAAACTCATATAGAATAAATGAAATTGCATTTTCCCAAGAGTTTGTAAACAAATCTTGGTCTTCATATGATGGAAATCTTGATGAAAGATTATATATAAGGGAATTTAATTGGTTCAATGTTTGGTTTGATAGAGGAAAAACTGAAATAATTGAATTGGTCTCATTAACATTATTAATTACATTAATCTCATTATATTTTTACAGTGTTAAATATAAAAATTTTTCTACAAATTTTAAATTATTAAAACACTTAAATATCTATTTAATTTTGTTGATGGTTTCTACTCTATTTTTATTTTTTTATAAAAATCCTGTTATTCGTATGAATCATCATTTTTTAATTTCGTTTATTCTTTTGATAATCTCTTTTTTTAGTAATTTTGATTTTAAAAAAAAAAGAAAAAATTTAATTGTTTCTTTCTTAATATTTGGCTTATTATTTAATTTAACTAAAAACTTATTTAGAATACATGATTCAAGTTTTATTAACGATCCATATAAGCAAGTTTCAAACATAATAAGAGTGCCGCACCTACATATATTAGATAATTTTACTTATTATCAAGGATGGTTTGGAAAAAGCCCTATTGGAAATCAAAAGCTTGATAATAGAAAGCATAAAAAATTACTTATATTTAATATAATTTATTAATCTTATTGAATTTAATATCTTTAATTAGTTTTTTTATCTTTAAATAAACACTAATGAGAAAATATGGGCTTAATTAATTTAATGCAGACTAGTACTAAACTAGTACCTAGAGAGATAAATTAAAAAAATTTTACTTATTATCCTTGTTCAATTATAAATATTAGCATAAACACTCATGAAATTCATTAATGCCCTCGTGGTGAAATTGGTAGACACAAAGGACTTAAAATCCTTGCCGCTTGCGGAGTGCCAGTTCGAGTCTGGCCGAGGGCACCAATAAGTAAATGATAAAACCTTATATTGTTTCAGACAAAAATAAGCTTTCTATAAAAATTAGAAAGTTTTTACAGAGCAATAATAATTTTTATTCGTTATCAAAGAGTAATTTAATTATTGTTATTGGTGGCGATGGTTTTATGCTTTCAACTTTAAAAAAGTACAGAAGCTATAAAAAAATATTCTATGGAATAAATTCAGGTAACTATGGATTTTTGATGAACAAATTTTCCAAAAATTTTTCTATTAAAAATTTATCTAAGTGTAGATTAGTTACAATTTCACCTTTGGAAATGTCAGTTAAAACAAAAACAAATATAGTCAAAAAAGTTATTGCTATTAATGAAGTGTCTATTTTGAGACAAAGTAGGCAAGCCGCTTCTTTATCAATTATGAATAGTTCAAAAATAATTATTAAAAAATTAATTTCCGATGGTGTTTTAGTATCTACTCCTGCTGGAAGTACAGCTTATAATTTATCAGTGCATGGACCAATTTTAAGTTTAGATTCTAAAAAGCTCTCTATAAGCCCAATTAGCCCCTTTAGACCAAGAAGATGGAAGGGCAAAATAGTAGGAGAAAATTCTAAAATATTAATTAAAAATATAAATCCAAAAAAAAGACCAATAAGTGCAGTTGCAGATAATATCGAAGTAAGAAATGCTAAAAGTATTGTTGTAAAAACCAATAAAAAAATTAAATTTAATCTTTTATATGACTCAAATAGAAGTCTCCAAAAAAAAATTAAAATAGAACAAATTAGAAAAGAAATAAATTAATTTCTAAAAAAATTTTTTTTAGAAATGAAATTAAAAAAAACATATTATATGCTAGTATATAAATTTAATGTTGAGTTATTTAAATGAAAAAAAAAGTATTTATAGCAACATCCTCTTTTTTAGAGTTAGAATACTTTAAAAAAAATTCTAAATTTAAAGAATTTAAATTCATATTAAACCCTTTGAAAAAAAAATTGTCTTCAAAAGAACTATTATTGTACGCAAAAAATTGTGAATATATAATTGCAGGTACAGAAAATTATGACAAAAAAATAATAAATAAATTAAATAATTTGAGATGTTTATTTAGATTGGGTTCTGGAATAGATAATGTTGATATAAATCACCTTAATAAGAAAGGTATAAAATTTTCAAAATCACATATAACTCCTGAAGTAGCTGTAGCAGAATTAATAGTAGGTTATATTTTTTCATTTTATAGAAACATTCATGATCACGATAAAAATTTAAAAAATAAAATCTGGCAAAAACAAATGGGATCAATACTGCGAGGTAAAATTTTAGGTATTATAGGATTTGGTAAAGTTGGTAGATATTTGAGTAAAATTTTAAAAAATTTTGGAATTAAAATATTAGTAAACGATATAAAAAAAATTAATAAAAAAAATACCAATTTAAATACGTTAATTAGAAAATCAGATATAATTTCTATAAACATGAATTTTTCAAAAAAAAATAAATTATTGGATCGTCAAAAATTAAATCTTTGTAAAAAAAACTGCTTGATAATTAACACCTCTAGATCAGAAATTTTAGATAACGATTATTTATACAAGCTATTAAAGAATAATAAGATACTAGGAGCTTGCATGGACGTTTTTGATAAAGAACCATATTTCGGAAAATTTATTAAATTAAATAATGTAATTCTAACACCACACATAGGAAGTTATTCAAGGGAAATACGCTCAGAAATGGAAAGAGAAGCATTAAATCATATTGCTAGTATTAAAATTTAGTATTTATTTAAGAATTCAAAAAAAGTTATAAAATTAAAAAAAATATTAGATAATCAATAATTTAAAATATGACTAAAAGAAAAATAAAAAAAAATATAATTTTTGATTTTGACGGAGTAATAATTAATAGTCACAAAATTAAAACTTTAGCTTTTTACAACATATTTAAGATGTATGGAAAACAAAAAGCTATTTTAGCTAAAAACTATCACTTGAAAAATATTGGAAAATCAAGATTTTTTAAGTTTAAATTTATTTTAAAGCATATTGTAAGAAAAAAATTTAAGAAAAGTGATTTGTCTATTTTAGATGATAAATTTGATTATTTTGTTAATAAAAGAATTAAAAAATTACAGCCAAGTAAATTTTTAAATAAATTTTTAAAAAAAAATTATCAAAAACATAACTTATATATCTCTACTGGAACTCCTCAAAAAAAAATTTTGAAAATTTTGGAATATAAAAAATTAAAAAAATATTTTAAAAAAATTTATGGTTCACCAGAAAATAAATTATTTCATATTCAACAAATAAAAAAGAATAACCTTACAACTTTATTTATAGGAGATAGCACGCAGGATTTAAATTCAGCAAAAAAATCTAAAATTAAATTTCTGTTAAAAACAAACTCAGAAAACTTGTCTATTCAAAAAATAAAAAACATAAAAAAAATCAATTCTTTCAAATTTTTAGATAGAATAATTAATTCAATGTAATTAAATGAGTTTATATTCTAAGATTAATATTAAATTAAATATTAAAAAAGCTTAATTATGTGAGAGTATAATTTTTAGCTTAAAAATTTATATGGAATATTTTTTAATATAAAATATAAAGTTTTTAATTATGAATAAAAAAACTAAAGTTTCATCAAATAAAAATTTTGGGATTGTTTTTTTTGTAGTTTTTTTGGTCATTTCTCTTTATCCTTTAATAAATCAAGAAGCTTTTAGACTTTGGGCAATAATTATAGCATTAATCTTTTTGGGATTAGGATTAATTAATTCATCCATCCTTACACCTTTAAATTTATTATGGTTTAAATTTGGCATGTTGCTTGGAAGAATAGTTTCACCAATTATAATGGCTTTTGTTTTTTTTGGAGTAGTCACTCCAACAGGCTTGATAATGAAATTATTGAGGAAAGATTTATTAAAATTAAAAAGAAAAGACAAAAAAAGTTATTGGATTGAAAGAAAAACTAAATCAGAAATGAAGAATCAATTTTAGAAATTTAAAAACTTAATGAATAGTTTTCTTAAAAAAAAATCAATTGATAAAAATGGTATTTTATCTTTTGAAATTAGTGATGAAAAAACAAAAAAAGTTGCTGAGTTTTATAATGCAAAACCTTTCCCCAGTTATAAAGATGATGATAATAAATATACAATATTAGATAAAGGAGACAAAAATTTTTTAGCAAATCAATTTAAAAAGTTTATTGGTTATAAAAAAAATGTTCTTGAAGTTGGTTGTGGAACGGGACAGCTTTCTAACTATTTTGCAATAGGTACAAATAACAATATTGTTGGATTGGATCCTACCAAAGCTTCTTTAAATTTAGCAAAAGAATTTGCTGATAAAAATAAAATTTTAAATATTCAATTTGTTAACGCAGACATATTTGATGATATTTTGATTGATGATTTTTTTGATTTTATTTGGACTAATGGGGTTTTACATCACACTAAAGATCCATATGGAGCTTTTAAAATTTTAATCAAATCATTAAAAAAAGAAGGCTATGTTCTTGTAGGTCTCTATAACAAATTGGGAAGATTTAGAACAATTTTTAGAAGATATATATTCAAAATCTTCGGTAGAAAAATTATAGAAAAAATTGATCCAACTTTAAGAAATCTTAAATTAGATGAAAACGAAAAAGTAGCCTGGATTAGGGATCAGTATATTCATCCCCTTGAGAGTCTCCATACAATTGATGAAGTTCTTAAATGGTTCAAAATTCATAATATTGAATTTATTAGCTCCGTACCATCGTCAGATTTTGATTATGATTATGAAAATATATTTGAAAAAAAATCGTCGGGGAATTTTTTTTCGAGAATTATAAATCAATTTTTAATGATTTTTAACTCCTTCGGGTCAGATGGAGGTTTATTTGTTTTGATAGGTAGAAAAGAATAGTATTGATTATATTAAAAAAACATTTATTAAAATTTAATGAGTTTTCTTAAAGAATTTGTGAAATTTTTAATGGAAAGAAAAAAATACTGGTTATTACCAATACTTTTGTTCCTTTTAATTTTTGGCGCCTTATTTGTAGTAACTCAAGGAACAGCTGTAGCCCCCTTCATTTACACAATTTTTTAATGACCTACATATTAGGTATTTCAGCTTTCTATCATGATAGCGCAGCCGCTTTAATTAAAAATGGCAAAATAATTTCTGCTGCTCAAGAGGAAAGATTCACACGTAAAAAACATGACTCAGGCTTTCCATCTAATGCAATAAATTTTGTTTTGGATTTTTCAAAAATTAAATTGCATGAGGTAGATCATATAGTATTTTATGAAAAACCCTTTTTAAAATTTGAAAGATTGTTAGAAACTTATGTTGCGTTTGCACCTAAAGGATTTCAATCATTTTCTAGAGCAATGCCAATATGGCTTAAAGAAAAATTATTTCAAAAAAAGTTTATTTTTGATCATTTAAAAAACATTGATATTTCTTTTGAAGATGACACCAAATTATTATTTTCGGAACATCATTTAAGTCATGCTGCTAGTGCATTTTATCCCTCACCATTTGAAGAAGCTGTTATTCTGACTGCAGATGGAGTTGGAGAGTGGGCTACTACGACGGTTGCAATTGGAAAAAAAAATAATTTAGAAATCAAAAAAGAATTACATTTTCCTCACTCTCTTGGCCTATTGTACTCAGCCTTTACATATTACTCTGGTTTTAAAGTGAATAGTGGAGAGTATAAACTCATGGGGTTAGCACCATATGGTAATCCAATATATGTCGATAAAATTTTGAACAATTTAATTGATCTAAAAGAAGATGGTACTTTTATGTTAGACCAAAATTATTTTAATTATTCAACAGGTCTTACTATGACAAATAAAAATTTTGATGATTTATTTGGAGAAAAACCTCGAAAACCTGAGAAAGAAAAAATAACACAATTTCATATGGATATTGCAGCCTCTATACAAGATGTAACTGAAAAAATCATGCTTTCAATAGCAAAGTCCTTAAAAAAAGATTATGGAATCCCAAATTTATGTCTTGCTGGTGGTGTTGCATTAAATTGTGTAGCTAATGGAAAGATAATAAAAGAAAAAATTTTCGAAAATATTTGGGTTCAGCCTGCAGCTGGTGATGCTGGAGGATCCTTAGGTGCAGCACTTGCTTATTGGCATCTTGATTTAAATAATGAAAGAAAAGAAATTGATAAAGATAACATGTGTGGTTCATTTTTAGGTAATGAATTTCAAGAAAATGTAATAGTAGAAAAATTAGATGAAATTGGTGCTAAATACGAAAAACTTGATCAAGATGAAATAATAAAAAAAACTGTTGAAGATCTTGCTAACGGAAAAGCAGTTGGATGGTTTCAGGGAAGAATGGAGTTTGGACCAAGAGCATTAGGAAATAGATCAATTTTAGGAGATCCAAGATCAGATACAATGCAAAAAAATCTCAATTTGAAAGTTAAGTATAGGGAAAGTTTTAGACCTTTTGCGCCTTCAGTATTAAGAGAGGATTTAAATAATTGGTTTGAAATGAATACTGATAGTCCATATATGCTTTTTGTGTCTGACGTTAAAAAAGATAAAATACTTGAACTTACTAGTGATCAAAAAAAATTATTTGGAATTGATTTATTGAACATTAAAAAATCAGAAATTCCAGCTGTTACACATGTTGATTATTCAGCAAGAATACAGACTGTTTCAAAAGAAATAAATCCTTTATATTATAAATTAATTAAAAAATTTAAGGAAAAAACTAATTGTCCAGTTCTTGTGAATACTTCTTTCAATATTAGGGGTGAGCCAATTGTTCACACGCCAGAAGATGCATTTAAATGCTTTATGGGAACAGAACTTGATGTTTTAGTTATAGGAAACTGTTATTTAAATAAAAATAATCAAGATTTAAATTTGAAATACAATTATAAAAATAAATTTGAATTAGATTGATATGAATTTATTGCTAAAAAAAGAAGTTTTTTTTGTAAAATTTCCAATTTTGTTCCCATTGGTATATTTGACAGTTCTTTATAGTTTTCCAAGTTTTGAAACGCATCTTATTTTTTTAACTATATTGATATTAGCTGAGACACATTTTGGAGCTACGTGGCCATTTTTTTTAGATAAAATAAATTTTCCTTATATTAAACAAAAAAAAATAGAATTAATCTTGGTTCCTATTTTGCTTACCTTATTCTGTATTTTTGGTTTTTTTTATTTTAAGAGCTTATTTTTATTAATTTTTTTTGCAGCAAATATGTATCATGTAACTAGACAAAGCTATGGAATAATGAATCTTTATACCAAAGACCCTTTAGAAAAAAATCATTACTCAAATATAATATATGTATTTAATTTTTTATTTTTTTTTATAGCTTTTTTTAGATTTTATATGCCTTTAATATCAATGGATGATTTACTAATGCTAAATATTGCTATCATTTCATCTATGCTTATAGTTTTTTGGTATGAATTTAAAAAATTTGGTTTTTCTGAAAACTTTCTAACTTTAATTACCGGTGTTTTGATTTTTTATCCTGTTTGTTTTGTAGCAAACCCAGTTCATGCGATAATTATGGGAGTGACAATGCATTATTCTCAATATTTGTATCTGACTAGTAAAATTATTAATAAAAGAAATAATGAAAAAAACAAAAAAAAATCAAAGTTATTTAGCTTTTTATTTATAATAATTGTTTATTCCTTGATAATGTCAGTTTTATCAATTTTTGGAAAAAATGATTCTGAATTTTTAAAAACATTAATTTTTATTCCTATTACTGGTCAAATGCTTCACTTTTACTTAGACTCTCAACTTTGGAAATTTAGTGAACAACATAATAGAGAAAATATTTTAAATTATATTAAAAATTAATCCTTAAGTGAAAAAAATAATTATAAATTCGTTAATAGTTGTAATTTCAATATATTTTGCAGGTTTATTTGTTGAGTCTGGGCTATTTATTCAAAAAAAATTTTTTAAAAAAAATTTATATAAAGGAGATGAAAAAGAACGATCTTTACTTTTGAAAAAACCAAATAGCACTGTTGTGATACCCACAGAACATAATTCATTAAATGATAAATTGAGAGATATTGGAATGAAATATAATTTTTTTCCTTTAGGCCATTCTATTCCAAAAAAAACAATAATTTATTGTGATGAAGGTTACGGAATTATTCAATATAAATCTGATAGATATGGTTTTAACAATATCGACGAAAATTGGGATTCTACAAAAAACAAAATTTTACTTATCGGTGATAGTTTCACTCATGGAGCATGTGTTAATAGAAGTGAAAACCTATCTGGAAAAATTTCTGAATATTCTGGAAAAAAAACAATTAATTTGGGATCAGACTCTAACTCAATAATTCATTACTTGTTGCATTCTGAAATATTTATAAATAAAATTAAACCTGATACTATTATTTATTTTTTAGCTGCTAATGATTTAATGCATGATTATGAAAGTCTTACTTATGCAAATTCAATATACAAAAAACGTAGTTTAAAATATTTTGATCAATATAGTTTACCAATTGAAAATTTTGAACAATACACTAAAAATTATTATTTAGAAGTTGACGAATTTTTAAGAAATGTTGAAAAAAAAAATTTTAAAAAAGATAATTTTTTTAAAAGGATACTTAAAAGGATAAAATTAACTCTCAAATTAGAAGAAACAAGATTTTTTCTTTGTTCATCTATAAAATGCAAAGATAAAATTAATGATAATAGAAAAATATTTTCTACCTTAATTGAAAAATCTATTTTATTTTCAAATGTAGATAAAAATAAAAATATAAAAATATTTTTTGTATTAATAACAAATAAAAATCATATTTTAAAATACCAACCATATTTAGAACATAAACAGCAATTTATTGATGTATTTAGTAATTGGAAACAAAAGTATGATAATATATTTTTAGTTGATTTAAGCGATTATATTGATTTAAATGATCAAAAGTTGTTACCACCAATATCAGTATCTACCAAAGGAAAAGTAAACGGTCATTTTTCAAGATTTGGATATGATCAAATTTCTAAAGTAATAGCTAAGCTTATTAAATGATTGTGGTGCCCCCGCACGGATTCGAACCGCGGACCTATTGATTACAAATCAATTGCTCTACCAGCTGAGCTACAAGGGCATGCGCAATAATTATTAACTATTTGTTAAATAATCAACTCTTTTTTTTTATATAACTAAGGTGATGAAATACTATTGCAGCACTATTTGATATATTTAAACTTTCAATGTCCTCGTTAATATTAATTTTAACAAAAAAATCTGCATATTTACCTGTGTGCTGTCTCATTCCAAAACCTTCAGAACCAAATAGAAGTATGTTATTTCCCTCCCATTTGATGTCTGTGAAATCTTTTTGACCTTTAGCATCAAAACCATAAACCCAGAAGTTTTTTTCTCTTAAATTCTTTAATGTGGAATTAATGTTAGATACTTGAAATATATTCATGTGTTCCATACAACCACTTGCTGATTTATACATTAACTTACTTTCACGAGGAAAATGTCTTTCTTTAATTATTAACCCATCAATATCAAATGATGCTGCACTTCTTATTAATGAACCAATATTTCTTGGATCAGTAACTTCATCAAGACACACAAATGTTAAATTATTTTTACCTTTTATAAATTGTTTTAAATCTGGTTGATCCATATGTTCAATCTCTGCAACATACCCATTATGCATTAGCTGTTCTTTTGAAGTATATTTGTCTAATTCTTTTTTTGACTTAAAGTAAACTTTGACATCTTCTAGAATGTTCTTATTTGGGTTTTTTCTATGAATATTTTTTTTAGACTCCTCAGTCAAAAAGACTCTTAAAACCTTTCTTTTCGGGTTTCTAAGGGCTTCAATAACTGCGTGTTGACCAACAATGAAAAAAGATGATTTATTCATAAATTATTAAGTGTTTTACACGTTTTTTTTAATATTTACTTATTAAATCACGTGTTGCATTTGCATAAATAAAATATATAAAACGCATGTTATTTGAAGCTTTATTGAACAAGGGGACACTTCCCCAAAGGAGGGGTTCCAGAGCGGTCAAATGGGGCGGGCTGTAAACCCGTTGACTTCGGTCTTCGAAAGTTCGAATCTTTCCCCCTCCACCATTTAATAAATTTTAGATAACATGGAGTGTTACTCTTGGGGTTGTGCGGGTGTAGTTCAATGGTAGAACGCTAGCCTTCCAAGCTGGATGTAAGGGTTCGATTCCCTTTACCCGCTCCAAGAAATTAAAATTATAAGAAACAAAAAAAAAACTGAGGTAAAAACGTAATGTCAAAAGAAAAATTTGTAAGAAATAAACCCCACTGTAACATTGGGACTATTGGTCATGTCGACCATGGTAAAACAACTCTTACTGCCGCAATTACAAATGTATTAGCACAAGCTGGCGGCGGAACTGCAGTTGCTTATGATCAGATTGATAAAGCACCTGAAGAAAAAGAGAGAGGTATAACAATTTCAACAGCACACGTTGAATATGAAACTGAAAAAAGACACTATGCTCACGTAGACTGTCCTGGTCACGCTGACTATGTCAAAAACATGATCACTGGTGCAGCACAAATGGATGGAGCGATCTTAGTTGTTAACGCAGCTGATGGACCAATGCCACAAACAAGAGAACATATTCTTTTAGGAAGACAAGTAGGTATTCCTGCAATTGTTGTTTACTTAAATAAAGTAGACCAAGTAGATGATAAAGAAATGATAGAACTAGTTGAAGAAGAAATTAGAGAGCTTTTAACTTCATACAAATACCCAGGTGACAAAACACCAATCGTTAAAGGTTCAGCTTTAGCAGCAGTAGAAGGCAGAGATGATGAAATTGGAAAAAATTCAATTTTAGAGTTAATGAAAGCTGTTGATGAACATATTCCGCAACCAGCTAGAGAAGTTGATAAACCATTCTTGATGCCAGTTGAGGACGTATTCTCAATTTCTGGAAGAGGAACAGTTGCAACTGGTAGAGTTGAGTCAGGTGTTATTAAAACTGGTGAGGAAGTTGAAATAGTTGGAATTAGAGAAACTAAAAAATCAGTTTGTACTGGAGTTGAAATGTTTAGAAAACTTTTAGATTCTGGTGAAGCTGGTGATAACGTTGGAATTTTATTGAGAGGTATTGAAAGAACTGATATTGAAAGAGGTCAAGTTCTTTGTAAGCCTGGCTCAATTACTCCACACACCAAATTTGAAGCTCAAGCGTATGTACTTAAAAAAGACGAAGGTGGAAGACACACTCCATTCTTTACAAAGTACAGACCACAGTTTTATTTTAGAACAACAGATGTTACAGGTGAAGTAGAATTACCAGCTGGTACTGAAATGGTTATGCCAGGTGATGATGCTAAATTTACTGTGAAACTAATAACACCAATTGCTATGGCAGAGAAATTAAATTTTGCAATTAGAGAAGGTGGAAGAACTGTTGGAGCAGGAGTAGTAACTAAAATTATAGAGTAACTCTATAAATAGGAGTGTAGCTCAATTGGTAGAGCGCCGGTCTCCAAAACCGGAGGCTGAGGGTTCGAGTCCCTCCGCTCCTGCCAATTAGAGCTTATAAATTATGAGAAACCCGATTAAATTTATACAGGAAGTCAAACAAGAGGCTTTTAAAGTTACTTGGCCAACTTGGAAAGAGACTTTGCAAGGTGCTTTAATGGTATTTGTAATGGCAGTTGTTATGTCTTTGTTTTTTCTACTTTTAGATCAGGTTTTAAAATTTTTCTTAGAACTTTTACTTAAAGTGAGTATTTAATGAAAAATTGGTACATTGTTCAGTCACATTCTAGTTTTGAGAATAAAGTTGCCTCTTTAATTAAAGAGGAGGCAGATAAAGCTAAAATTGCCGATAAGTTTGAAGAGATTATTGTGCCTACCCATGATGTTACTGAAGTAAAAAGAGGCAAAAGAATTCAAAGAAAAAAGAAATACTTTCCTGGATATGTTCTGATCAAAAGTGAGATGGATAATAATATTTATCACATGATTAAGAACATAAAGAGGGTCAGCGGTTTCTTGGGCACAAAAGGTATTCCTGTTCCAGTTTCAGATAAAGAAGTAGAAAAGATTTTAGGTCAGATCAAAGATGGTGTTGCTCAGCCAAAATCTGGCATAGATTACAGTGTAGGTGAAAAAGTTCAGGTTGTAGATGGTCCATTTGCTTCATTTACTGGAATGATTGAAGAAATTGATGAAGAAAAAGCTAGACTTAAGGTGTCAGTTTCTATATTTGGTCGTCCTACACCCGTAGATTTAGAATATAATCAGGTTGAGAAGGTAAGTTAATGGCAAAAGAAATTAGTGGATTTATAAAATTACAAATTAAAGGTGGTCAGGCTAATCCAGCTCCACCAGTTGGCCCTGCATTAGGTCAACGTGGTGTAAATATAATGGAGTTTTGTAAAGCTTTTAATGACAAAACTAAATCAATGGCAGGCAAACCTGTTCCAGTTGAAATTACAGTTTATAAAGATAAAAAATTTGATTTTAAAATTAAATCACCTCCAGCATCTTTTTATATTAAAGAAGCTGTAAAACTTAAAGGTGGATCTAAAGAACCTGGAAGAAATATTGTTGCTTCAATTTCAAAAAAACAATTAGAAAGTATAGCAAAAGAAAAAATGAATGATTTAAACGCTCATGATATTGAAGAAGCTATAAAAATAATTGCAGGGTCAGCTAGATCAATGGGTATTGAGGTAAAAGAATAATGGCATCAAAAAGATACAAAAAATTACCTGAGAAGACAAAAGACTTGAAAGCGGAGACAATTGAAAAGTTATTACCAGAACTTAAAAAAAACTGCACAACTAAATTTGATGAATCTTTAGATTTAAGTTTTCAAATAAATCACAAGCAAAAGAAAAGTGAAGTTAATGTAAGAACAGTAGTTAATTTACCTGGTGGAACAGGTAAGAAAGTTAAAGTTGCTGTAGTTTGCGAAGATAATAAAGCTAAAGATGCAAAAGATGCTGGTGCAGATATTGTTGGAGGCGATGAATTTGTTGAAAAAATTAAAGGTGGAGAATTAAATTTTGAAAAATTGATTTGTACACCAGGAATGATGATTAAACTTTCTAAATTGGGAAAAGTTTTAGGACCAAAAGGTTTAATGCCTAACCCTAAACTTGGTTCAGTTTCTGAAAATATTAAAGAAGCTGTAACAAATGCTAAATCTGGTCAAGTAGAAATTAGAAATGATAAAGATGGAAACATCGGAGTTAGTATTGGTAAAAAATCCTTTAGTGATGATCAATTGTTAAAAAATTATAATGCAATTTTAGATGCTTTAGAAAAAGAAAAATCAAACAACACTCTAAAAGGTGATTTAATTCGAAGTGTATTTGCAACATCAACAATGGGTGTTTCATATAAAGTTAAATTAGGTAAATCGATATAGTTATGATGAACAAAGAACAAAAGAAAAATTATATTGAAGAAATGACTAGTAAATTTGAAAACAGTAAAGCTGTTATGGTTACTCATTACCAAGGTTTAACTATGACTCAATTAGATGAATTGAGAGCGAAAATGAGAGAACATGGAATAATTTTCAAAATAACAAAAAACAGAATTACAAAATTAGCGCTAGAAAAAACTAAGTGTAAAGATTTATCAAATTTATTTACTGGTCCTACTGCAGTAGCATTTGGAGAGGATGCTATAATGTCTGCAAGGATTCTCTCAAAATTTGCAAAAGATAACGAAAACTTAAAATTAATTGGTGGAATCATGGATAATGAGGTCTTAGATCAGGCCGGTGTCCAAAATGTAGCTAGTTTACCTACACTAGATGAAGCAAGAGCCAATATTGTGGGTATTTTGAACGCTTCTGCATCTAAATTAATTAGTATTTTGCTTGCACATTCAGAAAAAATGAGTAGTTTGTCGGCAGAAAATTCTGAAACACAACCCAAAGAGTAATAAATATGCCTGACCTAAACAAAATTATTGAAGATTTATCAAGTTTGACTGTTGCAGAAGCAGCTGAACTTTCAAAACAATTAGAAGAAAAATGGGGTGTAACTCCAATGGCAGCAGCAGCTCCAGCAGCAGCAGGTGGTGCGGCTCCAGCAGAAGATAAAGATGATTTTACAATCATGTTAGTTTCTGCAGGTGATAAAAAAATTAATGTTATCAAAGAAGTAAGAGCAGCTACTTCATTAGGTTTAAAAGAAGCTAAAGATCTCGTAGAGGGAGCACCAAAAGAAGTTAAATCTGGTGTAAACAAAAAAGACGCTGAAGAGATCAAAGCTAAGTTAGAAGCTGCTGGCGCTAAAGTAGAACTTAAATAAATTAAATAGAAAGAATTCGAATACTGATTATTTTTAATCAGTATTTATAAACATAGATGCAATTATCTTTTACTGAAAAGAAAAACATAAGAAAAAGTTTTGGTAAACTAAAAGAGAGTTTATCTATACCTAACTTAATTGAAGTACAAAAAAATTCGTACAAAGAATTAACAGAATTTAATGCCGAAGCAGCTGAACTTACCAAAGGTTTTGATAGAGTATTTAAAAGTATTTTTCCTATTGAGGATTTAAATGACAAAGCAACTTTAGAATATGTTTCTTACAGATTAGAAAAACCAAAATTTGATGTTGAAGAATGTATAGCAAGAGGTCTTACATATTCATCGGCACTCAAGTGTACTTTAAGATTAGTAGTTTACGAAATAGATCAAGAAAATAATACAAAAGATATTTTGTCAGCTAAAGAGCAAGAAGTATACATGGGTGAAGTTCCTATGATGACTAATAGCGGAACTTTTATTACTAATGGTGTTCAAAGAGTTGTAGTAAACCAAATGCACAGAAGTCCAGGTGTATTTTTTGATCATGATAAAGGAAAAACTCATGCAAGCGGTAAACTCTTATTTAATTGTAGAGTAATACCTAATAGAGGCTCATGGTTAGATTTTGAATATGATGTTAAGGATTTTTTATATTTTAAAATTGACAGAAAAAAGAAAATTTTTTCATCTACTTTATTATTAGCTTTAGGTTACACAAAATCAGAAATAGTAGATGAGTTCTATGAAAGTGAACAGTATACTTTTGATGCAAAAACAGAAAAGTGGAAAACTAAATTTAATCCTGAAAACTATAAAGCAAAAAATTTCTCAGAAGAAGTAATTGATGCAAAAACTGGTGAAGTGGTAATTAAATTAGGTGATAAGATTAATTTTTTAAGTGCAAAAAAATTAGCTAATGATGGTTTGAAAGACATACTAGTTTCTAGAGATTCCTTGTTTGGTAAATTTTTACACAGAGACGTAAAAGTAAATGAAGAAGAAGATGGTGTATTTAAAATTGGGACTGAATTAAATGATACAATAATTCAACAAATTTTAGATGCAAATATACATACACTTCAAATTTCTGTTACAAACTCTATAAATAAAGGACCTTATCTACTTACAACAATTTTAGCTGATAAAAATAATACTAAAGACGAAGCTATCACGGAGATCTATAAAATGCTAAGACCTGGTGAGCCACCAACTATAGAGATAGCAACTCAAATATTTAATAATCTTTTCTTTAGCTCAGACAGATATGATTTGTCTGATGTCGGAAGAGTTAAAATGAACTCAAGATTAAACCAAGAGTGTTCTGATAAAATTACTATATTAAGAAATGACGACATCATTGCAATTATTCATAAAATGTTAGATTTACGTGATGGTAAAGATGATGTCGATGACATTGATCACCTAGGAAATAGAAGAGTTCGTTCTGTTGGGGAACTAGTTGAGAACCAAGCCAGAATTGGTGTTTACAGAATGGAAAGAGCTATTAAAGAAAAAATGACAACTTTGGATGTTGAGTCAGCAATGCCACAAGATCTAATTAATGCAAAACCATTAACAGTTTCATTGAAAGATTTTTTTGCAAGTTCACAATTATCTCAGTTTATGGATCAAACAAATCCTTTATCTGAAATTACTCATAAAAGAAGAGTTTCAGCTTTAGGTCCGGGTGGTTTAACAAGAGAAAGAGCAGGTTTTGAAGTCAGGGACGTCCATCCTACTCACTATGGAAGAATTTGTCCAATCGAGACACCAGAGGGTCCAAATATTGGTTTGATCAATAGTTTATCTACTTATGCAAAAATTAATAAGTATGGCTTTATTGAAAGTCCTTACAAAAAAGTAAAAGACGGTGTTGTTCAAGATAAAGTCGAATACTTGTCAGCAATGGAAGAAACAAAATTCACTATTGCTCAAGCAAATACAAAACTTGATAAAAATGGAAAAATTACTGAAGAACTAGTTTCATGCAGACAAAACCTTAACTTTCTTTTAGCAAAACCTGACTCTATAGATTACATTGACGTATCACCAAAACAATTAGTTTCAGTTGCAGCATCTTTAATTCCATTCTTAGAAAATGATGATGCAAATAGAGCTTTAATGGGATCAAACATGATGAGACAAGCAGTTCCATTATTAAAACCTGAGTCTCCACTTGTCGGTACAGGAATTGAAAGTGATGTTGCTTTAGACTCTGGGGTTACTATTGTTGCTAAGCGTGATGGAGTTGTTGATAAAATAGATGGTAAAAGAATTGTTATAAAAGTAACTGAGGAAACAGACTTTAGTAAGTCTGGTGTAGATATTTATAACCTTCAAAAATTTAAAAGATCAAACCAAAATACTTGTATAAATCAAAGACCACTAGTTAGAGTTGGTGATAAAGTTAAATCTGGAGATATTATTGCAGATGGTCCTTCAACAAAATTAGGTGAACTTGCTTTAGGTAAGAACGTTACTGTAGCATTCATGCCTTGGCAAGGTTACAACTTTGAAGACTCAATCTTAATTTCAGAAAGATGTGTTACAGATGACGTATTCACATCTGTTCATATTGTTGAATACGAAATAATGGCAAGAGATACAAAGCTTGGTGAAGAAGAAATAACTAGAGATATACCAAATGTAAATGAAGAGGCTTTAAAAAATCTTGATGAGTCAGGAATCGTTTATATTGGTGCAGAGGTTAATGCTGGTGATATTTTGGTTGGTAAAGTTACTCCAAAAGGTGACTCAGCATCTGGTCCAGAAGAAAAATTATTAAGATCAATTTTTGGAGAAAAAGCTATTGATGTAACCGATACATCTTTAAGAATGTCTAGGGGATCAAGTGGAACGGTAGTTGATGTAAGAGTATTCAATAGACATGGAATTGAGAAAGATGAGAGATCAATAACTATTGAGAGAGCTGAAATTGAACAAGTTCAGCAAGATAAAATTGTTGAGGAAGAAATATTAGAAAGAAGTATTAAACAAAGAGCTTCACAATTCCTATCAGGATCATCTTTAACTAAAAAGGTAAAAGATTTATCCGAGGGAACTAAGTTAGATTTTGATACAATTAATAAACTATCAATTAATGATGTATTTAAAATCACAGTAGGAAATGTAAATGACGAAGCAACATTAGCTCAATTAAAAGATCAATATAATAAAGCAAAACAAGACATAACTGAGAGATTTGAGGATAAAGTTTTAAAAATTAGAAGTGGTGATGATTTATTACCAAGTGTTATGAAAATGGTAAAAGTATTCGTTGCTATCAAAAGAAGATTAAGACCTGGTGATAAAATGTCAGGAAGACATGGAAACAAAGGAGTTGTAAGTAAAATTGTACCTGTTGAAGATATGCCATATAGAGAAGATGGTAGACCAGTTGATATTGTGTTAAATCCACTGGGTGTTCCAAGCAGGATGAACGTTGGACAAATTTTAGAGACACATTTAGGTTGGGCATGTAAAGAATTTGGTGAACAAGTTAAAAATTTAGTTAACGAAAATAACAAAAAAATTGAAAGAACAGAAAAAATCGAAAAATTCCTAAAATCTGTTTATGGAGAAGAAATTTTCAACGAAAAAGTAGATAAATTAAGCAAGAATGAATTTAAAGATCTTTGTGAAAATTTACAAAATGGTATTGCAATTTCAACACCTGTTTTTGATGGAGCTAAAGAAAAAAATGTTACTGAGATGCTTGAACTAGCAAATTTACCAGGATCTGGACAAACTTACTTATGGGATGGAAGAACAGGGGAAAAATTTGATAGACCGGTTACTGTTGGAATAATCTACATGTTGAAACTTCATCACTTAGTTGAAGATAAAATTCATGCAAGATCTACTGGACCTTACAGTTTGGTTACACAACAACCACTTGGGGGTAAAGCACAATTAGGTGGTCAAAGATTTGGTGAAATGGAAGTGTGGGCACTTGAAGCATATGGTGCATCATACACATTGCAGGAAATTTTAACTGTTAAATCTGATGACGTTGCAGGAAGAGTTAAAGTTTATGAAACTATAGTTAAAGGTGAGGAAAACTTTGAATCAGGAATACCGGAGTCATTTAACGTATTAGTCAAAGAGATTAAATCATTAGCATTAAATGTGGAGCTTAATTAATGAAAAAAGAATTAACAGATCTATTTAAGGGTAGCGAAATTTCTGAAGCTCAAAATTTTAATAGTATTAAAATTTCACTTGCTAGCCCAGAGAAAATTAAATCTTGGACATTTGGTGAAATTAAAAAGCCTGAAACAATTAATTATAGAACGTTTAGACCTGAAAAAGATGGTTTATTCTGCGCAAGGATTTTTGGACCAATAAAAGATTATGAGTGTTTATGCGGTAAGTATAAACGAATGAAATTTAGAGGAATTATCTGTGAGAAATGTGGTGTTGAGGTTACAAAATCAAATGTAAGAAGAGAAAGAATGGGCCACATTAATCTTGCTACACCAGTAGCACATATTTGGTTCTTAAAATCTCTTCCAAGCAGAATTGCTTTGGCAGTAGACATGAAATTAAAAGAAATAGAGAGAGTTCTTTATTTTGAAAACTTTATAGTAATAGAACCTGGTTTAACTGGTTTACAAAAAAATCAACTCTTAAATGAGGAAGAATTAGCAAAATACCAGGATGAGTTTGGTGAAGAAAGTTTTACAGCGGGAATAGGAGCAGAAGCTGTTCTTGAGATGCTAAAAAATTTAGATTTAGAATTAGAAAGAAAAAATCTTGTTAGCTTTATTAAAGAAACCAAATCAAAAGTTAACGAAGAAAGAGCAATTAAAAGATTAAAATTAATAGAGTCATTTATTGAAACAGGTCAAAAACCTGAGTGGATGATTATGACTGTTGTACCAGTTATACCACCAGAATTAAGACCATTAGTTCCTCTTGACGGTGGAAGATTTGCTACTTCAGATCTTAACGATTTATACAGAAGAGTAATTAACAGAAATAATAGATTAAAAAGATTAATGGATCTTAAAGCTCCAGATATCATTGTTAGAAATGAAAAAAGGATGCTTCAAGAGTCTGTAGATGCACTATTTGATAATGGTAGAAGAGGCAGGGTAATAACAGGGACTGGTAAGCGACCACTTAAATCTCTTGCTGAAATGTTAAAAGGCAAACAAGGAAGATTTAGACAAAATTTATTAGGTAAACGAGTTGATTATTCTGGAAGATCAGTAATCGTTGTTGGTCCTGATTTAAAACTGCATGAGTGCGGTTTACCAAAAAAAATGGCTTTAGAATTATTTAAACCATTTTTATATGCAAGATTAAACAAATTAGGCTTAGCTTCAACAATTAAACAAGCTAAAAAATTAGTTGAAAAAGAAACAAATGCAGTTTGGGACGCTTTAGAATTAATAGTTAGAGAGCATCCGGTACTTTTAAATAGAGCACCAACACTTCATAGACTTGGAGTTCAAGCATTTGAGCCAAAATTAATTGAAGGAGATGCAATTGAATTACACCCTTTAACTTGTGCAGCATTTAACGCTGACTTCGATGGTGACCAAATGGCAGTACACGTGCCGTTAAGTTTAGAAGCACAATTAGAGGCAAGAATTTTAATGTTATCTACAAATAATATTCTTTCTCCATCAAACGGTAAACCAATTATTGTTCCAAGTCAGGATATGATTTTAGGAATATACTATCTATCACAGGAACCTATATCTGATAAACCAGCTGGATACTTTACAAATTCAGATCAAATTGAATTTGCATTATCATCTGGTCAAATAAATGTTCATAGCACTATTATTTCAAGATATGAGACTGTAGATGAACAAGGTAACAAAAAAATAGAAAAATATACTTCCACCGCAGGAAGATTTTTGTTAGCAAATTTGCTTCCTAAGAATAGTAACATTAAATTCTCTTTAGTAGATAGATTGTTACCTAAAAAAGTAGTTTCAGAAATAATTGATGTTGTATTTAGATTTTGTGGTCAAAAAACAACTGTAATTTTCTGTGATAAGCTTAAAGATTTAGGATTTAAACATGCTTTTAAAGCAGGAATTTCGTTTGGTAAAGATGATCTTGTAATCCCTGCAAATAAAACTCAATTAATTGATGATACTAAGAAATTAATCGCAGATTATGAAACCCAATATGCTGAAGGTTTAATTACAAGAGGTGAAAAATATAACAAAGTTGTTGATGCTTGGTCTAAGTGTACAGATAAAGTTGCTGGAGAAATGATGAAGGGAATTTCAGCTACAGAGAAAACTGATGAAGGATTAAAAATAAATTCTGTATTTATGATGGCTGATAGCGGAGCCAGAGGATCTGCTGCTCAAATGAAACAATTAGCTGGTATGAGAGGTTTGATTGCGAAGCCTTCAGGGGAAATTATTGAAAGTCCGATTATCTCAAACTTTAAAGAAGGATTAACTGCTTTAGAG
>CACPOD010000011.1 GCA_902635515.1 uncultured Pelagibacteraceae bacterium
AAAATATTAAAATTAAGTAGAGAAAAAATTTTAGAGAATTTTTTAAATAAGGAATATTTTTGTTACATGACAGGGTTTATTGCTGGCATGCCTTTTCTCGGTGACTTAGATGAGAATATGAGAGCTCAACGTTTAGAAACACCAAGAGTTAAAGTGCCCAAGGGATCTGTTGCATTAACTGAACAATTTGCAAACATTTATACATTTGAAAGCCCAGGTGGATGGAATATTTTAGGAAACACACCTTTGGATGTCTTTGATAGTTCAAAAGAAGATAAACCAAATCTAATTAACCCAGGAGATACAGTAATTTTCAAGGAAATTACTTTAGATCAGTATAAAAATTATAATGAGTAGCAATTATTTAGATATAATTAGACCCGGAATTAACACTACCTTTCAAGATAAAGGCAGGGATCATCTTTATCATATTGGCATACCATTTAGTGGTGCTATGGATAATAGAAATTATCTTATAGCTAATAAACTTGTTAATAATAATTTAGACTCTGCAGTCATAGAGTTTGCATATCAAGGTCCTCATATAAAATATTTAGGAGAAAAAATTAATTTTGCTGTCACTGGAGATGTAATTTTCTCAATTAAAAAAAAAGGTACTGAAATTGAGGGTAAATGTTACGAAAGCTATCAAATTGAAAATGGAGATGAGATAAATATCATTTCAACAAATAAATCAGTCTATGGATATTTAGCATTAGGTGGAGAACTTGATTTAAAATTTCAATGGAATAGTTGCTCCATAAATACAAAAGCAAATATTGGATCTAATGATGGAAAAAAATTAGATGTAGGGCAAAGAATTAATCTTAAAAAAATAAATTCAAATAAGGATATTAAAAAAACTAATTACATTAATACTAAAATAGAAAATATAAGGGTGATTAAAGGTACTAATTTTGATTACTTTTCTGACGAAGGTAAAAAAATATTTTATCAAAAGGATTTCACTGTATCGAAACTTTCAGACAGAATGGGCATGAGACTAGAGGGGCCTAAAATAGATAATATTGTGAATACCAACATAAAATCAGAGGGTTTGATTAAAGGTGTAATCCAAGTACCGGCAGACGGAAATCCAATTATAATGCTTTCAGATCATGGTACTATTGGTGGCTATCCAAAAATTGGAGTTGTGGCTAGTGTCGATTATGACCGATTAGTTCAGATGTCTCCTGGTTCAAAAATAAAATTTAAAGAGATTAATTTATCTGATGCAGAGACTTTATTTAAGTTATATGAAATGGAAACTCAAAATTTACTATCACAAATTTAATGAATTTTTTATCAAAAATACCGGCACCTTTTTTAGTTTTTTTAGGAGCTTGTGCATTAAGTTTTGGAGGTTTAATTGTTAAGTCTTTCGATGGATCTACACTTTGGCAAATATTATTTTGGAGATCACTTTTCTTTATTGGAGTAATTACAATTTTTTTAATTTTTACTTACAAAGGAAAAATTTTCAGTGCTCTTTATAAATCTGGAATTCCAGGTTTATTTGGAGGTATAATTTTATCTATTGGATTTGCTAGCTATGTATTTGCTATGTACGAAACAACAGTAGCTAATGCAAACTTTATAATTCAAACTCAAGCTTTATTTTTAGCAATTTTTGGTTACGTATTTTTAAAAGAAAAAATTTCAAAAATTACATTAACTTGCATTATTACAGCAGTAGTTGGTATTATTTTAATGTTAGGAAGTTCACTAACACCAGGTCAAATGACTGGAAACTTAGTTGCATTTATTATGCCAATATCATTTGCGATCTTAATTTTAATTGTTAGAAAATATCCAAAAGTTGACATGATACCTTTACAACTCGTTGCTGGAATTTTTGCAACATTAATAGGTTTGTTCATGTCACCAAGTATTATTGTTTCAACAAATGATATTTTTTTAGGTTTTATTGCAGGATTTTTTCAAGTTGGACTTGGCTTTATACTTATAACAATTGGAGCAAGATCAACTCCCTCAGCATTTGTTGGAATAATTATGTTAACTGAAGCTGTTTTAGGACCTTTATGGGCATGGATGTTTGCAAACGAAAACCCGCCACTTACAGTGCTTTTTGGTGGAGCGGTAGTTATAACAGCAGTAGTTATACAGTTTTTGTCTCCATTACTTGTCAAAAAGGTAGCTAAATAAATTTCACATAAATATTTTAAATGTGTTATAAATTTATATACGGGAGAGACTACTTTTGTAGCGCCGAAGGAGCAACCACCCCGGAAACTCTCAGGCAAAAGGACCGTACATATTAACTCTGGAAAGAGAATTATTCTCGCCGAAGGAGCAAATCTCTCAGGCACCAAGACAGAGGGGGCACAGAAGAGTTAATATGGAAATAAAAAAAACATCGCTAAATAAACTTCATCAAAGTAACAACGCTAAGTTTGTTGAATTCGCTGGTTATGAAATGCCTATTCAGTATAGCAAAGGTATTATTGAAGAGCATAAATTCACAAGATCAAATTCTGGAATTTTTGATGTATCACATATGGGTCAGCTATTCATATACGGCGATGAAACTTTAACAGAAGAATTAGAAAAAATTTTTCCATTAGATTTAAAAAATCTTAAACAAAACTGCTCTAAGTATAGTTTTTTAATGAATGAAGATGCTGGAATTTATGATGATTTAATTATTACAAAAATAGAGGAAGGATATTTAATTATCTTAAATGCTGCATGCAAAGATAAAGATTTTGAAATTTTATCTAATTTACTAGGTTCGAAATTTAAAATGAATTTAGATAACAATAGATCTTTAATAGCAATTCAAGGACCTAAATCGGTTGAAATTTTAAACTCAATTATAAATGGGGTTGATCAACTAAGTTTTATGACAGGAAATTGGTTTGATTCTGATAATCAAAAATTATTTGTCACAAGATCAGGTTATACAGGGGAAGATGGATTTGAAATTTCAATTTCTAACGATAAAGCTGAAAAATTCGTTGAAAATTTAATAGAAAAGGGAGCACAACTTATAGGACTTGGGGCAAGAGATACCTTGAGATTAGAAGCTGGATTATGTTTATATGGTCACGAATTAGATATTAATAAAACGCCAGTTGAAGCAAACCTTAGATGGGCAATCTCAAAATCTAGATTATCAAATGGGGGTTTTATTGGATCGAAAAAAATTATGAACCAAATGCAAGATGGAGCAAGCCAAATAAGAGTAGGGATTAAGCCTGAAGGTAGACTGATTGCAAGAGAAAAAACTAAAATATTTAATCATACAGATAAACAAATTGGTGAGATAACTAGTGGAACGTTTGGACCAAGTGTAAACGGTCCTATAGCGATGGGTTATGTTGATAAAGAGTTTTCAAAGGTTGATACTAAAATTTTGCTTGAGGTAAGAGGGAAAAAACATCCAGCAAATGTTTGCGCATTACCATTTTATAAGAAAAATTATGTGAAAGGAGTAAATTAATGAGTGAAGTAAAATTTTCTAAAGAACATGAGTGGATTACTTTAGAGGGAGATGTAGCTACGATAGGAATTACAAAACATGCAACAGAAATGCTTGGTGACATCGTTTTTGCAGAACTTCCTGAAAAAGGATCTAATGTTGAAAAAGATGGTACTGCAGGAGTAGTAGAATCTACGAAAGCTGCTAGTGATGTTTATACTCCAGTTAGTGGTGAAGTGGTAGACACCAACCAGTCTATAGTTGACGATCCTGCCAAAATCAATGAGGACCCTGAAGGTGGTGCATGGTTTTTTAAACTGAAAATTAAAGATCAATCTGAAATGGATAGCCTAATGAATAAAGAAGAATACGATAAATTTGCAAAGGAGACATCAAGCTAATGTTACATAATTCACAAAAAGATTTTATTAGAAGACACATAGGTCCATCTGAAAAGGACCAAGAAAAAATGCTTAAAGATCTTAACTTTAAGTCATTAGATGAATTTATTAATAGTACCATTCCAGAAAAAATTCAGTTTAAAGGTGAATTAAATATTGGTGAACCAAACTCAGAATATGAAGCTTTAAGAAAATTAAAAGCAATTTCAAAAAAAAACCAAATTTACTCAAATTTTATAGGTATGGGTTATTATGGAACCTACACACCATATGTAATTTTAAGAAATATATTAGAAAATCCTGGATGGTATACATCATACACACCTTATCAGCCTGAAGTAGCACAAGGTAGATTAGAGATGCTATTAAACTTTCAACAAATGATTGTTGATTTTACTGGAATGGATATAGCAAACGCCTCTTTGCTTGACGAAGGAACAGCAGCTGCCGAAGCTATGGGTTTAAGTCATAGACTTAATAAAAGTGATAGCAATTTAGTTTTTGTTTCAGAGAACTGCCACCCACAAACAATTGACGTTATTCAAACTAGAGCAGAGCCAATGGGTCTTAAAGTACTTGTTGGAAACGAGGATAAAGTTCTAGAGCAGTTAAAAGAAGATATTGTTTGCGGAGTTTTACAATATCCAGGAACTTTAGGTGATATTAAAGATCCTAGTGAGGCCATAAGTAAAATTCATAAAAAAAATGGAAAAGCAATTTTAGTTTGTGATCTCCTTGCACTTTCTATGCTAAAAACACCAAGAGAGCTTGGAGCAGATATTGCAGTCGGTAGCTCGCAAAGGTTTGGAATTCCAATGGGTTATGGAGGACCTCATGCAGCCTTTTTTGCAACAAAAGATGAATACAAACGATCTATGCCAGGTAGGATTGTTGGGGTTTCAGTTGATAGGCATGGAAGTCAGGCTTATAGATTGTCATTACAAACTAGAGAGCAACACATTAGAAGAGACAAAGCTACAAGTAATATTTGTACCGCTCAAGCCTTACTAGCGATTGTTTCGGCAGCATACGCCATTTATCATGGCCCACATGGAATTAAAAGTATTTCCGAAAGAGTATCTCAACTAGCAAAAAATTTTGCAGATAAAATAAAACAATCGGGATATGAATTATACTCTGATTATTTTTTTGATACTGTAACTATTATTACCAAAGAAAAGACTGATCAGATTTTCAAAAATGCTTTAGACCAAAAAGTTAATATCAGAAAAGTAAATTCAGAAATGCTATCTGTTTCTTTCGATGAAAGAAAAAATGTTTACAGAGTAAATCAACTACTAAAAATATTTAATGCTGCAGAGTCAATTAAAAAAGAGGATCCTACTGTAAGTTTGCCAAATTTACCAAAAAATCTATTAAGAACTTCAAAATATTTAGAACACCCTGTTTTTAACTCATATCATTCAGAAACAGAAATGCTTAGATATTTAAAAAAATTAGAAGATAAAGATATTGCTCTTAATAGAACAATGATCGCCCTAGGTTCATGTACTATGAAATTAAATGCTACTGCAGAAATGATACCTATTTCTTGGAGAGAATTGGCTGAGCCTCATCCATTTGTACCTGTCGAACAGATGGAGGGATATAGAGAAATGTTCACAGATCTCAAAAATTGGCTAAGATCTATTACTGGTTTTTCTGGAGTTTCACTTCAACCAAATGCAGGCGCCCAAGGTGAATATGCAGGATTAATGGTTATTAGAAAATATCACTTAGATAGAGGCGAAGAAAACAGGAATATATGTTTAATACCAAGTTCAGCTCATGGAACTAATCCAGCAAGTGCACAGATGGTTGGAATGAAAGTTGTAGTTGTAGATTGTGACAAAGAAGGAAATGTTGACTTTGAAGATTTAAAGAAAAAAGCAGAATTACATTCAGACAATCTTGGTGCATTAATGGTAACTTACCCATCAACACATGGTGTATTTGAGGAAAAAATTAAAGATATATGCGAAGTAATTCATCAACATGGTGGTCAAGTTTATATGGATGGAGCAAATTTAAATGCACTTGTTGGTGTTGCAAAACCAGGCAATTTTGGTCCTGATGTTTGTCATATAAATCTGCACAAAACATTTTGTATTCCACATGGTGGTGGAGGACCTGGAATGGGACCTATCGCATGTAAAAGACATTTACAAGTTTATTTGCCTAATCATCCAGTCGTAAAAGATTGTGGACCTGCAAGCGGAATAGGTGCTGTTTCAGCAGCTCCTTGGGGAAGTTCAAGTATTTTATCAATTTCTTGGATGTATATTAAGATGATGGGATCTGAGGGTGTAAAACTTGCAACACAAATTGCAATCCTAAATGCAAATTACATAGCAAATAGATTAAAAGACCATTACCCAATTCTTTATAAAGGTTCAAACGGTAATGTAGCTCATGAATGTATTATTGATATTCGATCTATTAAAACTGAAACAGGGATCACTGAAGAAGATATAGCTAAAAGATTGATCGATTATGGTTTTCATGCACCAACAATGTCATGGCCAGTAGCAGGCACAATGATGATTGAGCCAACTGAAAGTGAAAGCTTGTCCGAACTAGATAGATTTTGTGATACTTTGATTAGCATTAAATCAGAAATAGATATGATCAAGTCAGGAAAATTTGATAAAGTTGATAATCCAATTAAAAACGCACCTCATACAGATATTGAATTAGCTTCAGATGAATGGAATCATAAATATTCAAGAGAGCAAGCTGCATATCCAGCAAAATTCTTAAAAGCAAATAAATTTTGGCCTCCGGTTGCAAGAGTTGATAACGTTTATGGAGATAAAAATATTTTTTGTACTTGTCCAAGTATGGACGAGTTTAAAGAAGATGCAGCATAATAATTAATGAAAATTGCTGTTGTTGGCTCAGGTATTTCTGGATTAAGTTCTGCTTATTATTTATCTAAAAAACATCATGTAGATCTTTTCGAGCGTGAGGATCATTTTGGCGGACACTCTCATACAATAGATTTGTTTTTTGATGAAAAAAAAGTTTCTGTAGATATTGGTTTCATTGTTTTTAATTTTCAAACTTATCCAAATTTAATTAATTTTTTTAAGGAAAATGATATTCAAATTGAAAAAAGCAATATGTCTTTTTCAGTTTCAGTAGATAATACAAACTTTGAATATTGTGGAAAAGGGTTGAGTGGAATTTTCTCTAATAAATTAAATTTGTTTAACATAGAGTTCTTAAAAATGTTTTTTGATATAATTAAATTTTATAAAAAAAGTGATCAAGTAAATATATCAAATGATAAAATTACTTTAGGTGAATATTTAAAAATTAATAAACTATCAAAAACATTTGTTGATTATCATATAATACCAATGGTATCTGCAATTTGGTCTATGCCTCCTTATGAAGCGAGTAAGATGCCAATTAGTTTCTTTCTTAGATTTTTCCAAAATCATGGATTGTTTAAATTGAAAAATAGACCGCAGTGGTACACAGTAACCAATAGAAGCAGAACTTATGTTAGTAAAATACTTTCCCAAATAAGTGGTGAACACTACAAAAATTACAAAGTTACAAGAGTTAAAAGAAAACCATCAGGATTAGACCTATACTATGGCGGAGAAAGCGAATTTTTTGATTATGATAAAGTAGTTTTGGCAACACATGCTGATGAAGCCTTAAAGTTAATTGAAAATCCAACTGAGGATGAAATAAATATTCTTTCGAATTTTAGTTACAAAGAAAATATAGCTTACATACATACAGATCAGCGGGCCATGCCAAAGAATAAAAAAGCTTGGTCTTCTTGGAATTCATCAATAGATGACAAGAATTTAGAGAAAAATTCAATAACCTACTGGTTAAATTTATTACAAAATTTAAATTTTGATGAAAATATTTTCTTAACACTAAATCCTTATTTCAATATTGATGAGAAAAAAATATTGAGAAAAGTAAAATTTACACATCCATATTACGATCAAAAAGCATTAGATGCTCAATCAGAGCTTATTAAAATACAAAATCAAAAAGATTTACTTTTTTGTGGCAGTTATTTTGGTTACGGATTTCATGAAGATGGAATAAAATCATCCATTGAAATGCTGAAAAACCTTAATGATTAGTTCTTGTATATATAATGGAAATGTAATCCATAAGAGATTTAAACCAAAAGAACATTTTTTTAAATATAAAGTATTTTCGTTATTTATAGATCTCTCAGAGCTAAAAGAGCTTAATGATAAATTAAAATTTTTTTCATTAAATAAATTTAATCTTATTAGTTTTTATGAGAAAGATCACGGTGATCGTGATGGGTCATCTCTTTTTGAATGGGTAAAAAAAAATCTAATTAATAACGAAATCAGTACAGACAACATAAAAGTTAAACTTTTATGCTATCCAAGAATATTTGGTTATGTTTTTAATCCACTAAGTATTTTTTTTGTGTATGATAGAAATGATAATTTAATTTCTATTTTATATGAAGTTAAGAATACATTTGGTGAGCAACACACATATGTTTTTAAAGTAGAGGGACAAAATAAATTAATTCAAAATAATTGCTCAAAGAAATTTCATGTTTCACCATTTATTGAAATGAATTGTAATTATTTTTTTAGGATATTAAATCCAGAGCAGAAGTTGTCAGTTGTAATAGATCAATACGATCAAGAAGGAAAAATTCTTTTCGCATCTCAAGATGGTGAAAGATCTGATTTGACAAGTAAAAACTTAATGAATTCTTATCTTAAACACCCTTTAATGACATTTAAAATTATCTCTGCGATACATTTTGAAGCGTTTAAATTGTGGATTAAAGGAATTAAATTTATTAAAAAAAAATTTAAAATTAAAAATAATATAACAGTAGAAAATTAATGTTTTTAAATAACGCTGCAGATAAATTAGTTTTTAAATTTCTTAATAAAATAAGTCATGGTTATTTAGAGCTTACTACACATGATGGAAAAGTTTTAAGGTTTGGAAATCCAAATGAAAAATTGCATGCAAATATTTCAATCAAAAAACAAGATTTTAATTATAATTTAATTAGAGGGGGTAGTATTGGATTTGCTGAGAGTTACATGAGAGGTGAATTTGAAACTGATAATTTATCTAATCTAATTGAATTAACTGCAAGAAATATAGAAGTCATATATAAATTTTCAGGCCTTCTTGATTTTCCAATAATTAATTTTGTAAAAAATAAAATAATCAAAAATACAAAAAGTAGAAGCAAAGAAAATATTGCTAAACATTATGATCTTGGGAATGATTTTTTTTCTCTTTGGTTAGATGATACACTTACTTACTCTAGTGCTATTTTTGATGATAAATCGAAAAATCTTTCTGATGCTCAAAATAATAAATATCAAAAATTAATTGATCTAATAAAACCAAATAATGGTGATAAAGTTTTAGAAATAGGATGTGGCTGGGGAGGTTTTGCTGAATATATAGGTAAAAAATACGACGTTAAACTAGACTGTATTACAATATCAAAAAAACAATTTGAATACGCAAAAGAAAGAATTTTTAATTGCGGTTTAAACGAAAAAGTAAACATTGAAATAATGGATTACAGAGATCTAAAAGGTAAATACAATTCAATTGCCTCTATAGAGATGATAGAGGCTGTTGGTCAAAATTATTTAGAGGGTTATTTTAAAACTATTAAAACCAACTTATCTGATGGGGGTAAAGCAGCTATTCAAGCAATTACCATCGATGACAGATTGTTTGATAGATACAAAAACAAACAAGATTTTATTCAAAAATATATTTTTCCTGGTGGTTTTTTACCTAATAAAAATAGTATTAATCGTTATGTTTCTGATAACGGTTTGACTATAAATTCATATATTTCTTATGCTGATCATTATGCAAATACATTGGCTATATGGAGAAATGAGTTTTTAAAAAAATGGGATTTAATAAAAAATCAAGGCTTTGACTTAACATTTAAAAGAATGTGGGAGTTTTATCTTTCTTATTGTGAGGCTGGATTTAAATCAAAAAATATTGATCTGATACAATTTTCAATGCAAAACAAATAAAAATAATGGAGATATTTATGCGACATATAAAAATAATTAAGTCAATTTCATTGATAATTTCATTATTCTTAATTACAAGTTGCTCAAATAATAGTGCTATGAAACCAGAAGACTTTAAAAACAAAGAGCCAAGATTAATTATTGAGGAATACTTATCTGGAAATGTTAAGGCTTGGGGTGTTCTACAAAATAGATCAGGAAAAGTTACAAGACAATTTTCTGCAGATTTAAATGGAACCTGGGATGGAAAGCAATTAATTCTTAAAGAAAAATTTAATTGGGATGATGGCGAAGTTCAAGCCCGAGAATGGACAATAAATAAAATTGATGAGCATAATTATGAAGGAACAGCAGGAGATGTTGTAGGTAAAGCAATAGGATATTCTTACGGACCAGCGTTTAAATTTGAATATGTTTTATTAGTTCCAGTTAAAGGTAAAGAATTAAAAATAACTTTCGATGATTGGATTTTTAAACAAGATGATAGAGTTGCAATTAATAGAGCAACAATGACTAAATTTGGTTTTAAAGTAGCTGAATTGACAGTTGTATTTGTAAAAGATTAACTATTTTTTTTGATATTTCGTTAGTTTTCCAACTAAACCAAAATAAATTTTACTTGGTAAAAAACTTAATAGTTTTAATGTAATAGTAAGTGATTTTGGAAAATGTATTTCAAATATATTTTTGTTAACTAAACCTTCATAAATTTGATCTGCAGCATACTCAGGAGTTTTTAAAAAAGGCATTTTAAAATCATTTTTATCTGTCATTGGTGTTTTAATAAATCCAGGAGACACTAAACAAACACGTACATTGTATCTTTTAAAATCAAAATACAAACTTTCAGCTAAGTTATTTAATGCAGATTTAGATGGCCCATATCCAGTTGAATTAGGTAACCCTCTATATCCTGCAATTGACGAAACAATAGTAATTATACCATTTTTTTTATCTCTAAAGTATTGTTCAACTGCTTTGATGCTATTCACAGTTCCAAAAAAATTTACTTTAAAAACATCTTCCATTTGTTCGACATCTATATCTTTTTCTTTTTTAGGATCCCATGTTCCAGTTGAAAAAAAACAAATATCTATATTTTCATATTTGTTTTTAATTTCATTAAATACTTCTTTGCATTTTTCCTTATCTGTTACATCTAAAGGAAAACCTGAAATATTTTCATAAGAATTTGAAATCTCATTTAGTAATTCAGCTCTTCTTGCAGATATAGCAACGTTCCATCCCTTACTTGCAAACTTAATAGCTAAAGCTTTGCCAATCCCGGTACTGCCACCTGTAATCCAAATAGTTTTTTTACTCATTTTTTGTTATGTATATATCTAGCATGTATAAAAATAAATTTTTAACATTTATATTGTTTCTTGCTATTACATTCTCTGCTTCATTAATTGGCGGTTTAGCTACCGTTACATTTAAAGAGCCATGGTACTCATTACTAAATAAACCATCATTTAATCCACCAGATTGGATATTCGGACCTGTTTGGACCACATTGTATACATTGATGACAATTTCAATATGGCTTTACTGGCATACAAAAAATAGAGATATGAATACTGTTTATATTTATTTTATTCATTTAGTGTTCAATACAACTTGGAGTGTAGTTTTCTTTGTTTTCCATAATATGGTTTTGGCTCTTTTAGTATTAATCATATTAATAGTATTGATAATCAATCTTATTTTAAGGTTTAAACGCGTCAAGATGTTGAGTGCCTACTTAATGATTCCATATTTACTTTGGTGTAGCTTTGCACTAATTCTGAATACAAGCTTGATTATGTTAAATTAAATATGGATGATGTTGTAGTAATTGGTGGTGGAATAATAGGTGCGGCAACTGCTTATTTTTTATCCAAAGAGGGTAGAAAAGTAAAGGTTATTGAAAGAGATCCTACTTATAAAACAGCTTCATTCCCATTATCTCTAGGTGGTTTTAGAAGACAATTTTTCCAAAAAGAAAATATTTTATTAGGAAAATTTGCAAGAGAATTTATTTTTCAAATACCAGAATTATTAAAAACGGAAAAAAATCCTAACCCAACAGCTAGTATGGTAACTAATGGATATCTTTTAATGTTTGGTCCTGAGCATGCTGAAGAACAATATAGAGCATTAGAAAATCATAAAGAATGTGATGCAGGAACAAAAAATATTAAAGGCTCAGAATTATCTAAAGTTTTCCCTTATGTGAATAGTGAAGGGATAGAGACAGCAACTTATACGGATAATCAAAGTGAAGGATGGATTGATCCATTTATGTTTCACAGCGCTCTTAAAAGCAAAGCAATAGAGCTTGGAGCAGAATTTATTAAAGGTGAAGTAAAAAGTATTTCTGAAATAAATGCCAAAACAATTGTTTCGGCGGCTGGTTGCTGGACAAAAGAATTGTTAGAGGATATTCCTGTTGTTCCTCAAAAACATACCGTGTTTAGAGTAAAATGCCCAACATATATAAAAGAGATGCCACTCAGTGGAGACTTAACAACCGGTGTTTATTGGAGACCAGAAGGAAGGGAATATTTAGCAGGATCACCTATTTCTGTATTTGATGCAGATGATTTGGAACCAGCCTGGAATGATTTTGAGGAATTAGTTTGGCCAGCTCTTGCTAAGAGAATACCTGCCTTTGAAGAATTAAAGTTAACTGGTGGATGGGCAGGTTACTATGATTGTAATAGATTAGATAATAATGCAGTTGTTGGTAAGCATCCAAAATATGATAATGTTTACATGGCTTCTGGGTTTACAGGCCGAGGATTAATGCAGGCCCCAGGTATCGGTAGAGCCTTAACTGAATTAATCACAACAGGATCATACCAAACAATTGATATAAGTGATTTTGCAGTTGAGAGAGTTTTGGGTAAAACCGCTAGGCCAGAGCCCTACGTTTTATAAATTAAGTTCCACAAAAAGTTTGATATTTTTCGTTACTCGATGGAGCAGGTGTTTGATATTCTTCAATATTATTCTGATTATCATAAGGATTTTTTAAAATAGCTAATAACTTTTTCATTTTATCTAAGCTTCCTTTGTCAGCTTCAGCTAAAGCTTCTTCTACTTTATGATTTCTAGGAATTACAATTGGATTATTTGATTTCATAAGTTTGCTTTGTTTTTCCTTAGTTGAATTATTTAACTCAGATCTTCTTTTCCATTCATTTTTCCAATCGATAAAATCATTATTTTTATAAATTTCATCAGAATTGATATCCATTAGATTACAAAAAGTGTTTGTGTAATCTGCTTTATTTTTTTCCATCCAACTAAACAAATCATTAATTAATTTTTTATCTTTTTTATCCTCACCAAATAGACCTAGTTTATCTCTCATCATATTTAACCATTTATCTTCATAAATATTTTGGAAATTATCTATTAAATCAGTTGCTAATTTAATTGCAGTATCTTCATTTTTGTCAATTAGAGGGATTAGGCATTCTGCAAATCTTGCTAAATTCCACTTTGTAATTGGTGGTTGATTAGAAAAGGCATATCTTCCAAATTTATCGATTGAGCTAAATACAGTTTTTGGATCATAATGATCCATAAATGCACAAGGACCGTAATCTATTGTTTCACCTGAAATTGCCATGTTATCAGTATTCATAACCCCATGAATAAATCCAACTCTCATCCAATTGATCACTAGCTGGCATTGCTTTTCCATTACAAGATTTAACAAGTCTAATGCTTTTGAATTTGATGTTTTGATTTCTGGATAATGTCTGTTTATTGTATATTCGACTAAAGTATTTAAATTTTCAATTTTTTGAGTTGCAGCTATATATTGAAATGTTCCAACCCGAAGATGACTTGATGCAACTCTTGTTAATATAGCGCCCTGTAAAAGATTTTCTCTTACAACTTTCTCTCCTGTTTTGACTACAGCAAGGCTTCTAGTGGTTGGAATATTTAATGAATGTATCGCCTCACTGATAATATATTCTCTAAGCATAGGACCTAGAGCTGCTCTTCCATCACCACCTCTAGAAAAAGAAGTTCTTCCTGAACCTTTAAACTGAATGTCAAAACGATTGTCATTGTTTACTAAATGCTCACCCAATAAAACTGCTCTACCATCTCCTAACATAGTAAAGTGTCCAAATTGATGACCTGCATATGCTTGCGCAATGGTATTTGCTTCTTCTGGTATGGAGTTTCCAGAAAATATTTCTGCTAATTTTTTTTTGTCTGTTTTTGAAAAATCTAAATTTAAAGTAGAGGCTAGTTCCTCATTTAAAATTACTAATTCAGGATCATGAACAGGAGTTGGTTTAATATTTTCTTTAAAAGTATCTGATAACTTTGAATAGGTATTATCAAAATGCCAACCAATGGTCATTTTAATTAATTAACTTCAGCTTGATTTTCTTTTGGTTTAACTTCTGTTTTAAATTGATTAGAGATTTTTTGTACTTCAACAGAAGATACTTTGTATTCTGCACACATTGTTTCCTCATCTTTTCCATGACCTGTAACCATATTAACCATATGCTCTGGGAAATGGAATGTAGTAAATACAATTCCTTCTTTAACTTTATCTGTAACTTCAACTTTAAGCGCAACCTCACCTCTACCTGAATAAAGTCTTCCAATATCACCAGTATTTAGATCTCTATGAGCCGCATCTTTAGGATGAATTAATAAAACATCTTCATCAACAATATTTATATTTTTTGTTCTTCTAGTCATTGTTGCTGCATTGTAATGTTGCAAAACTCTACTAGTTGTTAAAATCAAAGGATAGTCTTTTTGATTAGCTTCTATTTCTGATGATTCTTTCCAATCAAAGTTTTTTAATCTGCCTTTACCTAATTTAAATGTTTCTGTATGTAAAATTTTTGTATCAGTTCCATCTTCTTGAACTGGCCATTGTAATCCAAATTTTCCAAGTCTCTCTCTAGTAACACCTTTAAAGAAAGGAACGATATCAGCAATTTCTGCTAGAACTTGATCTGCATCATAAGTTGGCTGATCAAATCCTAATTTCTGCATCATCTCAGTTACAATTAATCCATCAGGTTTAGTGCCTGGTAGAGGAGGTACAGCTCTGTTTACTCTTTGAATTCTTCTCTCAGTGTTCGTAAATGTTCCATCTTTTTCTAAGAACGTTGTACCTGGCAGAATAACAGTTGCTAATTTTGCTGTTTCACTCATAAATATTTCTTGAACAACTAAAAGTTCTAAAGAGTTCATAGCTTCAATTACATGAGCACTATTAGGATCTGTTTGAACAATATCTTCTCCAATGATCCATAAACCTTTTAATTCCTTGTTTATTGCAGCCTCAAACATTTGAGGAATTTTTAATCCTGGCTTAGTTGGGTGAGTTACTCCATATTTTTGTGTGTAGAATTCTTGATGCTTTTCATCAGCTACAGGAAAATAACCAGCACCTTGGTGAGGCTGACATCCCATATCTGCTGCACCTTGAACATTGTTTTGACCTCTTAAAGGATTAACCCCGACACCTTTTCGTCCAATGTTTCCAGTGATCATTGCTAAATCTGCAATTAACATTACAGTTTTAGATCCCTGTTCGTGTTCAGTAACTCCTAAACCATGAAACTCCATTGAATTTCTTGCAGTAGCATATGCAATTGCTGCTTCTTTAACTAATTGTTTATCTACACCAGCTACTTTTGCTAAGTGATCTACATCTTGTCTTTCAATTTCTTTTAAGAAATTATCAAAACCCTCTGTTCTATCTCTTACAAAATCTGCATTATAAAGTTTTGATTTAATAATAAAGTGCAACATCATATTTAGAACTGCAACGTTAGTTCCTGGTCTTAGTTTAATATGATAATCTGCAAGTTTCGCAAGTTCAGTTGTGACGGGATCAAGTACAATTAATTTTTTACCTTTCATTACTTGTTGTTTTATTTTTGCACCTGTTACAGGATGAGCGTTAGTTGGATTAGCTCCAATTACCAAAAATAAATCAGCATGATAAATATCTTCTGTAGAGTTAGTTGCAGCCCCTGTCCCAAAAGTTTGTTGCATTCCCCAAGCTGTTGGTGAATGACAAATTCTTGCACAACAATCTACACTGTTAGTTCCTACAGCCGCTCTAATCATTTTTTGAAAAACATAATTTTCTTCATTTGTACATCTTGCTGAAGAAATTCCAGCAAAGGCATCTGGACCATTATCTTTTGTAATTCTGTTCATTTCTTTTTTAATAAAATCATAAGCTTCATTCCAAGAAGCTTCTTCAAACTTTCCATTCCTTTTAATTAAAGGTGTTTTTAATCTGTCTGGATGATCATAAAAACTAAATGCATATCTTCCTTTAATACAAGTATGACCAGCATTTACCTCTGTTTGTTTTGGAGTATCTATTGCAACAACTTTGTCATCTTTTATTGATGCTTCTAAATTACATCCAACACCACAGTATGAACAAGTTGTCCTAACTTTTTTATCTACAGCTGCAGATTTAGATTGAAAAACATCTGAAATTGCATCCGTTGGACATGTATGCGCACATGCTCCACAAGATACACATGAACTATCTCCAAACATCATATCATTATCAGTTGTTATTCTAGATTCAAAACCTCTTCCGCTCATTGTAAGTACAAATGAACCTTGAATTTCATCACAAGCTCTGACACATCTTCCACAATTAATACAGTTGTCTAAATTCATTCTCATGTAATCATGAGAAGTGTCTCTTGGTATACCTTTGTGCTGTTTAGGACTGTTGTATCTGTGATCAGCAACTCCTAAATCGTTTGCAACTGTTTGTAATTCGCAATTATTATTTACCTCACAAGTATCACATTCCATTGGATGGTCTGTTAAAACTAATTCAACAATATTTTTTCTTAGACTTGTTAAAGCTTCATTTGAAGTAAAGATATGTTGGTTTTCTGCAACTGGAGTATGACAAGATGCGACCACTCTTGTTGGACCATCTTTTTCTAAAGCAACTTCTACAGAGCAAACTCTGCAAGCACCATAAGGAGCTAGATTTGGATCATCACATAAAGTAGGTACTTTTTTTTCACCTACATAGCTTTTTACAAATTTTAAAATAGACGAGTGTTTAGGACCAATTTCGTATGGTTTTCCATCTATATAAGCAATTTTTCTTTTTTCTGAGCTCATTAATTATCTTTCACCATATCATTTTTCATTTCATCACCAAAGTATTTTAGGATGTTCTGAATTGGAGTTGGGATTGCTCCACAAAGAGCACATAGGCATCCTTTTTGCATGGTAACTAACAATTCCTCTAGCAATTTTAACGGAATTTTAGCTGTTTTTTTCTTAGCTTGGTCAAACATCTCCTTACCTCTGTAAGATCCAAGTCTTCCTGGGAAACATTTCCCGCACGATTCCTCTGCTGAGAATTCAAACAAGTGATGAATGTATTCAGCCATTGGAAAATCTTTTGGAATACTAACTACACTTGCGTGACCTAACATAAAACCTTTTGCTGTAAATTCTTGAAAATCTAAATTCAAATTTTCAATTTCATTTAAAGGAACAACTCCGCCTAATGGACCTCCTATTTGAAAAGCTTTAACAGGCTCTTTATATCCACCACCAATTTCATTAAATATTTTTTTCATTGGTGTACCCATATCAATTTCGTAAACACCTGGGTTGTTAAAGAAACTATCTAAGCAAACTAATTTTGTTCCAGCTGATTTTTTATTTCCAACTGAAGAAAATTTTTCTGATCCATTTAATAAAATTCCAGTTGCAGCAGCCAATGTTTCAACATTATTAACCACAGTTGGTTTTTTATATAACCCTTCGGTAACAGGGAAGGGAGGTCTTACATCTACCTCAGCTCTTCTTCCTTCAATAGATGCAATCAAAGCTGTTTCTTCTCCACAAATATAAGCACCTTGACCAATACAAATTCCAAGATCAAAAGAAAAATCGGTTCCTAAAATATTTTCACCAAGTAAATTTAATTTTTTAAGTTCATTGATGCAGCCATTAATTGCTTCAATAGATTTAGGATATTCACCTCTAATGTATAAAACTCCTTCATTGCTTCCTATCACATAACCACAAATTACCATTCCAAAAATAACTTTTAAAGGTTGGTCCTCTAATAAGTATCTGTCTGAGAAAGCACCAGAGTCACCCTCATCTGCATTACAGATAACATATTTTTTATCTCCTTTTGCTTTGCTGCAGAAATCCCATTTCATTCCTGTTGGAAAACCTGCTCCACCTCTTCCTGTCAAATTTGAATCTAATAATGATTTTACTATTTCTTTTTTATCTATTTTTAAAAATTTACTTAATTGCTCTTTGAATTGATCTGTTGAGGATAACTTGTCATCCATTAAAAAACTTGTTGTAGCATAACTCTTAGAGAAAAACTTATCTTGTTTAATTTCTTCACCCTTTAAAATTTGATCTATTTTTTCAATATCTTTACCAGCATAATTTTCTCCATCATAATGGAAAGCATGGTTTTCATAACAATGACCTAAGCAGAACATTTCACCAACTTTGTCATCACCTAGTTTTTCTTTTAGTTTATCTTTTAATTTGTCTTGAGTACCTGCACACATGCATGCACTACCATTGCAAACGAACGCTTTTTTTTCTCTATGAGAAGGTCTTAAAAATTCATAAAAGGATTCTGCGCCATGGAGAGTTGAAACACCTATGTTATGTTTTTTGGCAATTTCTTTAATATCTTGTGGATTATTGCTTAAGGTATTTTCTGAGATTTGCTTAAATAGGTTATCTTTTAAGCCTATTCTGCCTGATAAATTGCTTATATTTTTTGACACAAATACCCTTTTATTAATTTAACCCACAATAACTTTTTTGTTATTTGTGTAAATATTAAAACTGTCCCTCTTTACGAAACCAACAAGGGTAATGTCAAATTTATTCGCTAAATCGATAGCAAGACTAGTTGGCGCACCAACGCCTATCATTATACCTATATCCGTCATCAAAACCTTTTGAACCAATTCAAAATTTAGTCTTCCAGAGCATGTTATAAATTGGTTTTTCGGATTAATTTGATTGTTCTTTAATGCACAACCAATAAGTTTATCTAGAGCATTATGTCTTCCCACATCCTCTCTGACAGCAACCAGTTCCCCATTACTAGTAAAAAGACCACTTGCATGGATTCCACCTGTTTTACTGAACTCTGATTGGCCTTCTCTCAATATATCTGGTGATTTAACAATTACCTCTTTTTTGATTTTGGGTTCTGATGAATTTGTTTTATTTTTTTTAATTATTTCTAGAGCATCAAGTGAAGATTTTCCACACACACCACAAGATGAATTAGTTAAAAAATCTCTTTTTATTTTTGAAATATTCACATTTTCAGAATTATTTAAAGTTGCTAATATTTTATTTTGAATATTGTATTGACCAACTTTATCTCCATAACTTTCTATTGAATCAATATCACTAATATTTGTTATAATTTGTTCGTTATATAAGAATCCTCTAACAAGATCCTCATCATCACCTGGAGTTCTCATGGTTATAGATAAACTTTGATTTATCCATTTATCAGATTCTTTATATTTTAATGAAATCTCCAATGGTTCTTCAATTGAAATTAAATCATCTATATTCTCAAACTTTTTAGATGAGTATTTTAAAACTTTATATTTGGAATTCATTAAATTATTTTAGTGGATAGTTTTTTTTTAATAAATATTTGTTAATTACAATTGCTAATAACAATATAATTATACAACCAAAAATTATTGGATTAATTAAATAATCATATGAGGCACTTCCAATAATAACTATAATTGGATTTCCACCAGCAGGTGGATGAACAATATTAAATACAATCATTAAAAAAACTCCAGCTCCAACAGCAATTGCAATACTGATATAAATAGGGAGCGGAATAAATTTTACAAAAATTACTCCTACTAAAGCAGTTACCAAATGTCCAAAAAAAACATTTTTTGGTTGTGCAAATGGGCTTTCAGGAAAACCAAATAGTAAAACCATTGAAGAACCAAAAGAGGCTGCAATAAAATATCCGAGTGTACTTTTATAAGTAAGGACTGTTAGCACACCAATTGTAAATGCAGAAAAAAAACCTGCAATTAATGCTTTTTGCAATAAGGGTTTTGTAATTTTGATCATTTATATTTTTAATGCTTTCGCAATAGTTCTTAAAGGTAAAAGCAAACATTCTTTCCTTGAAAGATTTTTTTTATCTAAAATTTCTTTAAAGTCTTTCCAATGTTTTTCCATACTTACTTTTGCATCCTCAAAAAGTTGCTCACCAACTTTTATAAATTTTTTAATATCATCAACTTTTTTTTCCTTAATTTTTCTGGACAATAGACTGACTGATGCCTGACAATAAACACATGATTTACACTGATAACCCATATCTTTTACAACATCTTCTTTGACAATTAAGCTTATTTCCATCTCATCACCACATAATGGATTTTTGTGTTTTGACTTATGAGTATAGTTTTCAACAACTCTATTGTTTTCAGTATGGGCTGCTATTTCTAAAATTCTTAAATCCATTTAATTTCTTTAATTCAACTTTGAATGTTTTATATTTTATAGATGGATAATAACAATATTTTAGGCACTGTGCTAGCAGGCGGTAAGTCACAAAGGTTTGGAGAAGATAAATCCCAAATAAAGTTAGCTGGTAAATTGTTAATTGATCACATGTTGACTGAAATTATTGATGAATTCAAGGAACTCTTAATAGTATCAAATAATAAAATTAATTTTCATAACTCAGAAAAAATTTCAATAATTGAAGATTTTGAAAAAGGGCTTGGTCCGTTAGGAGGAGTTTTATCAGCCATGAAATGGATAAAAGAAAATCAAAAAGACTTCAAATGGATAGCAACTTTCCCTGTTGATACACCTTTTTTTAAAAGACAAATACTAAAAGATTTTATTCAAAATATTAATTTCAATAAAAGCGATTTATTTTTCATTAAGTCAAACAACACACGACATAATATATTTGGCTTATGGTCGATTAATTTATTAGATAAGTTAGAGAAGGATCTAAAAAATGGAGAAAGAAAAGTAGAGTTGTGGGCTAATAATACTGGGGTAAAAATAATTAATATGGAGTTTTCAAATAATGATCCTTTCTTTAATATAAATACAAAAGAAGATTTAAAAAAAGCTGAAAAAATACTCAAAAATGATTAGTTACGAAAAATCAAAAACAATTTTAAAAAAAGCCAAAATTAAAATTAAAGACGAAACTATAAAGAGTATAAATTCTCTAAATAGAGTAGTTTCTACCAATATTTATTCTAATATAAATTATCCAGCAGGGAACAATGCTGCATTTGATGGTTACGCAATTAATTCAAAAGATACTAATGGATTAAAAAAAAAATTCCCAAAAAAATTTAAAATTATTGGTTCAATTGCTGCAGGAATGAAACCATTTAAAAAAAAGATAAAAAAATTTGATACTGCTGAAATAATGACTGGAGGAATTATCCCAAAGGGTTTCAATACAATTATTCCTATAGAACAAATAATTTTTGCTCCTAATAAAAAATATATTTTAATTGACCAAAAAATAAAAAAATTTGATCACGTTAGGTTTGCAGGCTCAGATTATAGAAAAGGGGAAGTTGTAATAAAAAAAAATACAATTGTTCACCCAAACCATATTTTAGCTTTTAAAAGTTTGGGTATTAAAAAAATTAAAGTAAAAAAAAAAATTAATATATTATTTTTTTCAACTGGAAATGAAATATCTGACAAAGATAATATTCCAAATTGGATGGTAAGAAATTCCAACACACACTATATTAAAAACTTAAATCAAAATTTTTTATTTAATTTTAAAAGTGGAAGTATATTAAGAGACAATCATCAAAATATTTTTAAACAAAAAATAAATAAATTAATTAAATCTAAAGATGATATTATTATTACGTCAGGTGCTGTGTCTGCAGGTAAGTTTGACTTTATACCTGATGTTGTTAAAAAATTTAATTTATCAAGCTACTTTAAAAGTGCTGCAATAAGGCCAGGAAAACCAATAATGTTTGCAAAAATTAAAGGGAAAGAAAAGGCAATATTCGGACTCCCTGGAAATCCAATTTCTTCAGCTGCATGTTTTAGATTTTTTGTAATTCCATATATTTTAAATGCCTTAGGATTATCAGAAGAAAAACCAATTAAATCTATTTTGACGAATGGTTTTGTTAAAAAAAAGAATTTCACAAGATTTGTAAAGAGTCAATTAAGCACAACTAAGAATGGAAAAATAAATGTTGAAATTTTAAAAGGTCAAGAGTCTTTTAGAATTAAATCATTTGTAAAATCAAATATTTGGGTTTTGTTACCAGCGGGTAAATCAAAATTTAAAAAGGGAGAAATCGTTGATTGCTTTTTCCCCAACCTTTCAAATCAAAATTTAGTTTAGAAACGTATTTTTGTTGTAGAAAATTCTATTTACAATTAGATTTCTGAATATGTTAGAGTTGAGAAATCCAAGAATAGCCATTCCCGTTGTACTTTTTGCCGGTCTGTTGTGGTCGTTTGGCCCATTAGTAGTTCGATACATGGATAATCCTCAATTGGTACCTTGGCAGTATATTTTTGGCAGAGGTTTAACAATTTTTATCTTATTAAATCTTTATTTATTTTTCGAGGAAGGAAAAAATTTTTACAAAAACTATTATAAAATGGGTTTATCTGGAGTGATCGGTGGATCTGGATTGGGGATCGCTATGATTACATTTATTTATTCAATTACAAATACTAGTGCTGCAGTTACTTTACTTTGTTTAGCAGCAATGCCTTTTTTTACAGCATTATTGGCATTTTTATTTTTAAAAGAAAAAATTTCTCTTAACGTGTGGATATCAATAATAATTGCAACAGTTGGTATAATTATTATGGCACTTGGAAATACTGGAGAAAAATCATTAATTGGTTTTGTGTTTGGCTTAACTTCTTCAATTGGTTTTTCAGTTTTTTCTGTAACTCTAAGGTGGAGAAAAGAAACACCAAAATTCACAACTGTAGCTTTTGCAGGTTTCTTTTGTTTTGTGTTTGCAACAATTATGATTTTATCAAATAACTTAGTTTTCTTTTCATCTAGTTATAACGGAACTTTGTTTTCTTTGCATGGGACATTGGTGTGTTTTGGATTAATTTTATATTCGATTGGATCTAAGGCTATACCAGCTGCAGAATTGACTCTATTATCTTTAACTGAAGTTGTAGGAGGAATTTTTTGGGTTTGGCTGCCATTATTTGGAATTAATGAGGTACCATCCACAAATACTATAATTGGCGGTTTTTTCCTTTTCGTATCTATATTTTATTACAGTTTAATAATGAGATGGAACAAAAGATACATAGCATTAAATTAATATGGAACGGCCAGATTTTTTTGAACTCAAAAACGGTGAAAAAGTAAAATTACCATTTACTGATAAAGAATATAACGATCGAGTAAGTAAACTTAGATCACAGATGGACCAAAATGGTCTTGATATGTGTATCTTAACCTCAATGCATAACGTTGCATATTACACAGGTTTTATTTATTGTTCTTTTGGTAGACCATACGGATGTGTGATCACTCAAAATAAAATCTCAACAATTTCAGCAAACATTGATGCAAGTCAACCATGGCGTAGATCTCATTGTGATAACGTAATTTATACTGATTGGAAAAGGGATAATTTTTTAAGAGCCATTGTTTCAATCATTGGAAGAGACGAACCTCCAAAAAATATTGGAATTGAAAATGATCATGTCACTATAGATATGAGAGAAAAAATAGGATCTATTTTTACTTTCTCTGTATTTAGCGATGTTTCAAAAGATCTAATGAAACTTAGAATGATTAAATCTGACGAAGAAATTGAGATAATTAGAAATGGCGCAAGAATTGCAGACATTGGTGGTGAAGAAATAGTTAAAAATATTAGAGAAAATAATACAGAAATTGAAGTAGCAATAGCAGCAAGAGATAGAATGGAAAGAGAGATTGTTAAAAGTTATCCAGGTGCAGAGTACATGGACACTTGGGTATGGTTTCAATCTGGTATTAATACTGATGGAGCTCATAATCCAAAGACTAATAGAAAATTAGTTAAAGGAGATATTTTATCTTTAAATACTTTTCCAATGATCTCAGGATACTACACTGCACTAGAGCGAACTTTATTTTTAGATCATGCAGATGATGCTTCACTTAAAGCTTGGGAGGCAAATGTTAAAGTTCATAAAAGGGGATTAGAATTAATTAAACCAGGCGTTAAGTGTTCTGATATTTGTCACGAGCTCAACGAACTTTTTGCTGAGCTTGGTTACCTTCAGTATAGAACTTTTGGTTACGGACATTCATTTGGTATGCTCTCTCATTTTTATGGAAGAGAAGCTGGTTTAGAATTAAGAGAAGATATTGATACTGTTCTTGAGGAAAATATGGTGGTGTCTATGGAGCCAATGATAATGATCCCAGAGGGTAATCCTGGTGCAGGCGGATATAGAGAACACGATATTTTGGTGATTAGCAAAGATGGAGCAGAAAATATTACAAAATTTCCTTTCGGCCCTGAGCATAATATTATAAAAAACTAATCTTTATGATCGAGAATAAAACTATTGTTAATAGTTGGAATGAGTGGGATCCGTTAAAACATGTGATTGTTGGAAGAGCGGATGGAACTTGTATACCAGCGCCAGAGCCTGCATTAGATGCAAAAGTTCCAGAAGACAGTGATATGCGAGGTCAGTTTGGACCAAGAACAAAAGACACTGTCGATAAAGCAAATCAACTTTTAGATGATTTTTCTAATATGCTTGAAAAAAGAGGAATTAAAGTTGATCGACCCACACCAATAGATTTTAATCAAAAAACCTCCACACCTGATTGGGAAGCAGAAACTATGTTTGGTTGTATGCCTCCAAGAGATGTCTTGTTAACTGTGGGTAATGAAATTTTAGAAGCTACAATGAGTTACCGATGTCGTTGGTTTGAATATTTATGTTACCGACCACTTTTAAAAGATTATTATAATCAAGATCCTAATATGAGACACGAATCTGCTCCAAAGCCAAGATTAACAGATGCAGATTATAGAAAAGATTATTTATCAGATAAAATAGGTGTTCAAAAAAGACTAGAGTGGACTGAAAAAAAATATTTTGTAACTACTGAAGAAGAACCATTATTTGATGCAGCAGATGTATTGAGATTTGGGAAAGACTTGGTTGTACAACATGGATTTACAACAAATTTAAAAGGAATTGATTGGCTAAAGAGACATTATAAAGATCACAGAGTTCATGCAGTTAACTTCCCAGGTGATCCTTATCCAATTCATATTGATGCAACTTTTACCCCAATTAAAGAGGGTTTAATTATCAATAACCCACAAAGAAGACTTCCTAAGGAACAAAGAAAATTATTTGAAGACAATGGTTGGGAAATCGTAGACAGCGCACAGCCAGCACATAACGAACCACCACCATTATGTTATTCATCAACTTGGCTATCAATGAATGTTTTAGTTTTAGATCCTAAAACTGTATGTGTGGAAAAAAGTGAAAAATATCAAGCTGAACAATTAGATAAATTAGGAATGGAAGTTATACCAGTAGAACTTAGAGATGCATACGCTTTTGGTGGAGGTTTACATTGTTGTACTGCAGACGTTTACCGAGAAGGTGAACTTAAAGATTACTTTCCAAAACAATAATTATGGCAAAAATTAAAATAAAAAGAGAGCGAGTTAAATTCGCCTCCGATAATGTTGCTGGTGCTTGTCCTGAGGTATTAGATGCAATTTTAAAAGCCAATGAAGGAGATAGTACTCCTTATGGAAACGACCCAATATCAACTGAATTACAAAATAAGTTTTCAGAAATCTTTGAAAAAGAAGTAATTGTTTTTCCTACAGCCTCAGGTACTGCAGCTAATGCTTTAGCATTATCTACAATGACACCTTCATACGGTAATATTTATTGTCATAAGATGTCTCATATAAATACCGATGAATGTGGTGCACCTGAATTTTATACAGGAGGAGGAAAGTTGGTTCCATTAAATGGAATAATGGGAAAAATAACTGCTCAAGAATTACATAAATCTATAGGAGGGAAAGGTATTGTTCATCACACCCAACCTTCATCAGTTAGCATTACTCAAGTGTGTGAAACAGGAGAAGTTTATCAATTAGATGAAATCAAAAAAATTGCAGAAGTTACTCATAAACATAACCTAAATTTACATATGGATGGTGCTAGATTTGCTAATGCATTGGTATCTTTAGACGTAACTCCAGCTGAAATGACATGGAAATCAGGAGTTGATGTATTATCTTTTGGAGCAACTAAAAATGGATGTTTAGCAGCTGAGGCAATTATATTTTTTAAGAAAGAATTAGTGGGGGACATTGCTTTTTTAATGAAAAGAGCAGGGCATTTGTTATCTAAAATGCGTTTTGTTTCTGCTCAACTCGATGCATACATTTCAAATGATGTTTGGTTGAGAAATGCAAAGCATGCTAATGCAATGGGTAAAAAGTTAAGCGATGGATTAAGCAAGCACAATGATATTGAAATTGCTTACCCAACTGAAGCAAATGAAGTATTTGCAAAATTTCCAAGAGAAAAAATAGAACATCTAAATTCTGAAGGTTACAAAATGAATGAAGAAGAATTAGATGGAAAAGCGGTAAGATTAGTTGCTGCTTGGAATACTAAAGATAGTGATGTTGATGAATTGTTAAATACAATTAAAGCTAACTAGGATTTTCTTTTAAAAACTCAATATATTTTATCACTTCATCAAACTGTTCGTCAGGAATGTCTTTGTAAGTTGCATTAAACTTACTCTTCACACAAATAGCAACATGAGCATAGGGGTTTCTTCCTTTAGGGTGATTTGGATGGTCAGGTAATTGCCCCACCAAATAATCGCCAGCTTCCTGAATAATTTTCCAGAGTTTACTTGCGTTTTCTTTATTCATGCTTGTTAAATTATATTTGATGTAATATTCGTATCAATCAAAAAAAAAATGAAAAAAATTTTAATATTAGGATCTTCTGGACAAATAGGTTTTCATCTTCAAGAGTATTTAATTCAAAAAAAATATAAAGTTCTAAATTTTGATATTGTTGATGGAAAATCAAATGATCTTA
>CACPOD010000012.1 GCA_902635515.1 uncultured Pelagibacteraceae bacterium
CTGGTTCGTCTGCCATAAAATTTTATATAAAAAATTAGAGCGGACTATTAAGTCCGCTCTAACGTAAAGATTATTTAATGATTACTTTAATGTTGCTGCGTGAGCCATTCCTAGCTTCGCATTAGACATTTGAGCACCACTCCAGAAAGGAACTGCGATATCAGCAAATTCTTTCATAGAGTCCCAAACTTCAGCAAAGAATGCATTTTTAGCTGCGTTTGTTTCCAAACTTTTCTTAGCAGCTGCCATGTATTCTGTGAAGTAATCAGAAGGAGTATCTTCTAATTTTACACCATGAACTTCTGTAAGCTCTTTTAAAGCTTTTCCGTTTTCATAGATTCTGTAACTTAGAGATTTCGCTAGAGATGCATTTGCTGCAACTTCTAGAGACTTCTTCTCATGAGCACTCATAGCTTCATATGTTTTTCCAGTAATATAAAAGTCAGCGTTTACGACTACTTGGTGTAAACCTTGTAGGTAGTAGTGCTTTAATACTTTTTGGAAACCAAACGTTAAGTCTGGTTTTGGACAACACCATTCAGCAGCATCAATAGTTCCTGCTTCTAAAGCTGGTAGAATGTCTCCACCACCCATTGCAACAGATGCTATACCGATGTCTTTATAAGTTTGTCCTGGAATTCCTGGAGGAGTTCTGAATTTATATTTTCTAAAATCAGCCATATCTTTAATTGGTTTTGGAAACCAACCTAAAGCTTCAGGACCAACTGGTTGAATCATAAATCCTTTAATATCTCTTCCCATTTCTTTCCATAGTCTGTCGTATAGCTCTTTTCCTCCACCATACTGAAACCATGATAAGAATGCGATGTTGTCAATACCAACACCACCACCTGCTACTGGCGAACCAAATAACATAGCGGCAGGGTGATCACCTGACCAATAGTGTGTCCAAGCAAATCCACAGTCGATAAGTCCTTTATCAACAGCATCTAAAGTTTCTTTTACACCAACAACTGCTCCTGCAGGCATAATTTCAAACTTAAGAGATCCCCCTGTCAAAGTTGTAACAGTGTCAGTAAAGTCTTTTAACATTTTAACTTCATCAGCCTTAGTGTTAAGAACTGTCTGACATTTTAGTGTTTTCGCAGCATTAGCATTCGAAATAAATCCAAATACCATTGCAACTGCAAATAACATTGAAATGATTTTTTTCATATCGTATTTTCCCTCTCTTTATTTTTAAAAACGAAAGCTTGTCAAAGAATGAAATCTAAAACAAGTGCTAATATTGGATTATTTGGATATTTTTGTGTACAGAAATATAACAAATAAAAAAAATTTAATTTATAAGAGTTCTAATATGGACAATTTTGATTTTATAATTTTAGGTGCTGGATCAGCAGGATGCGTACTTGCTAACAGGTTGTCTGAAAATCCTTCAAATAAAGTATTATTAATTGAAGCTGGAGGCAAAGATAATTACCCATGGATACATATTCCTGTTGGTTATTTCAAAACAATGCACAACCCAAAGACTGATTGGTGCTACAAAACAGAACCAGATGAGAGCATGAACAATATTTCTATTAGGTATCCTAGAGGAAAAACATTAGGAGGCAGTTCTTCTATCAATGGTCTGCTTTATATTAGAGGTCAACACAGAGATTATGATATTTGGAGACAATTAGGTAATACTGGCTGGGGATGGGATGATGTTTTGCCTTATTTTATCAAAGCAGAAAACCAAGAAAGAGGAAAAGATGAGTTCCATGGAGTTGGAGGCCCTTTATCTGTTTCAGATCAAAGAATACGTCTGCCTCTTCTAGATGAATTTCAAAATGCTGCAGAGGAATTTGGTATTCCAAAAACAAAAGATTTTAATACTGGTGATAATCATGGCTGTGGTTATTTCCAAGTAACTGAAAAGGATGGCTTTAGATGCAGTACAGCTGTTGGATATTTAAACCCAATCAAGAGCAGGAAAAATTTAAAAATTTTAACTCATTCGCATGTCAAAAAAATAAATTTTGAAAACAAAACTGCTAAAGAAATTGAGTATTGGGAAGGAAATGAATTAAAAAAAGTACAAGCAAATAAAGAAATTATTATTTCATCAGGGGCTATAGGATCTCCTCAAATCTTACAAGTTTCTGGTATAGGAAATCCTGAAAAACTTAAAAATCTCGGAATTGATATGGTGCAAAATTTAAATGGTGTTGGAGAAAATTTACACGATCATTTAATGCTTAGACCAATTTATAAAATTAATGGATTAAAATCCCTAAATAAAAAAATAAATAGTTTATTTGGAAATTTAATGATTGGCCTAGAATACGTTTTTAAAAGAAGCGGCCCAATGACTATGGGTGCAAGTCAACTTTGTATGTTTGCTAAAAGTGATCCATCTTTAGAGCTACCAGATTTACAATGGCATGTTCAGCCCATGAGTATGGATACGTTAGGAGCAACAAAAAATCATGATTTCCATGCATTCACGCCTACTGTTTCAAATATCAGACCAACAAGTAGAGGACATGTTAGTATAGTTGATAAAGACTCGAGAACTTATGCAAAAATAAAACAAAACTATCTATCAACTGATCACGATAGAATGATTGCAGCTAAAGGTCTTAAATTAACTAGAAAAATTATAATGGATTCGGAAACTTTCAAAAAATATACCCCAGAAGAATACAGACCTGGCATTCATATAAATGACGATGAGGAATTAGTTAAAGAAGCCTCTAATTATGCTCAAACTATTTTTCACCCAGTTGGAACTTGTAAAATGGGTCAAGATGAAATGTCTGTAGTAGATGAAAAACTTAAGGTTAGAGGTATTAATAATTTGAGAGTTATAGATGCATCAATAATGCCAAACATCACCTCAGGTAATACAAATGCACCAACAATAATGATTGCAGAAAAAGGTGCAGACATGATACTACAACAATAATGTTTGCAGAATTTTTTACACCTGAACAAATAGCAATATTAACTCAAATAATTTTTATAGATTTAGTTTTAGCTGGAGACAATGCAATTATAATTGGAATGGTTGCATCTAAATTTCCACCAGAACAAAGAAAAAAAGTTATTTTCTGGGGGATTGGTGGTGCTGTAATTTTAAGAATTATACTAACTTTGCTTACAGCTTATCTACTGCAAATCACCGGTTTAAGATTAATTGGTGGGTTGTTATTACTTTATATTGTTTACAAACTTTATGTGGACGTAATAAAAGGCTCAGAGACCGAAGAAGACATTAAAGTAGATAGCTCTAGTTTTTTAAAGGCTATTTGGACTGTTCTATTAGCTGATTTTACAATGAGTTTAGATAATGTTTTAGGTGTTGCTGGAGCAGCTGGTGAACATTATGGACTTCTTGTTTTTGGGTTAGTTTTATCAATTGTTTTAATGGCAACTGCAGCAACTTTAATTTCTGGATGGATTAAAAAATATAGATGGATAGCTTGGCTTGGATTATTAGCCATTTTAATTGTAGCAGTTGAGTTGATTTACACAGATATTAAAATATTATTCTTTTAATGTATCTTCAAAAAATAAATCTTAAAAACAAATATGCTTTAGTTACTGGTGCAGGAAAAGGACTTGGAAGAGCGTGTTCCATCGCACTAGCTGAAGCAGGGGCAACAGTTATAGCTTTAAGTAGAACTCCTTCAGATTTAAATAAATTAGAAAAGGATATCAAAAAAGTTAAAGGTAAAATTATTAAAGTTTCATGCGATGTAATGAACTATGAAGATTTAAAACAAAAATTAGATAAAATAAAAATAATAGATGTGTTAGTAAATAATGCTGGAACTAACATTCCAGAACCCTTTGAAAAAATTAAACAAAAAAACATGAACTATCTAGTAGATTTAAATCTAAAGGCAGCATTTAATGTGGCACAGCTTGTTGTTAAAAAAATGCTCAAAAACAAAAAAAGACCTGGTTCAATTGTAAATATGTCATCTCAACTTGGTCATGTGGGTATGAGTGGTAGAAACGTATACAATATGACAAAATTTGGAATTGAAGGATTGACAAAGGGAATGGGTGTTGAGTTAGCTAAAAAAAATATCAGAGTTAATACGGTAGCACCTACTTTTGTTGAAACACCTATGGTTAAAAACTTTTTTAAAAACAAAAAATTTAAAAAATTAGCCCTTGGAAATATTCCTATGGGAAAAGCAGCTACTGAAAGTGATGTTGCCACAACAGTATGCTTTTTGGCATCATCAGCATCTTCAATGATAACTGGAACATCAATAATTATAGACGGTGGATGGACAGCTCAATAATTTATAGATTTTTTTTTGCTTTTTTAATTTTTATATCCCCAGTTAAAGCTATTGAATTCCAAGGTAAATTTCTACAAGGTCATTTTATATTAGGTAAAACTAACCCTAATGCCAAAATTTTGGTTGGAAAAAAAGAAGTTAAAGTCTCAAAAGATGGTTTTTTTGTCTTTGGTATAGATCGAGATCAAAAATATGACCTAACATTTACAAAAATTATTAATGGAAAAAAATCAATCACTACAAAAAAGGTTTTAAAACGTAAATACAATATACAAAGAATTGACGGTTTGGCAGAAAGTAAAGTCACTCCACCTGAGTCTGTTTATAAAAGAATTAAAAAAGAAAATAATGCAATTGGGGAAGCAAGAGCAATTAATTCAGATCTACAATTTTTTAAAGAAAAATTTATTATGCCAGTTGAAGGAATAATCAGTGGTGTTTATGGTAGTCAAAGAATTTTAAATGGTAAACCAAGGTGGCCTCACTATGGAATAGATATTGCTGCTAAACAAGGAACGATGATTAAATCTTCTGGCTCAGGTGTCGTTACTATGGCTGAAGATGATTTATACTATACTGGTGGCACAGTTATAATGGATCATGGTCATGGGATATCAACAATATATTCTCATTTAGAAAATGTATTAGTCTCAGTTGGTGATCAGATAAATCAAGGAGATGTAATAGGAACGGTAGGATCAACAGGAAGATCAACTGGACCTCACTTAGACTTTAGAGTTAACTGGTTTCAAACACGACTGGACCCAATGTCAGTAATTAATTGAACTAAGTTTCCTCAGGTACCTGGAAATTAATCTAATTTGCAAAAGGATAATTAATCTTGCAAAACAGAATATACTAACCTGTAATAGTCGTAGTGTCTGTCGGTTGAATGAATGGTAATAATTTTGTTATTGTCAAAATCAATCACTACTTGTTGGCCAGCAAACCCGTCCATCATTAAAATAGGTCTGTCCTCTAAACCAATAGCATCCCATAGAAACTGACCACCATAAGTTTGTGCAACTTTATGGTTACCATCATTATCTCTATACTCATCATATTGTCTATCCACTCTATTTTCATACATTGTTTTTAAATACTTACCAACGCAAGTATCATTCTTCCAATGATTCATAATCATGTTGGCAATTCTTAAATAATCGTATCTGTCAGCATAGAAAGAATATCTTCCGTATTCACCAGATTTTCTATTACCAGTTTTATCTTTTCTTAAAGTTTTATGAAAATAAACTCTTTTGGCAACTTTAGCGTCTTCAATAAATATCTTATGTAATAATTTTTCCCAATCATCACCAGTTTTGTAAATGACATAGTTAATGATAACATTGGTTGTCATGGCACTATAATTAAAATACTTACCAGGTTCTAACCCACTTTTACCTTTAAAGTATTTCTTCATAGCTTTTTTAATGGGTATAGTGTTAACACTTTGTTTATCTTTTGTTATTTTGCTATCCCAAATACCAATTCTATCACCAATTATTTCGTCATCACCTGCTTGCATGTTAAGCAAGTTTATTAATTTTTGATTTTCATATAAAGTGTCAGCAACAGTTGGATAATCAATTCTATCAAAAACTGTATGATTAATATAACCACCACACATTGCATAACCAGTCACAAGACTTACTAAACTTTTACCTACAGAATGTGAAGGATATGGTCCCCGATATTTACTTTTTCTATTTTGATCAACTAAAATTTTGTTGTTTTCAAATAAGATGTAAGAAACTAAACCAGTTTTTTTATCTTTAAGTTGTTCTTCAACTAATTTAGATAAATCGTTAGTCTGTATTCTTCCGACACTGTTTCTGGAATTAACTAAGATGGGAGTTTGTAAATCAAACTCAAACTCATACGTATCATTTTCTTTATCACCGATTTTGTATTTATAACTACAATTAAAACAGTATTTTTCATTAGCATGATGAGCAAACGTTGCGCCAATCATTATAAAGAAAGAAAAGATAAAATAAATAATTCTAATCATTCAAATTTTGTATATTGTAAATTTAACTTAACTCTAAAATTTAGTCACCTTTATTTAAATTTCAGATCTTGCTCTGAAACGTTCATAAATCAACCTAGCTCTAACTCCTAAACTTAAAATTGGATCAGGAGGAAGCCAAGTGGGTTTATTTCTTGCTTCAATAGTTTCTATCTCTTTTGTGTTTTCATTACTTGCTTTGATTGCTATTTGCTCTCCAAATAAAGTACCAACTCCAATACCAGAGCCATTATAACAACCTGCAACAAATATATTGTCATCTATTTTTTCAAAAATTTGAGAACTATTTCTAGTTCTTGAAACAATTCCTGACCACGAAGATTGAACAATATCATCAGGTAATTCCGGAAATCTTTTTTTAATTCCAAGTATTTGTTTTAATGATCTTTTGTTCAATTCAGTTTTAGACATTTGATAAGGATTATAAACTTCTGCAGTATTTCTAATTAAAATTCTTCTATCTTTAGTCATTCTTATGGTGGCCCCCATAGGTCTAACAGGTAATACTCCCCACTCTTTAGGCTCTCCAAGAGATATAAACTCTTCATCTGATAAAGATCTGGTCATACTAGCTGTTAAAGTAATTGGAAAATTATAATTTGATTTTATTCCTAAAGACTTCAGAAATCCGTTTGTAGCAAAAATAATCTTTTTAGTTTTAATTGAACCATTTTTAAATTTACAAATGACTGCATCATTTTTCTTTTTCCAGTCTAATAATGAAGAATTTTCATAAAGATTTACGTTTTCTGGCAATGTATCAATCATAGCTCTAACCAATTTACCTGGATGTAATAAAATCCCTCCCTTTGTATGAAGAGCAATATTGTAAAAATTAGTTCCTAATCTTTTTTTAAGTTCTTTTTTTGATAGCAAATTATGCTCAAAACCTAATTTTGATAAAGTGTCTGAAAAATTTTCTAATATTTTCCTGTCTTCTTGTTTTGAAGATGCAAAATATTTTCCACATTCATTCCAATCACAATCTACCTGATATTCTTTTATAAATTTTTTAATAACATCTATCCCCAATTTATAGATGTCTGCTTTTTTTTTATAATTATCTAATTCTTTATTAGAGGTAAAGCCATCATTAAGTGTTGTATCCACTAAGTAGCCTGAGTTTCTTGAACTAGCACCCTCGCCCGCTAGCTGAGCATCCACTAATAATATTTTTTGACCAGGATAAAGTTGACCTAATTTTCTTGCTGCAGATAATCCTGTATAACCTGCTCCTACAATTAACCATTCACAATCTATATCAGATGATAGTGTTAGAATGTTGTTTCTTGGACTTAGGTCATTAATCCAACTACAGCTATTATCGTTCAATACTTCCATGAAAAAAGATTACGATAATTGGTTGTGATTTAAAAGATTTTAAGAATTTAAAGAAGGCTGCTTCTTCATATCCTCTTTTTTAATTCCAGCTACTCTTACTGGTTTTTTCATAGCATCTCTTCTAAATGGTTCCCCGAGCTCTTGATTAAGAATTACCTCAATAAATGTAGTAATTCCTTTCTTCTGATCCTCACATGATTGCTTAATTGCATTTGTGGTTTCTTCCATTGTTCTAACAGTTACACCTTTTAAACCACATGCGTCAGCAACTTTAGCATAACTTAACTCTGGATCTAATTCTGTGCCAACAAAGTTATTATCAAACCAAAGTGTCGTATTTCTTTTTTCTGCACCCCATTGATAATTTCTGAAAATAACCATTGTTATTGCAGGCCACTCTTCTCTTGCACATGAGCTCATTTCATTCATGCTTATTCCAAAAGCACCATCGCCAGCAAATCCGATAACAGGAGTATCTGGACAACCAATTTTTGCTCCCAATATTGACGGAAAACCATAACCACAAGGACCAAATAAACCTGGCGCTAAATATTTTCTTGGCTTTTCGAATGTAGGGTAAGCATTACCTATCGCACAATTGTTTCCTATATCACTTGATATAATTACATCGTCAGGCATTCCTGCTTGAATTGCTCTCCAAGCTTGTCTAGGTGACATTCTATCTGCATCTCTTTCTCTTGCTTCTTTGTTCCAGACTGTTCCCTCATCATCATCTTCATGATCTAAACTTGAAAGTTTTTGCAACCAAGCTGACTTAGTTTGATGAATTAAGTCTTTTCTAGCTTGTCTGTCAGTGTCACCAGCATTTGAAGATAATTTTTCAAAAATTTGTTCGGCAACTAATTTTGCATCACCACTTATTCCTACAGTAACTTTTTTAGTCAAACCAATTCTGTCAGGATTAATATCAACTTGAATGATGTTTGCATTTTTTGGCCAATAATCAATTCCATAACCAGGCAAAGTCGAAAATGGATTTAATCTAGTTCCCAAGGCTAGCACTACGTCAGCTTTTGAAATTAATTCCATTGCAGCTTTTGATCCATTATATCCTAGGGGACCAACAGCTAAAGGATGGCTTCCTGGGAAACTGTCATTATGTTGGTAACCCGAACAAACAGGTGAATCTAATTTTTCTGCAAGTTTTTTTGTTGCTTCTATAGCTCCTCCAATAACAACACCTGCTCCTGATAATATTACTGGAAACTTTGCTTTAGATAACAAGTCAGCTGCTTTAGCTACGGCATCATTTCCTCCCCCTTGTCTTTCGAGTCTTACAATTGGAGGAAGATCGATATCAATTACTTGGCACCAATAATCTCTTGGAACATTAATTTGTGCTGGTGCTGATCCTCTTATAGCTTTTTCTATAACTCTGTTTAGTACTTCAGCCATTCTTGATGGATCTCTTACTTCTTCTTGATAACAAACCATGTCTTTGAATAAATTCATTTGCTCTACTTCTTGAAATCCACCTTGCCCCATTGTTTTGTTCGCTGCCTGCGGTGTAACTAATAAAAGAGGAGTATGATTCCAATAAGCTGTTTTGATTGGTGTAACTAATCCAGTAATTCCAGGTCCGTTCTGAGCAATAACCATTGACATTTTGCCAGTAGCTCTTGTGTAACCATCAGCAATTAAACCACCATTTGTTTCATGAGCGACATCCCAGAAAGTAATACCTGCATCTGGAAAAATATCTGAAATTGGCATAAAGGCTGAACCGATAATTCCAAACGCATGTTCAATACCGTGCATTTGTAAAACTTTTACAAAAGCTTCTTCTGTTGTCATTTTTGTCATAAAACTAGAACCTCTCTAAAGTGTAATTATACTATTTATAAAATTCGTTTGTTAATTTGTGCGATTAATATATAAGTTTTTACGAATTTCAAACAAACAAATCGACACGATATGGCAACAGATATAATCATACATGATAAAAAAGACAACGTAGGAGTAGTTGTTATTGAAAAAATCACTCCTAAACAAGACTGTGCTTGCTGGATAATGGAAGACGACAGTTCAACTAATATTCAATCCGTAGATGAAATACCTTTAGGTCATAAAATTGCAATGGTTGACCTTAAAGAGGGAGATACTATTTTAAAGTATGGTCACGATATTGGTAAAGTTGTTAAATCAATCAAAAAAGGTGAGCATGTACATGTTCACAATGTAAAAACAAAGAAGTGGTAATAGTATGGAAATCCCAAAGAGCTTTTTAGGTTATAAAAGAGAAAACGGCAGAGCCGGAACAAGAAATCATGTAATTATTTTGCCAGTTGATGACATTTCGAACGCATGTGCTGAGGCAGTTGCAAATAACATTAAAGGTACAATCGCTCTTCCTCATTCTTACGGAAGACTTCAGTTTGGTGCAGATTTAGAACTTCATTTTAGAACAATGATAGGAACTGGATGTAATCCAAACGTTGCAGCAGTAATTGTCATTGGTATTGAACCGAAATGGACAAAAAAAATTGTAGATGGAATTGCTAAAACTGGAAAACCTGTTGAAGGATTTCATATTGAGCGTACAGGTGACATTGGTACGACGATGAAAGCATCAAAAAAAGCACAAGAATTTGTGATGTGGGCTTCAGAAAAACAAAGAGAGGAATGCCCTTTAAGTGATTTATGGATTTCAGTTAAGTGTGGTGAGTCTGATACTACTTCAGGACTTGCTGCAAACCCAACTGTTGGAAATTTAATGGACAAACTTGAGCCATTAGGTGTTCACTTGTGTTTTGGTGAAACATCTGAATTAACTGGTGCAGAACAAGTATGTGCAACTAGAGGAGCTACAAAAGAAGCATCTGACAAATTTATGAAAACCTGGAGCTCTTATAATGATTTTATTTTAAAAGAAGCGACAGATGATCTTTCTGAAAGTCAACCAACAGCTGGAAATATAGCTGGAGGACTTACAACAATTGAGGAAAAAGCTTTTGGTAATTTTCAAAAAATTGGAAATTGTAAATTTATTGATGTTCTTGAACCAGCTGAAGAACCAACTAAAGGAAAAGGTTTATATTTTATGGATACATCATCTGCTGCTGCAGAATGTGTGACACTTCAAGCTGCAGCTGGTTTTAATATTCATTTATTTCCAACTGGACAAGGTAATATTGTTGGAAATCCAATTGAACCCGTTGTTAAATTAACAGCTAATCCATTAACTGTAAAAGGTATGGGAGAGCATATTGATTGCGATGTTTCAAAAATTCTTTCAAGAGAAATGAATTTATCTGAAGCAGGTGATGAATTAATTAAAACTACACTAAGAGTAGCAAACGGTAGATTAACTTGCGCTGAAGCTTTAGGTCATAAAGAATTTGTGATGACCAAACTTTACAGAAGTGCTTAATTAATTTTTATCTTTCATGAAATTTAAGAAATACCTGGTTGTATTACCAGGTATTATATTGGCATTTATTTTTTACACTTTATCTCAAGGTTTCAATAATATTCTTGGTATTGAGCTATTAGGCTATGAAAAAAGCCCAATATCTACTGCAATGATCGCTATTCTATTTGGGATGTTTTTCGGAAATGTTTTTCAAATTAGGGAAAGTTTTTTAAAAGGATTAGATTTCACACAAAAGTATATTCTAAAACTTGGAATTATTTGCTTAGGTATTCAATTGAAACCATTTGAATTTTTAGAATTTGGAGCAATAGCAATTCCACTAATTATAATCTGCATCGTTAGTGTATTAATAGTAATTAAACTTCTGATTAAAAAATTAAAAATACCTACAAGAATGGCTTACTTAATATCAATAGGGAGCACTGTCTGTGGTACTACTGCGATAATGGCTACTGCTCCTGTTATTGGTGCAAAAAAAAATGAGGTATCATATGCAATTGCTAATATTACATTGTTTGGAATACTTTCGATGCTTATTTATCCATATTTTGCTAACTTTTATTTCGAAAGTGAACCTTTGTTAATTGGGTTGTTTTTAGGAACATCTATACATGAAACCTCTCAAGTTGCAGCTGCTGGATTGATTTATGACCAACAATTTAATAGTCCTGAAACTTTAAATATTGCAACAGTCACAAAATTAATAAGGAATACCTTTTTAATTATCATGATCCCTTTATTTGCGTTTCTTTATAATCGAGGAAAAACCACAGAAAAAAAATACTCAATAATAGATATTTTTCCTTACTTTGTATTAGGATTTGTAGCTATGATAATAATTAGAAATTTAGGTGATCTAATATACTCAAATAATTATAAGTGGTTGGTTACAATTGAGGGTATTAAATTATCCTCAAAAATATTTTTAACAATGGCAATGGCAGCAATAGGTCTTTCTACCAACTTAAAAGAAATTAAAAATATGGGTTACAAACCTTTTGTTGTTGGTTTTATAGGTATGGCAACTGTTGGATTGGTTTGTATTACAACTATCGAATTATATCTAAATTATTTTAATTAAGATTTAACTAATAATTTTTTTCTAAAGTTTGAGATAAATCGTCTTATAAAAGCAGCACCAACACCTAAAATAATTGCAAACATAATTGTAAATAGTCCATAGAAGAAAGGCATCTCTTTAGAAAAATCAATTATAAATTCAGAAAAGAAGTTTAAATCTGAACTAGTGGCTTTAGCAGTTCCATTTATAATTTTTTCCGCAAAAAATGTATCGTATGCTATTGCTATACCCACTATCAATAATAAAATTGCTAATAAAGCTCTCAAACCAGAACTATCGATTCTTTCTCCTAATTTTTGCCCAACTTGAACCCCTATGATAGATCCTATAACCAACATAAGAACTAGAAATAAATCTATAGATCCATAATTAAATGAATGAAGAAAAGTAACAACAACACTTACAAAAATTGTTACAAATAAAGATGTACCGGGAACTAATTTGGTAGGCATTTTAATTATATAAATCATTGCTGGCACTAAAATAAACGCACCTCCTATTCCCATGATAGCTGCAATAAAACCAACTATTAGACCAATTATAATTGGTGTAAAAATACTCTCATATAATTTTGACTTTGGAAACCTCATTCTTAGTGGAAGACCATGTATCCAATAATGAACATGTAATTTTTTTTTGACAACAACGTTTCTTTTTGCTTTATCTATTTCACCTAAACTTTCAACAAGCATCAAAGTTCCGATTATTGCTAATATATACATATATGCCAGAGAGATGACCGTATCAATTTTTCCAATACCTTTAAAATATGTAAAAGTGTAAATTCCTAGAGAAGTTCCAATTACTCCTCCAATCACGATCATTGAACCCATTTTATAATCTAGGGTATTTTTTAAATAATGCGTGGTAGATCCAGAAACTGAAGTAGCTAAAATATTATTTGCTTCATTGGCAACTGCATATGCAGGAGGTATTCCTAAAAAAATTAAGAAAGGTGTCATCAAAAACCCACCACCAACACCAAATAAACCTGAAAGCACTCCAACAATCGCACTTAATAAAAGTATCTCGATAGGGTTAACAAAAACTTGAGCTATCGGTAAAAATACTTCCATAAAAAATTTAAAAGTTGTTAAAAAACAACTTAGTTAAAAGTAATAAATGTTCCAACTAAAATCACTCCCCAGTAAGCTGTTAAGCTTGCTATAATTCCTGCTTTAATAAATGTAGTTTTAAAATTTGAGAGTCTGTTTATAATTTTTACGTTAGAAAGTAACATTAAATTCGTCAATACACCCACAACGAAATTTGTCAAACAATTATTTATTATTAAGCAATTTTTTTTGCTTAGTAGATGGTGGCTCCAAAAACTTTAATTGTATCGTCCTCAACTCCTAAAACCAACCTTCCAAGGAACTCTCCTGGGATCTCTTTATTTGTCTGTTTAATTAGAACAGTTATATGGTCTCCTCTTCTAAGACATCCAAACGGTTCAAAAGTCTCTTTAAGATTAGTAATTAGCTTGTTATTAGCCCACTGCTTACCAAGCTCTACTTCGTTAGCACCAAAAAGCATTTGAGTAGAGAAATCTCTAGTAAACCCACCATAATCTTTAAGATTAGATGATTTAACCAAATTATCCCAAATAGGTTTGGCTAATTCATATATTTCATCATCTGATTTAGATAAAATATCCATGTGATTTAATTAAATTTTATACTACGAAGCTTTTTTCTTCTCGTTCTCATCCACTATATGGTAGACAGGAACTTTCTCCATACTAAACTTACCAGTCTTAGGGTCTCTTCTAGAAACTGTTAAACAATGCCAATTATCATCATCAAGTTTCATATGATCGCCTCTATAATAATATCCAGGCCATCTAGTTTCTTCTCTAAACATAGTATGTTCTGTTACACACTGAGATGTCAAAGCTCTGTGTTTAAGTTCCCATGCCCTCATAAGCTGGTGATAATCCTCAGCTCCCACGTTTTCAAGATCTTCCTCAAGCCAAGCTAACAACTCTAATCCTCTTTTTAGCATATTAGCATTAGTCATATAGTTTGTAGCTATTCCACCTACATATTCATCCATTATTCTTTGCAAACGTTGTAAGCCTTGAATTGGTGAGATATAGCTTGGAGATACAGTTCCTCCGGTAATCTCATTTTGAGCAACTGTGTAATTTTCTAAAGGTTTGTAAACTTTAACTTTGAAATCTTCACATTGTTTATCTGATACTTTTAAACCTTCAGCTTTTTTGTCTTCAATATATTTAACAGCAGCTTTTGCAGCTAATCTACCTTCTGTAAAAGATCCAGATGAAAACTTGTGAGCACTTCCACCAACTGTATCACCTGCTCCAAATAATCCATCAATTGTTAACATTCTATTATAACCCCAGAAATACTCCGGTGGAGACAAGTCTTCTGGTCCACTTACCCATGCTCCAGAACAAGTAGCATGAGAACCCATTACGTATGGTTCGGACGTTGTTAATTCAGGATTTGTATATTTCGGGTCAATATTTTGAGATGCCCAAACAACAGCTTGACCTACTGTCATTCCTAAGAAATTCTCCCAACCAACGGTTTCTAAATGTGGGTCTTGAAAAGCCTCAGTGGTAACCATGTGGATTGGTCCACCACCTGCCATTGTTTCTTGAATAAAAGCATGATTTCTTAAACACGTAGGTGTTGGATGGTGATCTATATATTCACCTACTAACTCTTTAGTCTGGTCGTACCATTTCTTCTCGTAGTTTTCACCGTTTGCATTTTGTGTGTATGTTTTTAAATGAAGGAAATACGCTCCAACTGGACCATAACCGTCTTTAAATCTACATAATACAATTCTGTTTTCCATTTGAGTCATCTTTGCACCTGCTGCAATAGGCAATGCATATGCAGATCCATTACTCCATGGTGCATACCAAGTTCTACCCATTCCTTCTCCAACCGCTCTTGGTTTAAAGATATGTGAAGCTCCACCAGCTGCAACAATTACAGCCTTTGCTCTAAATACATGGAAATCGCCTGTTCTCATGTTAAATCCAACAGCTCCACCCACTCTATTCTCTTGAGCCTCATCCATTAAAAGATGAGTAATCATAATTCTATTATAAATTTTGTCTGCAGATTTTTTTGCTGCTTCTGCAACAATTGGCTTATAACTTTCACCATGGATCATTATCTGCCACTTACCTTCTCTTAAATATCTTCCGGTCTCTTCATTTTTCATCATAGGAAGACCCCATTCATCAAACATATGAACAGTTGAGTCTACATGACGAGCCATGTCATACCCTAAATCTTCTCTAACCATTCCCATCAAATCATTTCTTGCATATCTGACATGATCTTCAGGTTGATTTTCGCCCCACTGCATACCCATGTAACAGTTAATTGCGTAAAGACCTTGAGCTACTGCCCCACTTCTATCTATGTTTGCTTTTTCAACACAAACAATTTTCATATCTCTGCCCCAGTGTCTTGCTTCGAAAGTTGCACCAGTGCCAGCCATTCCTCCACCAACAACTAATATATCACAGTCTTCGTAATGAGTTTTGTGCTTAGCCATTAGTAATAAACTCCTTTTTTAAAAGACTCTTTTGGAACTGCAGGAAGTTCACCATCTATATTTAGCCCTTCAGGTTCAGTATAAAGTCTTTGTGAATTTAATTCTCCTTGTTTTACTTTTTCGCCATCTGCAAGTTTAGGAATAAATTTTCCCCATGGTTTTGTTGTTATTGGTGAAACAAAGTCTTTTGTTGTTCCATTTCTAAATTTTATTTTCCAAGAAATAGTCCCTTTTTCTTCTTCACGTCTTACTCTAACGCTATGTCCCATTGGAGCAAAATCTGCATAACCTCTTACGTCAATCGCATGATTTGGGCATGCTTTTACACATGAATAACATTCCCAACAAAAATTTGGTTCTATATTTTTTGCACGTCTAATATTTTCATCAATGTGCATTATATCAGATGGACAAATATCTACACAGTGACCACATCCATCACATCTCGTCATATATACAAAAGTTGACATAATTTATTTTCTTTCCTTTTTTGTTATCATATTAATAATGTTTTGGCTCTTCTCTTTTTATTCCTAGGCCAAATTGCTCAGGCGCATCCGCAGGAGGTGGTAAATTATCTCTAGAACCATCTGCTTCTGCCAAATTTTTCTGTATAGCTGCACCAGGCTTATAGAACATATGAGCAAATTTCGACCAATAAACTCCACCAAATAAAACTAAATTTGAAACTACAAACAATGCAAAAAATAAGAATGATAAACCTTCTTGACCATTAAATTGAGTATAAGACCAAGCTAGTCCAAAGGTTGAACATGCTAATAATGCTAGAACAAACAAATCAGCTTTAATAATTCTATACCAAGGATGTGCTTCAGCAGACACATCTACTCTTAAAAAAAACCAAAACCAAAATCCACCAACACATGTAAGTATCGCACCTACATGCCAAAGCATTGACCACAATGCAGAAGAAGTTTTATCTGCACCTGTATAACAAAATACTAACATTGCTGAAGCAATCCAAAAGATTATAGTTCCATACATACCAAGAACATGTGCTAATCTTCTTTTTCCAAAACCTAATTCTGATGTTGTTCCAATGTCATAAACAGTAGTCTTGGCAATAATTTTTGCCTTCTCAGCAGCTCCAACCTCTCTTGTTGCCTGCAATTTTGCTTTTTTTGCATTGTTAAAGAAATAGGTTAAATTTTTGTGGTGTATCATCTGAATAATTGTTCCAAAGGCAATTAAAAGAACCATTGCAATTATAAAACCTTGCATAACAACAGTAGGAACTATTTCTGATAATAACGAAAATGGATTTGTTTCAAGCATTTTACCCTTATGTATAATTATTTTAAATAATTTTAAAGTTTTCTAGTCTAGTTAACTCATCATATCAACAAAAACTATTGATAAATTTGTCTTTAATAACAATTAAAAAATAATTACTTTCTTTTGTAATGTTGTTTTTTTGGGATCACAGACCTAACACCACCTTGAGGATTCTCTACATCCCCTTCTCTTCTAGGAATAAGATGAATATGACAATGCATAATTGATTGGCCTGCAGTTTTTCCTGCATTTGTGCCTATATTGAAACCTTGAACACTAGAATCTTGTTTTAAAATTTTTTCTTTAGTTTCTAAAATTAACTCGTTACATGCCTGAATTTCATCTTTAGTAAGCTCAAAATATGTTTCTACATGTCTTTTAGGAACGATAAGACTATGCAATTCTGAAACAGGGTAGCTGTCTGTAGATGAATAAGCCAATTGGTTTTCAAATTGAAGCTCTTCTTTTCTTATTTTACAAAATATACAGGGATTGTTTGGATCTTTCATATTTAAACAAGAGAATTATATATTTTATTTAACTTAGTGTAGCAACCAGTCTTTCTTCTCTTCCATTTAAGATCTTTTATTTTTGATACTGATGTTACCCCTTTACCAGATCCAATGAGTATTATTTCATCATAATCATTAATTGATTTAATAGAAATATCTTTAAAATTAATTTTAATTTTCTTGCTTATATATTTAAGTGTGTTTCCAAAATAACAATTTTTTTTAGGTGAAAAAATGTTTCCATTTTTCACAAAAACTAAATTTGAAGTACCAGTTTCTAAAATTTTATCCTTTGCTACTAGAGCAATATCAAATTTAGTTGAATCAACTTTACTTAATTTTGCTAATATTTTTTTATAATAGAGATTTTTGTAATTTGGTTCTACTCGTTTATATTTAAATAATAAAAGATTAAAATTACTTTTTGGTTTTGGTCTTTTTCTAATTGAGACTGATATCAGTTTTTTATTTAACGCTATACGAAATAAATTATCAGAACCTTTGTATAGAGTATTTTTGTTAATTAAATCTTTAATAATGTTTTTTAAATTTTTTTTTCTTATTCCATATTTTTTTGTAGATTTTATTAAGTTCTCTAAATGTGGTTTTAAAAGTATTAACTTAGGAGGTTTTCCAACCATTCGCATTGTGGTGAATACACCTCTAGACCCCCAAAGATCATTGAAATTAACTTCTTTAAGATTACTAAGCTGATAAGATTTTTTTAATAAGAGTGTTGCCATTTTCTGTTAAAAAAGATTCTGGATGAAATTGAAATCCATATATTTTGTTTTGATTATCCTCAAGGGCCATTGGTATTTTTGTTTTACTACATCTCATAGTTATTTTAATAGAATTCGATTTAAATGGCTCCATTAATTTTAATGAATGATATCTTCCAACTTTAAACTGTTGATTATTTTTAAAGATTTTACTTTGATTATTTGTTTTAATTTTAGATTGAAATCCATGATAAATTTTTTTTTGTTGTATTATTTTGCCTCCTTCATTATGCAAAATCATTTGATAACCAAGACAAATACCAATAATTTTTTTCTTTCCTTTATATTTTTTGTAAATTTTTGATGTTGTTGGATAATCTTTTGGTGATCCAGGTCCTGGGGATAAAACGATCACATCACTTTTATTAAGCGATTTATCATTTACTTCATAATAGTTTGCGCAAATTACTTTATCAAATTTTGCAAATTGATGAACCACATTCCAAGTAAAAGAGTCTTGATGATCAATTATGTAAATCATTTAAATAACTCCAGTAAAGATTTTGCTTTAATATAATTTTCATTGAACTCTTTCTTTGGTGAGCTATCTAATACTACACCAGATGCAGCAGAGATCTCTGATTGATTTTTATAATTTAATATAGATCTAATAATAATATTAAACTTCATATCTTGATTAAATTTAATAAATCCAAAACTACCTGTAAAAATATTTCTACTTTCTTTTTCTTGATTATTTAAAAGTTGTAATGTTCTAATTTTAGGGCAACCAATTACAGATCCTCCGGGCATCATAGCTTTGATGATATCAATCAATTTTGTATTTTTGTTTAATATTCCACCAATTGAAGTCACATAATGAAAAAGATGCTTATATTCTTCAACGTATTTTTTTTTAAGTATTTTAACACTTCCAGGCTTACAAATTTTTGATAAATCACTTCTTTCCATATCAACTATCATGTTGTGTTCTTTTGTTTCTTTCTCATTATTTTTGAAATATTTAAGAGCTATATTTTTATTGGATAATAATTTTTTCTTAAAAGTTCCAGCTATTGGTTTTGTTAAAATTTTGTTTTTTTTCTTATCAATTAATGTTTCGGGTGAGCAACTTACTATAGAATAATCTTTGTCCTTTATCATAAATGACTCTGGGGAAGCATTAACACGCATTAATTTCCAAAAAAAATTAACAGGATTTATTAATGATTTATTCTTATATTTTGTGCAAATTTTAATTTGATAAGTCTCACCTTCTCTTATTTTTTTTGAAAATAATTCAAATATTTTTTTATATTTTGCATATGAAATATTAATCTTAAAAGGACTTAATATTTGAGTTTTGTTGAATTGATAGTTAAATGTATGTTTTTTAATATTAGATATAACTTTAATATCTTTTCTAATTTTAATTATAGTCTCAGGTTTATAAAAAATTCCTTTATAAAAGTTTATCCTTTTTTTATTCTTTAAATTTATACCAATCAAATTGCATAAAATTTCATAACCAAAAAATCCAAGATATAAATCTGTTTCTTTGTTATATTTTTTTTTCTCAAACGAATTAAGAAATTTATGTATATTTTTTTTTGTTAAAATGATCTTTTTTGAAAAATCTGTATAAATATTATAGCCATTTTCTACTTTATAAATAATTAAAGGTTTATCTGATTGATACAGATCCTCTAAATAAGGATTAAATTTAAACTTATGCTGGCTGAGTTCTTTCAATTGCTTTCTCTACTATAGGTAAATGTATCAGACCCGCAAAAATTGATAATGCGATAGATCCGTACCATGCATAGTCAAAATTTCCATTTAATTCATAAAATACACCACCTAGATACGCTCCTAGGAAAGAACCAATTTGATGGCTAACAAAAACTATTCCATATAAAAGTCCAACATATTTTGTACCAAATATATGTGCAACAATTCCATTTGTTGGAGGAACTGTGGATAGCCATAAAAAACCAAAAGTAACTCCAAAGACTACCGAGTTAAATATACTTGGTGGTAAGAAAATAAAATAGATAATTGAAACGCCTCTTAAAAGATATATTGCGCTTAATATTTTTTTCTTACTATACCTTGTTGCTAAATAACCGCTGGTAATCGTACCGGCCATATTAAATACACCAATCAAAGCTAAAACCATAGCAGGTGTCCAATCAGGCAAACCTTTGTCTGCCATATATGTAGGAATGTGTGTTGCTACTAGAGCAATATGCCATCCACAAACAAAAAAACCTAAAGTGAGATAAATAAAACTTTTGTTTGCAAATGCCTCTTTTAGAGCCTCTCTTGCTGTTTGATTATTATCTTGATTAACTCCTACAGGTATTTTTGGAGTACTAACAAACAAAGCTACCACTAATCCTAATCCTAAAAGAAGAGAAAAATATAAAAGAGTATTCTCCCAGCCTGTTTCAACTAAGGAATATCTTACAAGTAAAGGTGATACAAAATATCCAAATGAACCTGCACATGTAACAATTCCTGTTGCAATAGTTCTATTAGATGCTGGAAAATGTTTAGCTACTACTGATACCGGAATACCTATTGCAGTGGAGCCTAAGCCTATTCCAATCATCACTCCTATAGTTAAAGTAAAATAAACTCCAGTATTATAGCCAGAATAAAAAAGCAAAACCCCGACTAAATAAAAAACAAAACCAATAAATATTGCAACCGCTCCTCCGTATTTATCAGTAATTACACCAAACAACGGACTGAATACTCCCCAAAGTAATAACTGCAATCCCATAACAAAACCAAAATGAGAAATGGAAATATCTAAGTCAGTATTAAAATCAAAATAAAACAATCCAAAGGTCTGTCTTATTCCTAAAGAAATAATTACAACTATAGACGCAGCAATTAAAGTGATTAGTGCTTTCTTGCTAATAGTAAAACTTTCTGAACTCATTTAATAAATTTTAATGCTTGTTTTATATCATCTATAATGTCTTTAGGATCTTCAAGTCCAATATGCATTCTTATTATATGTTCATCTTTACTTATATGTGTAAATTGTCTCTTTCCTAGTGCTTGGTGCGTTTGATAAAGTGCTAAGCTTTCGAAACCTCCCCAACTAAATCCATACCCAAAAAGTTTTAAAGAATTAACAAATTTTAACACTGAGCTTTTATTTTTTGATTTTATTTTAAATCCTAATAAACCCGATGCTCCAGAATAATATTTTTTCCATAATTTATAATTTTGACTACCTTTTTTATATGGATAAAAAACTTTAATTATTTTTTTCTGTTTTGATAAAAACTTGGAGACTTTAAGTGCATTTTCTTGATGTTTTTCCAATCTTACATCTAAAGTTCGAATACCTCTTAGAATTAAATACGCATCATCGGGACCTAATCTTAATCCTGAAACTTTATTTGTTGCTTCTACTAATTTAAAAACTCGTTTACTTATAGCTAAACTTCCACCCATTACATCTGAGTGACCAGAATAATATTTTGTTGCAGAGACAATCGACATATCAAAACCTAGCTTTATTGGTTTTAGAAAATAAGGTGTTCCCCAAGTGTTATCTATGGCTGTATAAATTTTGTTTTTTTTTGCCAATGCAACTATTTTAGATAAATCTTGAAATTCAAAAGTATTGCTTCCAGGATTTTCAACAAAAATAAGCCTTGTTTTTTTTGTAATTTTTCTTTTTAGATCATTAAAGTCATTTGGATTATAAAATATTGCTCTGATATTAAATTTTTTAAGGTATGTTTCAGTTAAAAGTCTTGATGGCGAGTAAACTGAGTCTGTAACAAGTATTTCATCATCTGGTTTCACAACGCTTAACACACCAAGAAATATTGCACCAAAACCAGTAGGGGTTAGATAAACCTTATAACATTCTTCAATTTTTCTTAAAATTTGTTGTAAAGCATATGTTGTGGATGTTCCCTGTCGGCCATAATCAAAATTTCCACTTACTGGATCTTTCAAATACTTATTTTGTGTTTTTTTAATATCCTGCATAGATTTAAAAATAATAGTAGAAGCTCTAACCACAGGAGGATTTACTGACTGATTATGAAAATCTTTTGCTGTATGTTTCAGGAAAGTCTTGAAGGAATTACCCATAATAAATTTGATATGTTATTAAGACAATGCTATATCCCATGAAAAACGTCAATAAAATTAAAATAGGACTAAATGAGTTACCCAAAGAAACATAGAGGCCGAAGAAAACAAGGGTCTAAAAAAAGAAGAGCTAAAAGAAAAAATAAGAAGAAATAATTCTTCTGCTATTCTTTAATCCAACCACCACCGAGCACTTTGTGACCAAACTGGTCTTTACGATAAAATACACATGCCTGACCGGGTGAAATACCATCTTCAGGAATTGTTAAATTAACTTTTGCGTTATTATTATCTATTAAATCAACTTTTGCCTCTAAAAGACTTCCCGTTGATCTAACTTTAACAAATAAATTTTGATCTAAATCCTCTTTGTTAGTTAATAAATTTATTTCTTTTAAAGAAATTGTTTTTTTTCCAAGTTTTTCCTTAGGCCCAACTATTATTTCATTTTTATCAGAATTTATCTTTAACACGTAAAGTGCTTCCTTATCTGAAACTTTAATCCCTTTACGTTGTCCAATTGTAAAATTAATAATTCCATCGTGAACGCCAATTACATTACCGTCTAAATTTTTTATGTTTCCTTTCTGAAACGAGTCTGGTCTAAACTTTTGAATTACTGAAGCATAGTCACCATTTGGAACAAAACAGATGTCTTGACTATCAGGTTTGTCAGCAACATTTAAATCTAGATTTTTTGCGATTTCTCTAGTTTTGTCTTTTAACATTCCACCTAAAGGAAATCTTAAATAATCTAATTGTTCTCTAGTTGTATTAAATAAAAAATAACTTTGGTCCCTATTTTCATCTATAGCTCTATACATGTTAGTAGTTTTATTTTCTGTAATACTTTTCACATAGTGACCTGTAACTAACGCATCCGCTTTGAGTTCTTTTGAAACTTCAAATAAATCTTTGAATTTTACAGTTTGATTACACTGAACACATGGAATTGGAGTTTCACCTTTTAAATAGCTCTCAACAAAATTATCTATAACTCCTTGCTTGAACTTATCTTGGTAATATAAAATTTTATGCTCTATACCTAATTTGTGTGCGACACGTTTAGCATCCATTATATCTTGACCTGAACAACATTGTTTTGATGCGGCTACTTCTTTACCATCGTCATAAAGTTTTAGAGTTATACCAATTACATTATAACCTTCATTTTTCATAATGCCTGCCACAGTCGAAGAATCTACTCCACCCGACATTGCAACAACTACGGTAGTATCTGAAGGTTTTTTATCTAAACCAATAGAATTTAAATCTTTATTCATAAGGTGGTATTTATACTTATTTACAATATAAGTTAAATTAAATGATTTTAGATTATGAACCAGGTGACAAAGTCACTAATCCTCAAAAAAAAGAATGGGGAATTGGGCAAGTGCAATCTATAATTAACGATAAAGTGACAGTTAATTTTGAAAATGCTGGAAAAAAAGTAATCAACGCAAAAAACGTTGAATTAAAAAAACTAGGAAAATGAAGTTGAACTTAAAAGAGATTATTGAAAATTTAATTGATAATTTTTTAGAGGCTGGAGATTTGGCTATTCAATTAAGAGAAAAAGGGTTGGTAAAAAAAATAAAATCTGACAACACTCCAGTAAGTAATGGTGATTTAGAGGTAAACAAATTTATATCAAAAAAAATTTCTGAGGTTACTCCTAATTTACCAATCATTTCAGAGGAAACGTCTGAAAACAAAGACAATATAAATTTGAGGGATTTCTGGCTTATTGATCCTATAGATGGAACTTATGATTATATTAATAATTTAGAAGAATTTACCATTAATGCTGGTTTGATAATTAATAAAAAACCTGTTGCAGGATTAATAAATGCTCCTGCAAAAAAAAGAATGTTTTACTCATATGAAAAAGGTAATGCTTTTGAGCTTAACAACGGTGAAAAAATAAACTTAAGTAATTTACCTGCCAAGAAATCAGAAAATTTAAAATTTATTTCATACTCAACTAAAATAAAGCCTGAAATTCAAAAAATTTATGACGATTTGGGAGTAAAAGAAAATACTAGAATGAAAAGCTCTTTGAAATTCTGTGTTGTTGCTGCTGGTGAATACGATGGTTATGTTGCTGAGCCGAGAGCATATGAATGGGATATAGCAGCTGGTCATGCAATTTTAGAACACTCTGGTGGATCAATAACTGATTTTGAAGGAAATGAAATTTTGTATGGGAAAAAAGATTTAAAAAATCCAAGTATAATTTTAAAAAATAAAAATATTTTATAATGGATGAACAATTAAGAACAATATTAATAATTATTGTTTCAGTTTCAATTTTTGGATTATTGGTGTTCGTTTTTGTAAAAAATTACATAAGAAACAAAATAAATCAGCTTGTAAAAGAAGAAAAAGATAAAAAGTTAAAGTAGATTTATTATTTTTAAATATTCGTCTTTTTCTATATCCATTACTTTTTTTGATGTTTCAAAATCAAATCCATTTCTTGCGAGTAGCGATATATCTTTTTTATAAAATAAAGTTCTATTATCCTCTGCTCTAGCTGGACCAATTCTTTTCTTTTTACATAATTTTATTGCTGAAAAAAAATCTTGATCAGAATTATCTTCTTTTATTTTTTCAACTGTATCCTTAATAAATATTTCGTTAATTCCTTTTCCAATTAAATAATTTCTAATCTTATTAATTGAGTTTCCTCTTTGGATCATACTTTTGGCTTTACTTTCAGAATAAAATTGATCATTTATAAATTTGTTTTTTTCTAAATCGGACAAAACAATATCAATCAGTTTATTTACATCTTTTTTTCTTACATCAGAAGCTGATAGTTTCATGTATTTTTTTAATAAATAAGTTTTGAGTTGTTGTTTTGAAGGAGCATACTTTTCAACATATGCAAAGGCAAAATTACGCATCTCATCAACAGTTACTTGAAGCGTTTTTTTTCTATTTCTTATAGGAATCATTGTTAGATTTAATATAATATATCTAAATGTTTGAACAAATTTATACTTATTTTACAATTGAGACACTTTACATGTGGATCAACCTTGGAGTTCTACCTTTTTGGTTTATCTTAATAGTATTTCCGCAATCACATTTAAGTAGAATTTTTGTAACATCAATTTTTCCTTTTTTCATATTAAGTGGCGTATATGTCTTCATTTTATATAAATCTTATTTAATTGGTTATGATTTTGATGGAAATTTCTCTCTTTATCTTGGTCTAAATGAACTATCTAGATTGTTTGAAGACCATTTGTACATAATGATATTTTGGACTCATTTCATAGCAATAAACTTATTTATTGGTGGCTGGATTGTTAAAGACTCTCAAAAGTTTTCTATCAATAAAGTTTTGATGGCTGTTCCACTAATTGTGACTTATTTAATTGGTCCTATAGGTTTATTTTTATATTGGATAATTAGAATTTTTTACGCAAAAAGAATTAGTTTATATGAGTAATCATATAGATTTTTATTTCGATATAATTAGCCCATATGCATACATCGCACACAAAAAAATTCTTAAACATAAAAATATCACATTTAATTACAAACCAATTTATTTAGGAGGTCTTCATAAGCTAGCTGGAATTGATTCTCCTGCATTTAATAAATATAAATTAAAAAATAATATTAACGATTGCAATCTGGTATCTGAAAAAAATAACATTGAATTCAAGTGGAATTCTAATTTTCCAATAAATTCTTTAAATATAATGAGGGGATATATTAGTGTTAGTAAGGATAAGCAAAACGATTACTTGAATTGTTT
>CACPOD010000013.1 GCA_902635515.1 uncultured Pelagibacteraceae bacterium
AAAAAACCTTTCTTGTTCGCGAGTAGTCAAATGTCGAATATGCTCTATTCAAACTATGGTTTATTGAAACTAATCGGCGAGAGAATAACTTCAATATTAAATGGAAATTTTGTAAAACTATGGAATGTTTATGGTGTAGAAAATGATATAAAAAAATCTCATGTAATTACTGACTTTGTTTTAAAAGCTTTAAAATTTAGGAAAATTCAAATGTTAACAAATGGAAAAGAGTCTAGAGAATTTTTATATGCAGATGATTGTTGTGAAGCTTTAGAAATGATAATGAAAAAACATAATTTTTTCAAAAATCAAAAAAAAGAACTTCATCTAACAAATGGAATTAAAACAAAAATAGTAGATGTTGCTAAAATTATTAAAAAAAGCCTAGGTAAAAAAAATATAAAAATTAAAATTATTAATGGCAAATCTAAAGACAATGTACAGCTTAATAAAAACAACAAGAATAATAACTTTTTGAAAAAATATTGGAAACCAAAAGTTTCAATAAACGTAGGTATAAATAAAATAATTAATCATTATTTAAAGGATTGATTGTGAGTATTCTATGGATGACATCGTTAAGGCCTATAGGAAAATCAATTGAAAATGATGAAATTCAAAATTTATTTGTTGAATCATTAAAAAATATAAATGCTGAAATTTCTCTTAGCTTAACTCAATTTGATGATCAAGGAGTTGAAGAATATATAAGTAAACAAGATATAAAAACTTTTTTTATTAATTTTGAGAAGAAAAAACTTCCCATGGGTACAAAATATTCAAATAAAGTTATGTTAGAAAATGCAGTTGATCAATATTTGAAATATAACTTTGAATACTTGGTGTACTCTACAGCAGATATTTTAGTTCCTAAAAATGTTTTTTTATTTGTTGATAAAATAAAAGAAAAATTAGGAAATTCGAAAAGTTTTTGTGCATTAATCTATCCAAATGTTTTAAAAAAAAATGGAATAATTATTTCAGATACAACTCCATTGTACGGGATTGATCTCTTTATATTCAAAATTACAAAAGAGGAAGCTTTAAAGCTTAAAAAATCTATTGAAAGCTGGGATCAATATGATTGGGGTATTAACGATAATTTTTATGTATCTGTGTGCGAATTGCTAAATTTACCCATATACAATTTATATAAAGATAACAAATTAATTAAAATTGAAAATGATTTTAAAACAATAAAAGAGGATAGAGAATGGCAAACTATTTCTTGGAATAAAAATAAAAAATATTTTATTAATTTTTTAAAATATAATAATTTATCATTATTATATGCTTATGGATCCTATTATTACGTCTTATACAAAATTTTTAGGTTAAAAGATTTTAATTTTAAGTTAATGATAGTATATATAAAATTTTTGATCCAAATACCTTTGCATTTAATAAATAAAGTTTTAAAAACTTTCAAAAAATAAACTTTTTCTAATATCTATAATTTCTCTGATCTTTTTTTCTCTAATAGCATTCCAAGAAACAAATAAAGTACATAATTGATACAAGGCAAATATTTCATTTTTTTGAATTTGGGACAAATTACTATCTGCCTCTACATAGTTTTCAAAATAAGAAATATTATTTCTTGCACAGTTTAAATAATATTTACAAGCATCTGTTACTGTAGCGGTTGACCACCAGTTAGAGTCTCTGAAAAGGTTAGATATTTCTTGATAGAAAGAACTTGTTTCAGAAATAACCAAATCCTTTTGAACATTTTCTGAAAATTGATCTAATTCAAATTGAATTAAAGCTAATATTTTTTTTTCACTACTTCTCTTAACATGTAGTTCAATAACATTTCTATATGACATGGAATTAATTTTATTCCAATTATTAAAAAAATCGTTTGGTGCTTTGTTGAGATCGCTCATGTTTAATAATATTTTTAAATTTTTATTGAAATTACACTAAATTAACTATGCCAATATTAACAGTTTTAATTTTTAATTTTTAGTCTAGTTGAAAATTAAATGAAAAAATTATTTATATTTTTATTAATATTTTTAAATATTGTTAATTATTCAAAGTCAGACGATTTCTTTGAAGATATAACTTACCAAATATTAGAAAATCAACCTAGATTAAGTTATGGTGTGTCCGTTTCAGATGTAAACAATGATGGAAATTTTGAATTTATTGTAACCGGATTTGGATTTAATAATTTAGCCTTAGCTTATAAAAAAGGTATTTTGTTCAATTTAATTAACCAAAATATATTTATAGACAAAAATCGTAAAACTATAGGAGTAGCATCGTGTGATATTGATCAAGATGGTTATGAGGAAATATATTTTTTAAATACAGACACTTATAGTGGAAACAAAAGATATTCTGACAGATTGTTAGATTTTGATGGAAATAAATTTTTTGATTTATTTGAATTAGAAATAAACCAGAAAAATTTAAATCTTACAGCAGGTAGATCAGTTGTATGTGTAGATAGAAATGGAAATGGAGCTTATGGAATATACGTTGCAAATTATGGAGGTCCAACAAGATTTTATGAAAAAGATGGAAATGAAATAGTAGACAAAGCTTCAGAGCTAGGTATTGATAAAATTACTGGAGGTAGAGCGGTTATTTCAGGTAATATTTTATCTGGAAGATCAGATATTTTTGCTGCAAATGAGAGAGGAGAGAATTTTTTATATTATAATAATAATGGAAATTTTGTTGAACTCGCAAAAGATTATGCTGTTGATGATACCTTTCAAAACGGCCGTGGAACTGCGCTAAGTGATATTTATTATAGAGGTAGATTAGATATATTAACTTCAAATTGGGAAGGGCCTCATCGAGCATTTGTTTTAAAAAATGATAAGTTTGTAGACATAGCTGACAAACCATTTAGTACCCCATCGAGAATTAGAACAGTAATCTCAGCTGATTTTGATAATGATGGTTATGATGAAGTTTTCATGAATAACATTGGCGAGCCAAATAAATTATTTAAAATTTTAGATAATGGTGAGTTCAAAGAAATAAATATCGGAAATGCTTTAGAGACTAATGGATTAGGAACAGGAGCTGCAGTAGCCGATATAGATGGTGATGGAATACTTGAGCTTTTAATATCTCATGGAGAATCTGGTTATCAGCCTTTAACTTTATATAAGGCAAATTTAAAAAAAAATAATTTCTTAAGAATTAAGCCAATTAATATGTATGGTGCTCCAGCAAGAGGTGCTACTGTAACTTTTATTTCAAATTTAAGAACTCATTCAAAAACTATAGATTCAGGCTCAGGATACTTGTGTCAAATGGAGCCAGTGGCACATTACGGAATTCGAAAAAATGAGAGAAATATTAAAATTATTGTTACGTGGACAAATGGAGAAGAAAACACTTTTGAAATTAATGAACTAAATAAAACATTAGAAGTTAAACAAAATAATTAATGTTTTTATGAAAAAATTTTTTTTTATAATATTTACCGTATTTTTAGTTTTTTCTTATAACTCAAGTTTAGAAGCACAAGAGAGAAATTATTATCAAGAGCTAGTAAATGAATGGAGTAAAATATTTCCAGATAGAAATAGAAATGCCGCTGGTCCAAAATTTTTTAAACATATACTGAACAAGGATATTACTTATCAAGAATTTGTTGAGTTTAATAAACTTTATTGTGCTGTATCTGGTTCTTTAATTGATCCTAACGCCGAACCTGAAAAAGTATATTTACAAGAAGTCAATACAAATAAAAAAATTTGTGGTGATTATTATAGGTGTTGTATCCCATGCTCATGCGATTTAATGAAATATTCAAAAGTTGACAAGATGAAACATAAATTTAAAGATGTAGAAAAAGAGTTCTATGTTTTAACCATTAAAAACCCTTGTAATAAAAAAAATTTTCCTAGACAAGTAAATAGAAATTATTTTTGTGATGGTGAAAGTTTATCAAAAGATCAAGTTGTAGAACTAAACGACAGGCTAGTTATTGGATTATTCCATCAAGCTAAATCTTGCGATAAATCTGAAATTGTCAAAATTGATAATCATCAAGTAACAGGATTGTTTTGTGAATTTAGAAACAGTACGCCAGATGAGCAATTGCAAGGTGGAATGGGAGATATTTTTATTAAATTAGCTAGATAATTTTAGATATTAAAATGAGTAAAGAAAAAAATATTAAAATTGATGAAATTTTCAAACATGAAAAATTTTTGGGTACTCTTGTTCATTTGTTGACTGGATTGGGAATTGTTGCTGGTTTTTTTGCTCTAATCGCGGTTATGAACAACAATCAAAAAGATGCATTTCTATGGCTTGGATTAGCATTTTTAATAGACAGTGTAGATGGAACCTTAGCTAGAAAATTTAATGTAAAAAAAAACTTACCAAATATTGATGGTAAGATGTTGGATAGCATAATTGATTTTTTTAATTATGTTATAATACCATCAATAATGATTTACTGGTTCAGATATGTGCCAGATCAATTTGTAGTTTTAATTCCTGCAATTTTGATTTTTATTTCTATTTTTTCTTATGTGAATTTGAATATTTTAACAAATGATAATTACTACAATGGTTTCCCTGCTATTTGGAATGTAATTGTACTTTACTTTTATATCTTTGGCACCAACCAACATTTTAATTTGATATTTTTAATTTTGTTAATATTACTAAAATTTTCTCCTTTAAAATGTATTCATCCTTTAAGGGTTAAAAAATTTAAATATTTATCAATTCTTTTTGCGATATTTTGGTTCATTACCTCGATTTTGCTTATTTTAATAAAGGACATGAACATAAACTCAGTATATGAGGTTTCCTTAATGTTTTTATGGGTTGTTTCAAATATTTATTTTATATCTGTAAGTATTTTTAAAACACTTAGAAATTAATTTAATTATAAGGGAGCCAGGAATTATAAAGTTTATTTTTTTTATCTATTGGAATTTCAATAATTTTATTTTGTCTAGATGAAGCATAGACAGCAGTAACAAATTCTAAAGAATTTCTAGCATCTGTTAAGGTTACCTCATCACTAGGTAAACCATTAAGTTTATTTGCTATTTCCATAAACATACCAGCATACCAGGATTTAGTTTGATTTACCTTAGATAATACATCTTCAATTTGACTTTGTGTTATTGGCGCTCTTGGTAAAAAAGTCCACTCATCGTCAGCTGGGCTATAAGGTTTTTCAGGAGAAGCAGCGGACTCAGCAGTTAATCCCTCAAAACAAAATCGAAGTCTACTAGTATCGTTTGCAGCACCTAATGTAATCGAACTTGTCACCAAGGTTCCATTTTTCATTTCAATTGAGAGGGCAGCACAATCCTCAACCTCAATATCATTTACTCTAGTTGATAGCTTGGCAAAAACATTTGAAACAGGACCTAGAATCATACTAACTAAATCATGAATATGAATAGAGTGACTTAAAATAGCTCCACCTTGTTCACCTTTCCAGGTTCCTCTCCAAGGTTTTAAATAGTAATCTTTTCCTCTATTCCAATGAGTTTCTAAAGAAGCAACCAATGGTTTTCCCGCCAAACCTGATTTGATTAATGTTTTTAACTTTGAAAATCCTAGACCATATCGATATTGAAATACTGGAAAAATAATCTTGCCAGTTTCTTTGCTGATTTTTTCTAATTCATCCACTTCTTTTAGACTTGAAACTAAAGGTTTTTCACAAATTACATGCTTTCCAGCCTCTAAAGCTTTTTTACAAGCAGAAAAATGTAAATGGGGTGGGAGACAAATATCAATGATATCAATTTCTTTTACTTTTAATACACCGTCAAAATTAAGAGAAACTTTTGTTTCTCTATTTGACTGTAAAATTTTATCAATAGACTCTCTTGTTAAACCACACAAAGTGTGAACATTAAATCTCTCAGATACTTTTTGAAAGTCTTCAAAATGTTTTGCTCCTATATTAGTTCCAATTATAGCAACTTGATATTTTTTCATTTTTTTTCAGCTTGTTCTTGAGCTTTAATAGCAAGTTCCATTGAAAGATAAGTAAGTTCTTGAGGACATGCAGTTTCTCTTCTATTTAAAACATCATTAATTAAATTACTAAAGTAGGGAAGCTTAACGTTAGAGCAGTCAATATGTGTTACTTCATCATTATTTGCTAAATATAAATGATTACCTTTTTCTGATTTTGCTAAATCTGTATATTTTCTTATTTCAATAAAACCTTTATCTCCAAGGATTAGCAATCTTCCATCTCCCCAAGTTGGAAGGGCATCTGGAGTAAACCAATCTAGGCGTACATATCCGTGCCCACCATTACCAGTAAGGTTTACTTCACCAAAGTCTTGAAAACCAGGCATATCTTTCTTTGTTGTATTTTCTACTAATGCATGGTTGATTTTTGCTTGATTTGAATTTGTAAAAACTAAAAATTGATGAATTTGGTGGGAACCAATATCGGTAATAATTCCTCCATAACTTTGACGATTATAAAACCAATCTGGTCTCTCATAGTTTCCTTGCCTATGTGGGCCTGTACCAATAGTTTGTTTTACTTTTCCTATTTTGCCTTCATTTACTAATTCTTCAGCTTTAGCAACTGCAGCAACATGAAATCTTTCAGAAAAATTCACAGACCATATTTTTCCAGTTTCTTTAACTGTATTTTTCAAATTATTTAATTGATCTAAGGTAGTACAGCCTGGTTTATCTACCATAACATCTTTACCAGCTTTTAAAGCATCTATTGAGTGACTAGCTCTATCTACAGGGATCGAAGATATTAAAATCATATCAATAGATGAGTCATTTAATATTTCCTCTTTATTTTCTTTTCTTTTAATATCTGGATACTTTTTATTAAATTCTTGAAGAGTTAAAGGATCTCCATCTGTCCAAAAGTAATTACAGCTACAACCTTCTTTGATCATTTCATCTAGCATATCGAAAATATGACCATGATCTATTCCTATTACTCCAAGGTTAAGTGCTTTTTTCATAAACTAATAAGAACCTTTTTTCTTTGCACCTTTATAAAAAATTTCTTGCAAGTAATCATTTTCTTTTTTTCGAAGTAAAATACTTTCTTTACTCATAAAAGCTTTAGTTCTATTTATAATTTCATGATAATGAAATTTATCTTCTCCTCTTGCAATTTGAACACTATTTTTGCCTAAGATCTGTTTTACATTTGTCCCTATATAGCTTTGGATAACAAATCCAATTCTCCTATCATTACTTCTATTTAATCCTGATCCATGTACTACTCTTGGATGATGCAAAGACATTTGACCAGCTTTTAGTTCTATAGATTTAACTTCTTCTTCAGGAACATTTTCTACTGTTTGTCCACGAGTAAGTAAGTTGCCTTCATTAAATTTTTCATTGTGATCTTTAATATTTAAATGTGATTTAGGCCACATTTTCATACATCCGTTGTTTTCATTTGAGTCTGTTAAAGCTACCCATGCTGTAACCCAATTGTGTGGCTCTAATCCTATGTACTTTGCATCTTGATGATAGCTTACAAAACCTTGCTCGTTAGGGTTTTTGATAAATAAAGTAGTACTGCAAACTAAGATATTTTTTCCAATAATGCATTCTACTGCATCTAAAATTTTTGAATTATGAACAATCGAATCAAGTTTTGGCGAAATTAGATGTACATTATATCTTCCTGCATTATCTATTTCATTGGGCATTCTTATTTCAATTAATTCTATTTCTTTTCTTGCTTCTGATGCTTCACTACTAGACAAAACTTCAATAGGGGATATGTACCCTTGATCTTCATACTGTTTAAGTTGATTTGATGATAGATAAGTCATATTATTTTGAAAAGATTATATGAGCTCAACAATTTCTTCAATAATTTATGGCTGAAGTATTTAAATTAGGAATTGCTGCAAACAACAATCAACCAATCACAGAAGTAGATTCAATTGAAGTTTTAGCAAATAAAGGAATAGTGGGTGATCGACATTTTCATGATTCTAATGATCCTTACAATCAACTATCATTAATAGAGTCAGAGAATATAGATGAATATAATATTAAATTTGGTCTTAATATTCCTTATATAAATTTTAGACGAAATGTAATTACAAAAGGCATTAAATTAAATGATTTAATTGAAAAAAAACTAAAGATTGGAAATGTTGAATTAAAGGCGATTGAGTTATGTCGTCCATGCAGACATTTAACTGAAATGCTTGATCAAAAAAATATACTTAAAGAGTTTATGAGGAAGGGTGGACTAAGGTGTCAAATTCTCACTTCTTCAAAAATTAATATTGGTGATAAAATAGAATTAATTAATATTTAAGTTTTCGCAGTTTCATTAACTTGAGTTTCATCGAGTGTTGCAGGCGCATCAGGATCTAGCTCCAATCCAGCAGGTGTAATTGTTGCAGGAATTGGTGTGAATGTTGAGTCTGGATTTTCAATAGTGCTTCTAACCTTCATTCTATATAAACCGAATACGCCAATTATTGAGTGTGCTATAATCAAAAAAATAAACAAACCATTTAATCCAAACCATTCCATGAAAATTGCACACAAAATAGGACCACTAATAGCTCCTACACCAAAAATTAATTGTAATCCACCACCTGCAGCAACAAATTTAGATTTTGGAACAAAGTCATTTGTATGTGCAAGGTTAAGTGAAAATAATGGTAGACATAAACTTGTATAAAGTCCAACAGCTATAAAAAAAATTATTTTTCTAAAAGCAAATTCATCCATATAATAAATATTTTGTATAGGATCATTTGAAGTTAAAATTGCAATTAACGCTAAAAGGGAACTACCAAATGTTGTTATGACTATCACTCTCCTTCTATCAAAAATATCTGAAAAATAACCAATAGGACCTTGGCCTAAAACTCCAGCAATTGTTGCAACAAACAAAAGTATAGATGTTTCAAATAAAGTAAATTTTGCGATCGTTGCATAAACAGAAATTAAAGAAAAGAAAGCTGCATGAATTATTCCTGTAAAGAAAGAGCTTAAAGAACCAAGAGGTGAGATTTTATAAAGTTCTAGAATACTTATTGTTTCAATTTTTTTAAATTTAGGAGCGGGTCTTTTTGTTAATAAAATAGGAACTAGAGCAACAGAAAGTAAAACAGAAACCAAAATAAAGGGTTCATAAGCTTCCGGTTTACTTATATTAAGTAGAAGCATACCTAGAGCTAAACCAAAATAAATTACCATCATATATGCAGACAATAGTTGCCCTCTATTTTTATTTGTTGCTCTATCGTTTAACCAACTCTCAGTAACCACATAACAACTAACTAAACTTATACCTGTTATAAATCTACTAATTGTCCACATAAGTGGATTTACATAAACAACTGCTACTAAAGCACTTAAAGATGCAAGCGAAGCAAATGCAGCAAATACTCTTATATGACCAACTTTTGATACAAAATTAGGAGTAGTTTTTGAGCCTATAAAGTAGCCAACATAATATCCTGACATAAAGATACCAGTTGTAAAAACACTAAAATCTTCAAGTACTGACCGAATACCCATGATTTGCATTTGCAATCCATGAGCAATCATCATTACTCCAATCCCAATAAATAGAGCCCAAGACTTTTTTACTTCTTTTTGCATGTTTAGTTTTTAAAATTTAATAATTCTTCGCTAGGTAGTTTTGGTTTGTGTTTTTTTTATGGCTAGTAAAGAATGAATTGCTATCGTGATAATGATAACAATGCCCCCATAGATCGTTTCAGGAGAAGGCTGTTCTTTTATTACCATCCAAACCCACAATGGTCCAAGAATCGTCTCTAAAAGAAAAAAAAGATTAACTTCAGCAGCAGTTATAAATCTTGGTGCTATAGTTACCAAAACAAAAGGTATAGCTACGCACATTACACACATTAAAGGTATATAAAGAAGATCATTTCCCACTAAAGCAAAGTCTTTTACAAAGAAAAAGGCAAATATAGCGACACATGATTTTCCAATTACAGCAGCAGGAACTAAGTCGGTTGATTTTGCATATCTTGCTATGTTTGCGTTACAAGCTAATCCAAAGGATGTTATTAAGCCAAATAAATCACCATAAAAATTACCAAGACTTAATGAGTCGTAAAAAATATAAATACAAGCAATAAAGGTAATTATAATAGCGACCCAAGTCTTATTATCCGGTTTTTCTTTTAGGAAAATAGCCCCCAATATTGCTGATAGCATAGGCGCAAGAGCTACCATTAATAAAGTATTTGCTACATTGGTATTTTGTATTGAGATAATAAAAGTAATATTACAAATTGAAAAACTAATTACATAAAAAATACCTGGGTAACCAATTTTAAATAAAGCTTTTAAGAAATTATTTTTATAAAATAAAAGAAGACCTACTAAAACTACAAAAAATGGTATTACTCCTCTGTAAAAAAGCATTCCCCAAGTATCAATATTTGATAATCTAATTAGTAAGGAGTCAGGAGTTATAAACATAATAGCAACAAATGCCATTAAAGAGCCTTTTTGTTGATTAGTAAGATTATTCACGCTTTTAACTCTTTCCAAAAAGTTTTTGCTAAATTTTTTCCTGATAGTTCAAAGAGTGTTTTAAGTCCAGTTGGAGAAGTAACATTAATATCTCCATTAAGTTTTTGATCAATAAAATCAATTCCTGCAAAAAAAATATTTTCTTTTTTTAAGTCTTTTGCGATTATATTTGAAATTTTAATTTCTTTACTTGTTAATTTGATATTAATTGGTCTTGCACCTTTACTCATATTGCTTAAAATCGAACCTCTTTTTGGAACTCTTGAAATTGCACCACATACTTTTCCATTAATAATGAAAACTCTTTTATCTCCCTTGCTTATTTTTGGAATAAATCTTTGGCACATAATATGATCATGTTTTGTAATAAATTTATTAATAAATTTTGAATTAAATTTAGTATGTAAATGAATATCATTTCCACTGAAACTATGAATAGGCTTTAAAATTACTTTTTTATTTTTTTTAAAAAATTTTTTTATTTCATCCATATTTTGGGTAAAAATTGTTGGTGGCATGTATTTTTGATATTTAGATGAATATAATTTTTCAGAAATATTTCTTACAGATGTAGGGTTATTAATTATTTTAACTTTGTTTTTGATTATATCTAAAATGTATGTTGTTGAAATATACTCAAGATTAAATGGTGGATCTTGGCGAATAAGAATAAATTTACATTTTGTTAAGTCTAGATTTTCTTTTTTAAGGATTTTATAGAATTTTTTTTTGCTGTAGTTAAATTTAATAAAAAAACCTTTTGCTGTAACTTTTGAATTAATAACTGATAAGTCTTTTGGATCGTAATAGAAAATTTTATATTTTTTGCTCTGGATTTCGTTTGCTAAAAAAACACTTGTATCTGTTAAAGGATTTAGTTTAGAAGGATGATTTCCTTGAACAGCAACAATTTTATTTATCATATAATTCGTCTAAATTTTCGTTTTTTGAAAATTTACTAATCATATGATCTGCGTTTGTTGTCTTATTATCAATTACTTTTTGTAGATGTTTTAGGAATACACTCTCGTTATTACCCTTTTTACTTAAAATATCTCTGTTCTCTAAACCTTTTCTCGAAAGATCTAAAAGTATAGACGACCAATAAAGAAGATCTTTACCCATCAATTGAGTATTAAATCCTTTTTTTGGTGCCTCTAAATAGGCATTAATTATTTTGTCTTTATCCCATTTTGAAATTAATTCATGAACTTCATCTAAATTTCCGTAAAGCATACCAATGTTGAAAGCCGGTCCCGCACATAAACAATCCCAGCCACAGGTATCCATAGATCTCAATTCAATATATTTTTTAACTCTGTTTTCAGTAAATATTGTGCTCAAGTGGGTTGTTAAGTCTGCTTCAGTTGGAAGTCTATTTCCAATTTCTTGGATTTTTTCTTCCATAAAATCCTTAAAAATATATTTTCTACCTGAAATATACTGATCTTTATTTTGTATAAATAATATAGGAAAGTTAATTACAAAATCAGCATATTTTTCAAAATTCATATTTTCAAAAAATAATTTAGGCAATCCGCCTCTTGAAGTACTTTGCCATACCTTAGATCTATAAGATAAGTAATTGCTATTTTTTTTCTCCACAATTGAGGAATTTGCAAACAAAGCAATTGCAATGGGTACAATTGAGTTTGTAACTCTAAACTTTTTAATAAAATCTTTTTCCGAGCTATAATCTATATTTAACTGAGTACCACATGTTCGATACATCATATCTAAACTAAGTTCACCACCTAGAGGCATATCCTTAGTCATTAATTCATATCTTTGCTTAGGGTTGCCTGAGATTTCATTTAATTTAGAAATAGGATCAAATCCTGCGCTAACAATTTTTATATCTAATTTTTTTGTCACCTGTTTAAGTTCAAATAAATAATCTTGTGACTCTGCACAAGCTTCATGCATATGATTTAACTTATCTCCCGACAATTCTATTTGATTGCCCGGTTCAAGAGTTATATTTTTACCACCTTTATTAAGAGCAATGATATTTTCTTTTTCAAAAACTGGATTCCAGCCAAATTCAATTAAGGCTGAAAACATTTCTTTTATTTTTGAATAATCAATTCTTTTATTATCTGAATTATTAAATAAAAACTTTTCATGCTCTATCCCAATTTTAAAATTTTTAGGCTCTTTAACACCTGACTTGAAATAATTAATAATTTTTTCTCTTGAATCAATCATGCGTTGTAAATAGTGATTTATATATAAATTTAAAGATAATAATAAGGCTCTTTTGCAAATATTTTTTTTACTAATGGCTTAAAATCATCCAAAGTCATACTTTTGAAATCAGGGTCAAAAGAGCATTGATCATATTTTTCACAAAAATCAATGGTGTCTTGATAATATTTGTGGTCTTTAAATTTATCTCTTGCATTTCTATCACCACCTAAATGATGAGCACTGTAATAAGTTTGAAAAAGACCATGGTGTAGAATAATCCAATAGATTTTTTCTGAAACATAAGGTCTAAGTATGGATGCAGCATATTGAGAATGATTCATTGGCGCTAAATCGTCTCCAATATCATGTAGTAAAGTTGCAACAACCATTTCGTCACTTTCTTTATTTTTAAAGGCTCTTGTTGCAGCCTGTAAGGAATGTTCTAGTCTACTGATTTTGTAACCTTCTAAAGTTGAGGTTTGTTTGCTCAAATAACTAAGAATTCTATCTGCTGTTTGTCTTTCAAATTTTTTTTCTAGTTTTTCTAAAAGTTGATAGTCATCTTTACTACCATTTTTCATTTCAGTAAATTTAACTGTTTTCATAGTTTAATTATTTGATCCTGTGCTAAGTAAAGATAACTGAGTAATTTTATTATCTCCTAATTCATCTACTAATTTAACAGGATATTCACCCGTGAAATAATGATCTGTTAATTGCGGATATGTTTCGCTTCTTTTTTCAAAACCAATAGCTTTATACAATCCATCAATTGTTAAAAATCTCAAAGTTTTAGCCCCAATATATTCGCAAATTTCATCATTTGTTTTATTTGCAGCTAACAGTTCTTTTTTTGTTGGTGTATCTACACCATAGAAATCTGGGTATCTTATTTCAGGACACGCAATTTTTACATGAACTTCTTTTGCACCAGCATCGTAAAGCATTTTAACAATTTTATGTGAAGTTGTTCCTCGAACAAGAGAGTCATCTATTAGAATTATTTTTTTGTTTTTAATTGTTGTTTGATTAGCATTTAATTTCAACTTCACCCCTAAGCTTCTAATTTTCTGGCTTGGTTCAATAAAAGTTCTTCCAACATAATGATTCCTAATTAACCCATGTTCAAAATTCATTTTTAATTCTTGCGCAAAACCCATAGCAGCTGCATTTCCAGAATCTGGAACTGGAACTACTATATCTGCATCAGTATCATTTTCTTTTGCAAGCTCTCTGCCAATGTTTTTTCTATGCTCGTATGCTGTTTTTCCACCTATTAAACTGTCTGGTCTTGAAAAATAAATATATTCAAATACACAAGGTCTAACTTTTTTAGCAGGGAAGGGCTTAATACTTTTCAGCTCATTATTTTCAATTAAAACTATCTCGCCATTTTCAACTTCTCTTACAAACTTTGCACCAATTATATCAAAGGCACAAGTTTCAGATGCCAATACATAGCTACTGCCAAGTTTACCGATTACTAAAGGTCTAATTCCATAAGGATCTCTGACACCAATTAATGAGTTTTGCGTTAACATCACTAATGCATAGCCGCCTTGAATTTGAAAAATTGCATCAATTACTTTATCAATTGTTTTTGGTCTTTTTGATTTAGCAATTAATTGAACAATCGTTTCAGTATCTGAGGTAGTGTAAAATATAGCTCCATCTTCAACGAGTTTATTTCTCAAAGCAATTGAATTAGTAAGATTTCCATTATGTGCAACTCCGATCCCACCTGCATTGGTATCAGCAAAAAAAGGCTGTATGTTTCTTAATATGTTGTTTCCAGTTGTACTATATCTGTTATGACCAATTGCATAATTTCCCTTAAGATTATTAAGCACTTTTTCTTTATTGAAATTATCACCAACCAAACCAAATCTTTTTTCAGAATAATATTTTTCTCCATCAAATGTTACTATACCACAGCCTTCTTGACCTCTGTGTTGTAGAGCATGTAGTCCAAGTGCTGTTAGAGCTGACGCATCCTTGGCATTGCTAATACCAAAAACCCCACATTCCTCCTTTAGTCTTGGATTATAAATCTGTAATTTTTTCTTTAGAATCTTGATATGTTTTTTCATTAGGAAATTCTTTTATCAGATAACTACTACCTTTTTCTAAATATGGAAAGATGTATGATTTGTCAAAATTAATTGGCCATTTATCATAATTATAAACGATATGAACACCCGAAAAGATACATACAGAAATAATGTAAGCTCTTATAAAACCAAAAAAGAATCCAAATGTAGTATCTAAGCCACCGATTCCTGTATATCTGACTGCTTTGCTGATTCCCTTATTAACTAAAAGAACTAAAAAGATAACAACCACAAATATTACTATTCCTAAACCAACATCAAGAACATACTCATTATCAATTATATCTTTTACATATGGTTTAATTTTTGGAAATAGAATTAATGTAATTATGTATGCCAGCAACCATTTAGCCATTGAGAGAATGCTTAAAATGAAGCCTTTTTTATAACAATTAATCAAAGAAAGGATTGTTAAAATTAAATAAATTAAATCAATTATTGATATTGCTTTATAAAAATCTTTTATGATTTCTAACATTAAGATGATTTGCCAAAAGGTTTAATAATTAAGATTAATGCAGGAAGTAGAGTTAATACCGATATCATAGCTAATAACATAGCAAGACCTGTAAACATACCAAAATAAATTGTAGGGATAAACTTTGATAAAACCAAAATTGAAAATCCAAAAACAATCGTAATTGAAGTGTTTAGTATAGCAACACCAACCGTTGAATGACACGTTTTTAATGTTTTGTTGTAATCCTTTATTTTATTAAACTCTTCTTTAAATCTATAAATATAGTGAATGCTATTATCTACAGCAATTCCAATTGTAATTGCTGCAATAGTTATAGTCATCATATCTAAAGGTATTCCTAACAACCCAATTATTCCTAATATAAAAAAAGCTGCAATAAAATTTGGAACAACGCCAATCAATGAAAGCTTAATATTTCTAAATAAGATTATAAACATTGAAAAAATTCCAATCATAACCAATCCTAATGTTAAAATTTGAGATTTAAATAGGCTTTGCAATAAATTATTAAACAATATTAATACACCTGCTAATTTATAATCTTTTTCTTCTAAACCAAATTTATCTTTTAGATCAAAATTAATTTTGTTGATTAAATCATTTCTTCTTAAATCTTCTTGAGAGTCTATAATTCTTAAACTAATTCGAGCCTCATTATCTTTGATAGAAAGATAGGGATCAATGATTTCAGTTTTAATACTCTCAGGAATTTTTGAGTAAAGCACACCCATTTCTAAAGTGCCTAAAGGTTTATTATTATTTAATTGAGTAGCAACTTCAATAATAGATGAAAAAGATAGAACTTTACCAATTTCAGGTAAACTATCTAAGTAATTATGAACAGATGTAATTAGATCAATTTTATCTTTGGTAAACCAGTATTTTTCTTCATTAGCATCTTCTTCATCGCCCCAATCATCAAATTCATCATCTTCTTCAGATTTTTTCACCTTTTCTTTCTCAGGAAATTTTATAATAACTTCTAAAGGAGTGGTTCCACCTAGCTCCTCATCTATAAGCTTCATGCCCTTGTAAATTTCAGTATTTTTATCAAAGTAATTTATAAAACTATTTTCAACTTCAAGCTTACTTATTCCAATAACACTGAATATTATAACTATTCCAGTTACTAAGAAGATAGAGTTTTTATTGTTGATAGAAATTAAACTAAGTAAATTTGTAATTTTAGATTTCTGTTCTTTCTTCACTGTAATATTGTTTGTAGGTGAAAAGTTTAAAAGGGTAGGAAGCAAAGTAAACGTAATGATAAATGATGTAATTAAGCCAAAAGTCATCATCCAGCCAAAATCGATAATAGGTTTTATTTCACTAAAAATTAGAGACAAGAATGCAAAAATCGTTGTTAGAACTGTATAGAGAATTGGCCAAAACATTTTTGAAGTAGTTAGTGAAATAATTTCAAAATTATTTTTTAATGGAAAATCTTTTTTAAGTTGAAGAAACCTTGTACTCATATGAATATTCATTGCCATTGTTAAAATCAACATAAGTGCAATAAAATTTGATGAGATGACCGTAACCTTCCATCCAAGCAATCCAAGTAATCCCATCATTATTACTACAGAAAAAAGACAACTGCTTATAGGAACCACAATCCAAAGAAGATTTCTAAAAACAAACCATAAAGTAGCAATTATAAATAATAGAACCCCAAAACCAAAAACAATTATATCGCTTTTAATAAAAGTCATCATATCATCAGCAATCATTGGTATTCCTCCAAGATATATTTTTCCAACATCGCCGTAACTTTGAATAACTTGTCTAATTTCTAAAATATTCTGATGGTTTTGTTTTTTGATTTGATCTTTAATTAGCTCAACCTCCTCTTTTGATTTATTTTTTATATCTTCTAATTTTTGAGACTGTTTAATGTTAACAATAATCCCACTAGTTTTTCCATCTTCGCTGATTACAAAATTTCGAAAAACAGGACTATTTAAAATCTCTTTAAAACCACGATCTCTATCAACATCTTCATCTTTTAATGTTTTGAAGCTTTCCAGTCTTTCTTGAAGAGGAGCATCTGAATTATTTAAGAGAGGAATATCTAATAATGTAATTACACTATGGACCCAATTGAGGCTCTGAATTTTATATTTTAAACTTAATAAATTATTAATTGATGAATCAGTTACCATCCCTTCATTTGGTGTATAGGTAAGAATTAAAAACTCTTTAGATCCATATCTTTCAGAGACTTCTTTCAAATATGCTAAATCTGGGTCACCCTCTATTAATAAGGTTTCTGATGAAGCATCTAGCCTAAAATTTTTTGAGTAGTATCCAAAACTTAAAATAGCAATAATTAACAATACAAATATTGCTTTAGGATTTTTAAGGATAACGTTTCGATAAAAATGAGCTATCATTCAAGCTCTTTATATTGGAAATTAACTTAATTGAGTATCCTTAAATTTTGTAAATCTTTCTTCAAATTCAAGAGTTACATTACCAATAGGCCCATGTCTTTGTTTTCCAATTATAATTTGAGCTAAATGTGCAACTTCATTCATTTTTGCTTGCCACTCTGCATGCTCAACAGTTGCTTCTCTTGGTTCTTTTCTCTGTAAATAATATCCTTCTCTGTAAACAAACATTACAACATCAGCATCTTGTTCAATTGAACCGGACTCTCTTAAATCTGCCAATTGAGGCTTATGATCATCTCTCTGTTCTACTTGCCGAGACAATTGCGAAAGAGCCACAACAGGAACAGAAAGTTCTTTGGCTATTGCTTTAAGTCCTTGAGTAATTTGTGATATTTCTTGAACTCTTCCATCTTTGTTAAATGTAGTTCCTCTCATTAATTGAATGTAATCAACTACGATCATATCGAGACCAAAAAGCCTTTTAATACGTCTTGCTCGATTACTAAGAGCAGCAATACTTATTGCTGGAGTTTCATCAATATAAAGTGGTAGTTCAGAAATATTTTTTGAAGTTTCTAAAAACTTATCAAATTGATCGTCAGATATTCTTCCTCTTCTTATATCGTTAGAACTAATTCTGGCTTGTTCAGAAATAATTCTTGTAGATAATTGTTCTGAAGACATTTCAAGTGAAAAGAAAGCTATAGATGATTTCTTACCACTCTCTTGTAGTTTTTGAGCAGCGTTAAATGCAATATTTGTTGCAAGTGAGGTTTTACCCATCGAGGGACGACCAGCGATAATAATTAAATCTGATTGGTGCAAACCACCAAGCTTATCATCTAAATCTCTTAAACCAGTCGGAACACCAACGATTCCTTCTTCATTTTTATAAGCAGCTGAAGCCATTTCAATTGTTTGTTTCATTGCCTCATCAAATTTTACTAAAGAAGAATTAAAAGAACCCTTTTCAGCTAAATCAAATAATAATCTTTCAGAACTTTCGATTATAGATTGTCCGTTAGTATCAAGATCATTTAATTTTGCACTATCAATAGTTTGTTCAGAAATTTTTATTAACTCTCTTCTTACGAACATATCGTAAATTATTTTTGAGTATTCTATCGCTTGCCTAACTGATGTAGAAAATTTTGTAATTTTAACTAAATATTCTGGAACATTTAGATCATCTTTTTCATCCTCAAAATAATTTTTCAAAGTAATTGGGTTAGCTAACATCCCTTTGTAGATAAGATTTTCAACTGCCTCAAATATTTTTTGGTGCATTGGATCGTAAAAGTTAATACTCGAAATTATTGTATTTATTTCATCAAAAATATCATTGCTTACAAGGATAGATCCTATAACTGATTGCTCCGCCTCAATGTTATTTGGCAACTCTTTAAATTGATCTTTGACTATACTTAAATTATTTTCCATGAAAATAAATTTACATGAAAAATAATTAATTCAAATTGTATATTTCTATTGGGGAAAAGAATGTATAATTATTGAATTGTATCAGCCGAAGAAACATTGATTGTAATTTCAGCATCAACTTCTGAGTGTAAAGAAATTTTAACTTTAAATTTTCCTAAAGCTTTTATTTCTTCAATTGGTTGTATCATTGAAGGTTTAATATCAATTTTGTTTTCTTCTTGAATAAGTTTTGAAATTTCAGTTGGTTTAACAGAACCATACAATTCATTATTTTCTGTACTCAGTTTTTTTACAGAAAACTCTTTACCATTAATTTGTTCAGCAATTTGAGAGGCTTCTTTTTTCTTTTCGTTATCTTTTTTAGATAATTCAGCTTTAATTTTTTCAACTTCTTTTATATTTTCTTTTGATGCATAAAGAGCTTTTTTATTAGCAATTAGAAAGTTTCTAGCAAAACCTCTTTTTACATCTATTACTTCACCAATAGACCCAATTCTTTTTACGTTTTCTAATAAAATTACTTTCATTTTATATTAATGCTAAATTTCTTGCTCTTTTGATTGAAAGAGAGAGTTCTCTTTGTTTTTTTTGAGATACATTTGTAATTCTTGAGGGCAAAATTTTACCATTCTCAGAAACATATTTTTTTAAAAGTTTTATGTTTTTATAATCCACTTCAGGAGCGCCTTTTAATGACAATGGACAAGTTTTCTTAAATTTATATTTATTTGGTTGAAAAATACTTAATTTTGCAAAGTTACTCTGTTTACCTTTTTTATTTCCACTTTGTCTTTTTGGCATTAGTTTTTAGCGCTTTCCTTTTTTTCGCTATCTTCTTTTTTTCCAAAATAGCTTGTTTCTAGATCAAATTTTTTTACTCTAACTGTTAAATATCTTAGTAATTTTTTATCAATGGCCTCATTTTTTTCCAATTCATCAATAACATTACCCTTACCTTTTATTTTAAAGTGTATGTAACTTCCTTTTTTATTCTTTTTAATTATATAAGATAGGTTTAGTAATCCCCAGTTTTCAGTTTTAACAACCTCACCATCATTTTTTTCAACTATTTTAGAATATTTTTCTGTAAGTTGCTTTAATTCACTTGGTGAAGTATCTTGCCTAGCTATAATAGTATGTTCGTATAAATTCATTTAAGTTCTTTAATAAAAAGTGAGGATATACTATTATAAAAGTTCAATTACAATAGTTAAAAAGGCAGAAATATTAGTTTTTTTTATATGTTTTCAGTAATTTTTCCAGGTCAGGGATCTCAAATAGTGGGAATGGGAAAAGAGCTCTATGATAAATTTAATATAGTAAAAGACCTTTTTAAACAGGCAGACGATACATTAAATTTTTCTATTTCTAAGCTTATCCTGGAAGGGCCAAAAGAAGAATTAGATTTAACAGCAAATACACAACCAGCAATATTTTTAATAAGTTATTCAATATTTAATTTAGCAAAAAATGAATTCAACTTAGATTTAAATAAAGCAAAATACTTTGCTGGACACTCTTTAGGAGAATATTCGGCATTATCATGTGCAGGATATCTAGATTTTTCAGATACTTTAAAAATACTGAGAATTAGAGGAGATGCAATGCAAAACGCTATGCCTAAAGGACAAGGAGGGATGGTTGCGGTATTAGGTTCAACAGTCGAAGTAATTGAAAAAATATTGATAGAAAATAAAGAAAATTTAAAAGTACAAATTGCAAATGACAATTCAGAGGGCCAAATTGTTTTGAGTGGAAAAATAGAGGATTTAGAAAAGTTAATTCAAATTTTAAAGGATAATTCAATAAAAAATATTAAACTTCCAGTAAGCGCACCCTTCCACTGTGATTTGATGAATAATGCTACAAAAATTATGAAAGAAGAGTTAAATAAAATTAATTTTAAAAATGGGCAAAATAAATTAATTTCAAATGTAACTGCTAATGAAATTAAAGATCCAGATGAGCTAAAAAATCTATTGATTAAGCAAATAGAAAATAGAGTTAGATGGAGAGAAAGTGTGATTAATATGATACAAAGTGATGTAGATCGTTTTATAGAAATTGGACCTGGGAAAGTTTTGTCAGGTTTGGTAAAAAGAATTAGTAGAGATGTTAAAATTGACACAATTAATAGTCAAAGTGATATTGAAGGTTTAAAAATATGACAGATTTAAAAGGTAAAAATATTATTGTTACTGGTGCCTCAGGTGGGATTGGAAATTCAATAATTGAAAAATTAAATCAATCAGGAGCAAATATTTTAGCATCAGGTACAAGAATAGAAAAACTTGAGGATCTAAAAGGCAAATATGGAAATATTAAAATATTAAAGTTTGATATTTCTCAAAGCGATAAAATTGAGGAGTTTGTTGAAAACGCAACCAAAGAACTTGGTGGCAGTTTAGATTGCATAGTTAATAATGCAGGTATTACCCAAGATAATTTAGCAATAAGAATGAGCCTAGATGAATGGAAAAAAGTAATCGATGTTAATTTAACATCAACTTTTTTAATGAGCAAATCAGCAATTAAAAAAATGCTTAAAAATAAATTTGGAAAGATTGTTAATATTACTTCAGTTGTTGGGCATACAGGTAATTTGGGACAGGCCAATTATACAGCTTCTAAAGCAGGTATAATTGCAATGTCTAAGAGTTTGGCAATAGAATATGCTAAAAAAAATATAAATATAAATTGTATTTCACCTGGTTTTATTAAAACAGCTATGACGGATAAATTAGATGAGAAATTTAAAGAGGCTATAATATCAAAAATTCCTTCTGCCCGATTAGGAGAGCCAGATGATATTGCAAATGCAGTGCTTTTTTTATGCTCAGATCAATCAAATTATATTAATGGCGAAACTTTACATGTTAATGGAGGCATGTATATGGCTTGACAAAAAAAGTTTTTAAACTATTAAGAATTTATAACAAAAAGGATCAATATGTCAGAAGACGTTTCAAGCAAAGTTAAAAAAATTGTAGCTGATCACTTAGGTATTGATGAAGCTAAAGTAACTGAAGAATCAAGTTTTATAGATGATTTAGGTGCTGATAGTTTAGATACAGTTGAATTAGTGATGGCTTTTGAAGAAGAATTTGGATCTGAAATTTCAGACAGCGAAGCAGAGAAAATTTTAACTGTTGGAGATGCAGTTAAGTTTATCGAAGGAAAAGCTAACTAGAAATTTTAATGCCATCAGAAAAAGATGGAGCAATGATAGTCTTATCTTCTCCTTCAGGAGCGGGTAAAACTACGTTAGTTAAAAAGTTATCTGAAAAAGATAATTTTGAAATCTCTATATCTCACACAACAAGACAACCCCGACCAAACGAAAATCGAAACGAAGATTATTATTTTGTCGATGAGACAGAGTTTAAAAGATTAATTAAAAATCAAGAATTTTTAGAATATGCAAAAGTTTTCAATAATTTCTATGGTACAACAAGAACACCAATAATTGATAGATTAAATAAAGGCATAAACATCCTTTTCGATATCGATTGGCAGGGTGCTGATCAGATAAAAAATAAAAAATTAGATTATAAATTGATTACTTTTTTTATACTACCTCCTAGCAAGGAAGTGTTGTTTGAAAGATTATCTAAACGTCATGCTGATGACAAATTAATAGCTGAAGAAAGAATGAAACAATTTGAAAGAGATGTACTGCATTGGATAAATTATGACTATGTCGTTATAAATAATGACTTAAGTGAATGTTATTCTAAAATTACAAATTTAATCACTGCAGTAATAAATGATGGTTCAAAGGATTATGATTTAGATTATATAAGAAACCATGTAGATAAGCTAACTACTTAAATTTTCATATTCACATACTAGTTTATAATAAGTATCTATACTTAAGTTTTGAGGTCTTAAATTTAAATCAATTTTAAGTTTGTTTAAGATATTCTGATTTCCATTAAAAAGTTGATTATAGGGCTTTTTAAGCATTTTTCTTCTTTGGTTAAAAAAAATTCTTGTGACTTTTTCTAAATTAGTTGGATTATTTATTTTAATAAAATTTGTTTTAGGATGAAAAATTAATAAAGAGCTATCTATTTTTGGCTTCGGAGAAAAAGAAAAAGGCTTTATATCGCATATTTTTTTAATATTAAGTTTCCAATTACAAATGATCGACAATCTTCCATAATTTGAGGTATTAAATTCAGCAATTATTCTATCGGCAACTTCTTTTTGAAACATAAATACCAAACAATCAAACCAAAAAAAATCTTTTAAATTAATAATCCATTTACTAAGAATTTCAGTTGAAATATTATATGGTAAATTTCCAAATACTGTTACTTTTTCTTTAAATAAATTTGTTTCATCTACTTTTAACACGTCATCATTTATAACAGTTAGTTTATCTTTAAATTTATCAATAAGTTTATTTGCAAGTTCGTTATCTTTTTCAATAACAAATAATTTTTTTGGATTTTTTTTTAAAATATAGGATGTAAGATTTCCTGTTCCAGGACCAATTTCAAGTACAGTTTTATTTTCAATATTTGTTAAATTTGTAATTTTTTCTAAAATATCCACATCTATCAAAAAATTTTGACCTAAACTTTTTTTTGCTTTTAACAATGTTTTTCCAAAAAATTAATTGCTTTAATTAAGCTTAAAGGATTTGAGAGATTCTTACCCATCATTTGCTCATTGGGACCATGATCTGGAGATATTCTTATAAAGGGCAAACCTAGGGTTATGTTTATAGCATCATATTCATACAATGTTTTGATAGGTGTTAATACTTGGTCGTGATACATGCCAACAATAACATCAAATTTTTTTCTTATATTTTTAATGAAAATTGTATCTGCTGGATATGGTCCTGAGATTCTAATTTTTTTGTTGAGTCTATTTACTAGAGGTTTTATGATTTTTTCATCTTCATTGAATTTGTGAATACTTTCACAATGAGGATTAAGTCCCAAAACTGCAATTTTAGGTTTGATTTTTAAAATCTTTTTGTAAAAATTATCAATTAATATAATTTTTTTTTCTATTATTTTTTTATTTATATTTTTGGTGACCTGTTTGATTGGCAAATGTGTAGTTATAGGACAAACTGAAAGATCTCTATTATAAATCAGCA
>CACPOD010000014.1 GCA_902635515.1 uncultured Pelagibacteraceae bacterium
CCAAATTAAAAAATATTTATTTTGAAGACAATATTGTAAATTTTGAAAAAGAAAGGTTATAAATAAATTTATGGAGAAAAATGCCAAAGTTGTAATCATAGGTGGTGGTGTGGTGGGTTGTTCTATTCTTTACCATTTATCTAAATTTGGATTAAAGGATTGCATTTTACTTGAGAGAAATGAACTTACCTCAGGATCGTCTTGGCACGCAGCGGGAAATGTTCACGTTATTTCATCTGACCCTAATATCTCTAGGATGATGGCTTATACAATAGGCTTGTATAAAGAAATAGAAAAAGAGTCAGGTCATTCTGTAGGATTTAAACCTAGTGGAGGTTTTTATTTAGCTTCAAATGAAGTGTGGGCTGATTATTTAAAGAGAGAAAGATCAAAAGCAAGATATATGGGGCTTGACCAAGAATTTATTTCTTTAGAGGAAGTTAAAAAGAAAAATCCTCTAATTGATCCATCTAGATATTTGTTGGCCTTATGGGATCCTATCGATGGTGAAGTTGATCCTTCAGGAGTTACTTACGCTTTTGCAAAAGCTGCAAAAGTTCATGGTGGAAAATATTACACTCACACTGTCGTAAAAGATACGAAACAAAAAGAAGATGGAACTTGGGATGTCTTTACCGAAAAAGGAAATATAAATGCTGAAATAGTAATAAATGCAGGTGGTCTGTGGGCAAGAGAAGTTGGACAATTAGCTGGACTTAATCTTCCTGTTCAACCAATGGAGCATCATTATTTAATCACTGAACCTATTCCAGAAATTGAAGCAATGGGTGACCAAAGATTACCAATTGGAACAGATTTTGAGGGAAATATTTACTTTAGACAAGAAGGAAAAGGAATGTTGCTTGGAACTTATGAGCCAAAATCAACTCCTTGGAAAGTTGAAGGCACACCAATGAATTTTGGTCATGAGTTACTTGAGCCAAAGTTAGATAACATTGAAGATAGATTGGCAATTGGGTTTGAGAGAATGCCAGCATTAGAGCGGGCAGGAATAAAAAATATAGTTAATGGACCTTTTACTTTTGGTCCAGATGGAAGCCCTCTTATTGGTCCAGTACCAGGAATGAAAAATTATTGGGTTGCTGTTGGTGTTATGGCTGGATTTTGCCAAGGCGGTGGTGTTGGAAAATGTATAGCAGAATGGATTATTGATGGAGAACCATCAATTGACGTTTGGGCAATGGATGTTGCAAGATTTGGAGATTATGCATCACCTCAATATGGAACAATAAAATCCTCAGAAAATTATGAGCGAAGATTTATTATGACTTTTCCAAACGAAACTTTACCAAAGGGAAGAAAACAAAAAACTACTGCACTGTATGATCGTTTTGTAAATCAAGGTGCTGTTATGGGAGATAGCTTTGGATTAGAAAATGTTTTGTGGTTTGCAAATAATAAAGAAGATGCTCATGAAGAACCTACTATTAAAAGATCAAGATCACATGACTATGTTTCAAAAGAAGTTATTAATGTAAGAGAAAATGTTGGTTTAATCGAAGTTGCCAACTTTTCAAAACACGAATTCAAAGGTCCTGATGCTAGAAAATTTTTAGATCACATGATGGCTGGAAGACTTCCAAAACCAGGAAGAATATCTTTATCTCCAATGTTGTCGTATAGAGGGAAATTATGTGGTGATTTAACGGTTGCTTGTTTAGATGAAAATGAATTTATGGTATTTGGTTCTGGAGCTGCTCAAGAAATGCATAGACGTTGGTTTGAGAGTCACATAGATAAATTTAATTTAAGTTATTCTAATAGATCTGATGAGTATCATGGTTTGTCTATTGCAGGACCAAATTCAAGGAAAGTTTTGGAAAAAATTGTAAGAGATGATGTTTCAAATGAAAAATTTAAGTTTAGAGATTCTAGAAGAATGTTTGTTGGTGGAGTTCCAGCTATAATAAATAGAATTTCATTTACTGGCGAACTCGGTTATGAAATTTATGTAGCACCTCACTATCAACTAAAACTTTATGAAGAATTAATGGAAGCTGGAAAAGAATTTAATATTAAACCTTTTGGTGGAAGAGCATTAATGTCAATGAGGTTGGAGAAAAATTGGGGAGCTTGGACTTTAGATTATAGACCTGATTTTACTGCAAAAGAGACAGGCTTAGATGCTTTTATAAATTGGGACAAAGAGTTTATTGGTAAAGAAAGTGCACAAAAGGAAAATTCTTCAAATAAACTCGTACCATTAATTGTTGAAACAAATGAAATTGATGTAACAAATAATGAAGCCGTCTTGAATGGAGATCAAAGTATTGGCTATGTAACTTCAGGTGGGTTTGCTCATTTTGTAAACAAAAGTGTAGCGTTTACTTTTGTTGATCAAAAAAAAATTAAATCTGAAAATAAAATTCAAGTAGAGATAAATGGAGATTTATTTAATTGTTCAATTATTAAAGAACCACTTTACGATCCAAGTGGTCAAAAAATGAGAAGCTAATGGCTCAAAAAGACGTAGGAAACAAAATTCCAATTTATAAACTTAAAACCACAGATGAAGTTATGAAGTACTACGATGAGTGGGGAGACAAAGACAAATATAATAAAGACATGGTTGATTGGAACTATACTGGACCCAAAGAAACCGCTGAAATATTTATCAAATATGAGAAAAATAAAGATACTTTAATTTTTGATGCTGGATGTGGAACAGGTTTAGTTGGATTGGAGCTTAAAAAATATAGTTTTAAAAATTTTCATGGAGCCGATTTATCTCAAACTTTATTAGACACTGTACCAAAAGATCTTTATCAAAAATTAGTAAAGGTTGATTTAAATAAACCAATAGAAGTTGAGGACAACTTTTATGGTGGAGTTATGTGTGTTGGAACATTTACTTTTGGGCATGTAAAACCAAATGCATTAGATGAATTTATAAGAATAACAAAACCAGGTGGTTTAATTTGTTTCACAATTAATGAAGGAATTCATGAAGAGTATGGTTTTGATAAAAAAATTGATATACTCAAAGATAGCAAGAAGTGGGAAGAAGTAGAATTTTTTAAATCCGACTATATTGCAAGCAAAAATGTTAACGCATGGTTAGGTTTGTATAGAGTATTATGAGGTTTAGTAGAAAAATAGCTCCTGAGATAAAACCAAGACAAAATTTTATTACTAAAAAAAGATTAAGAGAAGATGAAATTGATTTTGATAAGTTAAGATCATATCGTTTAGATAGGGTTAGAAAAGAATTAGTAAAAAACAATTTAGAAGCTTGTATTCTATTTGATCCAGTGAATGTTCGTTATGCTTTAGATACTGTAAACATGAGTGTCTATAACATGCATAACTTAACAAGATATTGTTTTGTACCGGTCAATGGACCAACTATTCTTTATGAGTATTTTAATTGTGAAATATTATCAAAGCATTTAAATCTAATTGACGAAATCAGACCTGCAATCACATGGGATTATTTTAGCAATGGAGATCAAGCAAATTTACAATTATCAAAATGGATAAATGAAGTTAAAGATTTATCAAAAAATTATTTTAAAACTAAAAAAATTGCAATCGATGTTTTAAATGGTCCTGCGGTTACAGCTTTAAATAAAGAAGGAATTGAAGTTGTAGATGCAAAATTGATTTTAGAACAAGCAAGAGTAATAAAATCACCTGATGAATTGACTTGTATGAAAGCAGCAATAGAAGTTGCAGAAAAAGGTGTATCAAAAATGAGATCAGATCTTAAGCCAGGAATGACCGAAGATGAGTTGTGGTCAATTTTACATAAAACGAATATTGAAAATGGAGGTGAGTGGATTGAGTGTAGGATTTTATCGTCTGGTGAAAGAACAAATCCATGGATGCAAGAGAGTAGCAATAAAGTTATGCAACAAGGAGAAATTGTTGCTTTTGATACCGATATGGTTGGTCCCTATGGATACTGTGCTGACATATCAAGAGCCTTTGTAGTTGGACATAAATTTAATGATGAGCAAAAAAAACTATATTCAATGGCTAGAAATCAAATTGATCATAATTTTAAATTAATAAAACCAGGAATGAGTTTTAAAGAATTTATAAAAAAATCTTGGGTTTTGCCTGATGAGTATTATGGAAATAGGTATTCATGTATGGTTCATGGAATCGGGTTGTGTGATGAGTGGCCTCAAATAAGATATCCAACTGATGGTGGAGAAGAAGGTGGAACTTTTGAGAAGAACATGACAATTACACTTGAGAGTTATATTGGTAAAGTTGGTGGTAAAGAAGGTGTAAAACTTGAACAACAGTATCTTGTAGGTGAAAATGGACTTGAATTAATGTCCCACCATCCGTTAGAAGATATTTAATGAAAATTATTTTAGTAATGGGTTTACCTGGAGCAGGTAAAACAACTCTAGCAAATGAAATGGCACCACTATTAAATGCAAAAAGATTAAATGCAGACGAGGTAAGAAAAGCTGCAAACGATTGGGATTTTTCTGAAGAGGGTAGAGTAAGACAGGCAAAAAGAATGGCTGAGGCAGCTTTAAAATTAAAAGCAGATGGTCATTATGTAATTGCAGATTTTATTGCGCCAACTCCCGAAGCAAGAAGTTTGTTTCCAGCAGATTTTAGAGTGTGGGTCGATACAATTAAAGAAGGAAGATTTGAAGATACTAATCAGATGTTTGTTAATCCTAAGAATTTTGATTTTCATGTAACAACTCAGGATGCAAAAAATTGGGCACCAAAAATAATAGAGGAGATAAAAAAATGACACACAAATGGGATAACAAAAAACCAACAGCACAAATGCTAGGAAGATGGCAACCTTTTCACGATGGACATTACACTTTGTTTAAAGAAATTATTAAAAAAACTGGACAAGTTTGTATTCAAATTAGAGATGTACAGGGTGTAGACGATAATCCTTTTGATTTTGAAACCGTTAAAAAAAATATTGAAGGCAGATTAAATCCTGAATTTGAAGGACAATTTAAAATAATGTTAGTACCTAATATTACAAATATTTGTTATGGTAGAGGAGTTGGATATAAGATTGAGGAAATAGTTTTGGATGAAGAAACTCAAAAAATATCAGCTACTAAGATAAGAGCAAAAATGAGAGAAGAGGGAAAGTTAAAATAAATTTAAATGAACGATAGACTTAAGACTATTGTAGATTTAGAAAAATATCCAATATACGATTTAAATTCACCAATAATTAAAAATCTAATTAAAAAATGTAAAGAAGAACTTGATCAATATAGTTGTTCAACAATTCCAAATTTTATTTTACCTAAATCACTTAAGGTAATGAATTCTGAGTTAGAAAAACAATTAGATGAAGTTTATATGTCTAAAGAAAGTATAAATGCATACTTGTATGCGAAGGACGATCCTTCGTTACCAAAAGATCATCCAAAAAGAACTTTTATGAATAGATATAATGGATATTTAAATTCAGATTGTTTTCCAAAAGACTCTGAAATGAAATATCTTTATGAAACTGAAGAACTTTTAAAATTTGTATCTGCTTGTTTAGGCGTCTCACCTATTTACAGATGGGCGGATCCTTTAGCATGTCATGCGTATAATGTTATGAAACCAGATGGGGTACTCCCATGGCATTTTGATAGTTGTGAATTTACACTTAGTTTAATGATACAAAAAACCTGAGAAGGGAGGAATATTTGAGTACTGTCCAAATATTAGAGAACCAGGAAATGAAAATTTCGAAGAAGTTCAAAAAGTTATAGCAGGAGATAGAACTAGAGTGAGACAATTGAAATTAGAGCCAGGAGATTTGCAAATATTTAAAGGTAGATTTACTTTGCATAGAGTAACAAAAGTTGAAGGCCAAAAATCAAGATATATGTGTATTCCAGCTTATGTTTTAGATCCATGGAGAGTAAACACTCCAGAACATTCTAAAGCAATTTATGGCAAAGTTTTACCAATTCATATAGAAAGAAATCAGGCTAGATCCGATGGATTAACTGATTAAATGACTAGTAACATTAAAATTAAAAAAAATAACAACGAGGTTTCATCAATTATTATTGATGAACCAAAAACTTATAACTCTTTATCATTCAAAAATCTTTCAGATTTATTAAAGGCATTAAAAAAATTAGATGCTGATAGAAAAGTTAAAGTAATAATATTAGAGGGTGCTGGTAAAGGATTTAGTGCAGGTCATAATTTGAAAGAAGTTAGAGGTCTAAAAAAGAGAGATAAATATTTAAAATTATTTAATCTTTGTTCAGAAGTAATGCTTCAAATTGTTGAAGGTAGAAAACCTGTAATTGCTAAAGTTCATGGAGCTGCATTTGCAGCTGGCTGTCAATTGGTTGCAAGTTGTGATTTAGCTTATAGCACTAAGGACGCATTGTTTGCTACTCCTGGTGTAAATATTGGTTTGTTTTGTAGTACACCTATGGTTGCTGTCAGTAGAAAGATAAATAGAAAACCAATGATGAAAATGTTGCTAACGGGAGAACCTATCAATGCAAATTATGCAAAAGAAATAGGGTTGATTAATGATAATTTTTCAAAAGCTAAATTAAACAACGAAGTCTTAAAAGTAGCAAATAAAATTGCTTCTAAATCTAATTTAACAATAAAAATTGGAAAGCAAGCTTTTTACAAACAATTAGAAATGCCATTAAGTAAAGCTTACGATTATACAAGTAAAATGATGACCCTTAATATGATGGCATTGGATGCAAAAGAAGGAATTTCTGCATTCCTCGAAAAACGAAAACCAAAATGGAAAAATAAATAATGATAAAAAATGTTTTAATAGTTCTTTTTATTATTGTTGGGATGTTTGTAATTTATAATTTTAAAGATCATAATCAAAAAAAGAGCAATAGATGCATGTATTGCTGGTAGCCAAAAACTAGAAAAACCAATGACAGTTCCTGAAGCTAAAATATTTTGTGAAGAACAAATTAAAAATAATAAATGAGTGATATCAAAGAAGTTCTTTCTAAATATAAATCAATTGCAATGGTAGGAGTTAGTAACGATCCAACAAAAGCGTCAACTATAGTTATGAAGTATATGCAAAAATATGGATTTAAAGTTTATCCTGTCAATCCTAGAGCCAAGGGTCAAAAAATTTTAGGAGAAGAAGTTTTTGCAAAAATATCTGATATTAATGATCAGGTTGATATTGTAGATGTTTTTAGACCATCAAAAGAAGTTTATGCTATTGCAGAAGATGCAGTTAAAATTGGTGCTAAAGTTTTATGGTTACAGCTAGGTATACGAGACGAAAAGGCAAAAGAATTGATGGAAAAAAATGATATTAAGTATATTGAAAATAAATGTACTAAAATGGAATATCAAAAATATTTTTTAAAAGTTAGACAAGCTTTTCCAGTTTTAAGTGACTAATGAGCAAAATAATTAAATTTTTAGACAGCACATTTTTAGATTTGGGTCGTCAATTTAAATGGACTTATCTGCCTCCATTAATGGTTTATATGGCTGCAGGTATTTCTGGTTTAACAGGTATTGTTGGTACATTTTTTGTTAAAGATTATTTAAATTTATCAGCAGCATTTTTAGCAGGCCTAGGTTTTTGGGCTGGAATTCCCTGGGCATTAAAAATGCCGTTAGGACATTTAGTAGATCTTATCTGGGAGAGAAAAAATTACATGGTCTACTTCGGAGCTTCATTGATAGCTCTTAGTTTACTAATTATGTATGGATTGATTATTCATACTGAAGATATGTCCCAGGTATTTTCGGTAGAAACATGGTTTGTGATAAGTGTGATTTTAGCTCCCGTTGGTTATGTGGTTCAGGACGTTGTAGCCGATGCTATGACAGTTGAGGCAGTTCCTTTGGTTGATGAAACAGGAAACGATTATTCTAAAGATCAAATAAAAATAATGCATACAACAATGCAGACACTTGGAAGGTTTGCTATTATTGGCGGTACAGTACTTGTTGCATTAGTTAATGTAATTTTGTTTAGAGATGTGGAAAGCCTTGAGCAGACAGATAAGATAAATTTATATGGAACCATCTACATTTATGCTCTTGTAATACCTTTAGTTTCTATACTAGGTGTAATTTTAGCCAATTATTTAAGACATAAAAAAATACAAACTTTAAAATCTAAAGGTCTAGAATTTAAGGATGAGAGAGGTAACGAAAAAACAAAAATAAACTGGTGGATATTAGGAGGAAGTTTAGTTTTTGTTATTTTCACATTATCTATTGGTTCCTTTAAGGTTCCGTTTGCACAAGAAATTGTGTTTATTGGCTCAGTCATAATCATTTTGTTTTTAATGTTTAAACTAATTAAGGAATTACCTCAGGAACTAAGATTAACAATTGTAGGTACAGCAGTAATTATTTTTGTATTTAGAGCCATGCCAGGTCCTGGACCAGGATTAACTTGGTTTGAAATTGATGAGCTTGGATTTAATGAACAGTTTTTTTCTGTTCTATCATTATTGGCATCAATTTTAACATTAGCAGGAATTGTATTGTTAAGACCTTTTATGGCAAATAATTCAATTGCTAAAATAATTGTAGTTCTAAGTATTGCGGGTGCGATTTTGTTTTTACCAAGTGTTGGAATGTATTATGGTTTTCATAACTGGACATCCTCGTTAACAGGTGGAGTTGTTGACGCTAAGTTTATTGCATTAATTAATACTGCATTAGAGTCTCCTCTTGGGCAAGTATCAATGATACCTTTACTCGCCTGGATAGCAAAAAATGCTCCTGCACATTTAAAGGCAACCTTTTTTGCAGTTTTTGCATCTTTTACAAATCTTGCATTATCAGCGAGTGCGTTAGGAACAAAATATTTAAATGAAATATTTACTGTAACAAGAGAAGTGAAAGATAAAGTTTCAGGTGAAATACAAACTACAGCAGATTATTCCGAACTTGGTATACTGTTAATTTTTGTAACACTTTTAACATTAATTCTTCCAATTTTATTTGTATTTATAATTAATAATAGTAAATACAAAACTACTGAATAAAAATTTTATAAAATGAAAAAAATTTTCCTAGTGTATGGGCACTACAATGACAATTCATTTAATGCAGCAATTCGAGATGAATTTGTTAAACAATCAAAAGTAAATGGAAATCAAGTTGATGTTGTTGATTTATATAAAGAAAAATTTGATCCTGTTTTTGCTGGAGAGGAACCTGATCAAGAAGTTTTAGATCATAGAAAAAGAATCGAAGAAAGTGATACAATTGTTTTAATTGCTCCAATTTGGAATTTTAGGATGCCAGCGATAGTTGAGGGTTGGATAGATAAAGTTTTAGCCCCACCTTGGGCGTTTAGATTTAAACAGTTGGTTGGAAATTACGGTTATCCAATTGGAAACTTAAGAGATAAAAAAGCTATAATATTCTGCACTTATGGTTCACCAAGATTAGCAATTACAACTTTTTTTTTAAACTTACCAATTAGAAGATTAAAAAGAGGAGTATTCCATATGTGTGGCATATATAACATTGTCTATAGAAGATATTTTGCAGTACCCTTTGTCAGTGATGCAAAGAGACAAGAATTTTTGAATGATGTTAGAAAAACCGCTAATAATCTTTAAGGCTGTAATCTTATATTTTTTCTTTATCTCATTTTCTTACGCTGAATTATTAAACCCTAACAGCACTATAAGCCCGAAAGAAGTTATTAAAATTCAATTGAGTGGGCTTCAACAAAATGATCTTGAATATAAAGATAGCGGTATAGAACAAACTTGGAAATTTGCTCACCCAAATAATAAGAGAGTAACAGGACCATTAAGCAACTTTAAGATGATGATAAAAAGCGACTCTTATGGGATGATGATTAACCACCTAAGTCACACAATAACTGAGCTTGGAAGTAGTGACAAATGGGCTCAATTTGAAGTTATTATTCTTGATAAGGACAAAATTTATCACAAATTCAATTGGCAAGTCGAAAAGTATACCTTTGAGGGAATTTTGAAAGACTGTTGGTTAACCACAATGGTATCCAGTCCAATCCCTCTTGGAAGCTCAATTTGATTTTTCACATATACATTTTTGTTTCGTAACAATTAAAAATTTAGTAGGAATCGCAGAATGAAAACAAAAACTAAAGTTGTAGTAGTTGGTGGAGGAGTTGTAGGGGTAAGTGCCCTGTATCATTTAGCAAAAAAGGGTTGGTCTGATGTTGTTCTAGTTGAAAGAAAAGAATTAACCTCAGGATCAACTTGGCATGCAGCAGGACTACTACCTTTATTTAATATGAGTTATTCAGTTGGACAACTTCATAAATATGCAGTTAATCTTTACAAAACATTAGAGGAAGAAACTGGAAAAAATGTTGGCTTTAGTGTTGTTTCAAATATTCGTCTAGCAAGTACAAAAGATAGAATGGATGAATACCATCAATACGCAGGCGTAGCTCGAACTATCGGAGTAGATGTTAAATTTTTGAAACCAGAACAAGTAAAAGAAATTTGGCCATTATGTCATACAGATGATTTAGTTGGCGCAATACAACACCCTGAAGATGGATATATTCAACCAGCAGATTTAACACAAGCATTAGCAACAGGTGCAAGAAATAGAGGAGCAGAAATTTATAGAAACACAACTGTCCTATCAATGAGGCAAACTAAAGATGGATGGATTGTGGAAACAGATAAGGGCTCAATAGAGTGCGAACATGTTATTTCTTGTTCTGGAAATTTTGCGAGACAAACAGGTGAAATGGTAGGATTAGATATTCCAGTAATACCTGTTGAACATCAATACATTGTTACAGAACCACATCCTTTAATTCAAAAAAGAAAAAAAGATGGCTTACCAGAAATGGGAGTCTTAAGAGATAGTGATAGCAGATGGTATATGAGAGAAGAAGCTGGAGGATTAATTTTAGGCCCTTATGAAGATGGTGCACCAGCTTGTTATGTAGAGGGGCCATCAAAAAATTCTGAATATGAATTATTTCAAGAAGACTTAGACAGATTAGCTCCACATATAGAGGGAGCAATTCATAGAGTTCCTGCATTTGGAGAGGTTGGGGTAAAAAAAGTTTATAACGGAGCAATTTGTTATACTCCTGATGGAAATCCAATTGTTGGTCCTGGTTGGGGACTTAAGAATTTTTGGATTAATGAAGGACATAGTTTTGGAATAACAGCAGCAGGTGGTGCAGGTTGGCAATTAGCAGAATGGATCGTTGATGGTGAACCTACAATTGATATGTTAGGAGTTGAACCAAGACGTTACGGTAACTATGCAACTAAATCTTATTTAAAAGCAAAAAATGAAGAAGCATATAGCCATGTATTTATTGTTCACTATCCAGATGAAGAAAGACCAGCGGCAAGACCATTAAGAACAGCTCCTTGTTATGAACGAATGAAAAATTTAGGAGCAGTTTTTGGACAGAAATTTGGATGGGAAAGACCTAATTTTTTTGCAACAGATGGAATGGAGCAAAAAGATGACTGGTCATTTAGAAGATCAAAATGGTTTGATGCTATTAAAAAAGAGTGTCAAAATGTAAAAGAAAACGTAGGTCTATTAGATATGACTGCGTTTGCAAAATGTAGAATTAGGGGACCTAAAGCAGAAGAATTTTTAGATTATTTAGTTGCAAACAAACTTCCTAAGAAAATTGGAAGAATAAATTTATGTCATGCTTTGAACACTAAAGGTGGAGTGCATTCAGAATTTACAATAATGAAAGAAGCGGAAAATAGTTATTATCTAGTTTCTGCAGGAGCAAATTTAAGATTAGATCATGACTGGATCCAAAAATGGATGCCAGATGATGGATCTGTAATTTTTGAGGATCTTACTAATAGTACAGGAGTTTTGGTTGTAGCTGGTCCAAAAGCAAGACAATTAATGCAAAAGGTTTCAACAGATGATTTTTCAAATGAAAATTTCAAATGGCTAACTGCAAAAAATGTAAATGTTGGATACGCTCCAGTAAATGCAATGAGAGTAAACTTTGTTGGTGAGCTTGGTTGGGAATTACATCATCCAATTGAATATCAAAATCATATTTTTGATAAATTAATGGAAGCGGGAAAAGATTTAGGAATTAAACCTTTTGGGATTAGAGCAATGAATAGTTTAAGAGTAGAAAAATCTTATAAACTAGTTGGTACAGAATTATCAATTGAATACTCACCATATGAATCTGGTCTTGATAGATTTGTTCACCCAAATAAAGGAAACTTTATTGGTTTAGAGGCACTTAATAAATGGAGAGAAAAAGGTTTTGATAATAAATTAGTTACTTTAGAGGTTCATAATACTAAAGATGCTGATGTATTAGGAAATAATCCTATTTTTAAAAATGGAAAAGTTGTTGGAAGAGCAACTGGAGGTGAATTTGGATTTAGATTAGATAAATCAATAGCCCTTGCAATGGTTAAGCCAGATTGTTCAAATGTGGGCGACAAATTACAAGTTGATATATTGGGTGAAATGTACGACGCTACTGTCTTAGATGAGAGTCCTTACGATTCAGAAAATAATTTATTGAGAGCTTAATGAAAATTTTAGTAGCTGTAAAAAGGGTTATTGATTACAACGTTCAAATAAGAGTTAAAGAAGATGGAACTGGTGTAGTTACTGACAATGTTAAAATGTCAACTAATCCTCCTGATGACAATGCAATAGAGGAAGCTGTAAAAATTAAAGAAGCAGGTAAAGCTACAGAAGTAGTTGCTGTAACCGTGGGGGAAGAAAAAGCTCAAGAAACAGTTAGGAAAGCTTTAGCAGTTGGTGCGGACAGAGGCATTCATGTGAAAGTCGATGGAATTTTAGAACCACTCGCTGTTTCAAAAATTTTACAAAAAATAGTTGATAAAGAAAAACCAGATTTAGTATTTATGGGAAAACAAGCAATTGATGATGATTGTAATCAAACAGGCCAAATGTTGAGTGCTTTATTAAATTGGCCACAAGCAACATTTGCTTCAAAGATTGATGTAAAAGATAATAAATTAGAAGTAACTAGAGAAATAGATGAAGGTCTTGAAACAATTGAAATAAATGTTCCAGCAATTGTAACTTGTGATCTTAGGCTGAATGAACCAAGATATGCATCACTACCAAATATAATGAAGGCTAAGAAAAAACCTATAGAGGAAATTGCTGCTTCTGATTTAGGCGTAGATGTATCACCAAGATTAGAACAATTAAAAGTGGAGGAACCTCCAAAAAGAAAAGCAGGTATAAAAGTAGCAAATGTTGCTGAATTAGTTCAAAAGTTAAAAAATGAGGCGAAGGTAATTTAATGGCAGTTTTACTTATAGCAGAACACAACAATAAAGAATTAAGACCATTTACTCTTAATGCAGCTACAGCAGCATCTCAAATTGATTCAGATGTTCATGCTGTAATTATTGGTCAAAATTCTGCAGATGCTGCAAAACAATTATCTGAACTTCCAGTAGTAAAAAAAGTATTGAGTGTAGAAGGAGCTCACTATGAAAACTTTACAGCAGAAAATTTTGCTCCAGTGATTGTTAAACTAGCAGAAAATTATTCTCACATTATTTGTTCAGCAAATACATTTGGTAAAAATTTGATGCCACGAATTGCTGCTCATCTTGATACATCGCAAGTAAGTGACATTATTAAAGTAATATCACCAGATACTTTTTTAAGACCAATTTATGCAGGTAATGCTTTTGCAACAATTAAGAGTAATGATGTTAAAAAGTGTGTAACAATCAGACCTACTTCATTCGACCCATGTGAGAGCGCGGGTGGGTCAGCTCCAATTGAAAAAGTAGATGCAAGTGAAGAATTTTCAAATACAAAATTTATCAAAAGAGAAGAAATTAAATCTGATCGACCTGAGCTTGGAACAGCAAGGATTGTTGTATCAGGTGGCAGAGGAATGCAAAGTGGGGACAATTTTAAATTAATTACAGAAATTGCTGACAAACTAGGTGCAGCAATTGGAGCATCAAGAGCAGCAGTAGATGCTGGATACATAAGTAATGATCATCAAGTAGGTCAAACAGGAAAAGTGGTAGTACCAGATCTATATATCGCTATTGGAATTTCAGGTGCTATTCAACATTTAGCAGGAATGAAGGAAAGTAAAGTTATAGTTGCAATTAATAAAGATGGTGAAGCTCCAATATTTAGTGTTGCAGATTATGGACTTGAAGCTGATTTATTTGAGGCACTGCCTCAGTTCATGGAAGAGCTGAACAAATTAAACACTATACAAAAATAATCCTTACAGTTAAAAACTAGATTATGTCTAGAGAATCAATGGAATATGATGTTGTAATCATTGGTGGAGGACCATCAGGATTATCAACTGCAATAAAGTTAAAACAATTAGATCCAAATCTAAATGTTTGTTTATTAGAAAAAGCATCTGAGATTGGAGCTCATATTTTAAGTGGAAATGTATTTGAAACGCGTGCTCTAGATGAATTACTACCAAATTGGAGAGAATTAAATTCTCCAATTAAAACAAAAGTAACTAAAGAAAAATTTTTATTTTTAGGAAAAACTAAATCTCTGAGTTGGCCAACTTGGCTACTACCTGCTGTACAACAAAATCATAAAAATTATATTATAAGTTTAGCAAATTTGTGTAGATGGCTTGCTGAACAAGCTGAAAATTTAGGTGTAGAAATCTTTCCGGGATTTCCAGCAAGTGAAATTTTATATAACGAAGATGGATCTGTTAAAGGTGTTGCAACCCAAGATATGGGTATAGATAAAGATGGAAATAAAAAAGATAGTTTTGAACCAGGTATTGAGCTTTTAGGAAAAGTAACTGTCTTTGCAGAAGGTTGTAGAGGTCATTTAGGAAAACAACTCATTGAAAAATTTGAATTAAACAAAAGTAAAGATCCTCAACAGTATGGAATTGGTTTTAAAGAAATTTGGGAAATAGAGGATAAAAATCATGAAGAAGGTTTAGTTATGCATACAGCTGGATGGCCATTAGATAACAATACATATGGTGGTAGTTTTATGTATCACGCAGAAAATAATCAAGTTTTTTTAGGTTATGTAATAGGTTTAGATTACAAAAATCCTCACCTTTCTCCTTATGATGAATTTCAGAGATTTAAAACACATCCAGCAATAAAAAAAATAATAGAAGGTGGAAAAAGGATTTCTTACGGTGCAAGAGCTTTAATTGAAGGTGGATTTCAAAGTTTGCCAAAAATGTTTATGCCTGGAGCTTTACTAGTTGGTTGTGATGCTGGAACTTTGAACATGCCAAAAATTAAAGGTTCTCATACAGCCATGAAAAGTGGACTGATTGCAGCTGAAACTATTAATGAACATTTGAAAGAAAACAAAGATTTATCAATTTATGAAAATAAATTTAAAAATAGTTGGTTATATAAAGAGCTATATGAAGCCAGAAATGTAAAACCTAGCTTTAGTTGGGGGCTAATTTTAGGAATTATTTTTACAGGAATAGATCAAATTTTATTTAGAGGAAAACTTCCTTTTACTCTTAAACACAAACATGCTGATCATGAAACCTTAAAGCCTGCAAATCAAATGCCAAAAATAAATTATCCAAAATATGATAATATCATAACTTTTGACAAAACAAGTTCAGTATATCTCACAGGAACTAATCACGCAGATAATCAACCTGTTCATTTGAAGCTTAAAGACCCTGATTTACCAATAAATTATACGTTAGAAAAATTTGATGAACCTGCTCAAAGATATTGTCCTGCAGGTGTTTATGAAGTTCAAAGAGAAAATGATGTAAATAAATTTGTAATTAATTCTCAAAATTGTATCCATTGCAAAACATGTGATATCAAAGAACCTTCGCAAAATATTACTTGGGTTACACCGGAAGGTAGTGGTGGTCCAAGATATGGAAATATGTGATTAAGATAAATCTATTGCAAACTTCTTTAAAGTTTCGATAGGAAGATGTTTTAGGGTATTTTTATGAGTTCTTTTTAAGAATATTGGACAACCTTTTCCTGCCTCAACAGCCTTAGCGTACCAACTAGCACACACACACCAACCATCCCCATCTTTCAATCCTGGAAATCCAAATTCTGGATGTGGTGTAATCAAATCATTTCCAGCCTCTTTTAACCACTCCAAGAACTCAGTTGTTACTTTTGCACAAACTGTGTGAACTCCATGATCATTTTCATCAGTGTTACAACAACCATCACGAAACCAACCAGTTAATGGATTATTTGAACATTCTTCTAGATCTTCACCTAGAACATTTTGTTGTTTATTATTCTCCATAAACATTGAAAATATCTTCATCTATTTTTGCATTAAATGAAATTGATCTACGTTCTTCAGTTGAGTCTTTAAATGGGTAAACTAAATGCATCAGATAATGAGGAAAGAAATAAAAATCACCTACCTCTGGTTTTATAAACATTGAACTTTGAGATAAAAACATTCTAGAGCCATGAATTAAATTTAGATTACCTCCAGGATAATATTTTCCTTTTTTTTGTTCTTCTTGTGAAAAATTACCAAAGGTCTTTGGGACTTTTAAAAATCCTGCACCAGATATATGACCATTGTGCCAGTGAGTCGGGTTATACTCGTTTTGAAATTGTCTTACAACCCAAGACTGAATAATATTAAAATTCTTTATGTCTTTATTTGTTTCTTTTTTAATCCATGCTTGTGTACATTTTCCCAAAAAATCTAACCAACCAACTTTTTTAACAAAGTCACGATTTAACAAAAATTCTTGAGTAACATCCCCAGCTAATTTTTGACCATGATCTGCTTCTTCACTTTTTTTTTTATTTTGGATTAATTCTTCAATGTAATCATTAATATCTTTTACAATCTTTTCAGGTATTTTAGCTTTAAGAACTGAAGGACCAAATGGTTTTAGAACTTGTAATTCCATATTTTAAATTTTTGTTGGATTAGGTTGACCTTTATAAACTTCTTCAGGGTCAAATTTTTTTTCTTTCTCAAGAAATTCCATTTCAACTTTTCTTCCGTTTTCTATTGGTCCCATAGGAATTGATCTATAAAAACATGATCTATAACCAACATGACAACTAGCTCCATCACCGATATCAACTGTTAACCATATGGAGTCTTGATCATCATCAATTCTAATTTCAGTAACCTTTTGTGTAAAACCACTTGTTTTACCTTTGTGCCAGATAGCTTTTCTTGATCTGCTAAAATAGTGTGCTTCTTTAGTTTCAATTGTCTTTTTAAGAGCTTCCACATTCATATATCCATGCATTAAAATATCTTTAGTTTTTGAACACATCGTAATGACTGGAATCAATCCATCATTATCAAATTTGGGTGAAAGAAGACTTCCTTCTTCAATATCATAGATATTTTCTCTTTTTTTGAACATATGTGGTGATTATGTAGCACATATCAAAATATATTAAATATTTTTAAATTAAGGTATTTACTGTATAAAAAGGCGCTATGAAATTAGTAAAAGACACAGACGACAAAAATTTAGATACTAAAAAGGTTTCTGATAAAGAAGCAGAAGAAGCTATTAGAACCATTTTATCTTGGATGGGTGAAGATCCTAAAAGAGAGGGCTTGTTAGAAACTCCTAAAAGAGTTGTGAAAGCATTCAAAGAATATTTTCAAGGTTACAATGAGGATGCAAAAAAAGTATTAGATAAAACTTTTGGCGATGTTGAAGGTTACAGCGATATGGTTGTTCAAAAAAATATATCAGTTCAAAGTCACTGCGAACATCATATGGCTCCAATTATAGGAAAAGCTCATGTTGCCTACATACCAAATGAAAGGGTTGTAGGATTAAGTAAAATTGCAAGAGTAGTTGAAATATTTTCAAAGAGATTACAGACACAAGAAAGATTAACAGTTCAGATAGCAAATACTTTGATGGAAGCTTTGGATGCAAAAGGTGTAGCAGTAACTATAGATTCAACTCATCAGTGTATGACAATGAGGGGTATTAAAAAAGAACAAGCAACAACAGTAACCAATTTTTATTTAGGTCAATTTAAAGAAGATTTAAGTTATCAAAATAGATATTTACGATTTATCAGCACTACGTTAAAAGATTAGTGTGTCGGATCAATTCAAAGCAATAGTCCTTAACCAAGAAGGCAATAACTTTTCGCGTGAAGTAAAATCTATAGATAAGAGTTTCTTAAAACACGGAGATGTAACTGTAAAAGTAGATTATTCAGACTTAAACTTTAAAGATGGAATGATTCTAAAGAATGGGGGAAGATTAGTTAAAGAATATCCTCATATTCCAGGAATAGATTTTTCTGGAACTGTTATTGAAAGTGATAATCCAAAATTTAAAGAAGGTGATGAAGTAATTCTTACTGGTTTTAGAGTAGGAGAGGTTTTTTTTGGAGGGTTTTCACAAATTGCAAAAGTAAGTGGAGATTTTTTAATAAAAAAACCAGATAGTTTGACTAGCAAACAAGCAATGATTTTAGGAACAGCAGGTTTTACCTCTTTAATGAGTACATTTGCTATTCAAGCGAGAGAAAGTATTTTATTAGGAGAAAAAGTTAATGATGTTTTGGTAACTGGCGCTACAGGTGGAGTTGGTAGTTTGGCAGTTATGGCTTTAACTAAATTAGGTTACAAAGTTACTGCAGTAACAGGAAAAGATTCTATGTCAGACTATTTAAAATCATTAGGTGCTAAAAACATTATAAATAGGGCAGAATTTGATAAAGACCCAAGACCAATAGATAAAGGTTTATGGGATGGAGTAGTTGATACTGTAGGTGGAAAAATTTTAGCAAACGCAATAGCTCAAACAAAATCAAATGGAATTATAGCAGTTTGTGGAAATGCAAACAGTAATGAGCTAAACACAAATTTACTTCCCTTTATGTTAAGAGGTATTAAAGTTTGGGGAATGGACTCTGCTAATTGCAGCATCAAGAGAAGAGAATTTATTTGGGGAGAAGCATCTAAATTAATTGATTTTGATTTAATTGAAAAATCAGTTTTAACTGTTAGTTTGGAGGAATTAGTTGAAACTTATCCAAAAATTTTAAAAGGTGAAATTGCTGGAAGAGTATTAGTTGATTTAAATAAATAATGGATTGGGATAAATTAAAAATTTTTCATGCTGTAGCAGAGGCAGGTAGTTTTACAAACGCCACCGTTAACTTAAATCTTAGTCAATCAGCTATTAGTAGGCAAATTCAATCATTAGAACAAGATTTAAAAGTACAATTGTTTGAAAGACACGCAAGAGGACTAACGCTTACGGAAAATGGCGAATATGTCTTCAAAACAGCCCATGAAGTAATAAGTAAACTAAAAGAAGTTGAAACATCTTTAGGAGATCAAAAAAGTAAGCCAACAGGTAAATTAACAATTACCACTGTTAGAAGTTTTGGAACTCACTGGTTAACACCAAGAATCCAAGAATTTATGAGGCTTAACCCTGAAATTGAAATCGAATTAGTTTTTGACGATAAAGAGTTAGATTTAAGTACTCGACAAGCTGATATTGGAATTTTCATGAGAAGACCAAAACAGCTAAATTATATTCAGAAAAAATTAGTAGATATTAAGTACTATATTTATGGATCAAACAAGTACTTAGAAAAAAATGGAATGCCGAAAACAATAGGTGATTTAAATAAACATAAATTTATTTCTTTTGGAAAAGGTGCTCCATCTCCAGTTTATAACCCTGACTGGGCATTAAAAATTGGAATGCATGATGGAAAGAAAAGAAAAACAATTATGAGAGTAAATAGTGTTATGGGATTATTGTTAGCAGTAGAGTCTGGAGTAGGATTAGCTGCACTTCCAGAATATTTAGTATCAAATTCAAATAATGTTATTAAAGTGCTTCCAAAAGTAGAAGGACCAATAACAGAGGCTCATTTTGTTTACCCACAGTCCTTAAAAAACACAGCTAGAGTTCAAGCTTTTAGAAATTTCTTATTCAGTAAAATAGGCGACTGGAAATAAAAATACCCTCTATAAATAATATCAAATAATCCTTGTATTCTGCGACAAAATATGCGATTGATAATCATTCGCATTGAGAATAATTCTCATTCGCAAATCAATTAGGGTAAAGAAAAGGATACAATGAAAAAAGTAACAATAATAAGTTTATTTGTTTCTTTAATAGTCTCGTCTTTTGCAATTGCAAATGAAGTAAATATCTTCAATGCAAGACATTATAAAGCAGATAATGAGCTTTATAGCAAATTTACCGACAAAACTGGAATTAAAGTAAACCTGATTAATGGAAAGGCCAGTGCATTAGAAAAAAGAATGATTGAAGAGGGGACTGACTCTTTAGCTGATCTTTATATTACTGCTGATGCTGGAAGATGTGGAGCTTTCAAGGCTAAAGGAATGACTCAAAGTGGTTTGGTGTCTCCAACAATTAAATCTTCTGTTCCAAAAAATTTTAGAACTACACACTGGGTAGGAGTAGCTAAAAGAGCAAGAATAATTTACTATTCACCAGAAAGAGTTAGTGGTGCTGAATTATCAGGTCTTACTTATGAAGGTCTAGCTGATCCAAAATGGAAAGGTAGATTAGTAATTAGAAAATCAAGCAACATTTATAACAAATCTCTTGTAGCTTCATTGATTGAGAATAATGGAAAGAAAGCTGCTGCTGAATGGTCTAAAGGAGTTGTTGCTAATATGGCAAGAACACCAAAAGGAAATGACAGAGCGCAAATTATGGCAGTAGCAGCTGGAGAGGCTGACATTGCTGTAGCAAATACTTATTACTTGGCACTAATGCTATCTGGTAACAAAGGAGCAGAACAACAAGCGGCTGCTAAAAAAGTTAAAGCATTTTTTCCTAATCAAAATGATAGAGGAACACACATGAATATTAGTTGTGCAGCTTTAGTAAAAGGAGCTCCTAATAAAGCAAATGCTATCGCTCTTGTTGACTTTTTATTATCACCAGAGGCTCAGGAACATTTTACAAATAATACTTTTGAGTTTCCAATGATAGCTGGGGTATCTCCAAATCCATTAGTAGTGAATAATTTAGGATTAGATTTTAAACAAGATTTAAAAACTAAAGTTTCAAGCTATGGAAAAAATCAAGCTGCTGCATTAGAGGTAATGACAGCTGCTGGATGGAAGTAAGGAAAAAGTGAGAAAAAATTTATTTAATTTTAATTTAGACATTTATCCAGACAATAATGGTTCTCCAGAGGGTCAGATAACTTGTGAGCCATGCTTGTCACAATGTGAAAAAATTAAAAAAAAAATAAATAATAGAAAATTATCTGAGATTGGAAATGATGATATTGATCGTATCATTAATGTTTTTGATTTAAAAAGTTAATTTTCAAAAAGTGAACATAACTCAATAGTTATTTACCCTACTATTGATTATGTTCACTTGAACAAAAGGGTAAAAATGTATTTAAAAAAAATTAATTTTTGGTTTTTAAGTTCTTTACTGGTATCAATTTTTGTTGCTATACCAATTGTTACTGTATTTACTAGTTTTTTTGAGGATACATCAAATTATTATCAAATTCTAAAAGATACCTTTTTGTTTGAATATATTTTTAATTCACTAGTTTTGCTGATTAGTGTTTTATTTTTAACTTTTTTAATTGGAACCAGTACGGCTTATTTAGTTTCTTTTTATAAATTTCCTTTTAGTAATTTTTTAAATGGGCACTTATATTATCTTTCGCTGTACCTCCTTATATTTACGCATATTCATTGACAGCTTTCTTTGAAAATTATGGAACTTTATATTCGATATTGAAAAATCTGTTTGGAGAAGCAAATTATAATCAAAGTATTCCAAAGTTTGATGGTCTGATAGGGGCCGTACTTTCGCTATCTTTTTCACTATTTGCTTATGTTTATATTCTCTCAAGAGCATCATTCCAGTATCAATCTCAAAATTTAATTGATTTGGGTAGAAATTTAGGATTTTCAAAAGCAAAATCCTTTTATTTGTTAATTTTACCAGCCGCTAGACCAGCTATTGTTGCAGGTCTTTCTCTGGTTGCAATGGAAACTTTAGCTGAATTTGGAGCAGTTGATTTCTTTTCTATAAATACTTTAACAACAGGTATTTATAATTCATGGATTACATTTGATGACTTAGCTTTCTCAAACAGGATATCTTTTTTTCTTCTTTTATTCATTTTTGCAATATTTATTTTAGAAAATTTATCTAGAAAGAAAGCAAGGTATCACGCAAATACTAAAGGAGGATTTAAACAAAAAGAAAAAATTCAACTATCAGGAAGTAAAGCATTTTTTGCGTTCTCAATTTGCTTTTTAGTTTTTTTCCTAAGTTTTTTATTTCCACTAAGTCAA
>CACPOD010000015.1 GCA_902635515.1 uncultured Pelagibacteraceae bacterium
AATGTTTCACCTGCTAGTTTTGGCAAGTATTACAGTAAATTAGGATGTTTTTGCTTTGAAAAACAAGAGTTGAAGGCTGGTGAGAAGGCTACTTATGTAATGACTTTTTATTTAGACCCCGAACTTGTAAACGATCCAACTACAAAAAATCTAAAAGATGTAACCATGTCGTACACTTTTTTCTCGACAGATTACTATAAACAATCATAATCACGAAAAATGTCAGCAGAAAAAAAACACGATTACCACTTAGTTGATCCAAGCCCTTGGCCAATCTACACATCCTTTGCATGCCTAGTATTAGCCATTGGTGCAATTTTTTATATGCATAACGGTATTTCATGGGGAATGTATCTTGGTTTAGCACTATTAATATATGGTGCATATATGTGGTTTAGAGATGTAGTAATCGAAGCTGAACATCAAGGTCATCATACTCCAGTTGTCCAAATTCATCATAGATATGGAATGACTTTATTTATTGCTTCAGAGGTAATGTTCTTTGTTGCATGGTTCTGGGCCTACTTTGATATAAGTTTATTTCCAAATGAATTTGTTGGAAATGTGTGGCCACCAAAAGATATTGAAACATTTGATCCTTGGGACATTCCATTAATAAATACTTTGGTTTTATTATTATCAGGAACAACTGTTACTTGGGCTCATCACGCTTTATTAGAAGATGATAGAAAAGGATTTATACAAGGGTTAACTTTAACTGTAATACTGGGTTTCTTTTTTACGTTATTACAAGCATATGAATACCATCATGCCACTTTTACCTACTCTGGCCATATTTATGGAGCAGTTTTTTACATGGCAACAGGATTTCATGGTTTCCACGTGATCATTGGAACGATATTTTTAGCAGTATGTTTGTGGAGAGGAAGACTTGGTCATTTCACAAAGGATCATCATTTCGGATTTGAGGCAGCTGCTTGGTACTGGCATTTCGTTGACGTAGTATGGCTATTCTTATTTGCTGCAATTTATATTTGGGGAAGTTAATATTTATCCTTGAAGAATAAATTATTATTTTCGGTTTTTGTTTATTTTATAATTTTATCCCTTCTCTCCCTAGGGTTTTGGCAAATCTATAGATTAAATTGGAAATTAGAATTAATTGAGCAAATAGAAAATTCCTTAAAAAATGATCCTGTAGAATTATCTAAAATTGAAAAAAAAAATTATCTTAGAATAAAAACAAGCGGAGAAATTGATTTTGATAAACAAATTTACTTATATAATTTAAATGATACAGGCAAACCTGGGTTTGAAGTTGTTAATCCAATAAAAATTGGTGATGAAAATTATTTAATGAATAGGGGATGGATACCTTTCGAAAAAAAAGGTTTACCTGAAATAAATTTAGTTGATCAAAATCAAATCGTTGGCACTCTTATGCTGCAGACTAAACCAAGTTCATTTAAGCCTGAAAATGATATTAAAAAAAATTATTGGTTTACTTTAAATAGAGAAGATATTTTAAAATTTACTGGTAGAAATTTTTCAGATTATGTCATTTATTTAAACGGTGAATATAAAATTCCAAAACCAAGAGTGATTACTGCTAAAATTTCAAATAATCATAAGAAGTATGCAATTACTTGGTTTTCTATGGCGATTTCAATCCTTTTAATATATTTATATTTTAGGAAAAAAAATTATTAAATGAGATACTTAAGTACAAGAGACACATCAAAAACCTTTGAATTTAAAGACGTTTTCATTAAAGGTCTTGCCGATGATGGGGGCTTATTTATTCCAGAAACAGTAGAGAAATATGATGAAAATGAAATCAGAGATTTAAAAAAACTCAGTTATTCAGAGTTAGCTAAAAAAATTGTTTATCCATTTATTGGTAATTTTATGTCTGAGGGTGAATTAAGTAACATCATTGATAAATCTTACTCAACATTTAGAAAAGATAACGTTGTAGATTTAGTGAAGCTTGGAGACAAAACGGTATTAGAGCTATTTCATGGTCCCACATTAGCTTTTAAAGATGTTGCCATGCAACTTTTAGGTAATTTTTATGAATATTATCTAAACAATGAAAATCAAAATATTAATATTGTTGTTGCCACATCAGGAGACACTGGTGCCGCAGCAATTGATGCAATTAAAGGTAAAAAAAATGTTAATATTTTTGTGCTTCATCCAGATAATCGTGTTTCACCAGTGCAAAGAAAATTAATGACAACAGGTAGACATGAAAATGTATTTAATATTGCTATAAAAGGAAATTTCGATGATTGCCAAAATCTGGTTAAATCCATGTTTGCAGATAAGAAATTTTCTAATAACATTAAAATGTCAGGTGTAAACTCTATTAACTGGGCGAGGATTATTGCTCAAAGTGTTTATTATTTTTATAGTTATTTATTAGTTGAAAATACAGGTGAGCTAACAAATTTTTCAGTACCAACAGGAAATTTTGGGGATGTTTATGCCGGATATTTAGCCAAAAAAATGGGCTTGCCTATAAATAAATTAATTGTTGCAACTAATCAAAATGACATTTTACATAGAGCAATATCAAAAGGTAGTTATGAAGCGGAAAAAGTTTCAGAAACTATTTCTCCTAGTATGGATATTCAAATAGCTAGTAATTTTGAAAGACTTATATTCGATCTTAATAACGAGGATGATAAACAGACTTCATTTGATATGAAAAATATTAAAGAGAATGGAAAATATTTAATTAGTGATGATAAATTAAATAAAATTAGAGAAAATTTTTTATCAGCTAGTCTGAGTGAGAATGAGACTTTGGAGGTCATTAAAAAAGTGTATGAAAAATTTTCTGTAGTTTTAGACCCACATACAGCAATTGGATATGGTGCTTTCAACAAACACAACCTAAGAGGAAATAATATTGTACTAGCAACTGCACATCCATGTAAATTCCCTGATGCTGTTTCTAAAGCTATTAATTTAAAATCTGATTTACCAAAAGAACTCGAGTTTATTTTGAATGAAAAAGAAGATTATGATATAGTAGAAAATAATTTAGAAAAAATTAAAAACTATATTATAGGTAAAACAAAATGAAGATTAAAGAAGGGGAACAACTTCCAAATTCAGAATTTTATTATTTAGACTCAAGTGGAGCAGCAAAAAAAATAACTACAGCAGAAGTTTTTAAAAATCATAAAACAATTGTGATTGGTGTTCCTGGAGCATTTACAAAAGTTTGTTCTGCAAAACATCTGCCGGGGTATGTTAATAATTACGAGGAGGCAAAGAACAAAGGGATTACAAAAATTATTTGTGTCTCCGTTAATGATCCAAATGTGATGAAAGCATGGGGTGATAATCAAAAAGTTGAAGATAAAATATTTATGGCTGCAGACCCATATTGTGAATTTACTAAATCAATTGGAGCAGAAATAGATAGACACGATCGGGGTCAGGGAATGAGGTCAGCAAGATATACAATGTTAATTGACGACAATGTTGTAAAGAAAATACAAGCAGAAGAAGATACTGCCACTTGTGAAATTTCAGCAGCAGAAAATTTTTTAAATTTAGTCTAAATTCGCAGCTTTTTTAGCTAATAAGTCTACTTCTTCATTCATAGGATTTCCATCATGAGCCTTTACCCAATTCCATTGAATATTAAGTGATTTATTCAAATTATATAATTCAATCCACAAATCTTTATTTTTTACATCTTCTTTTTTTGAGGTTTTCCAATTATTAGCTAACCAAGTATTAATCCATTCAGTTATTCCATTTTTTACATATTGAGAGTCAGTGTATATCTTTATTTCAACACCAGGTTTCATATCCTTTAGTGCATTAATCGGAGCAAGTAGCTCCATTCTATTATTTGTAGTGTTTTTTTCACTACCACTAATTTTTCTTATTTCTTTCTCATCATTTATAATGGCAGCCCAACCACCATTACCTGGATTTGTTAAACAAGAACCGTCCGTATAAATTGTAATCATTAATTTAAATAATCTTTAAATGAACTTAAACTATTGTGAGAAAGTAATTTTTGATAATATTCATTAGGGTCTTTAATTTTAATCAATGCTGTTTTTGGTGTATTTGAGTAGTCATACAATCTCGTTAATAAATATCTTAATGCCGCACCTCTACATAAAATATTTATAGATTTCTTTTCTTTTGTTGAAATTTTTTTGACGCTTTCATACCCTTTGATTAAATTTATAATTTTTTTATGATTCATTTGAAATTTTTTCTTTTTATAGTCAAAACAAAGAGCATTGATGCATATAGCAATTTCATACATAAAATAGTCATTAGCAGCAAAGTAGAAATCAATAATTCCTGAAAGTTTATTTTTTTTGAAAAATATATTATCTATAAATAAGTCGCCATGGATAATACCTTTGGGTAATTGTTTAGGCCAATTCTTATTAATATCTTTTAGGTTATTTTTTAAAAATACTTTTAAATTTGAAAATTTTTTTGACTTAAATTTAATACTTTCCAACAGGGGTTTTAAATTCCTAATACCCATCGAATTTTTTCTATTAAGCTTCATTTTATTTGTGACCACATGCATTCGAGCAATTGTTTTACCAATTGTATAACAATCATTTATATTTAAAATTTTTTTATCTTTACCCTCTAAGAATGATACAATACATGCGGTTTTATTTTTTAATTTAATAAGATATTTATTTTCTTTAGTTTTCAGTGGCTTGGGACAGTTTATTTTTGAATTATTCAAATTATCCATTAATTTCATAAAAAAAGGTATTTCTTTTTGCAAAACTCTTTTTTCAAAAATAGTTAAAATGTATTTTTTCTTTTTTGAATTAAGAAGATAATTTGTGTTTTCTATTCCTTTTTTGATACCTTTAAAATTTATTACTTTTTCAATATTAAAATTTTTATTAATAATATTAATTTCTTTTTGATTTATTTTTGTATAGACAGCCATTTTTAATTTAATTTTTTGGGAACTTTAAATACCACATCTTCTTTAATTATTTCAACTTCATCGATACTTATAGAAAATTTATTTTTTAAATCATTAAGAAAATTTTCAACTAATATTTCTGGTGCAGATGCTCCTGAAGATATACCTATAGTATTGCAATTTTCTATTTGATCATACGGTATTGAGCTTTCTGAGTGAATAAGTTGTGAATTTTCACATCCTGATTTCTTTGCCACCTCAACAAGCCTAACAGAATTTGAAGAGTTTCTACTTCCAATAACAAAAAACATATCACAACTCTTTGCAATATTTTTTACTGCCATTTGACGGTTAGTAGTTGCATAACAAATATCTTCTCTCATTGGCTCTTTTATATTAGGAAAATTGGTTTTTAAAATTTTGATTATTTCTTTTGTATCATCAACTGACAAAGTAGTCTGTGTAATATATGCCAATTTTTTATCATGTTTATTTAGATAGTTTGTAGCCTCTTCCTCACTTTGGATTAGATCTATAGAACCTTCATTTAATTGCCCCATAGTTCCTATTACTTCTGGATGATTTTCATGACCAATTAAAATTATATGGTAACCAGCTTTATTAAGATTTTCTGCTTCTCTATGAACTTTAGAGACAAGTGGACATGTAGCATCCACATAAGTCATTTTATAACTTTTTGCATCTTCAGGTATTTTTTTCGGAACACCATGCGCTGAAAAAATTACTGGTCTTGATTTATCCTTTATCTCCTCCAGCTCTTCAACAAATATTGCCCCTTTATTTTTTAAATCATCTACAACATACTTGTTATGCACTATTTCATGACGCACATAAACTGGAGCTCCAAATTTTTGGATAGATTTTTCTACTATTTCAATTGCTCTTTCTACCCCAGCACAGAACCCACGAGGCGCAGATAATAATATTTTTAATTCTTTATTTTTCATTTTTTTCTAAAAAATATTCCAGCAATATATGTGGAAAGGTTAAAGACGCCAAACCTATAAATATTATTTTTAAAATTGCACTATCTAAATTAAATGAATTATTCAGTAGATATAGTGCAATCAAAGAAAAAATAGCAGTTAAAATTGTTAAAGGTAAAGCTTTATTAATAAATAATTTAAATCCATTAACTATACTATTTGGATCAAGTTCAATAGCGAGGGAAATTGAATGTCTTATTGAATGTAAAAAACAGAAATAAACAGTAAAAGCTATTATTGGAGATAAATAATAATTTAATATCAAAATTGAAAAATAATCTAAAAAAACAACAAATTTCTTGATTTCAAAATTCTTTAAGAAAAGAAAAATACTAGACAAAGTGCTGCAGAATATTCCTATTTGAATTACATTATTTGTCTCAATAAAATCTAAACTTGAATAAAATGTCTCATTATTGATTAATAATAATTTGAAAATCGCTATTGTTTCCTGAAAATGAAAATACAAAGGAGCAAGTATAATTAAAAATCCTTTAAAGAAATAAAGTATTTGAGTGAAATAAGATCTATCATTAATCAAAAATTGTGTATCCTCTTTTCCAAAGTGGTAGGAAGCGATTATTAAAAAAACAATTAAAGTTATTGTTGGAAATAATATCCAAGTTACTATAACTAATGCTGAAATTAAAATATATGTAATATAGAATATATAATTTGATTTTATATTAAATAATTTAAGCAGTTTTTTTCCTTTAATATGATCTAATGAACCATGGGAAACCCCTATAATTAAAATTAAAAGTAAACATAAAATTGATGAAATATTAAAATTATTAAACTTGAACAGTAAAATACAAAAAATGTTTACAACAAAGAAAAAAACAAATGAATGATTTAGATTTATTTTTTTTATTTTATTGTTCATTTTAAATTAATTCTTTTAAAAACTTCCACTTTGGCATTTTTAGAATTACTTCTAAATCTTCAAAAAAACTGCTTTTATTTGATAAAAAATTGATAGCTGTTTTAGGTTTTGAATTAAAAACTTTGAAAAATATATTGCCCATTTCATTGGAATTATTTTTAAGTACTCTTAATAAGATTTTATCTAAAAAATCATATTTTGAATTAATTTTAAATAAATTTACATTTTTGATATTTTCTATGTTTTCTCTTATATATCTGCTCTGTTCTTGAATATTAAGGAAAGTATAACCTGTACTTAATCTAGTCATGCCTCCTGCTGACCCTATGTAAATTTCATTTGATTTTTTCAAATTTTTTTGTCTAAAAAGTGGGATTGCTCCAGTTTCTTTGAAGTTAATTTTACAGTTTTTGATATTTAGATGTTTACTCAAATAATCATCAATTTGCTCATCATAATCTTTTAGTTTTTCATTATTTAGTTCAGATATCCAAGTAGTTTCAACTAATGCATTTCTCTTAGTGAATGGTAGCGTATAAAAAAAATGAACTTTATTTCTTTGATCACAAGCAAAGTCCATCAAATTGAATATTTCGTCATCAAAAAAGTCTTTATCTGTTTCTATTTCAACTCCACAAAAGTGTTGCCATAACTCACTCTGTTTATTCTCAAAACTAGGTACACTATTAAATACAACTGAATTTGATTTATCTATTTCATCAATATTTTTAAAAAACTGAATATTTTTATTTAATTTAAGTTTTGAAAGTATTTTTTCGTAGAACATACCACTATCAATTGTTTGATATGGTGTATTTTCGCAATCTACATATTTTGTATTATTAGGTGTATTTATTGTAAAATTATTCCAACTTTTTTTGACACAGTCATCGAAGTTATGGGAAAAAACCTTCCAAAATGACCAGGTTTTATCTCTTTTATAATCTTCTCTTGGTTCAATTATTGCTAAGGTTTTATCTTTTAATTTTTCATAAACTTCCAGCTCATATGCTAACGAAAGACCTGCGCAACCTCCGCCTATAATTATGTAATCAAATTCTTTCATTTAAATTTATTTCTTCATTAATTAAATTATGATCATGATTAATATTATCATCGTTTTTACTTATAAGTGATAACTTAATTAAGTCAAAAATAGATAAAAAAGTTTCAATTATTTTTTCAATATTTGAAACATAAATTTTTCCTGACTTTTTATAATTTTCTATGTTTTGTTTATTTAAAATTTTATATCCTATTTTTCTATAAACTCTTCTTGCAACTAAAATAGAAAATCTGAAACTTAATGGTATTTCTTTAATTGAGTAAAATGAGTTTTCATAAAACTGTTCTGAAAGCTTGATTGTATTCTTTATGTCTTCAAAACTTTCATTGATATAAAATCTATTATTTTTTTTATCTTCCATAACATCTCTAGAAATATTTGTTAATTGCATAGCAATCCCAAGATCAATAGCTGATTTTAGAGATTGTTCTTTGTGAACATTCAATATCTTAGCCATCATCAATCCAACTGTTCCAGCCACCCTATAGGAATAAATTAATAATCCTTTTTTTGAATTAAGTTTAACATTTTCTTTTATATCAGAATTAATACCCTCAAATAAATCGTCTATAATTTTAGTTGAAATATTAAATTCATTAACAAGATCCCACATGTTTTTAATAACTGGATCATCATAATTTTTATTTATAAAATTATTTTTAAATTTAATAAAATTATCTTTTTTTACTTCTATCTTATTTTCATCATCAGCAATATTATCTGCTTCTCTGCAAAAATCATAAAGTGCAGAGCATTTTTGATAGGTTTTTTTTGGTAAAAAAAAACCTGCCCAATTAAAAGATTTTGCGTAAATAGCTAAATAATTCTTTGTTAACATTAAAATAATTTATCTAAAACCTTTGCTGATGAGAGGACACCTGGAACGCCGGCCCCAGGATGTGTACCCGCTCCAACAAAGTACAAACCATCATATATTTCTGATTTATTATGAAATCTAAAGTATGCGGATTGTGTAAATTTAGGTTGAATTGAAAAGCCTGATCCAAATTTTGTATTTAATTCTTTTTCAAAGTAATCAGGTGTTAGATAAAAGTCTTCAACTATATTATTCTTAAGATCTGGCATTAAGTCTTTTTCCATTTTTTCAATTACAAGATTTTTCATTTTCTCACCTTCAGTTTCCCAATTTATTTTTGACTGATTGTTAGGAACAGGCACTAACACATAAAAACAATCATTTCCTTCTGGGGCCATAGTTTTATCAGTCGCTGTAGGTCTGTGAAGATAATAGCTAATATCGTTATTTAATTTTTTCTTATCAAATATGTCATCAAGATGTTCTTTATATCTGTTACCAAACTTTATTGTATGATGTTCAACATTCCCATAAATTTTTTTTGTTCCAAAATAGTAAACAAATAAACCCATAGAATATTCCATTCGATTTTTTTTCCAATTAAAGAGCATGGAACTCTTGTTGCTTTTGCTTAACATTTTCTCATAAAATGCAGGTGGATCTGCATTACAAACAACATTATCTGCACCAATTTCATTTTTATTATTTAATTTTACACCACTTATTTTACTATTTTTTGATATAATTTCTGTTACTTCACTGTTTTTTATTATTTCAATACCAACCTCATTCATTAATTTTTCAAAACCTTTAATTATATTTCCGGTTCCTCCAACTGAATAATGTATTCCCCATTTTTTTTCTAAATAAAGAATTAATCCATAAATAGAAGTGGTGGTAAAAGGATTTCCTCCAACTAGTAAAGGATGCATGCTAAGCATTCTTCTTAATTTTTCATTTTTTATATAAGATGAAACAAGTGAGTAAACTGATTTATAACTTTTAAGTTTTAACAGAGCAGGCAATTGTTGCATCATTACGAAAGGTTTATCAAATGGTACATCTGCAAGTTCTAAAAAACCTTTATCAAATATTTTCTTTGTAAAATTAACTAACTTTTCATATCCATTTACATCTTCTTTGCTAAGCTTCTCAATTTGGTCTTTCATCTCTATTTCGTCGCCTGAATAGTTAAATTTAGTTTTGTCCTCAAAAATAAACTGGTACCAAATTTTAAGTGGAGTTAGTTCTATATAATTTTTTGGATCTTTATTGAATAACTCGAACAATTCATTAATTAAGTAGGGTGCAGTAATTACTGTTGGTCCAGCATCATATATAAATCCATTTTTCTTAAAAACTCTTGCTCTTCCACCTAGATCTGGATGTTTTTCTATTAATTTTACGTTATGTCCTTTCGCCTTAAGTCTAAGCGCTGCTGCGATCCCACCAAATCCCGATCCAATAACTATAGAGTTCATTTTAATAATTTATAGCTTTTTTGAAAAATTGTAAGTGTATTATGAGTTAATTTTTTTTAACTCTGCTTTAGTTTCATCTAAATTTTTTTGAAACACAGCATCTAATTTTGACTTGTCTACTGATGTATTTATTATTTTTTTAACTGAGTCCACGGCAATCTTTATTGATGCGTCCTTAATTTCTTTTAAAGCCGCTTCTTTCATCTGACTTATTTTATTTTCAGCTAAATTTTTTTTAATTTCTGATGATTTATGAAACTTATCATTCATCTCAATTATTAATCTATCCGCATCTTTTTTGGCGTTCTCAAGAATTTCGTTGCTAACAGACTGAGCTGAATCTAATTTTTTTTGTGAGTTATCTAATAGTGTTTTTGCCTCGGTTCTTAATTTTTCACTTTCATCAATTTCATTTTTAATGTCAGATATCATTTTATCTAACATTTCAGAAATTTTTTGAGGAATTTTAAGGTAAATTAACGCTCCAAAAAAAATAATAAATGATACGGCCACCCAAAATGTTGCATCAATTGCCATAGTATTTATCTCCATTTCTTTTAGATAGATCATCAACAATTGCAGATATACTACTATTATTTACTTCAGCTCCAATTAGTTTCTGCAATAACTCAGATGAAGTCTCAATAGCAATTTTATTTATTTTATCTGGCGCATTTTTTCTTAATGCATCTATTTCTTTTTCAGCCTCAGCAATTTCATTATCAATTTGTTTATCAAGCACTTCTCTTTTTGCACCAATGTCTTTTAGTGCTTTTTCTCTTGCTTGATTGAAAATACTATTAGCCTCAAGTTTACTTTTAGACATAATTTCATCGTATTCTTTTAGTTTTGCATCACTATCTTCTCTTTGTTTCTCAGCAGCCTCAATATTTTCTAATATTTGAGATTTTCTCGATTCTAAGTTGTTACTAATTTTTGGTAGTATTAATTTAGATAAAACTAAATACATAATACCAAAAGTAAGTATTAGCCAAAAAATTTGAGAAACCCAAAACTCTGGATTTAATTGAGGCATACCTCCGCTTTCAGCTGCAAAAGCTTCTTTAATAAAAAAGAAGCTAAAAAATATTGACTGAAAATATATTTTTTTAACCATCAATTTAAAACGCAAATAGAATGATTAACGCAACTACCAATCCGAATAATCCTGTTGCTTCTGCAAGTGCAAAACCTAAAAGCAAATTAGGAAATTGTTTTTGTGCTGCAGATGGATTTCTCATTGCACCAGACAAATAATTTCCAAAAATTATTCCGATACCAACACCGGCTCCAGCTAAAGCAATAGCTGCCAAACCTGCTCCGATCATTTTTGCTGCTTCTAATTCCATTATATCCTCCTCTGTTATTAATGGTGTAAATTTAATGCATCATTTAAATAGATGCAGGTTAAGATTGCAAAAACATAAGCTTGAAGAAAAGCAACTAAGATCTCCAAACCAGTTAACGCAACCGAAAAACTTAGTGGAAGCCACCCACCAACTATTCCAAGGCTAATTACAAAGCCTCCGAAAACTTTCATCATTGTATGACCAGCCATCATATTGGCAAATAATCTAACTGATAAACTTATAGGTCTACTTAAATAAGAAATAATTTCTATAACAACAATTAAAGGGAGTAATACTGCAGGCACTCCACTTGGAACAAATAATTTTAAATATCCAAATCCATGTTTAATAAACCCAATTACAGTCACTCCAATAAATATAAATGCTGCGAGCACAAATGTTACAATGATATGACTTGTTACAGTGAAAGTATAAGGTATCATTCCAAACATGTTACAAAATAAAACAAACATGAATAGAGAAAATATAAATGCAAAGTATGGTTTAGCTTTTGATCCAGCTGTATCGCTAATCATTTTGGATACAAAGGTATAGCTAAGTTCTGCTAATAATTGAATTTTGTTTGGTAGTATTGAATTTTTTTTTGATCCTAAATTAAAGATTAACAAAATAGATACAGTACTTAAAATCATAAACAAACTTGCGTTCGTAAATGATATGTCGAATGCTCCAACTTTAATTTCAGGTCCAATTCTATAAACGTCGAATTGGGACATAGGATTTGCTGCCATAATAATTATTTTATTTTTGCATTTTTTTTGCAGATCTAATCACATTGGTTATTCCAGCAACTACACCAACAAAAAAAAATATTAATATAAACCAGGGTTTAGTACCAAAGGTCTTGTCAAAAATAAACCCAATAATTGTCCCCACAGCCACTGCAGAAACAAGTTCTGTGCTCAATTTGAATGCAGTTCCTATAGGTGAGGGGTCATTCTTCTTATTGTAGAGATTTTTCTTTGAAATCTTGCTTTTTGCAATCTCTAAGCGAGTTTTGAAAGGGTCTTTTGGCATTTATATAGTTTAAGCAACCATACTCTCTGCTTTTTGTAAATCAACAGCCACAAGCTGACTAATTCCTTTTTGAGGCATCGTCACCCCATATAGTCTGTTCATTTTTGACATGGTTAAAGCATGATGAGTTACAATTATGAATTTGGTGTTGGTGATTTTAATTAGTTCCTCAAGTAAACTACAAAATCTTGTTACGTTAGCATCATCAAGCGGTGCATCAACCTCATCCAATACACATATAGGCGAAGGGTTTGTTAAAAATACTGCAAAGATTAATGAGAGAGCAGTCAATGCTTGCTCACCTCCAGATAACAAAGTTATAGATTGAAGTCTTTTTCCCGGAGGACTAACCAGCATTTCTAAACCTGCTTCAAGTGGATCGTCAGAGTCCACCAACTCTAGTTTGGCATTTCCACCATTGAAAAGTTTTGTATAAACTTCATTAAATTTTCTATTAACTTTTTCAAAAGCTTCAATCAATCTTTCTCTTCCTTTTTTATTAAGTTCGTTAATGCTATCTTTAAGTTTTACGATAGCGGTAACAAGATCAGCACGATCCTGTTCCATTTTTTTTATCTCTTCTTCATATTTACTTGTTTCTTCATCTGCTTTTAAATTCACTGATCCTAATTTTTCTCTTTCTTGTTTTTTCTTGTCTAAAGCATCTTCTTGATCAACTGGATTTGGAAGCTCTTCTACTCCGTTTAAATTTGAATTTTCTAAAATATTATCTTCATTCAAATTTAACTCAGAACTAATTCTATCAAGGAGATCATTTTTTCTTTTTTGTAGACCTTCAATTGTAGCTCCTGAGCTTGCTTTTCTTTCTCTGATTTGTATTGATTGTTCTTGAATTTCATTTAATTGCGTTCTTAACAATTCAATTTTTTGATCTGTTTCATCTATAATTGCTTCATTATCAATTTTTTCTTTATCTGAAATTCTTAAATTTTCTGAAATTTGACCTTTTCTCTCTGCCTGTGCTCTAGGTTGATTTTCTAAATCACTTAATTGTTTTGATAATTTTTCTTTTCTTTGTGTTAGTTCATTAACCATTTTTTCTGAGTTAGTTAATAAATTTTTCCAACTTTCAATTTCCGTTTCAATGGTTTTAATTCTTTCATTTCTTTTTATAGACTCATTTTTAATTGATTGATTTTTACTATATGCATCCGCATATTTTTCTTGGAGTAATTTTATATTTTCTGATTTTTCGCTAACTCCTAATAACTCACTTCTTGATCTCTCATTTTTTAAATCATTTAAAAAACTATCTAGCTCCATATTACATCTGTCTAGAAGAGTTACTGCTTGATTTATTTCATTACTATCTATTAATTCTTTTACCCTTGATATAGTGTTTTTAATATTTCTTATTGGACCAACACTTATATTTACAGTTTCTTCTGCTAAATTGTTTACAACTTCATCAACAGCTTTTTGTTCTTCTTTAAGTTTATTTTTTGCACTTTCTAACTCTTCATTAGATAATTTTTCTGTTTCAAAATACTTCGAGTCTGTCTCAATTAATTCAGTCTTTTCTTCCTTCAATCTTTTTTCATTTGAGTTAGCGTCTATAATAATCCCTTTTTCTCTCGTGATATCATCATCAAGTGTTTGAATTGATTTTTTGATGCTTTCTATCTCATCTTGAATTCTAGTATTTTCCTCATCTAAACTTTGAAGTTCTAGATTAAGTCTTTGTATCCTAGATAAATTTTCTATATTTTTCTCTCTCAATGGATTTACTTTATCTGTAAAAGTTTTAATTGAATTTTCTAATTCAGATATTTTGTTATTAAATCCCTCTACTTCTCCTTCTGCCTCAGTATTAATTTCATTTTCTATTCTAATTTCTTTGTCTATTTCTAGTAATTTTAAATAATATAAACCTGCTTCAATTTTTTTAATTTGATCCGAAATTAGTTTGTATTTTGATGCCTCTTCAGCTTGTTTTTGAAGATTTGCCAATTGTTTTTCTTGCTGTCTTCTTAATTCATCTGCTCTTTTTAAATTATTCTCAGCCGCACCTAATCTTAATTCAGCCTCATGTCTTCTAACGTGCAAACCAGATATTCCTGCAGCTTCTTCTAAAATAGCTCTTCTATCTGTTGGTTTCGCAGTTACTAATGCACCTATTCTTCCTTGGCTAATCATAGACGGAGAGTGTGCACCAGTCGAAAGATCTGCAAAAAACATTTGCGCATCTCTTGCTCTTACTTCTTTATCGTTAATGTAAAATTTAGATCCTTTATCTTTTTCTATTTTTCTTCTTATTTGTATTTGCTCTAATTCACGGTATTGGATAGGGCCTTCTTTATCTTTGTTTTCAACTTCGATTGATACTTCTGCAATATTTTTTGATGCTTTGTTAGATGTCCCTGAAAATATAACATCTTCCATACCAGATCCACGCATACTTTTTGCCGAAGTCTCTCCCATTACCCATCTTAAAGATTCTACAATGTTTGATTTTCCACAGCCGTTAGGACCCACTATACCCGTAAGACCATCCTCAATTAAGAAGTTGGTTTTTTCAGCAAAAGATTTAAATCCGTTTAATTGGATTTTTTTAAACTCCATGCACTAACTTATATCAGTTTTTCTAGCGCTTTTTTTAAATTTTTATAATTTAGAGTTTTTTCGAATTTTTCGTTGTTAATAATTATCGTAGGAGTTGCGTTTACTTTGAAGTTCTTTGCTCCATCGATTCGATCGTTTAATACAAAATCTTCAATTTCCTTATTGTTTATACAAGTATCAAAATCAATACTAAATCCCTCACTTTTTAAAAATTTTTGTAGATTTTTATTTGCCTCCTGGATTGAACTTCCCTTTACCCATTTTTGTTGATTGGCATATAA
>CACPOD010000016.1 GCA_902635515.1 uncultured Pelagibacteraceae bacterium
GAAAAATATGAGTCTACAAGGTAAAGTTAAATGGTTCAATCCAACCAAAGGTTTTGGTTTTATTGAAAGAGAAGATAAAGAAAAAGATGTGTTTGTACATGTTTCAGCAGTGAGAGATGCTGGTATGAACGGTTTAGATGAGGGTCAAGCTTTGACTTTCGATGTTGAAGATGGTCCTAAAGGTCCTTCAGCAGTTAACTTAAAAACTGCATAATTTCACACTTCCTATTGGCTGAAAATTTTATTTGTAATAACAAACTCAATATTCAGCCAATACCTTAATTAATAACAATCTTTAAACACAATTATTAATTATAGAATTAAATTAAAAAATTAATAAATTAATCAAAAGTATGATTGGAATTTTAGGTGGAATGGGAACTCAAGCTGGTCTTGATTTTTGCAACAAGCTTGCAGTTTTAAATAGAGGAAAAATAGATCAAGAGTATCCATTATTTATACTTTATAATAAATCAAATATTCCTGGTAGACCTGAATCTATTGGCTCTCAAACTAAAAATCTTTCCAACAAATCTACAAATAAAAAAAGTAAAGCAAAATATAATAAAGTTTTAAAGAGTTTGCTCAAAGGTTGTAAGCTTCTGGAAAAGAATAAATGTAAATTTATAGTTATACCTTGTAATACAGCTCATTATTGGTTCGATGATTTGCAGAATAAAATTAATATTCCAATAATCAATATGCCAAAAGAAGTTTTCAAATTTACAAAAAAAAAATGTAAGAAAAACTCCAAAGTTGGTCTCTTAGCAACCGAGGGTACTCTTAAAACTGGAGTTTATAAAAAATTTTTTGAAAAAGATTATCAATTAATTGAGCCATCTCAAAAAATACAAAAAATGTCAGTTAATAAAGCAATTAAATTAGTTAAAATGGGTAATGTAAAGGCTGCAGCAAAAGCAATTAAACCTGCAATTGATTCCTTAATTAAAATGAATTGTAAAAAAATCATTTTAGGTTGTACAGAGCTCCCTATTGCAATTTTTGCATTTAAATCATTTAAAAATGTTAAATCCTCAAAAGTTTTCTTAGATCCTAACTTAATTTTGGCTCATTCAGCTATGGTTAAACATAAAAACTAGTTTATGTCTAACAAGACTGAAAAGCCATATGTGTTGAGAGCTGCTGAATTTGTTTATTCAAATATAATAGAAATTAAAAAACAAAATCCTGAAATCAATAATATACAAGCTTTTGAAATTTTTATGACTTCTAAGGAATATGACATTTTAAGTTCTGGAGAATTTCATGATAAATGGTTTGTAGAACTTAAGAATAATAAATTTATTGACCAAATAACTAAAAAAGAAATAAATCAAGAAACTTTAAGACTTTTAGAACTACAAAAAGATTCTATGGTAAAATTTTTAATGAAGATACCAAAGCTTTATTATACTAAGAGTCATTTTCCACTAGAAATTTCACAAAGAGCTTTTGATCACTTGTGGAGGGTTTGTGAAAGCTATGAAATGTGGTGCAAAGAAACTAAACAAGAAAACTTAATATATCTTAATATTATTGAGTAATATTATTATTTATATTAAGTATTGATCTAGTAATCTCTATTCGCTTTTTAAGCAATTTTTGTAAATTTTGATTATCTAGTTTTTGTCTAGTCATTTTAATTCTTGTTTCGACTAATTGTCTTAAATCTTCATCAAGTGAATTTTTTTTTATTTTTATATCTGTTTCTTCGATCAACGTTTCTTTAATTAAAGCTAAAGAATTCTTTCCAGTTTCTTTTTCTATACGTTGATTAACTATAAATTGTGCACTAGCTTTATAGATATTACCTGAAGTAAGAGCAGTTACACCTGGACCAACAAATGAAAGAATGGGAACAAAGCCTGTCAATAAGAAGAAAGACAGTATAACTGTTAAAATTCGAAACAATTTAAACTTCATGGTTGAACCTTAGGTGATTTGGTATTTCATTTCCACTTCTAATTTGTTCATAATAGGTACCGATTTGTTTGATTTTATTTGATTTATTTGTTTATTAAATAAGATGATTAAAATATTTCCTTTCATATTTATATTTCTATGGTCTTCCGCTTTCATAACAACCAAACCTATCATAGACAATAGTGATCCATTTGCTGCTCTAGCTTTTAGATTTGCGTTAGTTGCTTTCGGTTTTTTTTTATTTTCAATTTATTCAAAACAAAAAATTCTAGTAAGCAAAAGAAATTTTTTTGAATCTTTTTTTAGCGGTGTCTTGTTTCATGGTTTTTATCTTGGTGGTGTCTTTTACTCAATTTCAATAGGCATGCCTACAGCAATAGCAGCGTTAATTGTAACCCTTCAACCAGTTCTCACAAATGCATTAAGTGGTCCAATTTTAAATGAGAAAGTATCTATAAAACAATGGATAGGTGTTTTGTTAGGATTTGCTGGTGCAGGACTTGTATTAGGTTTTGATGTTGGTTCTAAAATACCAGCAACAGGATTGATCGCAACAGTAATAGCTTTATTAGCAATTACATTTTCAACTTTATGGCAAAAAAAATTAAGCAACAACTTACCATTGTCTGTAAGTAATATGAATCAAGCTATTGGTGGATGTATATTTCATATATCAATAATTATTTTGTTTGTTGATCCATATATTGATTTCTCACAAACATTTATTATTGCAATGAGCCATCAAATATTTTTGGTGTCATTTGGTGCATTTACAATATTAATGTTTTTAATTAAAAATAACTCAGCAAGCAAAACTGTTTCTATATTTTTTTTAATTCCAGCAACGTCTGCTTTTATGGCATGGCTTTTCTTAAATGAAAGTTTAACTAGCTTAGATTTAATTGGATTTCTAATAACTTCTATAGGCGTTTATATTGCAACAAGAGATTAAAAATTTAGGCTTATATAGATTTAAAGCCAAACTCAAGAGATGCGTCTGTAATTGAATGATATAAAGATTCGCCAAAACTTCTTAGCGCAAATATCCTTACTTTATTTGGATTATCACTCACCCTATCTACAGTAAAAGCTATTCCATTATAAGTTGAGTTAATTGAATTGTTTTTATCTAATTTATTAAAATTAAAAGGACATCCTTTTTTCAAAACTTCTATCGTATCATTTCCTTCGATTTCTATAATAGCTCTAGAATGAGATAAATCTGTTATAGCAAAATCTGTATCTTTAAAATTTTCTGATACATTTTTAATTAAATCTTTTTTTGTTGAAACTAAAAGCCAATTCTTTGGCCCATTCCACAAAATTCTTGTATTTTCATTAAAAACTACGGTTAAAGGTTCATTTTTTAATTTTAAACCATCAATATCAATACCCTCAAATGAAAGAGAAGAAAATTTGTACTGAACTATTTGAACAATTAATAAATTTTTGATTTCAGATATTTTAAGTAAATCATTTTCATTTTTACCCTCATAATCTCCAAATTGACCTTTTGCATGAACATTTGATAAAGCTGAAATTAATGTCATGATCTAACTCTTTCACCTTTTGGGTCTACGTAATGTGATGAAACTATCTCAACTGGGATTACTTTATTTTTAAGTGGCGACATCGCAAAAAGCTTTTCACCAATCATTTTTTTTCCATCTTTTAAAATTGCTAAAGAAAAAGGATTATCATATTCAACACTCCAGCATGATGCAGAGATGTGACCTAATTTTGGATTTGGTAATGGTGCTTTATCATCTTTAACTAAATGTGAACCTTCGGGTATACTTGTTTTTTTATCTAATGGAACTACCCCCACTATTCTCTGTCTATCTTCAGCTATAAATGCAGATCGTTGTAATGATCTTTTTCCAATAAAGTCTTTCTTTTTACTAACAAGACCTTCTAAAGCGTTATCGAATGGAATTGTTCTACCATCAAGTTCTGATCCAGCAACATGTCCCATTTCAATTCTAAGAGTTGATAATGCTTCTGTTCCATATGGTTGAATGTTAAATTCTTTACCAACTTCCATTATTTTTTCCCACATAAAATTTCCATAATCAGATTCAACATTTACTTCATAAGCAAGCTCACCTGAAAACGAAATTCTAAATATTCTTGCTTTAACACCAAATAAATCTCCCTCCATATAGCCCATGAATGGTAAACCTTCATTTGATACATCAAAATTTGGAAATAATTTTTGCAATAAATCTCTAGATTTAGGTCCAGCAATAGCTGCTCCAGCCCACTGTTCTGTAGTTGAAACTACGTTCACATTTAATTCAGGCCAAACTAGTTGCAAATAATATTCTAAATGAGAAAGAACGTTTGCCGCTTGAGCTGTAGTAGTGGTCATATGATAATGATTTTCTGAAATTCTTGTAGTTGTTCCATCATCCATAACAATTCCATCTTCTCTTAACATCACACCGTATCTAGCTTTGCCAACTGGTAGCTTCAACCATGCATTTGTATAAACCCTATTCAATAACTCTGCTGCATCTGGTCCTTTAATATCTATTTTTCCTAATGTAGTTACGTCACAAACTCCTACATTTGTTCTCACATTTTTTGCTTCTCTTTTAGAGGCCTCAAATAAATTTTCATTTCCTCTTTTATAATATCTTGGTCTTAACCAAACACCCGCATCAACAAAAACTGCATTATTTTTTTCATGCCATGAATGCATTGGAGATTTTCTTGTTGGTTTTGAATGTTTTCCAACCTCTCTTCCAACTATTGCTCCAATAGAAACTGGAGTATATGGAGGTCTAAAAGTTGTATGACCTACTGCAGGAACTACTTTGTTTTCAATTTCGGATACTAATTGCAATCCATTTAAATTACTTGTTTTTCCTTGATCTGTTGCCATTCCTAGAGTGGTATATCTTTTAACGTGTTCAATTGATCGATAACCTTCTCTTAAAGCTATTTCTACATCAGATACTGCTACATCATTTTGAAAATCTAAAAATCTTTTATAATTTTTACCTTTTGGTAATGGAACACACCAAAACTTATCATGCTGAGAAGATTTCTTTTCAACAACATTTGGGATAGCTATCTTATTATCATTTTCAGTAATTTTTTTTGATAATTCACTTCCTACTGTAAATGACGTTTTTAAAGTTTCCTCTAGTGAAAATACTCCATTAGCTGCACCTAAAGTAATCTCATTTTGTTTTGATTGTCCTGGAACAAATGCATCAATTTCTTCTTTAAACTTTGTTTTATTTCCTGATTGTGAGGCTAAATGAATAGTTGGTGTCCAAAAACCTGAAACGCAAATACAATCACATTGTATATTTTCTATTTTACCAAGTTGTTTTTTGTCTTCAGAAATACTTGCGATATCTGCCGATTTTACTTTTTTGTATCCTTGTGCTGCAACAACAACATATGAATTTTTAATATTAATTCCTAAATTTTTTGCCTCATCAATTATTTCTGACTCAGGATTTTTTCTTGAGTCTAAAACAACTGGATCTACTCCATGTTTTTTAAATTCTATTGCTGTTTCGTATCCACTATCGTTATTTGTAAATACTAATGGCTTTCTTCCAACTAAAACACCATATACTTTTAAATATTCTTTAGCAGCTGAAGAAAGCATTACCCCTGGTGTATCATTATTTCCAAAAACTATTGGTCTTTCAATTGATCCTGAGGAAATCAAAACTTCTTTTGCTCGAATGTACCATAACCTTTTGTTAGGGTGATATTTTTTAGTTGATGGTAAATGATCACTAACTTTTTCCGACATCACAAGCATGTTGTGATCATAGTATCCAAAAATTTGAGATCTATTTTTTACAACAACATTTGGCATAGTCTTGAGTTCTGCAATTATCCCCTCAGCCCAATCTTTTCCTGATTGATTGCCAATATTGACATCGCTAGTTAATAAAGATCCACCAAATCTTGGTTTATCTTCAGCTAAAATTACTTTAGCTCCATTTTTTGCTGCTGCATATGCACCAGCTAATCCCGAAGGTCCTGAGCCTGCAATTAATAAATCACAATATTCGTACTTATGTTCATACCTTTCTTTATCATGTTTAGTTGAAGCTACACCTAAACCAGCCGCTTTTCTTATGAAAGGCTCATAAATTCGATACCAAAAACTCTTTGGCCACATAAAAGTTTTGTAATAAAAACCTGCTGGTAAAAAAATTTTCAAAAAATTATTGATTGCACCTATGTCAAAATTGACACTTGGCCAACAATTAACACTTTTAGCCTCTAAACCCTCAAACAACTCCTGTTCTGTAGCTTTTATATTTGGCTCTGTTTCACCATTTCTATAAAGTTGAACAACTGCATAAGGTTCATCTACACCTGCTCCAAAGAAACCTCTAGGTCTGTGATATTTAAAACTTCTTCCTACTAAATGAACTCCATTTGCCAATAAAGCTGAGGCTAATGTGTCACCCTCATAACCTAAGTAAGTTTTACCATTAAATTTAAAGGATAATTTTTTATCTCTATTTATTAATCCCCCATTTTCAATTCTAAAAGCTTGGGTCATTAAGCAACTTCCTCATCAGCTTTAAAAGTTCTAAAAATTTCATGGGTTGCGGTATCTCTCTCAACCTTTATCCATTGTCTACATCCAGAAATATGTTGCCATAGCTCTAAATGCTTTCCTCTTAAACTTTTTCTATTGTAAACAAAATTATCCCATTCTTGATCAGAAACTTCTTTATTAAGTTCTGGTCTTTTAACACTTGCATCGCCACCATATGAAAATTCATTTTGAGATCTCATTCCACAGTGTGGGCAATTTATGTAAAGCATTTACGATATCCAGGTTTTTGTTCCAAGTCCCTTTTCATCAATAAGATGGCCAGTATTAAATCTATTTAAGCTATAGCCAGCATTTAATTCATGCACTCTATCTTGAGCAATAGTATGAGCAAATGTCCAACCCGATGCAGGTGTAGCTTTAAATCCTCCATAGCACCATCCACAATTCAAATACAAACCATCAATGTGTGTTTTATCGATAATAGGTGAACCATCCATTGACATATCCATAATACCTCCCCATGTTCTAAGCATTTTTAATTTACTCAAAAATGGCATCATGGCTATACCTTCGGTTAATACATGTTGTAATGTTGGTAAGTTTCCTCTTTGAGCATAACTATTATAACCATCAAGATCACCGCCCATTACCATCTCACCTTTGTCAGATTGACTTACATAAAAGTGTCCTGCACCAAATGTAACTACATTATCTAAAACTGGTTTAACTGGCTCAGAAACACATGCTTGGAGTAAATGAGTTTCAATTGGCAATGTCATATTTAATTTTTCTGCTAAAATATTTGTGCTACCCGCAACGCAAATACCAACTTTTTTTGCTTTAATATTTCCTCGTGAAGTTCTTATTCCCTTTATTTTTCCAGCGGAAACATCGAAACCTATCACCTCACAATTTTGAATTATATCTACCCCCATTGAATCTGCCTGACGTGCATAACCCCATGCAACAGCATCATGTCTTGCTGTGCCTGCACTTGGTTGCATCAAGCCACCAAAAATTGGAAATCTTACGTTTTCAGAAAAATCAGCCATTGGAATAATTTCTTTAACTTGCTCTCTATTTAAAAGAACAGCATCTATTCCATTTAATCTCATAGAATTTCCTCTTCTCGCGTACGCATTCATTTGTGCATCAGAATGCGCAAGATTAATTATTCCTCTTGGGGAAAACATTACATTGTAATTCAGATCCTGACTCATCTTTCTCCATAAATCCATTCCAAACTCACTGAACAAACCATTTTCGTCATGCATGTAATTGGATCTAATAATTGTAGTATTACGCCCTACGTTTCCACCACCGATCCAACCTTTTTCTATAATTGCAACATTTGTAATATTATGTTCTTTAGCAAGATAATAAGCTGTAGCTAAACCATGGCCTCCACCACCTATAATTACAACATCATATTCCTCTTTAGGTGTTGGATCTTTCCAAGCCAAATCCCAATTTTCATGGTTTGAAAAAGCGTTTTTAACAAGGTTAAATATAGAATATTTTTGCATCAGTTAATTTTATAACAATCAATTTAAATAGTGCTTATTTTTTTTATATATATTTTTTAGAAGTTTCCAAATATCTCAAAAAAGGATAAGAAGTCACAGATAAAAAACTTTTAATTTATTTGGATTATTTATGGCCGAAGTAAAATCTGACATTCAAATAGCTCGGGAAGCTAAGATGCAACCAATAAAAGATATTCTTTCTAAAGTTGGAGTACCAGATGAAAATTTTGCTTTTAGTCCAATGGGTAGACACATAGCCAAAATAAATTTGGAATATTTAAATACTCTTAAAGAAGAGAATGGTAAATTAATTTTAGTTACTGCAATTACTCCTACTCCTGCTGGTGAAGGTAAAACTACAACTTCTGTTGGTTTAAATGACGGTTTAAATAAAATTGGAAAAAAATCTATTGTTTGTCTAAGAGAACCAAGTCTTGGTCCATCATTTGGAATGAAGGGTGGAGCCGCTGGTGGTGGTTATGCCCAAGTAGTACCAATGGAACAAATCAATCTTCATTTTACAGGTGACTTTCATGCTATTACATCTGCTCATAATTTATTATCTGCATTAATTGATAATCATATCTATTGGGGCAACAAACTTAATATTGATGTTAGAAGAGTTGTTTGGAGAAGGGTAATGGATATGAATGATAGATCGTTAAGATCTATTATTGTTGATCTAGGAGGAGTAGCTAATGGTTACCCAAGGCAAGATAGTTTCGATATTACAGTTGCATCTGAGCTTATGGCTATTTTTTGTTTAGCAACAGACTTAAAAGATTTAGAAAACAGAATTGGAAATATTACAATTGGTTATACTAGAGATAAGCAAGCAATTTATGCAAAAGATTTAAATGCACAAGGCCCGATGACTGTTTTGCTTAAGGAAGCAATAAGACCCAATGTAACTCAAACTCTAGAAAACAATCCTGCAATAATTCATGGTGGCCCTTTTGCAAATATTGCTCATGGATGTAATTCAGTTATTGCAACTAAAGCTGGACTTAAATTAGCTGACTACGTTGTAACAGAGGCAGGATTCGGAGCTGATTTGGGAGCTGAAAAATTTCTGGATATTAAGTGTAGAAAATCTGATCTAAAACCAGATTGTGTTGTCATTGTTGCAACTATAAGAGCACTGAAAATGCATGGTGGAGTTGCTAAAGAAGATTTAAAAAAAGAAAATGTATCAGCACTTAAAGAGGGAATGGTAAATTTACGTAGACATATTAATAATATTAGAAAATTTGGATTACCTGTTACTGTTGCAGTTAATCATTTTATTACTGATACTGAAGATGAAATGAAAACCTTGTTAGATTTTTGTGAAACGCAAGGAGTAAAAGCCTCTAAATGTACTCATTGGTCAAATGGAAGTGAAGGAACTATTGAACTGGCTAAAAATGTTTCAGAAATTTGTGAAGATAAAAAAGATACATTTAAATTTTTGTATGAGGATGATCTTCCGTTATTCAAAAAAATAGAAAAAATTGCACAAGAAATTTATAGCGCATCTGAAGTGGTAGCTGACACAAAAGTTAGACAACAATTAAAAGATTTTGAAGAAAAAGGTTACGGTAAGTTACCTGTTTGTATTGCAAAAACTCAATATAGTTTTTCAACAGATCCAAATTTAAAAGGTGCACCCACAGGTCATGTTTTGCCTGTAAGAGAGGTAAGACTTTCCTCAGGTGCTGAATTTATAGTTGTTGTGTGTGGAGAAATTATGACAATGCCAGGTCTTCCAAGAGTTCCTGCAGCCGACTCAATAAAATTAAATGATAAGGGTGAAATAGAAGGTTTATTCTAAATTTAGATACTCTAACCAGTTCTCTAATTCTCTCATTCTAGAAACTTTATCTAATTTATTATTCTCAGTTTCTATATGTTTAATATGATCATCAATTTCATTCTCATCTTTAAAAGCCCCTTTTTCTAAAAGTCTCTTTTTTCTGAAAATAATCAAATTGATCATTTTATTATAAGTAATCTCAGGATGGTATTGAAGTCCCCATATATTACAGTTACCAACTTTAAAATTTATCCCTTGAACGTTATTTATAGAATTTGAGGCTAATAAAATTGAATCTTCTGGCATTGTTACGACTTCATCAAAATTAAATGCTGGTGTGTTAAATTTTTGATCTTTATTTTTATAAAGTGGATGATTTAAACCATTTTCATTAATTTCTATATTTGAGGCAATACCTCTATGAGATCCTTTTGTAGCTTTTTTAACCTCCCCTCCTGCTGCAGTTACAGCTACTTGCATGCCCCAACATATTGCTAAAATTTTTTTTATTTTTTTCTGACATTCTCTCATAAATTCAATTTGTCTTTTTATTTCTGGGGTATTGTTATAGATGTTTAAACTACTTCCTCCCCAAATAAGACCATCGTAGCTTTCAAGTACATCAATATTTTGATCGATATTTTCATCTGAAGAAGGATTTACCACGTGGGTTTCTAATTTATCTGTAAAAAACGCTAAACTATCTTTAAGGCTTTCTGTATGTGTTTGAATACCAGCTGCAGAAAAACTTTGATTTTCTTCTCGTAAGTTTCCTTCTACTATCAATATTTTTTTCATTAAAATAATTCTCCAGAAATACTTTTTATATACATTTCTTTAAAATCATTTTGAGTTAATTTTTTAGGATTTCCTCCTGTTGATGGGTCTTCAAATGCCATTAAGGAAAGTTCATCTAGATCAATATTATTACAATCCATTACATCCGACAATTTGTGTGGAATATTTAAATTTTGTCTTAATTCCAAAATCCAATTTAAAAAACTATCAAAATTTTTATTTAAATTAAGATAATCACAAATCGATATTATTTTATTTTCAATTGAGTGTTTATTAAATGTCAAAACATAAGGCATAAATATTGCATTTGATAAGCCATGGTGAACATTGAATTTACCATTTACAGGGTGACTCAATGAGTGAATTGCCCCCAGTCCCTTCTGAAATGCAGTCGAGCCCATTGAAGCAGCAGAAAGTAAATCCATTCTAGCCTTAACATCTTTTCCATTTGTGAATGCTTTAATTAATGAATTTTTAATTAGTTTCATTCCTTCTATTGCCATACCATCAGCCATTGGATGATATCCTGGTGCACAAAACGCTTCTAAATTATGTGCAAGTGCATCCATTCCGGTCGCTGCTGTTAATCTTGGAGATAAATTTAATGTAAGTAAAGGATCTAAAATCACAATCGAAGGTAACATTTTTGGGTGAAAAATAATTTTTTTTGCACCTGTTTCTTTATTTATTATTGCAGATGCTCTACCAGTTTCGGATCCTGTTCCTGCAGTGGTTGGAACTGCAATGATTTTTGAAATTTTAGAACTATCAGCTCTTGTCCAGTAATCACTAATATCTTCAAAATCCCATAACGGTCGAGATTGATTAGACATAAATGCTATAGCTTTTCCAACATCTAAACCACTTCCGCCTCCTAAAGCTATTACACCATCACAATTCGAGGTATTATAAACTTTAACGCCTTCTTCCACATTTTCTCCAATTGGATTTCCCGTAAAGTTAGAAAAAGTAGCTAAATTTTGAAAACTTTTTTTTAATCCTAATATTATATTTTTTATTAAATCTAAGTTAATTAAATCTTTGTCTGTTACAAATAATGGATTTGAAATATTTAACTCTTTGCAGGCTAAGGATAAATCTTTAATTCTATTTTCTCCTATCCACATAGTGGTTGGATAATTCCAATTGATACCCATAACAAAATATAATTTTATTTTTTTAAAAATTGTTAGTAAGATATATTTATAAATTTATTAATGATAGGAAAAATTCTATGTCAAAAGTAGCAATCATAGGTGCTGGTCCATGTGGACTTTCAATTTTAAGAGCATTTGAGCATTTAGAAAATAAAGGAGAAAAAATTCCAGAAATAGTTTGCTTTGAAAAACAAGAAAGTTGGGGTGGTTTATGGAACTACAACTGGCGAACTGGTTCAGATCAATACGGAGATCCTGTGCCTAACAGTATGTACAGATACTTATGGTCTAATGGACCTAAAGAGTGTTTAGAATTTGCTGATTATTCTTTTGATGAACATTTTGGAAAACCAATTCCCTCTTTCCCTCCAAGAGAGGTGCTGCAAGATTATATTTTAGGAAGAGTGAGCAAAGGAAATATAAAAAGTAAGATTAAATTTAATACAAGAGTTACAAATACTGTTTATAAAAATGATAAGTTTGAAATTAGCTACCAGGACAAAGTAAATAATAAAATTTTAAATGAAACGTTTGATTATGTGGTCGTCTCGACGGGTCATTTTTCTGTACCTTTTATTCCTGAGTATGAAGGAATGAATTCTTTTCCAGGAAGAATAATGCACTCACATGATTTTAGAGATGCTGAAGAATTTAGAGGAAAAGATGTAATTGTTTTAGGGAGCAGTTATTCTGCAGAAGATGTGGCTCTACAATGTAATAAGTATGGTGCTAAAAGTGTAACAATCGGTTACAGGCATAACCCAATGGGTTTCAAATGGCCAAAAGGTATGAAAGAAGTTCATTACTTAGACAGGTTAGAAGGGAAAAAAGCCATATTTAAAGATGGAACTGAACAAAATGCTGACGTAGTTATTTTGTGTACAGGATATTTGCATCATTTCCCATTTTTAGATGAAAGCTTAAAATTAAAAACACATAACAGATTATATCCACCAAAACTTTACAAAGGAGTTGTGTGGCAAGATAATCATAAACTTTTATATTTAGGTATGCAGGATCAGTTTCACACATTTAATATGTTTGATTGTCAAGGATGGTATGCAAGAGATGTGATAATGGGGAAAATCAAAATGCCTAGTAATGATGAAATAGATAAAGACATTAATAAGTGGGTTTCAATGGAAGAAAAATTAGAAAATCCTGATCAAATGATTGATTTTCAAACAGAGTATACCAAAGAACTTCATGATATGTCCGATTATCCTAAAATTGATTTTGAATTAATTAGGAAACATTTCAAAGAATGGGAACATCATAAAGTAGAGGATATTCTAACTTATAGAAATAAATCATTTTCATCTCCTGTGACTGGATCAGTTGCACCAATTCATCATACACCTTGGGAAAAAGCGATGGATGACTCTATGAAAACTTTTTTAAATAAATAGAAAATTAATATTTAATTTTTAATTTTTTGTTTTTAACAATTGCCTCTAATAAAGAGATCATTAACGGAACTTTTCGTTTATTAATTTTTTTAAATACAAAAGGAGCAATTTCTATTGCTAAATCAGCACCTTCTACTGTATCATTTTTCATAAACTTTTTCTTTGCCCGGGTAAAAGTATAGCCTTTTCCAAGATATTCTCCCATTTTACTATTTCTTCCTCCCATTGCACTCACGTATAAATCTCCTAAACCTGCCAGACCATAAACAGTTTCTTTTTTTCCTTTAAAATAATTTGCAAGATATTTCATTTCATCAATTGATTTTCGGAATAAAGCCGATGATGTATTATGCCATTGTCCAGCTCCAATGATCATTGAATAAATATTTTTTATAGCAGATAAAAATTCAACTCCATTAACATCTCTACTAAATTCAGTTTGATAATAATTTGTTGAAATTAATTTTCCAATTTTTTTTGCAGTATTAATATTTTTGTTCGCAACAACTGTGAAACTTTTAACTTTTTTAGCTAATTCTTTTGCTAAACACGGGCCTTTCAAAACTGAAATATTTAAATTTTTATTATATTTTTTTAATAGGCTAGACATTGAAATTAAATTCCTACCATCTAATTTAAGACCTTTTGTTAATACTAAAATAGGCGATTTATTTTTAATTTTTGAAAGATTTTTTCCAATTAAGTCTATTCCAATAGAACTCACAGCAATTACAATTAAGTCCCATTTCTGATTTAAGATGTCGCTTGAAAATTTATTTATTTTTAATTTTTGTGGTAAATTTATATTTAATGATGGGTGAATTTTTTTACTTAAGTTTAATTTTTGTAATAATTTAAAATTATATGGCTCTGTTAATGTAACCGAGTGACCATTATCTAATAATGGTATCGAGAAAGCAGCTCCCATAGCTCCAGCACCAACAATTAATATTTTTTTCATTTTTATCTTTATGCTAAGGTTTTTTTAATTGCTTGCTTCCAACCATGCAATATATGATTTCTTAGTTTTTTATTAATTTTCGGCTTAAAAGCTGTATCTTTTTTCCATGTATTTTTAATTTGATTTAATGATTTGAATTCTCCTACTTGATAACCTGCAAACAAAGCTGCTCCTAAAGCAGTGGTTTCTAAGACTTTAGGTCGAATTACTTTTAAATTAATTACATCTGCCAAAAATTGTGAGAACCAATTATTAGCTACCATACCCCCATCAATTTTAACTATTCTAGGCTTTAAACCATCTTTATTCATTGAGTAAAATAAGTCATAACTTTGATAAGCAACAGACTCGACGGTTGCTCTCACTAAAGTTTTCCAATCACTATCTCTTGTAAGTCCTGTTATTAAACCTCTGGCGTCAGGTCTCCAATAAGGTGCGCCTATTCCACTAAAAGCTGGGACAACATAAACTTCATTATTGCTTTTTGTTGATTTAGCTATTTTTTCAGTTTCATAAGCATTGTTTATTAATTTAATTTTATCCCTTAACCATTGTACACCTGCTCCTGCTATGAAAATAGATCCTTCAAGAGCATATGTAGTCTTATTATTCAATCGATAACAAATTGTAGTTAATAACTTATTTTTTGAATTTATTTTTTTTGATCCAGTGTTCATTATTACAAAAGCACCGGTGCCATAAGTACTTTTTATAGATCCTTTTTCAAAACAAGCTTGTCCTACAGCTGCTGCTTGTTGATCTCCTAAAACAGCTGAAATGGGTATTTCTTTTCCTGTAACTCTCTTATCTGTTTTTCCAAAATTATCTGCAGAATTTTTTACCTCAGGCAAGATACTCCCTGGAATTTTTAATTTCTGTAAAATTTCATTATCCCATTTATTGTTATTGATATTAAACAACATGGTTCTACTTGCGTTGGTAGCTTCGGTTAAATGCTGTTTACCTTTGGTTAATTTCCAGATCAAGAAGGTATCCACCGTACCAAACAATAAATTATTAGTTTTTAGTAATTTTTTTGAAACTTTAACATTATCTAAAATCCATTTTATTTTAGTAGCAGAAAAATAAGGATCTATA
>CACPOD010000017.1 GCA_902635515.1 uncultured Pelagibacteraceae bacterium
TTCATATTTACTTGGTTACTCTAAAAAGAAAACTTTTATGAATATTCATGTACCTTTCTTAAGAAATTCTCTTTTATTTGTTGGAATATTAATTTCTTTAGAAATAATAAGAGAATTGCCAATCACTTTGATTTTAAGACCTTTTAATTTTGAAACATTTGCAACTACAGCTTATATATCTGCTTCAGAAGACTTATTGGAAGCCGCAGCTGTTCCTTCATTATTTTTAATTTTGATTGCAACTCTATTTATAATGCTTACATCTAAATATATACTGAGGGAAAATGAGCGATAGTTATTTAGAGATTAAAAATGTTGATTTCACTATAGGTGGAAAGATCAAAGTTAAGAATGCATCTTTTACGATTGAAAATGAAGGGGATACTTTGTGTATTCTTGGTCCTTCAGGAATTGGAAAAACTACAATACTTAGAACTATAGCTGGTTTAGAAAAAATTGATAAAGGTTCAATAAAATTGAACGGAAAATTATTATCGTCTAAAGATAAAAATGTAGAACCTGAAGATAGAAACATATCTTTAGCTTTTCAGGACAACAGTTTATTTCCTCATTACACAGTTGAAAAAAATATTTTATTAGGCGCAGAGAGAAATAAAGGAAAAAGAAAGAAAAAGCTTAGTTTTAAAGAGATTGTAGATTTTCTTGATATAGAAAAAATATTACCAAAATTTCCACATGAAATTAGCGCAGGGGAAGCACAAAGAGCTTCGCTTGCAAGATCGCTATTAACTCAACCTGATCTTTTGCTTTTAGATGAACCTCTATCTAATGTAGATCAAAGTTTTAAAGAAGAAATTCAAGTAAGATTAAAAAAAATATTAAGTAAATTAAAAATTACAACAATAATTGTTACTCATGACTCCTATGAAGCTTTTTATCTTGGTACCAAATGTGCAATTATATTAGATGGTCAAATTAAACAGTTTGACGATCCTTATAATGTTTATCATTTTCCAAATTCAGTCGAAGTAGTAAATTTTTTAAATCGTGGAATTTTAATTCCAGCAAAAGTAACAGGAGAAAATTCATTAGAAAATGACGATCTTGGAACAATTAAAGGTAATTTTATTAAGCATTATCCAAAAGGTTCAAATGTACAATTATTATTACAACCAGAGGACCTTGAGCACGACGATAAAAGCAATCTAAAGCTAGAAGTAGTAGATCGAAAGTTTAGAGGAACAAACTTTATCTATACTTTAAAAACCAATAGCGATTTATTAATTCCAGTTTTTGTTCATTCCCATCACGAACATCAACATGAAGCTGACGAAAAGTTTGGAATTAAAAGACCGATTAATATTGATCACATAGTTTGTTTTTAATAAAACAAGCAAATGCTTACCAAAAAACAAATATTTACTCGAGGGATGTTGGATATTTCTCCACACATGCTCTCTGTTATTCCATTTGGAATAATTTGTGGAGCAATCGGGGTTGAACTTGGATTTCACCCATATTTGGTCTACGCAATGTCTTTCATCATTTTTGGAGGAGCTTCACAGATAGTATTTTTGCAGTTGTTATCAGGAGGAGCATCTAGTTTAGTTGCCGTTGCATCTGTTGGAATTATTAATTCTAGACATCTATTATATGGAGCTGTTTTATCTGAATATTTAGAAAAATTATCTTTTGTAAAAAAATTATTAATTTCTTATGTTGTTGTAGATCAAGGCTTTGCAGAATCTAATAAATTTTTCAAAAAAAATAGAGGTGAAGAATTTTTACATTATCATTTAATTGGCACAGGTTGCACAATGTGGGTTTGTTGGCAGATAGCAACATTATCAGGCATTGTGTTAGGGTCATTTGTTCCAGAGGAACTTGGATTAAAATTTGCAATTCCTCTAACGTTTATAGCAATTGTTGTTCAGGATTTAAAAAAATTAGATCATGTAATTGTGATGATTACTTGTGGTTTAAGTTCACTGTTATTTTTTGATGCTCCATTTAAATCCTACATAATTATTTCACCCATAATTGCTCTATTTGTAGCTGCACTATTATTAAGGTTAAAAAAATGACTCTTACTGCAATAATTTTTGCTGGAATATTAACTTACTTTACTAGAATGACTATGATCGCTTTAATAAGTAGAGATATGTTGGGAGATAAAATTAAAGCAGTATTGGAATACGTTCCTTCTGCAGTATTCCCAGCAATAATATTTCCAGGAATATTTATAAATGATTTTGGAACTTTTATAGAAATGAATGATCCTAAAATTTTTGGAGCATTAGTTGCTGTAATTGTAGGTTATTTCTCCAAAAATATTATTGCAACAATATCAGCTGGCTTAATCTCTTATTGGTTTTTAATATTTGTTGTTTTTAGCTAGCACCTAACTTAATGTTTCTGCTTACATTGATATCTATTAATTGTGGTTTTGCTAAATTAAGATTTGACATAAGCTCAACATATTCATCAACATTTTTAACCTGCAATCTTGGATTAAATTTTTTTTCTTTACCAATTGTACTAGATTCTTTGCCGTTATAATCATGACCAGGATACAAAATGGTGTCCTCAGGTAGTTTTAACAATCTATTAAAGATAGAATTATAAGCATCTTTTGAACTTCCATTTTGAAAATCTGTTCTACCGGTACCATTAATTAAAAGAGTATCTCCTGAAAACAAATAGTTATTCATCAAGAAACTATAGCTGTCAGAAGTGTGTCCTGGTGTATACATCGCTTTAATTTCTATTTGGTCAATTTTTATTATTTCATCATCTTTTACTTTAATTTCTACAGCATCAGCAGGGGTGTGTTCCCCCATAAGTGTAGAGCAATTCGTTGCTTGCTTGAGTTTGCTTGCACCAGTTACATGATCAGCATGAATATGGGTATCTATTACCTTAACTAGTTTTAAATCTAATTCTTGGAGTAACTTTATGTAGCTTTCAACATTCTCAATTACTGGATCAATTATGACTGCCTCGCGACCTTTTGCCGACGCAATTAAATAAGTATAAGTTGATGATTTATTATCGAAAACTTGTCTAAAAATCATTTATCATTAATATCAAATTATAATGAATACCTCTACATTTCATTGGTCTTGTAGACATACCTGGAAAAGAAGCGCAAAAAATACAGCCTGGTGTGTACTTGGTTGTGCAATTGGAGATTTTGGAACAATATTATTTTTTCAATTAACTCAAATTCCTTTTCCAGTTTTAGGAATAATGATTTTAGCAATCATTAACGGTTTGATCACAAGTATTATTTTAGAAACAATAATTTTAATGACACAAAATTTTAATTTCATTAACGCATTCAAAACGGCTTGCGGTATGAGTTTAATTTCAATGATTAGCATGGAAATCATGATGAATTTAACTGACTATGTTTTAACTGGAGGTGCAATTTTAACATGGTGGGTGGTACCAATAATGTTGATTGTAGGTTTTTTAACTCCTTGGCCTTATAATTATTGGAGATTAAAAAAATTTGGAATTGCTTGTCATTAAGATTAAAGAATTCTCTTTAATAAATTGTCCCCAAAAAATAGTTTGTGAACAATAACAGCAGATATATGAATCACTATTAAACCGATGAGAGTATAATTCGAAAGAATATGAATTTCATAAAACTGATCTGCTAAATCAAAATTTTCATTAATTTGAATTTCCTTAAACAATATTGTTAATGTTTCTCCGTTAAATAATTTTTTTAATATTCCTGAAATAGTTATTGATAAAATAGCAATATATAAAAGAACATGATTCATCTTTGCAAGAAACCTTTGTCCTTTAAAAATACTTGGATCTAATTTTGGAGTTGGATTAAGTGTATTATTTATTAACCTTATTATTATTATATAAAAAACAGTTAAACCTAGCGTGACATGTATATCTTCAATGGTTATTCGTTGTTCACCAAAATCTAAATCTACCAGATAAAATCCCAAAGGTATTTGTATGAAAAGAATAATTGCGCTGAGCCAATGTAACACCTTTGAGATAATCCCATACTCTGCTAAAGTATTAGTTACATGCATCATTTATTTAACCACATAAAAAAATATATTAAAATAATTTTATTCTTATTTTTAAGCTTATTTTTCGTCTCATCTAGTAATGCTGAGTTAACAGTTGAAGAAATTATTAAAAGTCGACAAGCATTGTTTAGTAAAAACTATAGTACAGCTAAAAGGGTTCAGGCTTTCTCATCAAAAGGAGACTTTGAAAAAGCAAAAAAACTAATGATAGAAATGAGTGAAAATTATAAAGTTTTGATAGATCTGTTTCCCGAAAATACACAAGAAGGTTTTGATACTGAAGCTTTATTGACAATTTGGGATGAAAAAGAAGACTTCAATGCATTAATGCAAAAAGCCTCTGATGATATGATAAAGCTTACATCTGTAATTGAAGATGCTGAAGATATAAGAGGTACTCTGAAACAATTTATGTGGAGCAATTGTAAGGCTTGTCATAGTAGGTACAGAGAAGAGCATTAGTAATTAAGAAAGAATGATACCTCAAAAAGTTAAAGACCATATTGAAGAATATATTAGCCAAGAAGTGTACGTTCAAATAGCCATAATTAAAGGTAAGGAAAAGGTTTCAACAGAAACAGCCATTGATAAATATTTTAACACAAATCATTTTAGAGATTTTTCAGAGGGTAAACCTTATTTTCATTTTATTGATGGATTAAGAGATAAATGCCTTGGAAAACTTAAAGATTCTCCTATGAGAGATAAAACTACAGAGGACGAAACTATTAAATTATTACAGAAAAAATTAAATGATTTAACTGATGATGAGCTTGAAGACACTTATTGGGAAATAGAAACAGGAGAATTTTTTTCAGGAGAGCAAATAAAAGAATTAGAAAAAAATTGCAGTGAATTAATTAAAGACCTTAATCTTTCAAATAAAAATAAAAAAGAAGTTAAAAAAATTATCATGAGTTTTTGTGAAAACTATGAAAAATTGTGTCAAAAAAAATACCCAGAAGCTCCACTTCCACTAGAAATATTAAAATCTGTAAATTAGTTTTTAAAGGGTTCGCTCTTTAAGCGTATACCTAAAGAGCTCCCTTGTATCGCCTCTTTGGCATTATAATTCCGAGAGGAATTTATTTTTCGTTATATTTTTGAAATATGAGCTGTTCAGCTAAGTATCAGGTGGTGAAAGTATTAACATAAACCTCCTTCTATAAAAAAGGTAATTATAAATTATACAATTTCAATTAATTTATTTTAATTTTGAGCAAATATATTTATTGAATACAACCTAGTGCTTTAGTAGATTCCCGCTAACTTAAGTTACTTCCAAAATTATTTTTTATTTATTAATTCGCTAATAAAATTTTCACCATAACCATCATCAACAGCCTTTTGAAAATAATTTTTATTTACTTCAGCAACTTTTTCAGCTTCAGGAAAATCTTTTAATAAATCTTGAATATAAGTTAAATCTTTTACAGAATTACTTGCCGTAAATTTAAATCCAGTAAAATCGCCTTTTAAAAGATTGTCAAAAACTCTATTAAGTGCTGCAGAATTTCCAGAACCAAGTTTTGCAACATCAAATACTTTTTTTAAATCTAAACCCATTTCTGTAGCACTTTTAGCCAAATGATTAACTAATGCAGCATTTCCAAGGGATAAAAAATTATTTAAAAGCTTAGATTTTGCTCCCATTCCAACAGATCCAAAATGAAAATATTCTTTACAGAAAAAATTAAAATATGGTTCAGCGATTTTAAAATTTTCATCTGACGCTCCAACAATTCCTCCCAATATACCTTCCTCTGCTTGAACAGGTCCTCCCATTACAGGGCACTCAACATAATTTATTTTTTTTTGTTTGAATATCGCCTCAGTTTCCATTGAACCAGTTTTGTTGTGAGTAGTGATATCAATAATTAAAGTTTTACTATCTAAAATATCAGATATTTTTTCAGAAATTAATTTTGCTATAGGAGTGTTGGTAACACACATGAACATTGCATCTAAATTTTTACTAGAAAAATCTTCAAAAGATTTTACTTCTTCAGCTCCATCGCTAACAATTTTCTCAATTGGTTTTCTATTTTTATTAGCAATTACAAAGAGTTTATTTTTGTGTTTTAAAATATTTTTAGCTATTCCATAGCCCATATATCCAACACCAATAAATCCTATATTTTTCATTTAAACCTCACTATTTAACTTTTTTTACCTTCTGTTCTTATGAACATAATACCAAAAACAATAATTCCTATCACCCCAACAATTTTATTATAATCAAACGGTACGCCAAAAATTAAGAAATTAATAATTGTAGACCAAACTAATTGAGAATATTGAAAATTAGTTACAAATGACAAGTTAGAAAGTTGTATTGCATATATAATTAAAGAATGACTTACAAAACCTGCCACACCTAGAATTACCAAATAAAGCCAAAAGATATTCTTCTCTAATGGCACCCAATTAAAAAATATAAAAATACTAAAAATTATTGCACCTAAAATTGAAGTATAAAATATAGCAGCAAATGGATCATTATCGCCTGATACAACTTTGGTAAAAAATTGATAAAGAGCCCAACAAATTGGAGGAATAATAGGGAATATTAAATCTAAACTAAATATTCTCATACTTGGACCTAGTGAATAAATAATCGAGCCAAAGCTCAATAACATTAAAAGCACACCTTTTGTACTCAATATATCTTTTAGGAAGTATGCTGAAAGCAGTGAAACGATTAAAGGCGCTGAAAAGAAAACAACATAAATGTCAAGTAAATCAAATTTCTGTAAAGAATAAAACATAAACGAAGTAGCAGTTACCATTAATATCGATCTAATTATTTGGACTTTAAAATTTTTTTTTAAATTTACTTTTGGTTTAAAAATTAAAAAAAATATAATTAAAGATACTAAGTGAAAAAAAAACCTTCCCCAAATTGCTTGAGTAACTGGCATTACTGTTCCCAGATATTTTGCTGTAGAGTCCATACAAACAAACATAAAAAAACCACCAGCGGCTAATAAAATTACGTTAATTAAGGATGTTTGTTGAGGCACAGAAAAAAAAATTACATTACAACGCCAACTTGCCAAGGATTAAACTCCTCGTCACCGTAGCCGTTGATTTCACTTTTTGATTTATTCCCTGAAGCAGTATTTACAACTAATTCAAATATTTTTTGACCAACTTCTTCAATTTTTTCTTTTCCTTCAGCAATTGTGCCACAATTAATATCCATATCTTCTGACATTCTTTCAAACATCGCTGAGTTTGTTGAAAGTTTTAAACTTGGAACTGGTTTACAGCCAAAGCAAGATCCACGTCCTGTTGTAAAACAAATAACATTAGCACCTGATGCAACTTGACCAGTTACAGATACAGGATCATAACCAGGAGAGTCCATAAAATTAAAACCTTTATTTTTTAAAGGTTCAGCATAATACAATACATCTTGAAGGATAGAATTTCCTCCTTTTGCAACAGCGCCTAAGGATTTTTCTAATATGGTTGTTAGACCACCTTTTTTATTTCCTGGCGCAGGATTGTTGTTCATAGAACTGTTATTGATTGAAGTATAATGTTTCCACCATTCAATTCTTTTAATAAGTTTATCAGCAGTTTCTTGTGAGTTTGCTCTATTAATTAATAAATGTTCAGCTCCATAAATCTCTGGAGTTTCGGATAAAATTGAACTTCCACCTTTTTTAACCAAGAGATCTGCTGCAACTCCTAATGCAGGATTTGCAGTTATTCCTGAATATCCATCTGAACCACCACATTGAAGAGCTAAAGTTAGATGACTTACTGGTTGTGAAGTTCTTTGAACATTATTAGCTTCTGAAAGCAAATTTTTAATTTGAGACAACACTTTTTCGACTATTTTTTTTGTTCCACCCTCATCTTGGATTGTTAGAAAATGAATTCGGTTATGTTTTTTTAATGATTCATCAAACAAACTGACTTGAGCACATTCGCATCCTAAACCTATAACAAAAACATGAGAAAAATTGGGATGATTTTTAAATCCATCTATAGTTCTTTGAAAAATTTGCATTCCTTCACTTTCAGTATTCATTCCACATCCTGTTGAGTGAGTAATTGGAACTATGCCATCAATATTTGGGTAATCTTTTAAAATGTCAGAGTATTTAATCCTCTCAACGATCATTTTAGTGACAGTAGCTGAGCAATTTACAGTACTTACAATTCCAATATAATTTCTAGTAGCAACCTGTCCATTATCTCTTAAAATTCCATTAAAGAAGGTGTCTGCTTTTTCATCAATAACATGTTTTTTATCTGCAACTTTAAAATCTCTTTTAAATTCTCTAAATTCTAAATTATGCGAATGAACATGTTGTCCTGGTTTAATATCATCTAAAGCAAATCCAATAATTTGATCATATTTTATGATTGGATCACCTTTTTTAATAGTTTTTAAACAAACTTTGTGTCCAAATGGGATTGGATCAATAGTGCTGATCTCGTGACCTTCAATTTTAGTTTTTTCAGGAATAATAAATTGGCTAACGCCCACATTGTCATTTTTGTTTAAAACTATTAGATTATTCATAAATTTATTATATAACCAATAACTTAAACAAACCATTATTTAAATTATGCCTAAAAAAAGAAAAAAGAGTTTCCGAAGTCAAGAGTGGTTCAATAATCCAAAAAACCCTGACATGACGGCCTTATATCTAGAAAGGTATTTAAATTATGGTCTTACAAGAAAAGAATTACAATCTGGAAATCCAATCATAGGAATAGCGCAATCTGGTAGTGATCTTTCTCCATGCAACAGGCATTTCATGTCTTTAAGTAAAAGAATTAAAGATGGAATTAGAAGAGCAGGCGGGATACCAATGGAATTTCCTACTCATCCAATTCAAGAAACTGGAAAAAGACCGACAGCAATGTTGGATAGAAATCTTTCTTATTTGTCACTAGTTGAAGTTTTGTATGGATACCCGATTGATGGAGTTATCTTAACAACAGGATGTGATAAAACTACTCCGGCAGCTTTAATGGCAGCTGCTACAGTTAACATTCCTGCAATAGTTTTATCAGGTGGTCCAATGTTAGATGGAGTTTACAAAGGAAAATTAGCTGGTTCAGGAATGGTAGTTTGGGAAGCAAGAAAAATGTTAGCTAAAGGAGAAATTAAATACGAAGAATTTATGGATATGGTTGCATCCTCTGCCCCAAGTGCTGGACATTGTAATACAATGGGAACAGCTTCTTCAATGAACTCTGTTGCTGAAGCGTTAGGTATGTCTTTACCAGGGGGTGCTGTTATTCCAGCTCCTTATAGGGAAAGAGAACAAATTTCTTACGAAACAGGAAAAAGAATCGTTGGAATGGTTCATGAAGATTTAACCCCATCAAAAATTATGACACGTAAAGCTTTTGAAAACGCAGTCGTAGTTGCAAGTGCTATTGGTGGATCTAGTAACTGTACAGCTCATTTAAGTGCTATTGCAAAACATATGGGAATTAAATTTGATCTTTCTGATTGGCAAAAACTTGGGCACAACATTCCTTTATTGGTGAATTGCCAACCTGCAGGAGAATACTTAATGGAAAGTTTTCACAGAGCTGGAGCAATTCCTGCTGTTATGAAAGAATTAATTAAAAACAAAAAAATTCATACAAACATAAAGACAGTTACAGGAAAAACTGTAGGAGAAAATTTAAGAAAGAAAGTTGATGTAGATAACAAGGTAATTAAAACATTTAAGAATGCATTGACTGAAAAAGCTGGTTTTTTAGTTATGAAAAGTAACTTTTTCTTATCTGCAATTATGAAAACATCTGTAATCAGTAAAGAATTTAGAGATCAATATTTATCAAATCCTAAACACCCAAATGTTTTTGAATGTAAAGCTATAGTTTTTGAAGGTCCTGAGGATTATCATAAAAGACTTAATGACAAGAAGTTAAAAATAGATGAAAATTCTCTATTAATTATTAGAGGTTGTGGACCTGTAGGTTATCCTGGATCAGCCGAAGTAGTTAACATGCAACCACCAGATAGATTATTAAAAAAAGGAATAAGACATTTACCTACTCTTGGAGATGGTAGGCAGAGCGGAACATCAGAGAGTCCATCAATTTTACATGTTTCACCAGAGTCAGCAGTAGGTGGAGATTTAGGAATTGTTAAAACTTACGACAAAATAAAAATAGACTTAAACAAAAGAAGAGTTGATTTATTGATTTCTCAAGCTGAATTTAAAAAAAGAAGAAAAAATAAAAAAGTATTTAAACCAAATAATCAAACTCCTTGGCAGGAAATATTTAGAAATACTGTTGGTCAACTGGATGATGGTGCATGCATTAATTCTCGAAGTAAATATTTAGACGTATCACATACCAAAGGTTTACCAAGAGATTCTCACTAGTATGAAGCCAAAAATATTAGTTACTAGAAAAATATCAAATTTGGCTGAGGAAAAATTAGAAAAAGGATTTGATGTTCAATTAAATCCATCAGACATACCTATTAAAGATAACGATCTTTTTATATTAGCAAATAATTTTGATGGAATTATATCTACAGGATGGGATAATTTAGGAGTTAATTTCTTTGAAAAAATAGAAAGTAAACTAAAGATCATTTCTCAAGTTGGTGTTGGATACGATAATATTTCAATTTCATCTGCTCAAAAAAAAAAAATTAAAATTACAAATACACCCGAAGTATTAAACGAGTCAGTTGCAGAAATTACAATTTTATTAATTTTGGCTGCATCCAGGAGAGCAACAGAAGGTTTTAATTTAGTTAGATCCTATAAATGGAAAGATTCACCATCAGATATTACTAAAACCATGATTGGAAATTCAGTTACAGGTAAAACTTTAGGTATCATTGGCATGGGTCGTATCGGAAGAATGGCTGCAAAATGTGCTAAAGCTTTTGGTATGAAGATAATTTATTACAACAGAAATAAACTCTCTGATGATCTAGAGGATGGAGCAAAGTATTTTTCTGACATTAAAACTATGCTACCAGAGTGTGACTTCGTAAGTATACACACTCCCGCAACTGCTGAAACAAAACATATTCTTAATTCTTCAACAATAAGCTTGTTACCAAAACATGCTGTAGTTATAAATACTTCAAGAGGATCAACAATTGATGATGATGCTTTGATAGATGCATTAGAAAATAAAAAAATTTATGCAGCAGGTTTAGATGTTTTTAACAATGAACCAAATTTAGACAAAAGATATTTAAAATTAGATAACTGTTTTGTTCTACCCCATATCGGTAGTGCGACTCATGAGACTAGATTGGCAATGAGTATGATGGCTGTTGATAATATCTATTGTTTTTTTAATAAAAAACCTCTTATTTCAGAAGTAGTTTAGAACAACTATAAGTTGTCTGTTCAATAAATATATATAATTTCTATATATAAAAGTTAAACGAAATTATTGATCTCAAAATTCATTTGTGATTAACTTTCAAAAAAACATAAACGAGAGGAAGATAATGTTTAAACTTATATCTAAAACTATAGCAGCTGTAGCTATTGTTTCAGTTGCTTTATTTGGCTCTGCAAATGCAAAGACTTTAAAGATTGAAACACACTTTACTGCTAGTTCGCCAAACGGTGAAGTTGCTGCTCAATTCGCTAAAAATGTAGAGAAGTTTTCTGGCGGAAGCTTAAAAGTAGAAATGTTCTACTCATCATCAGTAACAGGTAAATCTGCTGAGGTATTTAACTCTGCACAAACTGGAATTATCGATTGTGATATGACTGGTGCTGGTTACCAAACTGGTAAAAATGCAGCGTTCCAATTCGCAGGTGATGTAATGGGTGGATACGATAACCCATATCAACAATATGAATTCTTGAATTTCCCAGGAGCTCAAGAAGCTGTTGATGCACTTTATAACAAATATGGAATGACATTAATTGGTTGGTGGATACCAGGACATGAGTCTTTAATATCTAGCAGACCAATCCCAGATGTTGCTTCATTGAAAGACTTCAAATTTAGATCACCTCCAGGAATGGAAAGTATGATCTTTACAGCATTAGGTGCTAAGCCAATAGTAATGGACTTTGGTGAAGTTCCAACTGCTTTACAAACTGGTCTTATCGATGGTGCTGACTACTCATCTTTAGCTACTAACTATGCTGGTGGACACTATGAGCAAAATAAATATGCTACATACCCAGGTTTCCACTCTATGCCAGCTGACCATTTAGCTTGTAATACGAAAGTATGGAAGAAGTTAAAGGCGCACGAACAAGGTGCTATGTTAGCAGCGATAGAAATTGCTGGAAGAACTATCACTAGCTTAGTTGAAAGAAAAAACGCTGAAGCTGTTAAAGCTTTAAATGAAATGGGTGTTACTCTTCATGACTGGTCTAGAGAAGATAGACTTAAATTCAGACAAGCTGCTTTAGCTGCTTGGGAAGAATGGAAGACTAAATCTCCAGAAGCTGCGGCACTTATCGAGATACACAAAGCTTATATGAAAGCTAACGGTATCATGTAATAAAAAAAATTTTGAAGGGCCTGAAAAGGCCCTTCGAATTACTTTAATTTTTACGCAATGATCGATAAAGAATTACAAGAACAAAATGAAAAAGTTGCGAGTAAAGATGATTTTCCGATAAACTGGATTGATAGAGTTTCCTTATTTTTAAGTCACACAATTAAATATTTAATTCCTGTAATTGTAATTGTGATGATGTATGAAATTTTTATGAGATATGTATTGTTTAAACCAACTTTGTGGGCAAATGAACTATGTTTATGGCTTGCTGGTGTTTGTTATTTAGTTGGCGGAATATATGCAACAAGATTAAGAAGCCATATTAGAATAGTATTATTGTATGATTGGGTTAGTAGACCAACACAGAGAATTTTTGATCTAATTAGTACTTTAATTATTGTTCTTTTCGCAGCAGCTGTAATTTATGGAGGTATGGAAGACGCGTACAGATCATTTATAAATTGGGAGAGATTCGCAACTTATTGGGATCCACCAATTCCTGCTACCATGAAGCCACTAACACTTCTATGTGTTTTTCTTATTGCTGTTCAATCTGTAAATAATTTAATTATTGATTGGAGAAATCCAAAAGAAAAACAATACGATCCATCTAAAGAATTAAAATAATATGGATATAGGATCACTTTCAATAATACTAATAGTAGGATTATTATTACTAATTTCTATTGGTGTTCCGATGGGTTTTGCATCTGGTTTTATGGGTGCAGTTCTAGTGTTTTTATACATAGGAGAACACGCTTTAGGCATATTACTTTCAAGATACTATTCTCTTGTTGTCACTTATTCCTTTTTATCTGTTCCATTATTTATATTTATGGCCTCCTTGCTTGAACGATCGAACATTGCAAGAGATCTTTATGACGCTTTAAATGCATGGTTAAGAAAGACTAGAGGTGGAGTAGGAGTCGTTACTGCTATCATGGCAACAATTATGGCAGCGATGAGTGGAATTATTGGTGGAGAAATAGTTTTATTAGGCTTGATTGCACTGCCTCAAATGTTGAGATTAAAATACG
>CACPOD010000018.1 GCA_902635515.1 uncultured Pelagibacteraceae bacterium
GAACATTTTTCCTTTAAAATTTAGCAAAGATAAAAGAGGTTTAATAACATTTTTTACAGTCTGGGTTAAAGGAGACCGAAGCTTAAAACATTGAGATGCAATAATAAAATCATATTTTTTTGGAATTTCACTTATATTTCTGGGTATAAAGTCTTTTAATTTTTTTTTTTGATCTTTTCTGTAAATAGTCAAAAAAATTTTTGACTTGGGTTTAATTGAACCATTTTTGTTATTAAAAGATAATTTCCAATTTTTTCTAATATAAGGACTTAAACTCATTAAGATCTTAGTAAAATCAATACCTTTTTTTCCAACTAATTCTAATTTTTCAAATTTTACATTGTCAGATGTAGAGTTATTTAGATCTTTATAGCTACAATTAGTAATATTAAAAATTAAAGTTTTATGTTCAGCAAATCTATCCCCTAAAAAACTTAGAAGCACATTAATATCATCGATACTTATTTCTTTACCTACAATAAATATAGGTTTATTTGGCAGATATTTATGCAGGCCTGACAAAAAAGTAGATATAATTGTTCCCTCACCAGTACCCGCGTCTAAAACGTTAAAAATTGGTGACCGAGTACTGATTTTTTCTATTTTTTTAAATAAATAAAAAGCAATTTTTGATTTTTCATTAGTTGAGTTTACAAATGATAAATATTTGTCTCTAGAATCAAAAAAAGTTTTTCTCTTCATATTTATTATTAGTATTTGATCTCCTTATTTACTTTTTTAAGAGATTTATCTGTTCCATGGTGAAAATGTTTGCTCATATCTGGCATATATTTCATTGAAATTGGTTTTTTACCAATTGCAACAGACATTTCTCTGACATGATGAGCTTCAGCACCACAACATATACCAATAAAATTTATTTTATTTTTTACACAATCTTTTGCAAATTCTGCCATTTCAAATCTGTTACAAAATAAGTTATCTAACGCAACTGGAAATGCATTTCCACCTGGAATACAGTCACATCCATGATCAGTGATATTCAAGAAACCAGGTTCTTCTTCAGTAGTTCTATAAGGAACAGGAAGTCCTGATACATGGCATGAAACTTTATCTCTAACTTTTTTTAAAAGTTTCATTGTCATCTCGGGTCCTCTGTAACAATTTAATCCAACGACATCAGCGCCTAAATCCTCCATCATCTTACATGCATCCTCAGCACTATGACCTTCTCTAGTTTTATCCCCTCTAGGGATTGCAAAATTACAAACTGCAATAAGTCCAGCATCTTTAATTGCTTTTAATGCAATTTTCATTTCGTCAGTCCAACTTATTGTTTCAGCAATAACAAAATCAACACCAGCTTCTTTTGCCCAAGCTACTTGTTCTTCATACATTTGTTGACACTGTTTATGAGTATTGGCATCACCTGGATCAAATACATTGGTGTTTGCCACATCTCCACAAACCATAAGATCTAAATCTTTAAACTCAGCTGCAGCATCTTTTGCAATTTTAAGAGCACCTTTTTGCATTGGTTCTAACAAGTGTTCTTTGCCAATTATTCTCAACTTTTCTCTATGACCATAATAAGTAAATGCCTGAACAACATCTGAACCAGCTCTAATAAATTCTCGATGTAATTGAGTTACTACCTCTGGATGTTCTAAAACCACTTCTGGAACAAATGGACCTGCTGAAAGATAACCCCTTCTTTCCATTGCAAAAAGATAGCCTTCTGCACACATTATTGGACCTTCATTTAATCTTGTAATAAGATCTTTTTTCATAATTTACCCTCTCATTTAGTTAAATTGGTTGCAACCCACTTATGAAACATCAAAGTAGGAGTATCCATTACAGGTGAAAAATTCCCACCATTATAAGCTGGAGAATTTCGCCCGTTTTGCATTCCTTCTATTGCAGTTACATCTTCATTCATGACTTCTTGCCAAAATGCAAAATTTTTTTCTCTTATGTCTTTAAACTCATCACTAGAGGCACTTTCGTCTCCAACATAATATAATTCAAAATGTTCTTTAGTTTGCTTGTTAGAAATTGGCTCTAACCAAAATGCATAGAAATGATCAATATGTATTCCTAACATTACGTTTGGATATAATGATACATATTCAGATTTTTCAGAAAGTTCAGTAGGCCAGTTAGGAAAGCATTTAAATTTAATGTTTCCATCAAACTGTTGTGAATATTTATTACTTCCTTGTCCTGAAAAATTTAAATTCTCATCTTCGATATGATAGTGATCTGAAATATTTGAAACTTTATTTAGTTCTGGATGTATCCACGGCAAATGATAACTTTCACAATAATTCTCAATTGCAAATTTCCAATTACTATTTACTGTCATATTAAAATATCCGTTATCAGTCGAATGTCTTATTAATTTTTGATCTTTTTTAGAAATAAACTTAGACCATCTATCCTCTAGAGGTTTAATAAAATCTTCAAATGGTTTTGCATTAGAATTAATATTAATAAAAATTAAATCCATCCAAATATTTGATTTAATTTCTTTTAAGTTACTCTTGTTTTTATCGAACCCTTCAACCTCATGTTTTCCTAGTCCTCCTATATGTGGAGTAACAGTTAATTTTCCATTAAAATCATAGGACCAAGAATGATAAGGGCATCTTATTACATTTTTTAATTTACATTCCTGATCAACTAATTTGAAACCTCTATGACTACAAACATTATGAAAAACTTTTACTTCATTCTCTTTGTTTCTAACTATTAGTATTGGTATTCCTAAAAGATTAAAAGGTTTTGCATCGCCTGGATTTGGTACAGAGCTTGCAACCCCAATCATAGTCCAATTATTTTTAAATATTTTTTCTTTTTCAAACTCTAAATAATCATTATTCAAATAACATTCGTTAGGTAATCCATGAGCTTTCTCTATAGGATTTTTAACAACTTCTATTTTATTGGGATCTAAGATGTCTGATAATTTTTTATTTAAATTCATAAACCTCCTTTTTTTTAATTAATTAAAAAATTAATCGAGGCTTAAAATTATCTTTCTCTAATTATGATTTGTTGAAAAACAGTTTTGCAATTTAAAATATAAACAAATTCTTTGAAAAAAAAATTTGCAGAAAAAATCATACTAAAACTCTAAACAAAAATTTTGGTCAGTTAAAGACAATTTTGCTGCAACCAATAGTTGAATTAAATTTGCATTATTATGCTCAATATGTTCAATTTAACTTTTAAATGAATCAAATGTTGGGAGATATAATGAAGATTAAAAAAATACTTCTTTCACTAGCTGTTGTGTTTGGTCTTACTTCCTTTGGAAGTGTTGCGAATGCAGCTTGTGGAAATATAACAATTGCTAATATGAACTGGGCTTCAGCAAACTTTATGGCTGAAGTTGACAAGATCATATTAGAAGAAGGTTATGGATGTTCAGTAGAATTAGTGCCTGGTGCTACAATGCCTACATTTACATCAATGCAAGAAAAAGGTGAGCCAGATGTTGCTCCAGAGTTTTGGGCTAACGCTGCTATCATCGCTTTGAATAAAGCTGTTGATGAAGGTAAAATGCACTCACTTAACAAAGCGCCAATTACTGGTTTGGGTGAAGGTTGGTGGGTATTACCTCACACACTTAAAAAACATCCAGAGCTAACAACTGCTGAAGCAATTTTAGCAAGACCTGATCTGTTTCCTCATCCAGAAGATCCATCAAAAGGTGGTTTTCATATTTGTCCTCCAGGTTGGAACTGTGAGCTAAGTAATAGAAATCTTTACAAAGCTTTTGACATGGAAGCAAAAGGTTGGGCTATTGTTGAAACAGGTTCTGCTGCAGGATTAGATGGTTCAATTGCTAAAGCTGCTGAGCGAGGTGAAAACTGGTTTGGTTACTATTGGTCACCAACAGCTATCATTGGTAAATATGATATGAGAGCTGTAGATATGGGAGCTTGGGGTGGAAAAGATAACTGGGATAAATGTATAGTTTTACCAGAACAAGAATGTGGAGACCCTAAAGCAACTTCATGGACAAAATCTGAAGTTTACACAATCGTAACTGATAATTTCAAAAATACAGCTGGAAGTGCTGGTATGGAATACTTTAAGAAGAGAACATACCCAGGTCCAGTTATGAACGGTATGTTAGTTTGGATGGGTGAAAACCAAGCAGAAGGTGCTGATGCTGCAATTGAATTCCTAAAAACACAAGAAAGTGTTTGGAGCAAATGGGTTTCAAGTGATGCTGCAAAAAAAATCAAAAAAGCACTTTAATTAAAAATATTATCAAACCCGCTTCGGCGGGTTTGATTAAATAAAAATTATGGACTTCTTTAATAAAATTCCTGTAATGGATAGAACGGCTCTTAGAGAGCTTAAAAAAGGAATTGATTCTAGTTTCAAAGAATTTTCTAGAGCGTATGGTGATGGTATTGAAGGTTTTTTTGATCCGCTGTTACATTTTTTAATTTGGTTAGAAAAATTATTAGTAAATAGTCCTTGGCCTTTAGTAATCGGTGTATTTGCTTTATTAGCTTGGATTGGATCAAGAAGTGTTAAACTTGTTATTGGTACAGTGGTTTGTTTCTTGGTAATTGGCTACTTCGGAATGTGGAAAAATTGTATGGCTACAGTTGCTATAATTTCTGTTTCAACATTAGTCTGTATTGTAGTTGGAATTCCAATTGGAATTGTCATGTCAAAATCTGCAAGAGCAGAAAAAGCAATTTTACCTGTTTTAGATATGATGCAAACAATTCCAAGTTTCGTATATTTGATTCCAATCATTATGCTTCTTGGTATTGGTAAAGTGCCTGGTTTACTTGCTGTATGTATTTATGCCCTACCCCCTATTGTAAGATTAACAAATCTAGGGATTAGAGAAGTTGATAAAGAAACTTTAGAAGCCAGTGAAGCTTTTGGGGCAACACCAATGCAAAAATTACGATCTGTTCAAATCCCACTTTCTCTACCAACTATTTTTGCTGGGATTAACCAGACGATTATGATGGCTTTAGCAATGGTAGTGATTGCTTCAATGATAGGTGTAAAAGGCTTGGGAGTCCCTATTTTACAAGCTATTTCCAACCAATATTTAGCTCTTGGAATGATGAATGGTTTAGCAATCGTAGCTCTGGCAATTATCTTTGATAGAGTAACTCAACAGTACGGACAAAGAATTCAAAAGCACAGAGGTCAGTTAAAAAAGTAAATTAGTCTCAATCGATTTTTCTAGACTCATATTTCAAAATAAATAAAGATCTTTCCTATGAATTTTTCGTTGGAAATTGGACCTAAAACAGAAGTTGATACAGTTCCAGCATTGTCTGACATTTATATTACAATGCTACCTGGAGGTGATTATAGAGAGACTGCTGATAAAGCAGTAGAGCTTGTAAAAAAAGGATTTAACCCCGTACCTCATTTTCCTGCCAGATCAATGAATGATGAAAAAGAATTGAAAGATTATGTTTCTAGATGCAAAGATGGAGGAGTGAAGCAAGTCTTAATTATTGGAGGCGGAAGAGAACCAGCAGGTAAATTTGATAGTTCCTTTCAACTTTTAGAGACAGGTTATTTTGAAAAAATGAAAATAGGAATTGCTGGACATCCAGAGGGGAGTCCTGATATATCCGATTCAGAATTAGAAAAAGCTATGATAGATAAAAAGCCTTATGCTGATTACATTGTAACTCAGTGGTTACTTGATCCTCAGCCTATTATAGATTTTATTTCTAAGCAAAGCGTACCAGTGCATGTGGGAATTACTGGGCCATTAAAAATATCTAGCTTAATAAAATTTGCTAATATTGTTGGGGCAAAAAATTCCTTAAATTTTCTTAAATCTAATTTTACTAAGGCATTAGATTTATTGAAACCTAAAGACCCTAATGATTTAATTGGGAAAGTTAAATCGCACACTGATAACTTCCACATTTATACATTCGGCGGCTTGAAGGAAACTAACAAGTGGTTGAAGGAGAATAGTTATGTCTAAAGAATTTGACTATACTAAAGTACAACATGTTACTTCTGTTGATCAATCTGATAGAGAAGTACCATACAATTTAAGACAAAGTGGGCCAACTAAAGTTGAGTTATTAATTTCAACAAGAGTGAGAAAATCACCTTATTGGCATTTATCAATGCAGGCAGGTTGTTGGAGAGCAACTGTATACAATCGTATTTATCACCCAAGAGGTTATGTAAAACCTGAAGATGGTGGAGCAATGGTTGAATATGATGCAATCGTAAACCATGTAACAATGTGGAATGTAGCTGTTGAAAGACAAATAAGAGTTAAAGGTCCGGATGCAGAAAAATTTACTGATTACGTTATAACAAGAGATGCAACAAAAATTTCTCCTATGAGAGCAAGATATGTAATCTTATGTAATGCTTATGGAGGAGTTTTAAATGATCCAATTCTTTTAAGAATTTCAAAAGATGAATTTTGGTTTTCATTATCAGACTCTGATATTGGAATGTATTTACAAGGTGTAAATGCAGATGGAAGATTTAACTGTACAATTGAAGAAATTGATGCATGTCCAGTACAAATTCAAGGTCCTAAATCAAAAGCTTTAATGAAAGATCTTTGTGGAGACCAAGTTGATTTTGATAATATGCCTTTCTATGGATTAGCAGAAGCAACAATTGGTGGAAGAAGTTGTGTAATTTCTCAATCTGGTTTTTCAGGAGAAGCTGGTTATGAGATATATTTAAGAAATGCAACTTTATATGCTGAAGATATGTGGAATGCTGTATTGGATGCAGGAAAAAAACATAAATTGATGGTTATTGCACCTGCGCACCACAGAAGAATACAAGCTGGTATTCTTTCTTGGGGGCAAGACATGGATCAACAACATAATCCGTTTCAATGTAATTTAGGTTATCAAGTTTCATTATCTGGTAAGGGTGAATGGAATAAAAAAGCTGACTATGTTGGTAAAGCTGCATTAGAGAAAATGAAAGCAGACATAAAAGCTGGTCAAAAACCGTACAAACTTCAATTAGTTGGGATGGAATTGGGTGGTAAGCCTATTGACGATTATGCGCCAGACTTTTGGTTAGTATCACCAGAAAGTGGTGGAGATCCAGTCGGATTTATTACATCACCATGGTGGCATCCAGAAAAGAAAACTAATATTGCTATGGGTTATGTTCCATTTGATGGAACTTTAAACCCTAATGGATTTCCAAAAGGTAAAGTTGGAACTAAGTTTAAAGTTCATCTTCCAGAAAAATACTCGGACACTCCGGGAACACCTGTAGATGCTGTGGTTGTGGATATTCCATTCAAAGAGTCTTTCAACGCAAATACAAGAGAAGTTGTAAAAGGCTAAAATTTGCTATGGGGGAGCTAATTTCAGCTCCCCTTTTCAATTCTAATGACCAAAAGTTTTTTAATAGCAGTTTGCATTATCATTGCTATTGCTTTAATAATATTTCCATTAATTATTTCTTATAAGGCTCAAAAAAATAAAAATAAAAAAAATTAATGTTTGCAGAATTTTTAAATATAATTTTTAAGTCAATTAAATTAGACAAAACTCTTTATTCGGATAATAAAAATTTTGGAGAAGCATCAATATACTTTGCTGGGATTATAATGATCCTAGATGGAATCGCTGGAGCAGTAGCAGCTAATACTATTATTAAAACAGCTATTGCGATGTCTGGTCTAACTGCAATAGTTACTTGGCTAATATGGGCGATTTTTATTTTTGTAATTGGAGTTAAATTATTTCCTGACAAACAAACCAAAGTATCGTTCAAAAAAGTTTTAACAGCTGTTGGATTTGCGCATGCTCCTGGTTTATTAAGATTTTTTGCTGTCACACCAGATTTAATGATACCAATAATTTTTCTTACACAGTTTTGGATTTTTGCAGGTTTAATAATTTCAACTAAACAAATATTGAGTTTAAAATCTAATTTTAAATCTTTTGGGATTGTACTTTTATCCTTTTTAATTATTGCATTTTTATCTATCTCATTTGTGATGAGTAGAATGAATATGCTTCCAGTAAGTCAAATCAGTTAAAGTGGAAAAATAGTCTTAGATACTCTACAAGATTTACATAATTTAAACCCAGTAAGAATTAAATTTTGAGTGACACTTTCGTCTTCCTCTTTGCATTCATCACAAATATTGTTTAATTCTTCAGTATCTACCTTTAGATTTTTTTCATCAATTTTATCAATCATTATCTGTCAAACCAGCACCTGCCGCACCCTCTTTTAAACTATCACTCTCTTCAACAAAAGTTTCTTCGGATAACTTGTATAAATTATTCCATTCTTCATCTGTAAAGTTATCTTCATTTTCAATTAGATTGACCTCAATTGTATTCGCTATCTTTGGAAATTCTTGATCAATAAAATTTGAAAAAATATTTACATTTAGATTTAGTAGCATTTTTTTTTCATCTATTTTTAAATTAATTTTTTTCCCAATAATTTCTGATGAACGACTTATGAAGGAAATAAAAATTATTGGATAAGCAACATTTTTGAATTCAATTTTTTTTAAATTTTCTAAAATATTTATTTGATCTAAAAAACTAACGCCTAAAGTAATTGGACAGTAAGGATTGTTTGATGAGGAGTTAATTTCACTAATTAAATTTAAATTTTCAAATTTTCTTTTATTTTTTTGATCAAAATATTCATTAAGGTGTTTAATACCCGGTAAACTAAATAGCTCTAACAACCTTATACTTTTTCCTGTTTCCTCAGAAACTCCCCAAGCGTATCCTGCTGCCTTTGAAGCTCTTTTAACAGTAGTTTCAATTTCACTCAGTGATTTCATTATTAAATATTGGTTTTATATACCCACTGCTCGTCATAACCTTTTAATTCATTTGGAAGTGGAGCTCCTTGGAACATGCAAATTCTTAGCCATTTGTCAGATCGTGGATCAAATTTTAATGCCCCAAAAAAAGATAATTTTAGTCTCAGCATATCAATTGGCATTAAATCTTTACCAATTGTATTATCTTGTATTTCTGAATAAGGAAATTTTTCTACAATGAACGCTCTCCTTACAACATGTCTTAACTCAGAGTTTGATGTTAAAAATTCAGCAATAGTTAAACTATTTTTTGAAACTAATAATTTGTCATAAAGTTTTTTTATATCTCTTGCTATTGCTAAAGGCTGTTCTAATTCTGATCCATGCTCCTCAAAACGATCAGCTAATCTAGGTTCTTCTTTATTTTTTGAAATAAACCAAAAGTTTTTATTATTTTCTTTTTCTTCAAAATTAATATCTAAAATGTTTGGATACTTTGCTTCAATAATATTACGCAATTCTTCGACTTTTCTATGAGTTGGAATATTAAAATATTTTTCTTCGTCTGAACTCATTTCTTTTACCAAAGGATTTATAATATCGTTATAAGGTTCCATCATTATTGAAACTATGTATTCAATGCATTCCTCACAAGTATTATCCTCTAACCATTGATATATTTTGTTAAAAGGATATTCACTCTTAAAATTAAAATCTTTATCAATAAAATTTAAGAATTTTTCAACATCCTTTAACAATGAAGAAATTTTTTTTTGCTGATATTCGCTATCAGTATTCCAGCTTGTAATATTTTTTAATGATTTTTTTACACAATCTATAAACAAATCGCTATCTTGACTTTCTACATCTTTAATTTCTCTAATTTTCTTAAGTGCTTTTTCTCTACTTAAAATCCAATTATTTAATAGAGTTGGGTGATTGACTATAAATGGAGCCATACCCAAGCCTGTAGAATTACCTATTCCCAAGTTTTTACTAATATTATCATCTAGCTTAACGGCTGTTTTTGGATTTTTATGATAAGCAACATGATTAACTTGATCAAAAGTAAATTGTCTTACCAAATAAACCAGCATCATTTCTAATCTGAATGGACCATTAATTTCTTCACGATTTTTAATTCTGAATCGATCTGCAAGACCAAATTTGCCTGAGCCATATACTGCTGTAGTCCTATATAAATAGCCTACTTTTGATAATAAGTTTAAATCTGGCTGCTTACCATTGCTCAAACTTTCAACTACATGATTATAAATTCTTACTGATTTGTTTGCTCTCGATAAAGTTAATTCTTTATAAGAAAGTCTGCCGACTTCTTGTTTTGGAACTTCATTTTTTAATCTTTCAATGTCTTTTTTTGTAGGAACTCCATCATGTAATGTAAAAGCTGCATCCCATTTTGTTGCAATAACTCTGTCTGATCTTTCTTCATCTTTGATTTCATTTGCAAAACAAATTAAAGAATAAACTCTTTTATTTTTTTTAAATGAATAAACAGCTTCTCCAAAACCATTTTTATTTAAATTAAATAAATCTCTTTTATACTCCCACTCTTTAAATTCATTAAGAAAACTTCTTAAAAAAGATAATTTTGATTGATGAAAAGATCCTAGCCTTGATAATTTCATTATCTTATTCGGGTCTCTTAATTCAACTTTCATAATTAAATAGTTTTATAAAAATTGTACCAGTTATTTCCAAGTATTCCATGTGTCTCGGTATCTGAAAAACCTACTTTTTTTAGACCTTTTTCAATATTTGAGAACCCTCTTGCATCAAGAAACCAGTCAGGTTGTTTAGGAAAACCTGGTTTATTTTTCGAACCTTCACCATAATTTTTACTTTTAGACCAAGAACCATTTCTCATCCATTCAACAACAGTATCTGGATGATCTAAACAAAGATCTGATCCTATTCCTATTTTTTTTACATCCATTATTTCAGCTGTTTTTCCCACCATTTCACAAAAACTATCTAGAGTACAATTTGTGTTATCTTTTAAGTGATGAGGGTATAATGATAAACCCAACATACCACCACTATCACTCAAAATTTTTAATAAATCTGAGGATTTATTTCTTTTAGCTGGATGCCAAAAAGAAGGATTAGCATGAGTAACTGCTATTGGTTTTTCACTGAATTCAATTGCATCTAGAGTGCTTTTTTCTGCAGAATGTGACATGTCGACCACGAGGCCAACTCTATTCATTTCTCTTATAACCTCACGTCCAAAATTTGTAACTCCACTATCTACTTTTTCATAACAACCTGTTGCTAGCAAAGACTGATTATTATAAGTAAGTTGCATAAATCTGCATCCTAATTGATGAACCTTTTCAACAAGATTTATATCATCTTCAATTGGTGAACAGTTTTGAAAACCAAAAAATATTGCAGTTTTGTTTTCTTTATTAGCTTTATCAATATCTTGGAAATTCTTACCAAGAAAAATTAAATCAGAATTATCATGAAATAATTTTTCCCATTTTTTAATTTCAAGTTGTAATTCATCAAAATCTTCATGGTAGACAATGGTAACATGGACAGCATCTAATCCGGCAGATCTATTGATCTCAAAGATTTTCCTAGACCAATTACAATATTGAAGATTATCGATTTTATAATTCATAGTATGCTTAACTCTAATCAATATGTATTTTAAATACTATTAATTTTATTGAAATTTTAAGTTAATTTTGAAATAAACAGATTGATCAATTTTCATGAAAAAAAATAGTAAATTAAAAGTTTCAATCATAATGGGAAGTCAATCTGACTATAAAGTAATGAAACTAGCCGAAAAAACCCTAAAAAAAATTGGAGTTTCATTTGAAACAAAAATTATATCTGCTCACAGAACACCACAAAGAATGTATGAATATGCTGCAAAAGTTGAGCAAAATAATATAGGAGTAATTATTGCGGGTGCTGGAGGATCTGCTCATCTTCCAGGTATGGTATCAGCACTTACACATGTGCCAGTACTTGGTGTTCCTGTCGAAAGTAAAAAACTTAAAGGTTTGGATAGTTTGTTATCAATTGCACAAATGCCTAAAGGAATTCCTGTAGGAACGCTTGCTATAGGAGAGGACGGCGCTATTAATGCTGCTTTATTAGCAGCAGCAATAATTGCTAATAATAATTCAAATGTTCGAAAAAAACTTAAAAATTTTAGAACATCTCAAACTAAATCTGTAAAGAAATCTCCAAAATAAAATGTCAGAAATTACTCTTGGTATCATTGGGGGTGGTCAACTTGGAAGTATGCTTTCAATAGCAGCTAAAAAATTAAATGTTAAAACTGTTGTTTTTTGTGATGACATAGATGGGCCAGCACAAAATTTTTGCAATCAATTTGTTACAGGAAGTTATGATAATAAAGAAAAAATATCAGAATTTATGAGTCAAGTTGATTTAGTAACTTATGAATTTGAAAATATTCCATTTGAAACATTAAATGAAATAAACAAATTTAAACCTGTTTTGCCTAAGCCATCAGTTAACAGATTAATTCAACATCGATTGGCTGAAAAAGATTTTGTTAATAAATTAAATATTAGAACAACAAGATATGTTTCAATTGAAAAAAAATCTGACATTGATGCTTTAGAGGATTTTTTACCAGGCATTCTCAAAACAACAACGCAAGGATACGATGGCAAAGGTCAATATCCAATAAAATCAGGTAATGAACTTGATTCATTGAATATTGATTTTTCAAAAGGATATATTCTAGAAAAACTCGTAAAATTAAAAAAAGAGATTTCAATTATAATTACAAGATTTAGTAACAATAAATATGAAATTTATGAACCAATAGAAAACTCTCACGAAGACCAAATTTTAAAATATTCAAAAATACCTGCTGAAATTAATGAAAAGATTTTTAATCAATCTAAAGATTGGGCAATGCTAATTGCCGAAGAGCTTAAATATGTTGGAACTTTATGTGTAGAATTTTTTATTGATAGAAATGATAATCTTTATGTTAATGAAATTGCACCGAGGGTACATAACTCAGGACATTTAACAATAAATGCTTTTAATGTAAGTCAATTTGAAAATCATGTAAGAGCTGTATGTGGTTTAGAACAAATTCCTTTAAAAAAAATATCTAATGCAAAAATGATGAATTTGCTTGGCGATCAAATTACTCATTATAGAAATATTCAAAAGTTTAATGAAAATGAATTTTTCTTTGATTATTTAAAAAAAGATATAAAAGAAAAAAGAAAAATGGGTCATATCACAACTTTAATATAAATGTTAAAATCGATAGAAGGCAATTTTGATAATACAGAAGTTAATGAGCTTCTAACCAAACATTTTGTTGAGCTTAGAGCTGCCTCTCCAGAGGGAAGTGCTCACGTACTAGATATTCCTGGTTTAAAAGTGCCATCAATTAAATTTTGGAGCTTGTGGGATGATGAAAAACTGATTGGTTGTGGTGCTTTAAAATTTTTGGATAAAGAACATGGAGAATTTAAATCGATAAGAATTCACGATAATTTTAGGATGCAAGGCCAAGGGATTAATGTAATTAATCATTTAATTAATGAAGCTAGAAAGCTTAAAATAAAAAGATTAAGTATTGAAACAGGAGCAGGTGATTTTTTTATACCAGCAAGAAAACTATTCAAA
>CACPOD010000019.1 GCA_902635515.1 uncultured Pelagibacteraceae bacterium
CACCAAGACAGTCTGGTCGATTTGGTGTAATTGATAAATCGATAAGATTAGAACTTGATTTAGAAAAATAACTTTTTCCAATATTTTTTGCATATTTCGAAGATGACAATTCAGTAATTCCATCACTTTCATCTGATAAATTCAATTCAGATTCAGAACAAAGCATTCCATAAGATGTAACATCTCTAATTTTAGCAACAACAAGTTTAGTTTTGTTTTTTGGGATTATTGCACCTGGTGGAGCATACACAGTAAGAAGACCCTCTCTTGCATTTGCAGCCCCACAAACAACTTTTTTAATTTCTTTATTACCAACATCAACATCGCAAACTTTAAGTCTATCTGCGTTTGGGTGTTTTTCTGTTTTTAAGATTTTTGCAACCTTAAATAAATCTAATCCTTCAGATAAATTTTCTATACTCTCAACCTCAAGACCTATGCCTGTTAGTTTCTCAAGAAGTTTATCTTCTTTAGCACTTATTTTTAAATGATCTTTTAACCAATCAAATGTAATCTTCATCTACTTAAACCCCTGTAATTTGAAGGAACATCAAGTGGATCAAAACCAAAATGATTTAACCATCTGTAATCACAATCAAAAAAAGCTCTTAAATCATTAATGCCATATTTAAGCATTGCTAATCGGTCTATACCTATTCCAAAGGCATATCCTTGATAGTTTGATGGATCTACTTTTACATTTTTTAAGACATTTGGATGCACCATACCACAACCTAAAATTTCAAGCCACTTATCTCCTTCTCCGATAATTATTTTTCCATCTTTTATTTCATAACCAATATCTACTTCAGCAGATGGTTCTGTGAATGGAAAATGACTAGGTCTAAATCTCATTTTAATTTTTTCTACTTCAAAAAATTCTTTAATTAAATAATTTAGGCATCCTTTCAAATGCCCCATGTTAATATTTCTATCAATATGCAAACCTTCTACTTGATGAAACATTGGTGAATGTGTTTGATCACTATCAGATCTATAAGTTCTTCCAGGAGCAATGATCTTAAATGGAGGTTTGTCTTTTAGCATAGTTCTGATTTGAACTGGTGAAGTATGAGTTCGTAACAAAACCTCTTTGTTTTCATCCAAGTAAAATGTATCATGCATATCTCTTGCTGGATGATTGTCAGGTGTGTTTAATGCAGTAAAGTTGTTATATTCATTTTCAACATCAGGGCCTTCCTCAACACTAAATCCTATTTCAGAGAAAATAGATGAAATTTCATCAATAGTTTGTGATACTGGATGAACTTTTCCTCTAACGAATGGTCTTTCAGGCAAAGTTATATCAACTTTTTCCTTTTCTAATTTTTCGTTTATTTTTTTTCCTTCTATCTCGCTAATTTTAGAAGTTATTAAATTCTGAAGTTCATCTTTAACCTGATTTAAATCTGATGCAAATTTTTTTCTATCGGTCTCTGGAATTGATCCTATTGTTTTAAATTTTAATGAAATTAAACCATTTTTACCAAAGAGCTCCGTTTTAATTTCATTTATTTGATCAATGCTCAAATCATTTTCAAGCTTTGATATAAACTGATCTCTAATATTTTTTATCTCTGACATATTAGTAGATTATTTCCTTAAGAAATAAAAACAATAGCGAAGATTAATTTAAAGCTGATTGAGCTTTTTGTACAATTGTTTTGAATGCTTCTGGGCTATCGTAAGCAATTTCAGCAAGAATTTTTCTATCTATTGCAATACCGCATTTATTTAAACCATTGATAAATTTTGAATAAGTTAAGCCTTCAGCTCTTACTCCAGCATTGATTCTTTGTATCCACAATGATTTAAAATCTCTTTTTTTATTTCTTCTGTCTCTGTAAGCGTATTGCATGGATTTTTCCATAGCTTGCTTAGCAACTCTAATGGTATTTTTTCTTCTGCCCCATTGACCCTTTACAGCTTTTAAAACTTTTTTATGTTTAGCTTTGCTAGTTACACCTCTTTTAACTCTTGCCATTATTAACCTCTTAAACTGTAAGGCATGTATGACTTAACAATTTTTCCATCTTGTTTAGACAATGTTGTAGTGCCTCTTAGTTTTCTTATTTGTGAATTCGTTCTTTTAATCATGCCATGTCTCTTACCCGCCTGAGCAGAAATAACTTTACCCTTGGCTGATATTTTAAATCTTTTTTTTGCTGAGCTTTTTGTTTTTAGTTTTGGCATAATTCTGCGGACTTATACAAAGAAAGATATAATTTTACAACCTCAATTAAGGCTCATAAAGGCTGAATTACCATTATCATTTGCTTCCCATCAAACTTGGGATGCAATTCTACCTTACCGATATCCTTCATATCTTCTTTAATTTTGCCCATTAGTTCATTTCCTAGATGGGAATGCTGAAGCTCTCTACCTTTAAATCTTATAGTAAATTTGACCTTATCTCCTTTAGCTATAAATTTTTTAGCATTTTTGACTTTAAACTCATAATCATGAGTTTCAGTAACAGGTCTCATTTTAATTTCTTTTAAAGAAACAATTTTTTGTTTTTTCTTTGCAAGATTTGCTTTTTTCTGAGCATCATACTTATATTTACCCATATCCATTACTTTACATACAGGAGGATTTGCATTAGGTGCTATTTCAATTAAATCTAAACCTTGATTTTTTGCCATGGAAATAGCTTCATTGGTATTCATCACTCCAAGATTTTCTCCATCACTCGCTATAACCTGCACATCAGGAGATGAAATTCTATTATTAGATCTTGGACCTCTGTCCTTGGTTCTTCTTTGAAAATAATTTTGTTTGAAGTCTGCCACTTAATTTGATGATGCTTTGTTTAAAGCAGAGAATGTTTTTAAGAATTGATCTATACCCATATTTTCTTGTTTGTTAGAGTCTAATCTTCTAATCGTTACTGAATTGGAGTCAACTTCTTTTTTACCACAAATTAATAAAAGTGGTATTTTTGCTAAAGAATGATCTCTAATTTTATAATTTAAATTATGATTTTTTAAATCTACTGCAGAACTTATGCCTGAATTTTTAATTTTATTTGATACCTCGATCGCATAGTCATTAAATTCTTCTGAAATAGGTATTACCATAGTCTGTAAAGGAGATATCCAAAATGGAAACTTGCCTGCATAGTTTTCAATTAAAATTCCAATAAATCTCTCTAGAGAACCAAATAATGCTCTATGCAACATAACAGGAACTTTTTTAGTACCATCTTTATCAACATAAGAAGCATCTAATCTTTCAGGTAAATTTAAATCTACTTGTAAAGTTCCACATTGCCAATCTCTGCCAATAGCATCTCGTAAAACAAATTCAATTTTAGGACCATAAAATGCTCCCTCACCTTTATTAATAGTATATTCTAATTTAGAAGCTTTAACGGCTTCAAGCAATGAGGCTTCTGCTTTATCCCAAACTGAGTCATTACCAACTCTTACTTCTGGCCTATCTGCATATTTTAGAATCACATTTTTAAAACCAAGGTCCTTATAAATATCTAGTATTAGATTTGTAACAATTAAACATTCACTAGTAATTTGATCTTCAGTACAAAAAATATGCGCATCATCTTGTGTAAAGGCTCTTACTCTTAATAAACCATGTAAAGCGCCTGATGGCTCATAACGATGAACTTTCCCAAATTCGGCAAAACGTAAGGGAAGATCTCTGTAACTTTTTAAGCCTTGATTAAATACCTGGATATGACCAGGACAATTCATCGGTTTAATTGCAAAAACTTTCTCATCTGGTGTTTCAGAAGTATACATGTTTTCTCCATATTTTTCCCAATGCCCAGATTTTTCCCATAGTTGTCTATCTAGTACCTCTGGAGTATTTACTTCCTTATAACCAGCAGCATCTTGTCTACTTCTCATGTAGTTAATTAGCTTTTGAAATAAACCCCATCCTCTTTCATGCCAAAATACAGAGCCAGGGCTTTCCTCTCTAAAATGAAATAAATCCATTTCTCTACCTAATTTTCTGTGATCTCTTTTTTCCGCTTCTTCTATTCTTTTTAAATATTCATCTAGGTCTTTTTGAGTTGCCCAACTCGTACCATATATTCGTTGCAACATTTCATTATTAGAGTCTCCTCTCCAATATGCTCCTGATACTTTTGTAAGTTTAAAATGTTTCCCTATTTTACCTGTAGAGGATAAATGTGGGCCTCTACATAAATCATGCCATTCTCCGTGAAAATAAATTGATACATCTTCATTTTCAGGTATTGCTTCAATTAGCTCGGCTTTATAAATTTCTCCTTTTTTTTTAAAATGGCTAATTGCTTTGTTTCTATCCCAAACTTCTCTTTTTGTTGTTTCATTCCTATCGACAATCTCTTTCATTTTATTTTCAATTTTAACAAGATCATCCTCTGTAAATGGTTCTTTTCTAGCAAAGTCATAATAAAATCCATTTTCAATCACGGGTCCAATTGTAACTTGTGTACCAGGAAATAATTCTTGAACAGCCATAGCTAAAATATGAGCTGTGTCATGCCTTATAGTTTCCAAGCCCTCAGGATTTTTTGAAGTAAAAATTTTTACAGAACAATCATTTTCAATTAGAAAATCAAGATCTTTAAGTTCACCATCAACACTTATGACCATGGCTTGTTTAGCTAACGATTTGCTAATTTTTTCAGCTACTTCTAGTCCAGTAACTTTATTAGGAAAATCAATATTGTTTCCGTCGGGTAATGTTATTATCGGCATTTAATTTAATAATCTCTTATACTCTGAATAAGTAGAAAAGCACATTTTTTCAACATTAAATTTTTGAACTATGTTTTTTCTTCCCTCATTACCAATTGATTTTAATAGAGTTTCATCCATGTTAAGAGTTCTTAATATTTTATTACTTAATGATTTAGCATTTCCTGCTTCATATAAAAAACCAGTTTTTTCATCAATTATTGTTTCATTAGAACCTCCAATGTTGCTCGCTATAATTGGTTTTTCCATCGATTGTGCTTCAACAGCAACTCTACCAAAAGCCTCTGGTTCTGTTGAGGCTGAAACAATAATATCAGAAACTTTATAAGCTAATGCCATATCCTTACAATGATCTATGAATCTTATTTGTTTAGACAATCTGTATTGCTCCGAAAGTCTTATTAATTTTTTCTTATATAAATCTCTACCTTGATCACTGCCTAGAATGACAGCATAAAAAGCTTCATAACCGAGTTCTATATTCACTAAATTAATAGCCTCTATAAAAACTTCCTGTCCTTTCCAGGAAGTTAATCTACCAGGTAAAAGTATAATTTTTTTATCTTTTTCAATGTCCCATTTTTTTAATAATTTTTTTTCGTCAATTTCAATTTTAGTTGTTGGGTCAAAGTAGTCGACGTTTATTCCTCTAAAAATAACCATTAATTTTTTTTTCTCATTTAAATATTTTGAATAATTTTTTTTAATATGAGAAAAAATAAAATTAGATCCTGCAATTATTAAATCTGCTCTAATCATTACAGAATTGTAAATTTTTTTTATATTACTCTTAAAATTGTATGTTCCATGAAATGTAGTTACAAATTTTCGTCCTGTGATTTTTGTTGCTAACAAACATGACCAAGCAGGTGCTCTACTTCTCGCGTGAACGAGAGAAATATTAAAAACTAAAATTATTCCAATTAAGATAAAAGCATTAATTAAAATTAGTAAAGGATTTTTGCTCTGTACAGGAAGTCTAAATACCTTAACTTTTTTTCTATCTACAAATTTAAGTAATTCACCACCACTAGTTACAAGAAATGATTTACAATTATTTTCTGGTAAATAATGTGCTATATCATAACACCCTGTTTCAGCTCCTCCATAACCTAATTTTGGAATTACTTGTAAAACTTTTAAATCAGATGACATTTGATATGATTATATATTAATAGACAAAACTTATAAATGATTATGGCAAATTTCAGGTTTCACCAAATATCAAATACAAAGAAAATTAGATATATTTCCAAAATTTTTAAAAATAGTTCTTTTATAGTTTTTTTGCATGGCTTTATGTCAGATCTTGAAGGAAAAAAACCAAATGCTTTTTTGAAATTTGCTAAAAAAAATAAAGTAAGTTTTTTAGCACTAGAATACTCTGGTCATGGAAAATCTTCTGGAAAATTTGTAAATGGAAATATTTCAAAGTGGAGTAAAGAGACGTCAATTTTAATTAGAAAATTCGTTAAAAAAAAAGAATTTGTGCTAATTGGTTCAAGTATGGGCGCATGGATTTCACTCAATCAATTCAAAATTTTCAAAAAACAGATTAAAGGATTTTTAGGAATAGGGGCTGCTCCTGAATTTTTAGAAAATTTAATGTGGAAAAAATTTACTAAAAAAATGAAAGAGGAAACAATAAGTAAGGGTATTTATCAATTAAAACATGGTAATTATGAATATCCAATTACTCTACAATTAATAAAAGATGGAAGAAAAAACAAAGTCTTAAATAAAAAAATTAATTCAAATATTAAAGTAACAATGGTTCATGGTGAAAAAGATGAGGCAGTTCCTGTGTCATATTCAAGAAAAGTTTTAAAATTATTTCCAAAAGCTAAGAAAAAATTAAAAATTGTAAAAAAAGGTGATCACAGTTTATCAAATGAAAAATGGTTAAATATAATTTTAAAAGAGCTTAAATTATTAATTTAGCTAACTTTTTTTATATCTTTTTTTAAAGTAATTGGATTTTTTAATTTATCCAACATTTCTTTAGGACACACCTGAACAAAATTATTTACTTCATCATCAAAGTTTTCAATTATTTTATTCGATAATTGAGACTCAGTTTCTTTGAAGTGCTCACTAACTAAATTTTTTAAATATTCTTTCCAATAATCTGTCTCTACATTTTGCCAAACTACTGATTCTGGATTTACTTTCTTTTCAAATTGTTGAGATTTGTCATATATAAAGGCCATTCCACCTGTCATACCAGCTGCAAAATTATCACCAACATCTCCTAAAATTACTACAGTTCCACCAGTCATATATTCACATCCATTAGAATCACATCCTTCAATTACTGTAACTGCACCAGAATTTCTAACTGAAAATCTTTCACCAGCTTGGCCAGCAGCAAAAAGTTTTCCTGAAGTAGCTCCGTAAAGAACAGTATTTCCTAAAATTGTATTCTCATTTGAAACTAAATTGCTCTCTTCAGGTAATTTTATTGAAATAGTAGCTCCTGACAAACCTTTACCAACATAATCATTTGCATCTCCCTTTAATACAAGTTTTAAACCTTTAGAAGAAAATGCACCAAATGATTGACCTGCTGATCCTTTAAAATTTAAAACTAAAAAGTTTTCATCAAGTTTTTCATAACCATATTTTTTATACAAATGATGAGAAATTCTAGTACCTACTGCTCTATGAGTATTTTTTATTTGATATTCTTTCTCAATTTTTTCAGAATTATTCAAAGCTTGTTCAATTTCTGGCCAAATTTGTTGGTCAAGTGTGTCTGGTACACTATTTATTTCTTGATCCTCACAATACCTTGGATTATTTCCAGTATCAGCTTGAACAAATAAAGGATTTAAATCTAAATCGTCTAAATTTGGAGAACCTTTACTAACCTGTTTTAACAAGTCTGTCCTACCAATCACTTCATTTAATGATTTAAAACCTAAATTCGCTAATATTTCTCTTACTTCAATGGCTATAAATGTAAACAAATTAACTACTTTTTCTGGAGTCCCAGTAAATTTTTCTCTGAGCTTTTCATCTTGAGTGCAAACGCCTACAGGACATGTATTTGAATGACACTGCCTTACCATTATACAACCCATTGCAACTAAAGCTGTAGTAGCAACACCATATTCTTCAGCACCCATCATTGCAGCTATCACCACATCTCTTCCGGTTTTAATTCCACCGTCTGTTCTTAATGTAACTTTATGTCTAAGATTATTTAAAGTTAGTACCTGGTTTGCTTCAGTCAAACCCATTTCCCATGGTATTCCAACATACTTAACACTAGTCTGTGGTGTTGCTCCTGTACCACCATTGTGTCCAGAAATTAATATTATATCTGCTTTTGCTTTAGCTACACCAGCTGCAATTGTTCCTACTCCAGAGGAAGCAACAAGCTTAACTCCAATTCTTGCTTTAGGATTTATCTGTTTTAAATCATAAATTAGTTGTGCAAGATCTTCAATTGAATAAATATCATGATGTGGTGGTGGTGATATTAAAGTAACTCCAGGAGTTGAATGTCTAAGTTTAGCAATCTCCTCTGTAACTTTAAATCCTGGTAGCTGACCTCCCTCACCAGGCTTAGCGCCTTGTGCAATTTTAATTTCTATCTCATTACAATTATTAAGATAATTAACTGTAACTCCGAATCTTGCAGAAGCTATTTGTTTTACTCTTGAGTTTGCGCTGTCACCATTATCTAAAACTTTAAATCTACTTGCATCTTCACCGCCCTCTCCACTACATGAAGCACCTTTAATCCTATTCATACCAGTTGCCAAAGTTTCATGCGCCTCTTTTGATAAAGCTCCATGAGACATGCTCCCGCTTCCAAATCTTTTTAAAATATTTTCTATTGGCTCAACCTCAGAAATATCTATTGGCCCACTTAATTTTTTTTCTCTGAAATCAATTAAGTCTCTAAGATTAATAGGTGGTAAGCTGTATATTCCATCCGCATATCTTTTATAGGCATCATAAGAATTAGATCCTACTGCACTTTGAAGTAAATGAATTAATTTTCCTTGATATTGATGAGTTTCACCATTTTTACGATATCTATATATACCGCCTATCGGCAATATGGTTTCAGAACTTTCAAATGCCTCTTTATGAATTTCTCTAATTTTTTTCTCTATACCCGTAAGTCCAATACCTGAAATTTTAGAGACAACTCCCGGAAAATAATCTGCAACGATTGTTCTACTTAAACCTACGGTTTCAAAGTTACATCCACCTCTATAAGAACTTAGAACTGAAATACCCATCTTAGACATGATCTTTAATAAACCTGCGTTTACTGATTTTATGTATCTCTCTACACATTCATCAAAGCTAAATTGACCAAATAATTTCTTTTCATGACGCTGAAATAAACTATCAAATGCTAAGTATGGATTTACAGTAGTTGCTCCAACTCCTATTAAGGTTGCAAAAGAGTGTGTATCTAAAGCCTCTCCAGATTGAACATTTATTGATACATATCCTCTTAGTTTTTTTTCAATAAGGAATGAATTAATTGATCCAACTGCTAAAAGCATTGGTATTGGAAGTTTAAAGCTAGAAAGCTCTTTGTCACTTAAAATCAATTGAGTAACTCCCTGTCTTACTGCAATTTCAGCTTCTTTTTGAATTTTTTTAATTGAATCAAATAAAGTTTCTTCCTCAGAAAAAGTACAATCAATTATAGATGAATTGTTACCAAAAAAATTTATAAATTTTTCAAACTGAGAATTTGATAATATTGGACTATTTAAAACATAAATATTTTGCTTTGTTAAATTATCAAAATTTAAAATATTTCCAAGATTTCCAAATCTTGTTTTCAAACTCATAACCTTGTTTTCTCTTAAAGAGTCTATTGGTGGGTTTGTGACTTGACTAAAATTTTGTCTAAAAAAATGGTACAACGGTCTATACCTATCTGACAAAACAGCCAATGGCGTATCGTCCCCCATAGATCCAGTTGCCTCTTTGGCATCTTCTGCCATAGGATGCAGTATGAGCTCAAGATCTTCTAGACTTATTCCAAAAGTATATTGCCTTCTTCTTAAATCATCTCCCGAAAAAGAATTTTTTTCATCTGCAATAGTTAACTTATCATCCAGGTCGATAATTTGTGAATTAAAGTGTTTATACTCTTTGGCTAAATAATCTTTTATTTGCTTGTTTGTAAATACTTTACCTTTTTCTATTCTAACTCCAATTATTTCCCCGGGACCCAATCTTCCCTTTGACAAAATTCTTTTTTCATTTAATTCAATCATTCCTGTTTCAGAACCTGCAAATAATAATTTATCTTTTGTAATTGCGTATCTTAAAGGTCTTAATCCATTTCTATCATTTGCAGCTATAACCCACTCATTATCAGTTCCAGCAATAGCAGCTGGTCCATCCCATGGCTCCATTGTACTGTTCAAAAAATTAAATAATTGTTGGTGATCTTTTGGTAGAGTTTTATTTTTTTTAGACCATGCGTCTGGAACTAACATAAGTTTAGCCAAAGGCGCAGGCTGACCAGATATATTTAATAATTCAAAAACATTGTCTAATGCAGCAGAGTCTGATGCTCCTTGTTGAATAACAGGTTTTAAGTTCTCAACATCGTCAAAAAGGGGACTGTTCATCTCTTGTTCATGAACTTTCATCCAATTTTTATTTCCTCTATAAGTATTAATTTCTCCATTATGCGCTATAGCTCTAAAGGGTTGAGCTAAATTCCAGCTAGGCGCTGTATTTGTTGAAAATCTTTGATGAAAAATAGCAAACCTTGAAACAAATCTCTCATCTTTTAAATCAAGGTAAAAATCTGAGATAGCTTCAGCTAAAAACATCCCTTTGTAAATGATAGATTTAGAACTCAATGAACAAATATAAAAATTGTTTAAAGATTTTTTAAAAGCTTCATTTTCTATCTTTCTTCTAGTTTCATAAATTTTTCTTTCTAAATCCTTATTTGTTAATTCTGGATTATAAGGTTTAAACAGTACTTGGATAATTTCAGGCATTGTTTGGAATGCCTTTTCTCCTAAAACTTTTGGATTAACTGGAACTTGTCTCCAACCGTAAATACTAAAATCATTTTTTGTTAATTCACTTTCTACAATAGTTTTGCAACTTTCTTGCGCTGCATAATCATTCCGAGGCAGAAATATCATACCAACACATATTTCAGAATTGTCATGTGTGTGTCCTGTCACTTCTATCTTTTCAATAAAGAAATCTTTTGGTATTTCAACATGAATTCCAGCTCCGTCACCAGTTTTCCCATCGGCATCTACAGCGCCTCTATGCCAAACTGCTTTTAGCGCTTCAATACCATACTCTACAACTTTACGAGATTTTTTACCTTCAGTTGATGCAATTATACCAACACCACAAGCATCATGCTCCATATCTTCTGAATAAACATTATTTTCTTTTAAAAGGTGAAGGTTCTTTTTATAATTTTTCATTAAGCCACTCTTTTTTCCACTTTAGATTTACTCTCTAGATAAGTTTTAATTGAAGCTGCTGCATCTCTTCCATCTTTTATCGCCCAAACAACTAATGAAGCTCCTCTAACTATATCACCAGCTGCAAAAACCCCTTTTATATTTGTTTCCATAGTATCAAAATCTGTTTTAATAGTTCCCCACTTTGTTACTTGTAATTCACTACTATCAAATAAATTCGGTAAATCCTCAGGATCAAAACCTAGTGCTTTGATAACCATATCTGCTTTTGTTTCGTAACTTGAGCCTTCTTGTACTTGTGGCTTTCTTCTTCCTGTCTCGTCTGGATCACCTAGTTTAATTTGATCTACAATTATTTTTTCTACTTTATTCGTACCTTTAAATTCTTTAGGACTTGATAACCAAACAAATTGAACACCCTCTTCTTCTGCATTTGCAACTTCTCTTGCAGACCCTGGCATATTTTCTTTATCTCTTCTATACAAACATTTCACAGATTTTGCCTTCTGTCTTATAGAAGTTCTCACACAATCCATTGCTGTGTCACCTCCACCGATTACAA
>CACPOD010000020.1 GCA_902635515.1 uncultured Pelagibacteraceae bacterium
CATCTCTTGTAATCGATGGGTTTTCAGATTTTCTACTTATTTTATCAACTTCATCAATATAAACTATTCCTCTTTGAGCTTTTTCAACATTATAGTCAGATGCTTGTAACAATTTTAAAATAATATTTTCAACATCCTCTCCGACATAACCTGCTTCAGTTAGAGTGGTTGCATCAGCCATAGTAAATGGAACGTCTAGAATTCTAGCAAGAGTTTGTGCAAGCAATGTTTTTCCACAACCTGTAGGACCCACTAAAAGTATATTAGATTTTGATAGCTCAACATTTTTACTTGTTTTGCTTTCATAATTTAATCTTTTGTAATGATTGTGTACTGCAACAGATAATACTTTCTTCGCATGAGCTTGACCAATTACATAATCATCTAATACTGAACAAATTTCCTTCGGAGATGGAAGACCATCTTGATGTTTTACAAAAGTATCTTTGCTCTCTTCTTTAATAATGTCCATACATAACTCAACACATTCATCGCAGATGAAAACAGTTGGACCAGCAATCAACTTTCTTACTTCATGTTGGCTCTTGCCACAGAAAGAACAGTAAAGAATATTTTTATTATTTGTTGTCATTTTAATTTTTATAACGAATCAATTTAATTACTTTATTATACAAGACTCACACTAATCAAGTTTCGATTAAAGATGACTCAATATATTGTGTATTAAGATCTTTTTTCTACTACTTCGTCAATAAGACCAAAAGATTGTGCGACATCTGCTGTCATGAAATTATCTCTTTCAAGAGCAGACTTTATTTCTTCAACACTTTTTCCAGTATGTTTTGAATAAATTTCATTAAGTCTTTTCTTCAAAGACAAAACTTCATTAGCATGAATTTCAATATCAGTCGCCTGTCCTTGGAAACCTGCAGAGGGTTGGTGAACCATTATTCTTGAATTTGGTAATGAAAATCTTTTTCCTTTAGTTCCTGCGGCAAGTAAGAAGGATCCCATAGAAGCTGCTTGACCCATACATAAAGTAGAAATGTCTGGCTTCACATATTGCATTGTATCGTAAATACCAAGTCCTGCTGTAACCAAACCTCCTGGGCTATTAATGTATAAGTAAATTTCTTTTTTTGGATCTTCTGCTTCTAAAAATAATAATTGAGCAGTAACTAATGATGCAACGTTGTCATTAATTTGACCTGTTAAAAAAATGATTCTTTCTTTTAATAATCTTGAATAAATATCATAAGCTCTTTCACCTTTACTTGATTGTTCAACAACCATTGGTACAAGATTGCTCATATGTTCTGATAATTTTGTTGTCATAAGTTGATTCGTTCTACTTATACAACTTGAGATTACTTTTTGCTAACTTTTTTTGCTTTTTTAGCTGCTGGCTTTGATTTTGCCTTTTTAGTTGCAGGTTTTTTTTCTTTCGCAGATTTTGTGGATGATTTTTTCTTAGTTTCTTTTTTTTCTTCACCATGGTTATGGTCATGATCATGGTCGTGTTTATGAGCTTCTTTTAAAATCTTTTCAGCTTCCTCTTTTGAAATTTCTTTCTTATTTGCTTTACCTTTTTCTTTAATTAAATTTAAAATTTTTTCTTCGTATACAGTTCCTCTTAAACTTGCTAATGCAGATGGATTTTTTTGATAAAAATCCATTACCATTTTTTCTTGACCCGGCATCATTCTTAGTTGTTTTTGCACTTCTGCTTGAACCTCTTGTTCTGTTACTTTAATTTGATTTTTTTCACCAAACTCGTTTAAAATTAATCCAGTTTTAATTCTAGTTTTTGCTTTTTCTTCAAAATCTTTTTTATTTTTCTTCACTTCTTCCTCAGACATGCCTTGCGAAAGAACCTTAACCTCTTCCTCAATTAAATTTTCTGGAACTTCATCTACTTTGATTTTCTCTATTTCTTTTAAAATTTGGTTTTTAGATAATTGATCTAGAGAATTTTTATATTCATCATTAATTTGTTTTGAAATTAATGTTTTTAAATCTTTTAAATCTTTTGCTCCTAAATTTTTTGCAAAATTATCATCAATTTTTACTTCTTCTGATTGTTTAACACTTAAAATTTTACAATTAAATTTAGCCTTTTTATTTACTAATTCTTTTTCTGGGAAATTTTCTGGCAAAGTTGCTTCTACAATTTTTTCATCATCTTTCTTAACTCCAATCAATTGCTCATCGAAACCTTTTAAAAATAAATCTTTACCTAAGGTCAATTGAGTATTTTTTCCTTCACTTCCTTTAAAATCATTACCATCTACAGTTGCTTTGTAATCTAAAGATACTAAATCACCTTTTTTGGCTTTTGTATCAGCGCTAACTTCTTTAAAATTTGGTTGGTTTTTAGCTATTTCTTTTATTCTTTTATCTGTTTCACTATCATCAATTTTTACATTGTATTCATCAAATTTAATATTTTCTAAAGATTTAATTTCTACTTTTGGTAGCTCTGTAACTGACAAAACATATTCTAAGTCTTTGTCTTCACCGTATGTCTTTAAGTCAAGTTTTGGTTGACCAGCTGGTTTAATCTTTTTTTCCTCTAGTGCTTTAGTTGATGTTTCTTTTAAAACTTTATCTAAGACTTCTCCAAAAACTGCTTTACCAAATTGTCTTTTTAAAATTTCTTTTGGAACTTTACCTGGTCTAAATCCTTTAAGATTTACACTACCTTTGATCTCTTCATATTTTTCATCCATATAAGAGTTCATAGTCTCTTTATCGATAAAAATTTTAAGATCTTTATTTAAACCTTTTTTATTTTCTACTGTAACTTTCATAATATCTTAATGGTAGGGCGAAAAGGACTCGAACCTTCACATGTTGCCATATTGGTTCCTAAGACCAACGCGTCTACCAATTCCGCCATCGCCCCACAAATTACGAGGTTTTATATATTATTGAAACTATTTGTCCAATGACAATTGTTAAAAAATTATCTATTTATCTAATAAAATTTATACTAATTTATAAAAAATGATTATTTCACCTTGTATAAGTATTTGTAAAACTGATCCAACAACAGGCTATTGTTATGGTTGCGGAAGAAGTAATGATGAAAAACGACTTTGGAAGCTTGAAGAAACAACTGATGATTGGAAAAAAGAAAATTTAATTCAAATTGAAAAAAGGCTGACTGGTTGGCAACTTGAAAGTTTTAAAGAGTCGTACTCTTATAAAATCAAGAATGGTATGTCTCTTTTCAAGAAAAACTTAATCAAAGAGTAATATAAAATATGAGTAAAGTTAAAATTGTAAGTATTATCTATGCTATAGGTATAATTATTGGTGCTTTATTCTTTGATGTTTGGGGAGCAGATACCACCCCTTTTAAAACATTGTCTGTATTTGCATGGACTGTAATATTTATTATAGCTTTATTTTTTGTAGATAAGAATGAGAGAAAATAAGTTTATAATATTTTTTTTATCATTTTTTTTTATATCCTTTAATTCTCACTCAGAAATAATTGTGTTAAGCAAATGTGATCATAAAGAGGACGGTTTTTTAAAAAATGAATATATTTTAAATCTTAATGAACTAATTATGACACGTAATTACGTTTATAATGAAAAAACTTTTCAAAAATATAAGATCACCGATTTAAGCGTTAAAAAGAAAAACTCCTACGTGAGAAATATTTATGAAGAAGATGGAAAAATACTTACATTAAAACATGGGTATCCTCAGTTTTATACTCAAATTTTATTTGAGAAAGACAAACCAGAAATATTTGTTAAGGCTGTTTTGAATGATGTCGAAAGTTTATCTAAAATCTCTAGTTGTAAAAAAATAGAGAAATTTGATCAAGAAAGTTAGTTTTTATTTTTTTTTTCTTCTTTGTTTTTAGTAATAAATTTTTTCTTAAATTCAAATCTACTATTTGTAATATTTGAACGATGCTTTGCATATGCTTGCTTTTGTGCTTGTCTCATTGCTCTTTTAGATGACATGATAATTTACTTTAATATTCAATTTCTAAAGTATCAATAACTTTTAAACTTTTATCCGAAACAACAATCTCTCCAGATGATGGTGCATAATTTAAAATTTCAGAAATCACTACATAATGTGTAACAAAAACTAAATTTTGATCTTTGTCCCAAGTACTAATAAATTTATCAAAATCAATAATTTGCTTTTTTCTATTATAGGCAAATTTTGTGCTAAAAAATGAGTTTAGAAAATTTTTAGTTTCATATTCTTTAAAGGCAATAGATGCTGTTTCTTTACATCGACACCATTCACTAGAATAAACTTTTCCAATTGAAATTTTATTTTTCTTAAAAAAATTGCCAATTTTTTGTGATTGAACTCTACCACTATCACTTAAATTTCTTTGAGTTGTACAATCGTTAATATCGAAATTATCTGGATCGCCGCCACCAGGGGCATATGCATGTCTTATGAAAATTAATTTTCCACCCTTTTGCAATTCATCAATAAAAGTTTGTTTTGAATCTGCTTTAACTGAGGGATTAATGCATATAAATATTATGACTAAATAATTTAAAATTTTCATTTATGAATATTAAAATAGATAGTTTAAATAAAACAATTCTTAAATGTAAAAAATGTCCAAGGCTTGTTAATTTTGTAAAAAAAATTTCAACAGAAAAAAGGAAACAAAACATAAATGAAAATTACTGGGGAAAACCAGTTACAGGTTTTGGCGAAATTGATGCAAAAATTTTAATAATTGGATTGGCCCCAGCAGCACATGGAGGCACACGAACAGGAAGAGCTTTCACAGGAGATAAATCTGGAGACTTTTTATTTAAATGTTTATTTAAAGCTAAAATTTCGAACCAACCAAATTCAGAAAGTCTAAATGATGGTCTTAAATTAAAATCAACATATATAACTAATATTTTAAAATGTGTTCCTCCAGAAGATAAACCTAAAATAGAAGAGCTTAATAATTGTTCAAAATACTTTGATAGCGAAATTTATAATTTAAAAAAATTAAAAACTATTATTGCATTAGGAAAAGTGGCATTTGATAATTGTATTAAATTTTATAAAAAAAAATACAATTTAAAAGAAAAGATAAAATTTATTCACGGAAAATCCTATTTACTACCAGGAAATATTAAGTTAATTGCCTGTTATCACCCTAGCCCTAGAAATGTAAATACTAAACTTATATCTGAAAGAATGATTGTAGACTTATTTAAAAAAGCTAGAAAAATATCTATGAACTAGAAGTATAGGGTTGAAAGTCTGATAAGATTTTTTCTGGAATTTTAATTGGCTTAAATTTTTCATTTATAAATACTAAAAGAATTTTAGCTTCTACGATCAATTCCTCATCTTTAAATATTGATTGATTCATTAAAAAAGAAGTTTTTGAAGTAGAGTCTACAAAAGATTTAATTTGTAAATCATCCTCTAAATATGCAGATTTTTTATATTCAATATTGCACGATTTAACAATTATAAGAGCACCAAAATCATTTTTTATTTTTGTATTACTTAATCCAATAGTTGATAATGCTTCAGTTCTGGCTCTTTCTAAATATTTTAAATAATTCGCATAGTACACGACTCCACCTGCGTCTGTGTCCTCATAATACACTTTAACATTATGAGTAAAATTTTTATGCATAAACTAATAATATCAAATAAATAAAAATTTAATAGAAACTAAGATATAATATCTTAGATGAAAATTTATATAATTTGGTTAATCGGAGTAATTTTTTGGAACTTTGGATTTCCAAATGCAATTCCAATCGCTGATGTTATCGCAGCTATTTTATTATCGTTTTTAAGTATTGGATTAAAAAAGTATCTAAAATATTAATTAATCTGCTGAAAAATAAATATTCTGAAAATAAGATATTGATTTCATTTTAGAATTATCAGTATCGGCCATTATAGCTAAACCATCTAATTCATTCACATCTAAATCATGAAATTTTTTAAAATCTTCCTTAACATTGGCTTTCACTGTTACCCAAACATTCAGATTATCTTTTGTAGTTGCTAATACGTTATCTATTGATTTTTTTGTATAAGGGCTTGGCCAACTCTGGCCAACTACACTATTGCTTGAAAAAACGTAATTAATTGCTCTATTTGAAAGTGGTGTTGCTCCTGTTTTTTTTACAGCAAAGACTCTAGCTGCAAAATCATGACCTTTTTTTGAATTCTCGTTAATGCCTTGCAAATCTTTCTCAATTTTCCAGGTAATATTAATAAAAGGTGTTTTATTTAGATCGATTTTAACCTCTTTTCCAAGGCCAGAAGCAGCGTTATCAGCTACGGCTTTTAAAAAATTACCATTCTCATTTGATCCAACAGTATAAACTGTTTTATTATCTGCTCCTCTAACCTTACGAACATCGAGTTCTGAAAGCTCTTGCTCTGTAAATTTAAAAATATTGACATTTTCAGCCAGTGCAGAATTAAGAAAAATTAATGATGTAATAAAAATATAAAAAAATTTAAACATGATCTTCTTATAGATAAATTATTTATAAATTCAATATTCAGTCACAATTTAAACATTCTAAATTCAAAATTGATTGTTAAATGAGTTATATGAAAATAATTTCTATTTTTATACTTCTTATCTATTGGTCAATAATGATCACAGCGCCTGTTATGGGTAAAAATTCTATTAAAAATCAAAATAAAGATCTAAAAATAGTTTCAAATTTTTGAGACTAATATGTGGATCTACCACCACTGATATCAAATACCGCAGCTGTAGAAAAAGTGTTTTCTTGTGAAGAAAGCCAGCAAACTAGTGAGGTAAATTCATGTATTTCAAGAAATCTTCCTCTTGGCACCTTTGACAGCATTCTTTGTACGTGCTCTTTACTCATTTGATCTAAAATTCTAGTTTTAGCACCTGCTGGAGTGACAGCGTTCACAGCTATATCTTTGTCAGCTAATTCTTTACCCAAAGCTTTTGTCAACCCAATTGCGCCAGCTTTTCCTGAGCTATACGCGCTTGCATTTGCATTACCATCTTTGCCTGCAACGGAAGCAACATTAACAATTCTTCCATAGTTGTTTTTAATCATATTTGGGACAATTGCTCGGCAGCAGTTGAAAGTACCCATTAAATTTATCTGGACTATTTTATTCCACATATCGACATCATACTCCCATAAAGGACCTGTAGGACCTGTTATCCCAGCATTATTGATTAAAATATCTATATTTAATTTTGAAGTTATGTCTGCAACGTTTTTCTCTACATGTTGATAATTTGATATATCAACTACATTGTAAAATAAGTTAGGGTTTTTTACTTCATCAACTGCTGATTTAAGAAGCTTTTCATCGATATCCCATATAAACACTTTAGCACCAGACTCTAAAAATCTTTTTGCAACATCCAAACCAAACCCTTGAGCTCCACCAGTAACTACGGCTGTTCTATTTTTAAAATCAAATGTGTGCATTAAAATTATTTTTTTGCTAACAAGTAGTATGTTATCCAGGCAACAAATGCACCTATTATCCAAGCATAAGATTGTAAAAACATTAAATTAGTATTCCAAATTGTTGACGCTGAAAAAATAAATCCTAATATTAAAGAATAAACACCTTTTATATGCCAACCACCTGAATAATAATAAGTGCTCTCTTTGTCCATAGAATATAGATCTTTATTACTTAATTCTTGATTTTTAATTAGATAATAATCAGCTGCCATCAATCCAAATAAAGGACCAAAGAAAGCACCAAAAGTATCAACAAATGATAAAATTCCTATTTGGCTCAATATAGTCAGCCAGAAGATTGCGATCAACAAACCAAAAAAAGCAATTAAATAACTGGCGCTTTTTAAACTTAATATTGAAGGAGCAAAATTTATTAGAGAGTATTGAGATGGAATGAAATTGGCAACTAAATTTGTAGAAGCTGAAGCAATTATAATAAAAAATAGAACGACTATTGTTATTTGTATATTATCAAACTTTCCTACTATATCTGTTGGATTTGTAAAAATTCTGTCTATATCTGAAAATTTTTGATTAAGAAAAACATCAGACCCTATAACAATGAAAACAGATAAAAATGAAAAAATAATTAAATTCAAAATTAAACTTAAGTTTCCTTTTTTTAATTCTTGCTCATTTTTTACATATCTAGAAAAATCACCAAAACTAATTATTAAAATTGAAAAATAGGCAAATATTGTTCCAGCAACAGTCAATAAAGGTGCTAAATTATTAACATCTAAAAAATTATTTAAATTAAAAATATTTGAAAAAGCTTCAGTAGTTATTTTCACATCACTCAATAAAACAACAAAGAAAAAAATTAACAAACCAGCATAGACTGTCATTGCTGAAAAATTAATTATTTTCTTGTTGTACTGCATCCCAACAGTAAAAAACAAAGTCTGTAGAATAATTGTGATTATTATTGCAGACCAATCAATAATATTCATACCAAAATAATAAAAAATAAATATTTCCTGCTGCAATAAAGAATTGTCTATAGAAAAAATTACTATTCTAATTAAGTAAACTAAAATTTTAGACAAAAAATAAGTTTGAATTCCAAATAAAAATATTCCAACTAAACTTCTGATTAAACCAAAAAATTTAGCGCCATTAAATCCTAGTGAGGATCTAAGCAATACTGCAAATGGTAAACCAAATTTTTGGGAAGGTTTTCCAATAATATTTGAAAATAAATAAACGAAAAAAGATCCTAATATAATTCCAAAAAAAACTACAAATATGTTTAAACTATACATTAAGTATAAAGAGGATATTAATGAGAAACCAATTACACTCTGTACATTTGCTCCCCAAAAACAAAATAGATCTTTCCAATTCCAAGTTTTATAATTTGGATTAACTGTGACTAAGTCCCAATTAGATAGAGAGTATTTTACTTTAGGTTGATTCACTTAATTTATTTTAAACTAATAAATTCTACTGTCCATATAAGAGAGTTGGTAGCCATAATGCAATTTTAGGAAATATGATTATTAAAATTAAGCCTATAACTTGTAGAACCATAAATTGCATCATTCCATAATAAATATCTTTTAAATCCCATTCAGGTACTACACCTTTTAAAAAATAAGCAGACAAAGCTACAGGTGGAGATAGCCAGGCGGTCTGGAGATTTACAGCGACCAATATTGCAAACCAAGTTAAATTAAAGCCTAAAGCCTCAATTAATGGTAAAAGAATTGGGACAATAATCATAACAATTGGTACCCATTCTAATGGCCAACCTAATAAAAATATTGCAACCATAACAATTCCTAGGATTAAATATTTATTCATTTCTAATCCTAACAAAAATTCAGTTAATAAGGTTGGGGTACCAAGTCTTGCAAATACAGCCCCAAAAAAGTTTGATGCAGCGACTAAAACCATTATCAAAGCAGTAATTTCTAAAGTTTTAACTAGTGCCTCTTGAAGTTTAGATAGAGTTAATTTTTTGTACGCTAATGAAAGCAATAAAGCTCCCATAGCACCACAACCTGCTGCTTCTGTAGGTGTTGCAAAACCAAACAATATACTACCTAATGCAGCAAAGACGAGAGCTGCAGGTGGAACTAAACCTAAGAAAAATTCAATCCAAACTTCTTTCATGCTTGCTGCCCTCATTTCTTCAGGAATTACAGGTCCTAATTTTGGATTTATCATGCATCTTATTGTTGTGTAGCCAGCGTATAAACTAGCAAGAAGAATTCCAGGTATTATAGCAGCAGCAAATAAGTCAATTACAGGAATTTCCATAATTGGACCCATCACAACAAGCATAATACTTGGTGGAATTAAAATTCCTAAAGTACCACCAGCTGTAATTGTGCCAGCTGCAAGTCTTACATCATAACCAGATCTATTCATTGATTTTGCAGCCATGATTCCCAGTATGGTTACTGAGGCACCAACAATTCCTGTTGCTGCAGCAAAGATAACTGAAACAAATAATACAGCATAATACAATGCACCTCTTACTCTAGCCAACATCATTTGAAATGATGAGAACAATCTTTCCATCAGTCCTGCTTGTTCCATCATAATACCCATAAAGACAAAGAGCGGGACGGCGGCGAGGGTTTGTTCGGTCATGACCATCGAGAACTGGAGGGTCATTAAATAAAAGACTAATTTTCCAAATCCTAGATACCCAAATACAAAACCTAAGAAAATTAATGTAAATGAAATTGGAAATCCGACAAAGATTGCAAAAAGCATTACTCCAACTAAAATAAAACCTAAAATGGCTGGATCAATTAATTCTGCTATCATTCATCTTCTCCTGGCCATTTTCCTCTTGTGGCAGCCCAATAACTTTTAAATAATTCTGAAATACCTTGGATTAGTAAAAATATTATTCCAATAAGCAGGCAACTTTTAATTGGCCACATATAGGGCATCCAGGTTGTATCCATTCCTCTTTCACCTCTTTGAATAGACTCCCCTACATATCCAATAGTCATGTAAAGAAATACTATTAAGCCTGGAAAATAAAATAAAATATATAACCAAAAATCAATTGTTCCTTGATTCTTAGTTTTAAAATTTCTGTATAAAAAATCAGCTCTTATATGAACACCTTTAGAAAGTGCATAACCAGCACCCAACATAAAAAGTGCACCATATAAAAAGCGACTTATGTCATAAGCCCAAATTGTTGGGGAATG
>CACPOD010000021.1 GCA_902635515.1 uncultured Pelagibacteraceae bacterium
CTTCACTGTACGACTCTTTTTTTTATAATTATCACTTTAGAACCTTTTTTGGCTCAAAATTTTTGGGTGGAATATATTTATTAATTTTTGGTGTTTTTTTTCTTTCAAGCTTCAGAAAATTAATTTTAAAATCATCATATGAAAACTTATTAATTTATATAATTTTATCTTCTTATTTTTTAACTTTAGCTTATTCTATTTTTAGAGCACCTATCATGTCGCCCAAATATGTTATTTTTATTCTTCCTCTTATATTGATCTGGATTACAATTAATTTCTCTAAATATAAAAATGGATTGATTTATTCATTTATTCTCACGATGATTACAATTATTTTTTTTATAATTAATATTCATAATTATCCAATGAAAAGGCCCCCAATGACTGATGTATTAAAAATTATAATTAACAATAATTCTAAAAATATAATAATTCAGGACACTGATGTTTTTAAAAATTATGTAAAAACAAAAAAAATATTTCAAGATTATAATATGTTATTATTAGAAAACCAAAATACGCAAGATAGTAATATCAATAGTATATGGTTTATATGTTTAAATAATCCAAGATATGTTGTTGGAGACAAAAAATTAGAGGACTCAAAAAGTTGTAGAAATTTCAAATTAAATGATTTGAATTTTAGTTTGGATAATACTTATAAATTAACAGATTTTTTATTAAAAAATTACAAAAGAAAAAACTAAAATTTTTTTTTAAAATAATGATAAATTATTGAATATATAACATGATATAAAACTTTTAAGTTCATTTTGCTTTTATTTTTATTTCTTTTGTTAAACTTTATTTTAAATTCTTGCACTTTCACTTCTTTGTCAGTTGCATATAATAAGCTAAATAATATTTTAAAACCAAAAGGATAAATTTTATATTTATTTTCATTAAAAATATTTTTTTGAAATATAAAAAACCCACTCATGGGATCTGAAGATTTGAAACCTAATATTAAATTTATGACTTTGATTAAACTTACAGATGAAAAAAACCGTAAAATTGAAAGGCCTGATCTTACTTTAAAATTTCTCACACATATTAAAAAGTCAGTATTTTTCTTATCATAAATTTTACAAATTTTTGGTAAATATCTTGGATTATGTTGCAAGTCACCATCCATTAAAATCAAATTATTAAATTTTGACCTTTTTATTCCCAAAAATACTGATTGAGTTAAATCTCTTGGCTTATTTTTTCTGATAATAAACCTTATATTTTTTTTAAATTTAACCTTCTTAAAGAATTCTTTTGTGCCATCATTAGAATCATCATCTATGATTAAAATTTCAAATTTTATTCTTCGTAAATAATGCTGAATTTTATATATTAAATTTATAATGTTATTTTTTTCGTTATAAATTGGTATAATTATTGAATAATGCATCTTTTAAGTAATTTGGTGCGCCTGCTAGGAGTCGAACCCAGAACCTCCTGATCCGAAGTCAGGCGCTCTATCCAGTTGAGCTACAAGCGCATATAGTAATAATATTATATTTTATGGAAAAAAACATTAATTTAATAGTGCAAGAAAATGAAAAGAATTTAAGAATTGATATTCTTATTAATAAAAGAGAAAAATTAATAAGCAGAACTAGAATTAAAAATTTAATTTTAAAAGAAAAGTTAACACTAAATAATGAAATAATTAAAAGTCCGTCAAAAAAAGTCTCAATTGGTGATACTATAAATCTTAAGATTCCAGAGCCTGAAATAGCATCCCTTAAACCTTACGAATTTAAATTAGAAATAGTATACGAAGATGATGATCTATTAGTAATTAATAAACCTGCTGGGATAATAATGCATCCTGGTGCTGGAAATTATGATAAAACAATTGTTAATGCATTGATGCATTATGATAAGGACGCTTTATCAAATATAGGTGACGAGTTAAGACCTGGTATTGTTCATAGAATTGATAAAAACACTTCTGGTTTAGTTGTAATTGCAAAAAACAATGAAACTCATGAAAATTTATCAAAACAATTTAGTGATCATACAATTCTAAGAGAGTACCAACTTTTAATATGGGGAAAATTAAGACCCTCCTCAGGAAGGATTGAAACATTTATAACTCGTAGTTCAAAAAATAGACAACTAATGGAAGTTAGTAGTTCTAAAGGTAAGAAAGCTATAACAAATTATAAAACACTTGAAATTTTTGAAAATCAAAAAACACCAACACTAAGTTTAGTTGAATGTAAATTAGAGACAGGAAGAACACATCAGATAAGAGTTCATATGAACTTTAAAGGTAATAGTCTAGTTGGGGATGACAAATATAAAAAAAAATATAAAAAATTAAAAAATATTGATTTTGATATCCAAAATTCAATTACTAAATTAAATAGACAATTCCTGCATGCAAAAACTTTAGGATTTATACATCCACGTACTAAGAAAGAGATGATTTTTTCCTCACTTTTGCCACAAGATCTAAATAATATACTAAAAATGCTTAGAAACACTGTAGAATAAATTATTGAAAATTAGCTATAATTAATTAAATAAACATTTCTATGAGCACAACAATTAGTAATAATCTGCCAACACTTTCTAATGAAGGTGGGCTATCTGCATATTTAGAGCAGATTAAAAAATTTCCGATGTTAGCTGCAGAAGAGGAATATATGCTAGCAAAAAATTGGAGAACGACTGGTAATATTAAAGCTGCAGAAAAACTAGTCACTAGTCATTTGAGATTAGTTGCAAAGATTGCTATGGGCTACAAAGGATATGGTTTGCCTATCAATGAAATGATTTCGGAAGGAAATGTGGGTCTTATGCAAGTAGTTAAGAAATTTGAACCAGAAAAAGGATTTAGATTGGCAACTTATGCAATGTGGTGGATTAAGGCTTCTATTCAAGAATATATTTTAAGATCCTGGAGTCTTGTCAAAATTGGAACTACTACTGCTCAAAAAAAATTATTTTTTAATCTAAAGAAAATTAAAAATCAAATTTCTCCAGAAACTGAAGGTGACTTAAGAGATGAACACGTTGATCATATAGCTAATAAGCTCGATGTAAGTAAAGAAGAAGTCGTTTCAATGAATAGAAGACTTTCTGGGAAGGAGTTCTCGCTAAATGCTCAAGTTGGGGAAGATGGCGATGAATGGCAAGACTGGTTGGTTGATAAAGAACTTGATCATGACTTAAAATTTGCTCACCACGAGGAAATGGAACAAAGAAAAGATTTATTAAAAGACTCTATTAAAGTTCTTAACGATAGAGAAAGAGAAATTTTATACTCAAGAAGACTAAATGACGACCCAACTACACTAGAAGATTTAAGTAAAAAATATAAAATTAGCAGAGAAAGAGTTAGACAAATAGAAAATAAAGCATTTGAAAAACTCCAAAAGCACATGCTTCTATTAGCTAAATCAAAAAATCTTTTACCTGCAAACTAAACTTCAAAAGGGTTTTCAATTAAAATAGTATCATCTCTTTCTGGACTAGTTGAGATACTTGATACTTTTGCACCAATAAAATCTTCAACAGCAAAAATATATTTTTTTGCATTTTCAGGTAGTGAATCCAGATTTTTAACTCCATTTGTAGAAACTTTCCAACCTGGAAAAGTTTCATAAATTGGTTTTATTTTTATTTGATCTTCTACAGCAGCAGGTAAATAATCTAATCTTTTACCATCAAGCTCATAAGCAACGCACATTTTAATTTCATCTAATTCATCGAGTACATCTAATTTCGTTAAAGCGATACCATCAATCCCTGAAACTTTAATAGTTTGCCTTACCAAAACACCATCAAACCATCCACATCTTCTTTTTCTACTTGTAACAGTTCCAAATTCTTTTCCACGTGTTCCTAAAAGTTCACCAACATCATCTGTTAACTCTGTAGGAAAAGGACCTTCCCCAACTCTTGTTGTATAAGCTTTTGTAATTCCAAGAACATAATTAATCGAATTAGGCCCACAACCAGTTCCTGTAGCTGCGCTTGAGGCAACAGTATTAGATGAAGTTACAAAAGGATAAGTTCCATGATCAACATCAAGTAAAATACCTTGGGCTCCTTCGAATAAAATTTTCTTTTTTTGTTTTTTAAATTGATCAATCTTTAGCCAAACTGGCTGAGAAAATTCTAATATTTTAGGTGCTATTTTAAGCAAATCAGATTTAAGCTGATCTTTTTCAAAAATTTTTTTTCCTAGGCCTTTTCTAATTGCATTATGATGAACTAGTACAGAGTCGAGTCTTTGATCTAAATTTTTTTCAGATCTTAGATCCATAACTCTTATAGATCTTCTTCCAACTTTATCCTCATATGCTGGTCCAATTCCACGTCTTGTAGTTCCTATTTTGCTTTTTCCTGCTGCATCCTCTCTAATCTCATCCATTTCTCTATGAAAAGGCAAAATTAAATTTGCTGACTCCGAAATAATAAAATTATTTAGATTTACTTCTACACCTTTAGATTTTATTTCTTCTATTTCCTCTAATAAAGCCCATGGATCTACGACAACACCGTTGCCAATAATTGATATTTTGCCTTTTCTAACTATTCCAGATGGTAATAATCTCAATTTATAAGTAACACCATCAATCACTAAAGTATGGCCAGCATTATGACCTCCTTGAAACCTTATTACTACATCAGCCTGTTCAGATAACCAATCAACAATTTTTCCTTTACCTTCGTCACCCCATTGAGATCCAACAACGACTATATTTTTCATTATTTAAATTTTCTGTTTACTTTTAAGGAAGTGAGATGGTTAATTGGGCCATGACCTTTTCCATATTTCGGGTTTGATTTAATTCCAGAATTTACATATTTAATTCCAAGCTCACAAGATTTCTTTACTGTTTTTCCACATGATAAAAAAGTTGTAACCGAGCTAGATAATGTACAACCTGTACCATGGGTATTCTTTGTTTTGTAACGCTCGCTTTTGAAGATCTTTATGTCTTTTTTGTTTATTAAAATATCTATTACATTTTTATGTTTTAAATGACCACCTTTTATAAGTACATTTTTAGCTCCTAATCCTATAAGTTTATTAGCAGCAAAAATCATATCCTCTTTTGTTTTAATTGTTGTTTTAGTCAAAATTTCTGCCTCTGGGATATTGGGGGTAATTAGTGATACTTTTTTAATTAATTTTAATTTTAGTAATTGAATAGCTTTAGTATCTATTAGTTTAGCCCCTCCTTTAGCAACCATAACTGGATCTAATACGATTTTTTTAACTTTAATTACATCCAGAGCTTTCAGTACCATTCTAATAACTTCTGAAGAATGTAGCATACCAATTTTTATTGCATCAGGTCTTATATCTTTGCAACTATAAATAATTTGATTAAAAATTTCTTTTGGATTAATTCCAACAATTGATTTTATACCAGTGGTATTTTGAGAAGTAACTGCTGTTATTGCTGTCATTGCATAAGAACCTAGAGCAGTAACAGTTTTTATATCAGCTTGAATACCTGCTCCACCAGATGAATCAGATCCTGCAATAATTAAAATTTTAGAATTAGGTTTCAATTTATTTAATTTTTTTCGCAATCATGTTCACGCATTTAGATAAAAGAGCTTTATTTTCACTTTCTCCCATTACTCTTATTTTAGATTCTGTTCCTGATTTTCTAACTAAAATTCTTCCATTACCTTTGATTAATTTATCTGCATTTTTTATGATTTTTTTTATCTCCGGTTTATTAATTATATTTTTATCTTTAACCTCGATATTTTCTAAAAGCTGAGGTGTTTTCTTAAATTGATCAAAAAATTCACTTGCCTTTTTTCCTTTTCTTAAAGCAAAAAGAGCTTCTAAAGCTACTAGCAAACCATCTCCTGTGGTTGCAAATTTACCTAAAATAATATGTCCTGATTGTTCACCACCTAAATTAAAATTATATTTCTTCATTTTTTCTTTAACATATCGATCTCCAACATTCGCCCTTAAAAATTTTATTCCTTTTGATTTAAAATATTTTTCTAACCCATAATTTGACATTAATGTTCCAACAACTCCCCCTTTTAACATTTTTTTATTTTTCCATCTTGTTGCTAAAGCAGCTATAATTTGATCTCCATCTATTATATTGCTTTTTTCATCACACATTATAATTCTATCAGCATCCCCATCTAAAGATATTCCAATATGTGCTTTATATTTTTTTACAGCAGATCTGATTTTTCTTGGAAAAGTTGATCCACATTTTTTATTAATGTTTAAACCATTTGGTTTAATTCCTATTGCTATGACCTTAGCTCCTAATGATTTCAATAATTCAGGACCTGCTTTATAACCAGCACCATTTGCACAATCGATTACTATTCTTAGTCCTCTTAAATTGAACTCTTTAGTGAAATTTTTTTTTAATATTTTAATATATTTGTTGGTACCTGTTTCTAATCTTTTAACCCTTCCTAATTTTTCAGAATGGGAAAGGTTTTTTGAGATTTTCTTATCTATAAGTCCCTCAATTTTTTTTTCTATTTTATCTGATAATTTCATTCCATCAGGACCAAACAATTTTAAACCATTATCAAAATGTGGATTGTGAGAGGCAGTGATCATTATACCCATATTAGCCTTCATTTCTTTTGTTAGCATAGCCAGCCCATTAGTTGGTAGGGGTCCTAGGGTATAAACATGCATACCAGCTGAAGCCAAACCTGAAACAAGAGCTGGCTCAAGAGTATATCCTGACAATCTCGTATCTTTCGCAATTATTGCTGTTTGTTTTCTTTTTTTTTGAGATTTAAAGTATGTTCCGCTAGCAAGTCCAAATTTAAAGAACATATCTCCATTAATATATTTACTATTGACCGCTCCTCTTATTCCATCTGTTCCAAAATATTTTTTTGTCATTAATTTTTGACTATCTCGTTAAAAACTTTAATTCCTTGCTTAACTTCATTAACATCATGAATTCTTAAAATCTGAATTCCTTGCATTAAAAGATATATTGAAGAGGCCATAGTTCCACCGATCCTTGTTTTGCTATCATTTTTTTTTGATATATCTTTAATAAATCTTTTTCTTGAATTACCTACTAGTATAGGAAAACCTAATGAATGAAAAATAGAAACACCTCTTACAAGATTCATATTATGTTTCAAATTTTTTCCAAATCCAATTCCAGGATCTAAAATTATATTATTGTGTTTAATGCCCTTGGACCTTATTAACTTAATCTTATCTTCAAAATAATCATATATATCTAATAATTCATTTTTATATTTCGCCTTCTTTTGCATATTTTCTGGTGTGCCAACTGAATGCTGTATTACAAATGGAATTTTATACTTTTTTAAAATATTTATTGTTTTGGGATCATAACTTAACCCTGAAACATCATTGATCAGTTTAACTCCCATCCTGATACCATTTTCCATAATCCTAGACTTTCTTGTGTCTAAAGATATTGGCATTTTTTTTACAATTAATTTTAATATCTTATTAATTCTATTCCATTCTTGCTTTTCATTTACAGGCTTAGATCCTGGTCTTGTAGATTCTCCACCAACATCTATTATAGATGCACCACTTTTGTACAAACTAATAGCATGAGTGACACCCTTATTTTTTTTATTAAATTTTCCTCCATCCGAAAAGCTGTCGGGTGTAAGATTTAATACTCCTAAAATATTTGGAATTTTTTTAAAATTAAAATTAGAAAAATTTTTTTTTTTTGAATTTATTTTTTTAATATCAGCATTTATTTTTTTTTTTAAATTATTTGGTAATTTCTTGACTTGATTTATAGAAATTCTTCTTATCTTTTTTCTTGTAATAATCTCAAGATGATCAAAAGATATTTCTTTAATCTTATGTAACGGAATAGATTTTTTTTTATTTACTAAAATTTTAGATTGATTACCAAAGTAGAAATTACACGCTCTTGTGTAATATCTTTGCATTATTTATTAATGAACAATTTTAGGTTTCAAACCCATAGCTCCCAAAGCTGAGTCTTGATCATCTTTTGTTTCTGGATTATCTAAAACTTTATCTTTAGGATATAAATTTTTATTAATTATATTCTCTATTTCTTCACCGGTTAATGTTTCGTATGTTATTAGAGCTTTTGCAATTTTATGTAGATCATCTATTTTTTCTGTCAAAATTTTCTTAGCTTGATTATATCCTTCATCAACAAGTTTTCTTATTTCTTTATCTATTTTTTGAGCAACTTCCTCTGAAACAGATTGAGTTTGAGTAACCGATCTTCCTAAAAATACTTCTTCTTGATTTTCTCCGTATTCTACAGGGCCCATTTCCTCACTCATACCATATTTTGTCACCATTGCTCTTGCGAGTTGTGTAGCTTGATTAATATCTGAACCACTTCCACCACCTGCACCTGTAGATATGTTTTCTTTTCCAAAAATTAATTCCTCAGCAACTCTACCTCCAAAACAAACAGCCAATCTTGCTTTTAAATATTTTATTGAGTAACCATGTTTGTCCCTCTCTGGTAAATTCATTACCATTCCAAGAGCTCTTCCTCTTGGTATAATAGTTGCTTTATGTATTGGGTCGTAGCTTGGCATATTGAACGATACTAAAGCATGACCTCCTTCATGGTATGCTGTAAGTTTTTTCTCGTCTTCAGTCATAACCATTGAACGTCTTTCAGCACCCATCATTACTTTATCTTTGGCCTCTTCAAATTCTAATAATGTTACAATTCTTTTATTTTTTCTTGCTGCTAACAAAGCTGCTTCATTAACCAGATTTGCAAGATCAGCTCCTGAAAAACCTGGTGTACCTCTTGCTATTGTTCTTAAATTGACATCTGGTGCCATTTTTATTTTTTTTACATGAACTTTTAAAATTTTTTCTCTTCCAATAATATCTGGGTTTGAAACTACTACCTGTCTATCAAATCTTCCTGGTCGCAACAAAGCTGGATCAAGCACATCTGGTCTATTTGTTGCAGCAATGATGATAACACCTTCGTTAGTGTCAAAACCATCCATTTCAACTAATAACTGATTTAATGTTTGTTCTCTTTCATCATTTCCACCACCTAAACCAGCTCCTCTACTTCTTCCAACAGCATCAATTTCATCAATAAAAATTATACATGGTGAATTTTTTTTACCCTGTTCAAACATATCTCTAACTCTAGATGCCCCTACTCCAACAAACATTTCTACAAAATCAGAACCTGAAATTGTAAAGAACGGAACACCCGCTTCACCTGCAATTGCTCTAGCCAGTAAGGTCTTACCTGTTCCTGGAGGACCAACAAGCAAAGCACCTCTCGGAATTTTTCCACCTAACCTACTAAATTTTTTTGGATCTTTTAAAAATTCTACTATTTCCTCTACTTCCTCTTTAGCCTCCTCTACACCAGCAACATCGTTGAACGTAACTTTACCTTTGAGTTCGTTCATCATTTTTGCTTTTGATTTCCCAAAACCCATCGCTCCACCTTTTCCACCTTGCATTTGTCTCATAAAGAAAATCCATACTGCAATAAGCAGTAACATAGGAAACCATGATAAGAGCACACCAAACAATGAAGGCATTTTTTCCTCTAGAGGTGCTGCTGAAATACTTACACCTTTCTCTGATAATTTTTCTATTAGATTTGGATCATTAGGAGCATAGGTTGAAAAAGAATTTCCATTTGAATAAACACCTTTAATATTATTTCCTTGGATCTCAACTTTTAGAACCTCACCGTTTTCAACTGAATTTAAAAAATCTGAAAATATTATTTGATTTCCACCTCTGATATTAGACTGAGGATTTTTAAACATGTTATAAAGACCTATAGTTAAAAAAACTATAATTCCCCACATTGCTAGATTTTTTAGATTCATGAGTTTAAAATAAGAATTATTATTAAATTAACAAGTGACAAAATATCAGTTATTTCATCAACTTTAACGCTCTTTTGATACTAAAACTGAGTTATTTACCTTCTTTATTACACAGTTTCCTAAAGTGGTCATGAATGAGTTATCATTTTTAATTTGATAAATTAAGTTATCAATTTTTTTTCCTCTTAC
>CACPOD010000022.1 GCA_902635515.1 uncultured Pelagibacteraceae bacterium
GATTATCATATGTTTATTATATAAATATTACTAATGCAATTTACTGTTAAAAATATTTATAATTTTGGAAAAAAAATTTTTCCTTACCCCAGAAGTCTCACAGGAGAAGGTACTTTAAAAACTTTGAAAGAAATTCAAAAAATTATACCAAATTTAAAAATTAATAATTTTAAATGTGGGACCAAAGCTTTTGATTGGAAATTGCCACCGGAATGGATCATTAAAGATGCTTATGTATTAGACCATAACAAAAAGAAAATCATAAATTTTAAGGTAAATAATCTTCATTTAGTTAGTTACTCAAAAAAGATAGATAAATTAATGACATTTAACGAGCTTAAAAAAAATTTATATTTTTTAAAAAAAAGACCCAAAGCTATTCCATATACTACTAGTTATTATGAAAAAAATTGGGGCTTTTGTTTATCCTATGAAAATTATTTAAAATTGAACAGATATTATTCAAAAAAAAAAAATGTAAAAAAAAAGTTAAGAGTTTTTGTGGACTCTAAATTCAAACCACACGGAAAAATGTATTATGGAGAAATTCTACTTAGCGGCAAGTCCAAAAAAGAGGTTTTACTATCAACTAATATTTGCCATCCTTCTTTAGTTAACAATGAATTATCAGGACTTCTTTGTTCAATTTTACTCTATAATTATTTTAAAAAGAAAAATAATTCAAGATCGATTAGAATGTTATTTTTACCCGAAACGATTGGCGCAATAGCTTATATAAATAAAAATGAAAAAAAATTAAAAAAATATATTTATGGTGGATATGTTTTATCCTGCTTGGCAGATAATAGAAGTTTTTCATATTTAAAGACAAAGAAAGAAAATACACCAAGTGATAAAGCTGCATTAAGCATAATAAAACAAGAAAAAATAAAAGCTAAAATTTATAGTTTTTTAAAAAGAGGCTCAGATGAAAGACAATATAATTCAGTTGGAATAGATTTGAATATAGGCTCTATTTTAAGAACTAAATACAGGGAATATCCCGAATATCACACATCTGATGACAACTTTAAATTATGCACAATTAAAGGACTTCAAGGTGGCTTTGAGTATTCAAAAAAAATTATTGAGTTATTAATTGAAAATACAAAACCTTTAATCAGAGTTAAGTGTGAACCAATGTTATCAAAAAGAAACTTATATAGTACCATTGGTTCAAATATACAAAATAAGACATATCAATCTTTGCTTGATGTTTTACAGTTTTGTGATGGAAAAAATGACATAATCGATATTTCTGAAAAAATAAATTTAAAAACAGATGATGTAATAAACATTGTTAAAAAACTAGCTTCTCATAAGTTAATCTCTTTAAACGCAAATTAATAAAAAAATAACTTATTAATGGAAAATTTATTCAAAAAAATACCAAAAAATCAAAACATATTTTTTCATTGTAGATTAAAAAATTTAAAAGATAATCAAAAAAATTATAAATTGTTAAGTAAAAAAATTTTAGAAATTTTAAAAAAAAGAAAACCTAAATCACTTATAATTCCAACTTACACATATTCTTTTACAAAAAATAAAATCTTTAATCAAAAATCATCTATTTCAGAGACAGGAAGGTTTTCCGAAGAAGTAAGAAATTTCTTCAGTATTAGGTTTAGAACATTGGACCCTATATTTAGCCATTTAGTTTTGTATAATAAAGAATTCTTGGACAATAAAATCTCTTCAAATTCATTTAATCGAAAATCGCTTTTTTTTAAATTTGTTCAAAAAGGAGGGATAATTATAAATTTTAATTTAGAGGATATAGCTACACCACTTTTTCATTTACTGGAGTTTAAATATAAAGTTCCATATAGAAAAAATAGAATTTTCAAAGGAGTAATAATAAGAAATAAAAGTAAAACAGAGGTTAAATATAATTTTTTTTCAAAAAAAAAAAAAAATTCTATAGTGATTAGTAGAAAAAAAATTTTGAAAGACCTATTAAGATACAAAATTGTTAATCAGATTAAAAAAGGTAAGTTGAAATTATTATGGTTTTATTCTGCTGAATTTGACAAATTTATTAGTCAAAAATTAAAATCTGACCCAAATTATCTTATTAATTAAAATTTTTTATTTTTAGAAAAAATAAGTTTTTTCGAATATTAATTTTTTTTCATTGAATGTTAGATATCTTAGTATAATAGCTATTGATAATTTGTCATGAAAAAATTAAAATTGGGTGTAATAGGCTCAGGAAATATTTCAAAATATCATATCGAAGCTTTAAGAGCTTCTAATTTTTCTCTTGAAGCTATCTCTGGCTCATTAAATTCAGAAAGTGCAAAAAAACTGTTTAAAATATATAACTTTAAAAAATATTATACTTCATCAAGTGAACTAGCATCAAACTCATCTAAAAATTTAGATGCATTATTAATTTGTTGTAATACAGATAATATTATTAAATACATAAAACTTGCTGGAAAGAAAATTAAAATACTTTGTGAAAAACCAGTTTCTAATGATTTAAAAGAATTAAAAAAAATTCAAAATTCATTTATTAATGTTAGGGTTGCTTATAACAGAAGATTTTATGACTCAGTTAACTTTTTAAAAAATAATCTTAAAAAAGAGAACATTAATAATTATTTTGTAAATATCGAATTACCAGAAAAGATTTTAAGTTCTAGAAATAAATATAAAAGAGTTCTTGAAAATTCAGTACATATATTTGATTTAATGAATTTTTTATTTAATAACCCAGAGATGACCTTTTTTACAAAAAAATTAAATAAAAATAAAATTTTTAAAATTTTTCAATTTGTTTCAAAAAAAAAAAATGTTGTAAACTTGATATGTAATTGGAATTCATCATCTAATTTTAAAATAGAAATTTTTTTTTCAGGAGGTAAATATCTGTTACAACCTATAGAAGTTTTGAGTATCTTTAAGGGGATGAAAATAATTGAGCCTTCTTTAAATATTCCTATAAGGACATATGTTCCAACAAAAATTTTTCAAACAAAATTTGATAAAAAAAAACTTAAATTTAAGCCAGGATTTAAATTACAGGCTGAAAATTTCTATAATTTTGTTAAAGGTAGAAAAAATAATTTAGCAAATTTAAGAGATGCCTATAATGCCTTATCAATTGCTTCAAAGGTTATAAAATGAATTATGCTTCAGAACTGAAATTTAAAAAAAAAAAAATTGCTGTATGGGGATGTGGTTTTATTGGTTTATCAACAGCTCTCCATTATGCAAATAAAGGAATAAGAGTTGTTGGATTTGATATAGATCAGCAAGTAGTTAATTCACTAAAAAATAAAAAAATACACATCCACAACATTGAAAGTTGGATGGGTTTTTCTATAAAAAAAATTATTAAATCAAAATTAATTCATTTTACAAATGAGATAGAAGACATATTAAGTGATGAGAATATAATTTGTCATTTTATTTCAGTACCTACAGAAAAAAATGGAAAACCATTTTTAAAACCTATTAAATGGGTATTAAATAAAATTTCAAAAAATGATTTTAAAAATAAAAATAAAAAACAGTGTATAATAATAGAATCTACTTTAGTACCTAAAACCACTGATACGTTTTTAAAAAAAATTTTTTTAAAAAATAAATCTAACATTAACAATTTTCATTATTGTGTAGCCCCAAGAAGAGATTGGTTTGAAACAAAAGATAAAACCTTAAATACTTTAACTAGAGTTTTCGGTTGTAATAATGAAGATGCAAAAAAACAAATTTATAAAATATTAAATATTGTTACAAAAAGTTTAAACCCAGCATCATCATATAGAGTTTCAGAATTTGTCAAAGCTTTTGAAAATTCTTATAGACATTTAGAAATTACTTTAGCAAATCAATTAAGTTTTGCATTTCCTAATGACAATGTGAGAGAAGCTTTAAAACTTGCCGGCACCAAATGGAATATGAATACTTACTATCCAGGTTTTGGCACTGGTGGTTACTGCATACCATTATCTTCCCAATATGTAATGCAAGGAGCTGGGAGTAATAAAAAGTATTTAAGTTTATTGAGACACACAATTAAATTTGATCAAAATGTAAATAAACTTATTGCAAAAAAAATTATTTTAAAGAAATACAAAAAAATACTAATACTTGGCCTTTCTTATAAATCAGATGTAAAAGTATCTATTTTATCACCTTCAATAGAGTTATTTGATTATTTAAAATCTAAGAAACTCAAAGTTGATATTTTTGATCCACTGTTTACTAGTAAAGATTTAAATAACATTTTAAATTATAAGTTGCCTAAGAATTTAAATCTTAGGAGTATTGATAATTATGATTGTATTATCTTAATGGTTAAGCATAAATACTTTGAAGAAAAAATTAAAATTGAGTTAGAAAAAATAAAAAAAGTTAAAATGATAATTGATAATACCTCTTTACTGAAAAAATACGAAAAAATAATTCATAAAAAAAATTGTAGGCTAGTTATCACAGGTGAACAAAATTGGTTATTATAAATGAAAATATTATCAATATATCCTTATTTAACAATATCTTCAGCCGCTTTATCAATAAATGGGAAAATTGTATCTGCAACCTGTGAAGAAAGATTTGATCGAAAAAAAAGTAGTACAAATTTTCCAGTAAACTCAATTAAATGGTGTTTGAAAAACAGCAAAATAAAATTTGAAGATTTGAACAAGATAGTAGTGCCTTGGAACCCTCAAAAAAATATTAATGATGCTTCATTGAGATGGGTAAATGAAATGCGATGGAGAGGTGAAATGTTTACAAACATACCAACATATTTGTCTAGAATTATTAATCAAAAAATTGATGGCTCTTTTTCTCAAAGTTTTTTTGGAAATAAAATAAAAATAGAATACTTTGATCACCACAAATGTCATGCAGCATTTGGATATTATAACTCAAAATTTAATGAGGCTGATATTTTAGTTGTTGATGGCAGAGGAGAAAATGATACTTGTTATACAGGGTATGTAAAAAATAATAAATTTACAAAGACCGGCTCTGTGGCTTACCCACACTCTATAGGTATATTTTATTCTTCAATTACTAATTTTTTAGGCTTTAATGCTGGAACTGATGAATGGAAAGTAATGTCACTAGCATCGTACGATAAAGGAAAAAATAGATATGATAAGTTTTTTGATAAATTAATTATTCTCACTAATGATGGATTTGAAATAAATTTAAAGTATTTTGATTACTATAATTTTGATCGGAAAAAATATTTGTTCAATTCTAAAATACATGATCTTCTCGGAATTAATAGAAACTATGGAGAAAAAATCTCAAAAAGGCACATTGAAATAGCTGGCGCATTACAAAGATCATTTGAAAAAAGCATGAATCACATGATTAAAATTACTAAAAAAAGAGGAAAATATAATAATTTAGTACTATCAGGTGGTGCAGCAATGAATTCAGTTTTTAATGGAAAATTGGATAAACTAAAGATTTATAAAGATTCACATATTTCTCATGCACCTGATGACTCTGGAGTGACTATAGGGGCAGCATTATTAAGTCACTATGAGAATAAAAAAGTTAAAAAAAAAATTGAGATTACAAACAATTTTTATGGACCGTCTTATCATCAAAAAGATGTGGAAAAATTACTTAAAAATTTTAAGCTCAAATATCATAAATCGAAAAATATTTTTTTAGAAACAGCTAATTTATTAGCAGAAGGAAAAATTATAGGTTGGTTTCAAGATAAAATGGAGTTTGGCCAAAGAGCTCTTGGAAATAGATCAATAATATGTGATCCTAGAAATAGAAAATTTCAAGATAAAGTCAACAAAGCAGTAAAATTTAGAGAAAGTTTTCGACCCTTTGCACCTGCTGTTTTAGAAGAAAAAGCTTCAGAAATTTTTGAGATGCCTAAAGATAGAAAAGTTTATTTTATGGAACGAGTTTATAAAATTAAAAAAAATTGGAGATCAAAAATTCCAGCTGTTACGCATATAGATGGTACAGGAAGAATACAAACTGTTAATAATCAATTTCATAAAAAATTTTATAAATTAATTAATGAGTTTTATATTATTACAAAAGTACCAGTAATCATGAACACTTCTTTTAATTTAAATGGAGAACCAATCGTTATGAGCCCAGAACACGCAATAAGAACTTTTTTTTCTTGTGGATTAGATAGATTAATAATTGGTGATCTGATCATAGAGAAGTAGGAAATGATTTGTGTAGTTCCAGCAAGAAAAGGATCAAAAGGTTTAAAAAATAAAAATATAAAGAAACTAAATCAAATCCCATTAATTCTTCACACTATTAGGGCAGCTCAAAGATCAAAAAAAATAAAAACTATAATTTTGTCCACAGATGATGAAAGGATAATCAAATTATGTACTAACGAAAAAAAAGTCCTAATTTTATTTAAAAGACCAAAAAAATTATCTGGTGATAATACGAAATCTATTGATGTATATTTACATGCAGTTCAGATGTATGAAAAATTAAAAAATATTAAAGTTAAAAACTTTTGTGCAATGTTACCAACTCATCCTCTAAGATCCCCCAAAGAAATTGATGAGGCAATAAATCTTTTTCTTAAAAAAAAAGCAAAATATTTAATTACAGTTAAGGAAATAACTCCAATTAATTTTCAATTTAGAATAAAAAACAACAAAATTTATCCATACCAAAAAATAAAAATGAGTATAAATAATAGACAAAAATTGTCTAAAAATTATTCACCAAATGGAAATCTCTATATTTTTAAGCATAACAGTTTAAAAAAAGATAAAACATTTATGACAAAAGAAACTTATGTTCATATTCAGAAAAAAACTCCTTCATTTGACATAGACACAATTGAAGATTTTAATTTAGTGAAAAGATATCTTGAAAAATAAATTTTGCATCTATTCAACTTTATTTCCAAAGTCAAAAAAATTTTTTAAAGAATTTATAAATTCTATCAATCTACAAACAAAACAAGATTTTGATTTAATATTATGTTTGAATGGTACAAAATTAAACAGTAGTTATACTGATTTGATTAAAGTTCCATACAAATTAATATCATGTGATCTCCCAATGAATAAAGCTAGAGTTTTTGCTTTAAAAAAGATTATGAAAAATTATGAAATGATTACATTATTAGACTCTGACGATTATATGAGTAAAGATAGGTATGAATTAATACGCAATAAGATTAAAGACAACGATTTTTTTGTAAATAATTTACATATTTTTTCTAAAAACAAATCAAAGCCAAAAAAATGGTTATCAATTAGTAAAAAAAAAATTAAACTAAAAGATATTTACTCATCAAATTTTATAGGTTTGTCAAATTTGACTATTAAAACAAAAGCTTTAAAAAAAGTAATTAATTTAATAAATCCAAACTTATTGGCATTGGATTGGTGTATAGCAAAGTTATTGCTGATTATTAAAGCCAAAGGGATATATGATCCAAATATAGTTACATATTATAGGCAATATGATCAAAACGTGAGTAATTTAAATAATTTTAATAAAGAACAAATAATTAGAGATTTAGATAGTAAAATTAAACATTATGAATATTTCCTAAAATTCAATATTCATAATGTTAAAGAGATAAATAAATTAAAAGAAAAATTAATTGAAATTAAAAAAATCAATAAAAAAAATCTCAAGAATTTTTTAAATAAAAACAAAACTTCTTGGTGGTCACATATTTAATTAACTATCATACTTAAACTTATTTTTTTTCCTTTTTGAATATTTATTTTTGCTTTTTTAGAAACAATCTTCTCTAAGTACTCTGGACCTAAGCCGTTTCCAGGTCTGTGAATACATAAATTATTAAATGTAAAAATCTCGTTTTTAGTTATATTTTTTTTTGCATAGACACTTCTTCTCATATTTAAAGAGATCTTATATTCTTGTTTAGATATCTCTCTTTTAAATTTACCAAGAGTTTTTGAAACATTTTTACACTCTAAAACTAATTTTTTCATTTCAACTAAATCTGCTGAAATTTTATGATCTGCACCAATTGCTTTTTTATTAAGTGTAAAATGTTTTTCGATAATTTTAGCTCCAGCGGTTGTAGCTAAAATAGCAGCATATGTTCCAATGGAATGATCTGAAAAGCCAACTATTTTTTTGGTAATTTTTTTTAGATATTTGATATTATTTATATTCAGTTGTTCGTATTTAGGTGGATAAATACTCACGCAGTGTAGAAAGAAAATATTCTTTTTTTTACTTTTATTAGAGATATCTATTGTTTTTCTTAATTCTTTAGGGCTAGTAAAGCCCGTAGAGATAATTACAGGTTTTTTAATTTTTAATACTTTTTTTAAAAATGGATAATTATTACAATCCATAGAAGCAATTTTAATAAAATCACAATTTATTTTTAAAGCATCTTTCAGTTGTAGCTCATCAAATACAGTTGTTCCAAAATCAATATTAATTTTTTTTGCAAAGTTTCTTAAAAGTTTTAATTTTATTGGCGTCATCACCAATTTTTTTATATTTGATAATTCTGAATTTGTTAAAGTATTTAAATTGTAAAGATTTTCATTCCATGATTGAAACTTAACTGCATCACAACCTGCAGATTTTGCAGCTTTAATTAATTTTTTAGCCTTAAGAATAGATCCGTTGTTATTTGATCCAATTTCAGCAATAATATATGGAAATAATAATTTTTTTTTGTTAATCATTATTCTTTTTAATAATCATTTATATGAGAAATTCAACACAACATATAATTTCGGAAAATTTATCTATTAATGAAGTAATAAATAAAATAAATAAACTTAAAATAAAATTACTGATTGCATGTGATAAGAATAAAAAATTTTTAGGTACAATTTCAGACGGCGACATAAGACGATTTATAATTAAAAAGAAATTTAATGATTTTGCCAAATATAAAGCAAAATTAATAATTAATAAAAAATCATATTATATTGTAGAAGGACAAAAAACCTTAAAAAATATTCCTAAAAATATAAAGCACGTACCTTTGCTAAATCAAAAAAAAAAATTTCTTAAAATAATTGATAATAATTTTAAGAAAAATATTAATTTTAAAGCTGACAAAGATAAAGTTGCGATTATTCTCGCTGGTGGATTAGGAAAAAGGTTAAGGCCTTTGACTTATAAAACTCCTAAACCATTAGTTTTAGTTAAAAAAGAACCCAATTTATTAAGAATAATTAATCTTTTAGAACAATACAAATTTGAGGAGATAATTATTTGTGCACATTATAAATTTAATCAAATACAATCTTTTATAAATAATCATATTTTTAAATCAAAGATTAAGTTAATAAAAGATAAAAAACAATTAGGTACTGCGGGTCCAATTGGAAATTTAGATTTAAAAAATAGACAATATTTAATCTTAAACTCAGATCTTGTTTTCAATTTAGATATTGAGGATTTATATAGATTTCATAAAAAAACCAAA
>CACPOD010000023.1 GCA_902635515.1 uncultured Pelagibacteraceae bacterium
TGCTTTTATATATCGATTGATCATCAATGGTAATATCCCCACCTCTTGCATCATATAATCTTGGAATTAAATTTAGTATAGTAGATTTTCCAGAACCACTATGACCAACAAGAGAAGTCATTTTTCCACCTTTAAATTCAAGATTAACTGAACTTAAGGTTATAGACTCTTTAATGTCGTAAGCAAAATCTACATTCTTAAACTTAATTTCAGAATTTTTTATTACAATTGGTTTAGCATTAAGAGCATCATTGATATCATTTTTTTGATCAATAATTGGTAAAATTCTTGAAGCAGCAGATAAGCCTTGATTTATATTCATAGTTAAGGTTGATAAAGCTCTTACTGGTTGATAAGCTAGCATCATTGCAGCTAAAAAAGAAAAAAAATTATTAATTTCAAGCTCTCCTTTTGATATCAGTTTACCAGAATAAAAAATTAAAATAGCAATCATGATACCAGTTAAGGTTTCCATAACTGGTGACATTCTTACATAAACTGTTTGTATTTTTTTGTTTTTATCTTTCAGTTGAGACAGATTTTCATTAGCTCTGATTTCTTCATAATTTTCTCTTTGGAATATTTTTATTAGTCTATGATTTTTAAAAAGCTCGACAAGATAAGTTGTTAAATATCCAGATTTTTCTTGAGCTTCAGTCACTACTTTTCCAACTCTTTTTCCTAGTTTTTTTGAAAAGAAACCTGCTAATGGTATCATTATAATTGATATAAGTGATAATTTCCAATTTTGAATAAACATGACAGTAAGCAAACCAATAAGAGTTAGGCTATCTTTAAACAGAGTTAATATTGCATTACTAAGCATATGAGTAATGTGATTCACATCATATATAAGATTTGAAATAAATTTTCCGGAGTGTTTTTTATCTATAATTTTAGTATCTGTTTTAACTAATGATTTAACCATATCAAATTGAAGCATTTTTTTAATTTCTTCACCAACGCTAATCATTGTTGCCTTAGCTAGATATAAAGAAAAACCTTTGGTAGCAAAAGCAATTATAATTAAAAATGGAATTATAAATATCAAACTCTGATCTTTTTCTATGAAAAGTTTTTTTATTGCTGGATCTAGAAGCCATGCGATAGCAGAAGTACTTCCAGCAACAAGTATTGAAAAAAAAGCTGATAAAAAAATTTTGTTTAAATATTTTTTTGAATAATCTTTATATAGTCTCTGAAAAATTTTTTTATTTTCCATATTAAATTTTAGCAATTAGGATGTTTAAAAAAATTAATAGTCCTAAAAAGTTGTTACTTTTGAAAGCTTTTAAACAACTTGTTGGATCTTTTAAATTAAAAATTTTAATTTGATATAAAAATAAGTGAATAAAAGGAACAATCATAAATAAATAAAAATTATAATTTAAGTTCATGCTATAAGCTCCTATAAGAAAAAAAACTATCAATGATGTGTAACATGCGATTAAAAATTTTTTTGCTTTATCCTTAAACTTTATTGAGGTTGATTTTAATCCAATAATTTCATCATCTTTTATATCTTGGTATCCATAGATTGTGTCATAACCCAGTGTCCAAAATATGGCCCCAAGATAAAAAAGTATAGGTATCAACTCAATCTCTTCATTAATAGCTGTCCAACCAAGAATTAATCCATAATTAAAGGTAATTCCTAAAAATAATTGTGGCCAGTATGTAAACCTCTTCATCAGAGGGTAGGTGAAAGCAAGTGGCATTGAAGCTATAGCTAAAATTATGGTAAATAAATTAAAATTTATTAGAACCAAAAAAGCTAATAAACATAAAACAAGCGCATAAAACATTCCAAGTCTTGTTGATATTTTTCCTGACGCAATTGGACGATTTTTAGTTCGAAATACTTTTGCATCAAACTTTTTATCCAAAATATCATTAACGATACATCCGGCTGACCGCATCAAAAGAGAACCAAGAAAGAATAGAGTTAAATAAAAAAAATAATCTTTTAAATTTGAAGAAAAATCATATGCTAATGTTAAACCCCATGCACATGGCCAAAATAATAGCATATAGCCAATTGGTTTTTTTAGTCTTGTTAAGTCTATAAAAAGTTTTACTTGGTTCATTATATTTTACTTGTAAATAACAAAGCCTAGTTTCATAATCAAATTGATTCGTATGAATATAGATTACACAGTCACAGCACTTATGTTTCCAGCAATTCCTTTATTAATGGGAGTTTATAGCAACAGGTTCCATTCTCTTAGTATTCTAATTCGTCAACTTCATGATGAACATGTTTATGAAAAACACATTCCCCCAGAATGGAAAAAACAATTTATAAACTTAAGTGGAAGAATTACTCTGCTAAGATGGACAATATTATTTGCTGCGTTTGGTTTTTTATTTAATATGCTTACTGTGTTTGCGCTATATTTAGATGAAGTTTTTCTTGCTAGAGTAATTTTTGGGTCTTGTTGTTTATCTATGATTATATCAATAATTTTTTTTATAAGAGAAATTCAAATATCAACTAATGCACTTAAACTCCATATGTCAGATATGGATGTTGATGTTAATTAGGAACTATTACAGCTGGGCCTAAAATTTTTCTTCCTTCAAGATCTTGATGAGCTTGTATAACTTCCTCTAGCTTATATTTTTTAAAAATTTTTATTCTAACTTTTCCAGAACTAATTTTTTCAAACATTGTTTTTGAGGCTTCATTTAATTCTTCTTTTGTTGATAGATATTGTTGCATAGAAGGTCTTACAAGATATAGCCCTTTTGGTTGTATTACTTTAGGTACATTAATATCTGATAATGGTCCCGATGCATTTCCAAATGAAACCATCATTCCTCTCACAGCTAAGCATTCAATTGAACCATCTAATGTATCTTTACCAACACCATCATAGACAACAGGAACACCTTTACCATTAGTAATTTCTAAAACTTTTTTTGCAAAATCTTCTTTATTGTAATTAATTACATGATCGTAACCATTTTCTTTTGCTATATTTACTTTCTCATCTGAACCAACTGTACCTATAACAGTACAGCCTAAACTTTTTGCCCACTGTCCAAAAATTTGACCAACACCACCAGCTGCTGCATGAAATAAAATTGTTTCTCCTGATTTAACTGGATATGTTTTATGTAAAAGATAAAAAGTTGTTAAACCTTTTGTCATTAAAGTTGCAGCTATTTCAAGATCAATACCATCTGGTACTCTTACTAAATTCTTAGTTGTGTAATTTCTATGAGAACAATATGAACCTAAAGGAATGCCAGCATATGAAATTTTATCACCAACTTTAAAGTCTTTTACTTTATCCCCAACATCAGTAATAATTCCAGCACCTTCTAAACCAAGACCAATTGGTAGTTTTAATGGATACAAACCAGATCTATGATAAGTATCAATGTAGTTTAGACCAATTGCTTTTTGTTCAATAGTTACTTGATCTGGACCAGGCTTATCTAAAGATATATTCTTAATTTCTAAAACTTCAGGTCCACCAGTTTTATTGATTTCTACAGCTTTCATAATTTACTTTACAAATGTACCATTATGATAATCTTGAACAGCTTGCAAGATTTCTGCTTTAGTATTCATTACAAATGGTCCACCTCTAGCTATTTCTTCATTTATTGGCTTACCCGAAATTACCAAAAATTTAGCATCTGATTTAGCTTTAACTGTTAAATCTTCACCCTCGGTTAACAATATTAAAGTACTATCTTTAACATTGTCATGTTTTTTTTTGCCAATTTCAATTTCACCATTAATCAAATAAATAAAAGTATTATGAGTAGATGGTAATTTAAAATTGAATTCTTTATCTTTATTTAATTCTACATCAAAATAAACTGGTTCAACGTTATGACCTTTTACCGGTCCTTCAGCGTTTTCGAATTTCCCAGCTATTACTTTTACTTGTTTATCATCGTCATTATGAACACTCATTTTATCTGCATCAATGTAAATGTATTCAGGTTTACTCATTTTTAATTTAGCGGGCATGTTAATCCATAATTGAAAACCATGAAGTTTACCTTCTTTCATTGCAGGCATTTCAGAATGAATAATTCCACTTCCTGTTTTCATCCACTGAACGTCTCCTGCAGTCATTCTACCTTCACCACCGGTACTATCTTTATGCTCAAAATCTCCAGCTAACATATAAGTTACTGTCTCAATTCCTCTATGAGGGTGGGGTGGAAAACCTGCAATATAATCTTCACTATTTTCTGAACCAAATTCATCTAACATTAAAAATGGATCAAAGTAGTTTGGCTCAACACCAATACTTCTCTTTAATTTAACTCCAGCACCGTCAGAGGCAGGGATAGGGTCAATAATTTTACTAACTTCAATATTTTTCATATTTCGTAAATAAGAATTTTTTATAATATATCAAGTAACTTACTAAGATCTTTGATTTGATGTTTTGGGACATAATCTAGATTATCAAAAGTATTGTTGCTTCTATTGACCCAAATAGAATTATAACCATAGTTTCCACCACCTGAAACATCCCAAGTATTTGCACTTAAAAAAGCAACTTCATTTGTTTGAATTTGATATTTCTTTATTGGAAGATCGTAAACTTTAGATTCTGGTTTATAAACTCCAACCTCTTCAATTGAAAAAATATCATTAAATATATTTTCTAAATTATTACTCTTAACCAATTCATCGAGCAGGGAAGGAGTACCATTTGAAAGAATAGCAAGTTTAAAATCTTTTTCTTTTAATGATTTTAAAACTTCCGGAACTTCTTTAAATGGTGAAAGAATTTTATAAAGATCTAATAACTCATTTCTCATTGAAGAGTCTATCTCATAAGTTTTCATTGATTTATCCAAACTATCCTCTGTTACCTGCCAAAAATCCTTGTGACGTTTCATTAAACTTCTAAGCCAAGTATATTCTAATTGTGTTGTTCTCCAATAATTGGCGAAACCTTCCCACTTATCACCTATTTTATCTTTACATTTTTCAGCAGCTGAATTGACATCAAATAAGGTGCCGTAAGCATCAAAAATTATTGCTTTAATATTTTTCATAAACTAACTTATCAATATGAGTAACATTAGATTATTTTATTCAAAAAGTTTATCTCTTAATTTGACTGACAAACTTGATAAATCTCAATCTCACTATGTTTCAAAAGTAATGAGACTTAAAGAAAAAGAAGTTTTTTCTCTTTTTAATATAAGTGGAGAATGGGAAGCGAAAATCGTAAATATAACAAAAAGCATAGTTGAATTTAATGTTACGAAACAATTAAGACAGAAAGAAAATACTAAAGAACTCTGGTTAGCTTTCTCTCCAATCAAATCAAATTACTTTAATTTCATGATCCAAAAAGCAACGGAGCTTGGGGTAACTAAGTTTTTACCTGTCATCTTTGAAAGAACGATTGTTAGAAAGATAAATAAAGAGAGATTGGAAAAAGTAATCATAGAAGCAGCCGAACAGTCAAATAGAATCACAGTTCCATCAATTGAGGATCCTCAAAAATTAAAAAGATTTTTAAATAATGATATGGATTTAATTTTTACTGATCTCAACACTGCTAATACAAAAATTGACATTAAAAAGTTAACTATAAAACCTACTTGTGTAATTATAGGACCAGAGGGAGATTTTTCTGAGGAGGAGAGGGAAGAGATTCTTAAATTTAATGGTGTTCAGCCTATTAAAATCAATGAAAACATATTGAGATCTGAAACGGCTGTAATTTCTGCTCTATCGATCATAAATTACGCCATTAATTGATATTTTGTCGCTAAAAGTAAAAGTGTATTTTTTTAAAAGACACTCTATATAGGTTAAAAAAATGAAAAAATTTTTATATATATTTCTAACATTCTTTATCACTTCAAGCGCATTCGCTAATCAACCAGTCGATTGGCAACTAGGCTTTCAAAAGGCTGCTTCCGAGACCATGAGAGATATAGTTAACTTTCATGATAAATTGCTGTTACCAATTATAATAGCAATCAGTGTTTTTGTTCTATTTTTAATGGTTTATGCTTGTATTAGATTTAGAGCTTCAGCAAATCCAGTTCCATCAAAAAGAACTCATAATGTTGCTGTTGAAGTTTTATGGACTTTAATTCCATGTTTAATTCTAATCGTGATGGCGGTTCCATCATTTAAAATTTTATATAAACAAGATGCAATTCCAAAAGCAGACATAACTGTTAAAGCTATTGGATATCAATGGTACTGGGGATACGAGTATCCAGACGAAAATATTTTCTTTGATTCATACATGATAGAAACTAAAGACTTAAAAGAAAACGAGCCAAGACTTTTAGCTGTAGATAATGAACTAGTTGTTCCAGTAAACAAAGTCGTTAAGGTAATGATTACAGCTAATGATGTTCTACATGCATGGGCACTACCTTCATTTGGTGTAAAACGAGACGCTGTTCCTGGAAGAATAAATGAAACTTGGTTTAAAGCAGAAAAAGTTGGAACTTATTATGGTCAATGTTCTGAACTTTGTGGAATTAAACACGCGTTTATGCCAATTGAAGTTAGAGTTGTTACCGAAGAAGAATATCAAGAATGGTTGTTAGACGCTAAAGTCAAATTTGCAAAAGAAATTAACGAAGAAGATCAATTTAAAAAACTAGCGAGTAAATAATATGTATACACAAACAGCATCACACGACGATCATCATACACCAACTGGTTGGAAACGTTGGGCTTACTCAACCAACCACAAAGATATTGGAACTATGTATCTAATATTTGCAATTATTGCAGGTGTGATTGGTACTGCATTCTCAGTTTTAATGAGAATGGAATTGATGCATCCAGGTGATGGAATTTTAGGTGGAAACTATCATTTATATAATGTCTTAGTTACTGGTCATGGTTTAATAATGATTTTCTTTATGGTGATGCCGGCAATGATAGGTGGCTTTGGTAACTGGTTTGTTCCAATAATGATTGGTGCACCTGATATGGCTTTTCCTAGAATGAACAATATTTCATTCTGGTTGCTACCTACATCTTTCATATTATTAATAATGTCAATTTTCATGGATGGCCCTCCAGGTCAAACAGGAGTAGGAGGAGGATGGACAATATATCCTCCGTTATCATCTACAGCAGGTCAACCAGGTCCAGCAATGGATTTTGCAATTTTAAGTTTACACTTAGCTGGAGCTTCTTCAATTTTAGGTGCAGTTAATTTTATTACAACAATCTTGAACATGAGAACACCTGGCATGACATTGCACAAAATGCCATTATTTGCTTGGTCAATATTAGTAACTGCTTTCTTATTATTGTTATCATTACCAGTGTTAGCAGGAGCAATTACTATGCTTCTTACAGATAGGAACTTTGGAACAGCTTTCTTTGATGCACAAACTGGTGGAGACCCAGTTCTATTCCAACATTTATTTTGGTTCTTTGGTCACCCAGAAGTTTATATTTTAATTTTACCAGGTTTTGGAATGATCAGTCATATTGTTTCAACATTTTCTAGAAAACCAGTTTTTGGATACTTAGGAATGGCTTATGCAATGGTTGCAATTGGAATAGTTGGTTTCGTTGTTTGGGCTCACCATATGTATACAGTTGGTTTAAGTACAGACACTAAAGCATACTTTTTAGCTGCAACGATGATCATTGCAGTTCCAACCGGTATAAAAATATTTTCATGGATAGCAACCATGTGGGGTGGTTCGATTTCATTTAAAACTCCAATGGTTTGGGCTTTAGGATTTATATTTTTATTTACTGTTGGTGGAGTTACTGGTGTAGTTCTTGCGAATGCTGGTGTTGATACTGCAATGCATGATACATATTATGTTGTTGCTCATTTTCATTACGTTTTATCATTAGGAGCTGTGTTTGCCATCTTCGCTGGTTTTTATTACTGGTTTGGAAAAATGACTGGTTACGAGTATTCAGAATGGATGGGTCAATTACACTTCTGGTTAACGTTTATTGGAGTAAACTTAGTTTTCTTCCCACAACACTTTTTAGGCCTTGCAGGAATGCCAAGAAGATATGCTGACTATCCAGATGCTTTTGCGGGATGGAATTACATTTCCTCAATTGGTTCTTATATTTCTGTAATTGGATTGGTAGTATTTTTTATAAACCTTGCTTATGCTTTTTATAAGAAAAAGGCTGCAGCACAAAACCCATGGGGAGAAGGCGCTACAACTTTAGAATGGACAGTACCATCTCCACCTAATTTTCATACTTTTGAAGAATTACCAAAGTTTGAAGATGAAGAGGGTGTTGAAAAATCTACTAGTTAAATATAGCAAACAAGATTTTTTAACTTTAAATTAATGATTAAGTCTAAATTAAAAAATAGAAATTTATCTCAAGAAGACGCTTTTAATTTATCTGAATTATTTAAATTAATGAAACCGAGAGTAATGTCTTTGGTTATCTTTACATGTGCAGTTGGTTTGTTAATGGCCCCAAATATTATCCCGACAAAGGATGCAATAATTGGAATTATTTTAGTTTCAATTGGAGCAGGAGCAGCTGGGGCTTTAAATATGTGGTATGAGTCTGATCTTGATGCATTAATGACAAGAACTTGCCTTAGACCAATACCCACGGGAAAGGTAAACAAAAATCAAGCTCTAGTTTTTGGAATTTCCCTTTCAATATTTTCTG
>CACPOD010000024.1 GCA_902635515.1 uncultured Pelagibacteraceae bacterium
ATTTGATATATAATTTTTCAATTTATAAGTTCGATAATCGAAATAATTTTTATAAAGTTATTTTTAATGGAACTCCTGATAAGTTTTTAGAAGTTATGAGTGATCAAAATTATGATTTTGAAATTAAAAATAAAATTTGGATTTTAAATGACAAATCTTAATCAGCAAATACTTAAATTTGATTATGATCAAAATTTTAAAGATCAGGATTTTTATGTTTCAAACAGCAACGAACACTCTTTTAGCCTTTTAAATAGTTGGCCAAAATGGGATAAAAATTTTATAAACTTAATAGGTGAAAAGTTTTCAGGAAAAAGTCATTTAATAAATATATTTTTAGAAAAGCATAGAGGAATTAAAATTAATGCAAAAGATATTAATAATGACTTTCTTCAACAAATTAAAATATATGAAAATATTATTGTTGAGGATTTAACCGAAAAAATAAATGAAAACTTATTATTTACACTTATAAATATTATAGATCAGGATAATAAGTACTTAATAGTAACCTCAAAAATACCAATAGTTGACTTTAATTTTAAATTAAATGATCTTAATTCAAGATCTAATAATTTTATTTTATCTCAAATTGAAAAACCTGGTGATGATTTAATTTATGCACTAATTTTAAAAAATCTTTCTGATCGTCAAATATCAATAGACCAAAAACTTATTGAATTTATAATTAAGAGAATTGATAGAACTTATGGCAAAATTTCTGATTTCATATATAAAATCGACGAAATTAGTTTAAAAAGAAAGAAACCAATCGATTTTAAAATTATAAAAGAAGCATTAGAGGTTTAATTGAATAAATACAGAACGCACAAGTGTAATGAATTAAGAAAAGAGGATGTTGATAAAAAAATTTCTCTTTCAGGCTGGATAAATAAAAAAAGAGACCATGGTAATTTATTATTTATTGATTTGAGAGATAATTATGGAATTACCCAATGTATAATTGATAAAGAAAATAAATATTTTTCTGATTTAGAAAAAATGCAATTAGAAACAGTGATTAAAGTTGAGGGGAAAGTTGTTAACAGATCTAAAGAAACAATTAATTCTGAAATTGACACTGGTGAAATAGAGGTTGTTATTGAGCAGCATGAAGTTTTAGGCACCTGTAAAGAGCTCCCTATGCCAATCTTTAGTGATCAAGAATATGCAGAAGAAATAAGATTGAAATATAGATTCTTAGATTTAAGAAGAAAAAAAATTCACGAAAACATTATTTTAAGATCCAAGGTTATTTCATACATCCGAAATGAAATGACTAAATTAGGTTTTTTAGAATTTCAAACACCAATTTTAACCTCATCTAGCCCAGAGGGTGCTAGAGATTTTTTAGTACCAAGTCGTTTAAATCCAGGAAAATTTTATGCACTACCACAAGCACCTCAGCAATTTAAACAATTAATAATGGTTTCGGGCTTTGATAGATACTTTCAAATTGCACCTTGTTTCAGAGATGAAGATGCAAGAGCAGACAGAAGTCCTGGGGAGTTTTATCAATTAGATTTGGAAATGTCATTTGTTGAACAAGAGGATGTATTTAATGTTGTTGAAAAGTTAATGGTTAATACATTTAAAAATTTTTCAACTAAAAAACTGATGTTTGATAAATTTCCAAAGATTTCATACAAGGAAGCAATGCTTAAATATGGTACTGATAAACCAGATTTAAGAAACCCACTCATTGTAAATGATATAACTGAAATTTTTACAAGAGAAGATGTTTCATTTGAAATATTTAAAAAATTAGTAAAATCTGGATCTAAAGTAAGATGTATTATTACAAAAAATACGAAAGATAAGCCAAGAAGTTTTTTTGATAATATTGATAAATGGGCCAAAGAAGAAGGCGCTTCTGGTTTAGCTTATTTTACTTTTGAGAAAGATAAAGATATTTCAGCAAAAGGTCCTATAGGAAAATTCTTTTCTAAAGATGCATTGGCTGAAATCATGAAAAAAACAAACTGCGAAATAGGGGATAGTATTTTCATGGCATGTGGAAAACAAGACGAGTTAGAAAAAATTACTGCACTAGCAAGAGATAAAATTGCAAAAGATCTTGATTTAATTGATGAAAATGTTTTCGCATTTTGCTGGATTGTAGATTATCCAATGTTTGAAAAAGATGAATCAACAAACAAGATTGAATTTAGTCACAATCCATTTTCAATGCCTCAAGGTGATTTAAGTGAAAAAGATTTTGAAAACCCATTAAATATACTTGCTTATCAATATGACATAGTTTGTAATGGCATAGAATTATCTTCAGGAGCAATTAGAAATCATAAACCAGAACTTATGTATAAACTTTTCTCGATTGCAGGATACGATAAAAATCAAGTAGATGAAAAATTTAGTGGTATGATTAATGCACTTAGTTATGGAGCACCACCACATGGAGGCATAGCACCTGGTATTGATAGAATTGTAATGTTGCTAGCTAATGAGAAAAATATTAGGGAAGTTACAATGTTTCCAATGAACCAGAACGCACAAGATTTAATGATGAATGCACCATCTGAGGTAAATCCAGATCAATTGAAAGAGTTAAATTTAGCATTAAAAACAAAAAAATAACTTATTTTTTACCTTTTAAACTTATTTTTACATCTGAAAGATCAACTAGATTTTTTTTATAATTATTTCTAACGAAACCTTTACTCGTAATGTCTTTTACAATTTTCAATAATTGATTTTGATCCTCAGAGCTTTGATCTTCTGCATTTATAGAATCATTTCCTCCAATAGCTGGAGTATGGGCTAGATCTTCTCTATTTTGATATGAAATAGCTAATTCTCTGAAAATATAATCCAAAATTGAGGTGGCGCTTAAAATTCTATCATTACCATGGACTTTGCCAGATGGTTCAAATTTTGTACCTACAAATGCACTTATAAACTCATCTAACGGAACACCATATTGAAGGCCTAGAGATACAGCAATTGCAAAATTATTCATTAAAGCTTTAACAAGCTCACCTTCTTTACTGGTATCAATAAATATTTCTCCAATTTTTCCATCCTCATATTCTCCGGTATGCAGGTAAACTTTGTGGTCGCCAATAGTAGCTTTTTGAATATATCCTTTTCTTCTGTCAGGCATGCTAAATCTTTTACCTGAATTCTCGTTAGCTGTTTTTATACTTGCTATTACGTTTTCTTTATTTATTGGGTTTTTTTTATCTGATTCAGTAACTACTTCTACTTTGTTGTTTTCAAGGACTTTATTGTTTTTAGGATCTAGACTTTTTGTTTTTCTGTTATCAAGTTTTACGTCTAAAACCTCAAATTTACCATCATCTCTTTTTTCTAAATTTTTTAACTCTGCCTCGTTAATATCATCTAAATAATGATTTACTTTAAAAGTACAGGTATAATAAGTTTCAACTAAATACTTTGCCATTTGACCTCAATTTAAATTTTAATTTGAATAATGAATCAATTAATTTATATACATATTCATATTTTAGTCTAATTTAAATTTTACAATTTTTAATTGAATAAATAAAAAAATATTATGTTGACACTTTTAAGAAAAATTTTCACTTGGTGGAATCAAGATACTTTTGGAACAAGACTAAAAACTATTTTTTTTGGAAAACTAGTTGGTACTGATGAGCTAGGTAATAAATACTATGAGAGTAAAAACGGAAAAAGATGGGTTATCTATTCAAAAACAATTGACGCATCAAAAATTCCTGTTGAATGGTATTCTTGGATACATTTTACACCAAATAAAATTGAGAAAAAACATACCTTAGAAAAATATGAATGGCAAAAACCTCATCAAGAAAATTTAACCGGCACTGACGCAGCATATTATCCAAATAAGAATCAAGATGGTATTAAAAAGAAATACTCAAGTTGGAAAGAATAATTTAAAATTAATCTATTTAGTTTTTTTATTTTATTTTTGCTTAGTTTTAAACTTAAATGCAAAAAGTAATTTAGAGGGAACTTTTACTGATATAAAAATTTTGGATAAAATAAGTTCTAAAAACACTTTGCTTAAACTTAAAAATGGAGAATTAGTGAATTTTAAAGATTTATCAATTAAAAGTCTAAAATGTAAAAATTCAGAATTTGATGATAATCCAGAAATAACTGCCTATATACAAGTTCGAGATCTGAATAATAAAAATAATGATGAAGTTTTTGTTTTTAATGGCTGGATGTTTTCATCAAGTCCATCAATTACACCATTTGATCATCCTGTTTATGATGTTTGGCTTGCAAACTGTTATTAAACAATTGAATCTTTATCTAGCCAACTAACGTTAAAATCTGAATTGATAAATTTTTTGTGGTTTAGTAATTTTTTATGTAGAGGTATTGTTGTGGTTATTCCTTCAATAACAAATTCATCTAAAGATCTATTCATTCTTTGAATTGCTTCAGTTCTGTTTCTTCCATGACAAATTAACTTACACACCATACTATCGTAATAGGGTGTTACCTTATATCCTTGAAATATTGCGCCATCTACTCTTGTTCTAAAACCAGATGGTTGATGACACATAGTAATAACTCCAGGCGAAGGCTGAAAGTTTTTACTAGCATCCTCAGCATTTATTCTACATTCAATTGCATGTCCTCTAGGATTTATATCACTTTGTTTCAAAGCTGTTTCTCCTGAAAAAGCAATCCAAATTTGCTCTTTAATTATATCAACGCCAGTAACCATCTCAGTTACAGGATGTTCAACTTGGACTCTTGTATTCATTTCAAGGAAATAAAATTTTCCATCTTCATATATAAACTCAACAGTACCAGCTCCCGTATAACCTATTTTTGTTACCATTTTTACTGTTCTTTCAAATAAATCTTTTCTTATTTCATCATTTAAAACTGGACTTGGTGTTTCCTCTATAAGTTTTTGATGCCTTCTTTGAACCGAACAATCTCTCTCATGTAGGTGAACTGCTCTATTTTTTCCAGCTAATATTTGAACCTCAATATGTCTTGGATTTTGAAAAAATTTTTCAATATAGACCTCATCATTACCAAAGTATTTTTTTGCTTCTGATTTTGCGGTTGAAAACAGCGTTTCAAATTCTTCTTCCTTATAAACTATTTTCATACCTTTGCCTCCACCTCCACCTGAGGCCTTGATTAAAACAGGAAAACCAATTTTTTTACAAAGTTCTTTTGCTTCAGAGACATCTTTTACCCCTCCTTCAGACCCTTCAATAACGGGCAATCCATTTTCTTTAGCTATTCTTTTTGCTTGGATTTTATCACCCATCATTTCTATATGTTTTGATGAAGCTCCAATAAAATTAATTTTATTCTCTTCTAAAATTCTTGCAAAATTTGCATTTTCAGAAAGAAAACCATATCCAGGATGAACAGCATCAGCATTTGTAAGTTCTATTGCTGACATTAAAGCTGGAATATTTAAATAACTATTTGTTGGTTGATGAGAACCTATACAAACACTTTCATCTGCCATTCTCACATGCATGCTTTCTCTATCTACATCTGAATGAACAGCGACTGTATGTATTCCCCATTCTTTACATGCTCTAATAATTCTAACTGCAATTTCCCCACGGTTTGCAATTAAAATTTTTTTAAACATTATTTATTCTAGGATAATAATAGTTTGACCAAATTCTACAGGTTGGCCATCTTCAACACAAATTTCTTTTACTACACCATCTGCTGTTGAAGGAACATGATTCATGGTTTTCATTGCTTCAACAATCATTATCGTATCACCTTTTTTAATTTTTTTTCCAATCTCAACAAATTTTTTAGCACCTGGTTCTGGTGCATGATAGGCAGTTCCAATTATAGGTGAAGTAATTTCAGTTCCTGATTTAATATTTTGAGTTTGAGAAGGTACTGAACTTGGTGTAGGTGATGAGGACGAAATAACTTGAGGTTGGTTACTTATTGAAACATTGTTTTTTGATACTTTAATTTTTGTATCCTTTTCAGTTATCTCTATTTCAGTAAGATTAAATTCCTTTAAATAATCACTTAATTCTTTAATTATTTTTTTATCTATTTTCATTATGCAAAGTCTTTTGTAATGAAATTATGGCCAAAATATATCCTTCAGCACCTAATCCAAAAATTCCTCCAGTTACTACATCACTTATAAGTGATTTATGTCTAAATTCTTCTCTTTTATAAATATTAGATAAATGCAGCTCGATTATTGGTTTTTTAAATAAATCTAGAGCATCTCTTATGGCTACAGAGGTATGAGTAAATGCAGCAGCATTTATAATCATACCATCAAATTTTTTCCTAGCATCTTGAACAATATTAACAAGCTCTCCTTCAACATTAGATTGAGCAAATTCAACATCAAGACCAATTTCTTTTGCTTTTTTTGAACAATTCTCTTTAAGTTGGTCATACGAAGTTGATCCATATTGTGATTGTTCTCTTTCTCCTAATAGATTAAGATTTGGACCGTTAATAATAATTATTTTATTATTCATTCAGCACTTATATACGATGAAAAAAATAAAAAAAATAAAAATCAAAATAAATGGCAAAATCAAATCTATAATTCAAGATTCTGATCTCTCCATGGTGTTAAAAAATCTAAAAATACCATTAAATAAAGTAGCAATTGAGCTTAATGAGGAAATAATAGATAAAAAAAAAATTAATAAAATAAAATTAAATAAAAATGATAAAATTGAAATAGTTCATTTTATTGGGGGTGGTTAATTTGAAAAAAGATAGTCTAATTATTGCGAATAAAAAATTTAATTCCAGATTAATTGTTGGAACAGGAAAATATAAAAGTATGTCAGAGTGTGCAAAAGCAATTAAACTTTCTGGAGCAGAAATTGTAACAGTTGCCGTAAGAAGAGTTAATATTTCGGATAAAAATAAGCCCTTGCTTATGGATTATATTGATCCAAAAAAAATTACATATTTACCCAATACTGCTGGATGCTTTAATTCAAAAGAAGCTTTGAGGACTTTAAGATTAGCAAGAGAAATAGGTGGTTGGAAGTTAGTTAAATTAGAAGTTTTAGGAGATAAAAAGAATTTATTTCCAGACATGATTGAAACTTTAAAATCTACAGAAGTTCTCGCTAAAGAAGGTTTTAAGGTTATGGTTTATTGTAATGACGATCCTTTAATGGCCAAGCGTTTAGAGAATTCAGGTGCTGATGCAATTATGCCCTTAGCTGCGCCAATTGGATCAGGACTAGGCATACAAAACAAAATTAATATTCAAATAATTAGAAAACAAACCAAACTCCCATTAATTATTGATGCTGGTTTGGGTCAAGCTTCAGATGCTACAATTGCAATGGAATTAGGATGTGACGGAGTGCTTGTTAACACCGCTATAGCAAAAGCAAAAAAACCATTTGAAATGGCTTTAGCTTTTAAAAATGCCGTTATTGCAGGAAGACAATCTTACAAATCTGGAAGAATAGATAAAATTTTAATGGGTAATCCATCCTCACCATCTAAA
>CACPOD010000025.1 GCA_902635515.1 uncultured Pelagibacteraceae bacterium
GATATAATCATTTTTAAGTTTACCATTTTCATCAATGTTCAAATTCAGATCTATAATTACATGACCTTTTTTTACAATTTTTTCTAATATAAATAATTCAGGCTTGTTGGTTGTTGTTCGAATAAATTTAATTAAATCATTTAATAATATAGACTTAGTTTTTAACTCTATTTTTGATGATGAAATCTTATTTTTAATCAAAGAACTGAGCGAAACTTGCGTTTTAATGCTTTCTAATGCTAAAGGTCTTTTTGCAAAATATACTGTAGTACCAATTGTTTTTGCATAAATCTTTAGTTTAAAAGGATCTAGAGTTAATTTAATTTTTTTTAAATCTATATCTATCTTTTTATTTATTAGTAAAATTCTTTTTTTAATTTGATCATTAAATTTATCTGTCTCTATACCTATGGTGCTAAGGTAAATTGTCAAAATAACTAACACTGACAAAAGTAGGACAAAATATTTTAAAATATTATTTCTCATTTAATTTATAAAGCGATTGTTCCAAAAACTCATCAATATCACCATCTAATACTTTATCAGGACTAGTGCTTTCAAAATTAGTTCTATTATCTTTTACAAGTCTATAAGGTTGAAGTACGTATGATCTAATTTGATGACCCCACCCTATTTCAGATTTAGAACTTTCAACATTTTGACTTTCTTCCTCTCTTTTTTTAATTTCATAATCATATAATCTTGCTTTCAACATATTCATGCATGTTTCTTTATTCTTATGTTGTGATCTTTCATTTTGACATTGAACAACAATTTTTGACGGAATATGAGTTATTCTAACTGCACTATCAGTAGTATTAACATGCTGGCCACCTGCCCCACTGGAACGATAGGTATCTATTCTTAAATCCTTTTCTAAAATTTCTATATTTATATTTTCATCTACAACAGGATAAATCCAAACACTTGCAAAACTTGTGTGCCTTCTTGCCCCGGAGTCAAATGGAGATATCCTAACTAATCTATGTATTCCAGACTCTTTTTTTAACCATCCAAAAACATAGTCACCATCTATTTTAATTGTTGTAGACTTTATTCCAGCTTCGTCACCTCTATGTTCACTAATCAAACTTGATTTAAAATTTTTTTTATCAGACCATTTTAAATACATTCTTCTTAGCATATCTGCCCAATCTTGACTTTCTGTGCCTCCAGCACCAGCATGTATTTCTATATAACAATTTAAAGGGTCTGCTTCATTAGATAAAAAACATTTAACTTCATTTTTTTTAACTTCACTTCTTAAATCTTTTATATTTTGTAAAACTTCATTTTGAACTTGTAAATTCTCTTCTTCATGTGCCAGTTGATTCAAATCATCTAAATCTTTTAGTTTTTCGACATTTTTATTTAAAGAATTAGTTAAATCTTCATAAAATTTCTTTTCTTTGATTACTCTTTGAGAATTATTTTTATCTTGCCAAAAATCGGCTCTTATCATTTGTGAGTTTAAAGATTGTAGCTTTGAATGGATATTGTTTTTTTCAAAGATACTCCTGTATTTTTTGATTTATCTTTTCAATCTCTTCTTTTAAATTTTGATAATTATTATCCATTAATAAAACTTTAATATATTATTTGAATCTAATCTATCTGAATTTGTATAAAGTACTTTTCCATCAACCACATTTTCTTTTTTAAAGACCTCAATAATAGTATTCTTTGAGTTAAATTTTGCTTTTTGACCTGTTAAAGGGTCAACAACCATCATCACTGTACCTTTAGCAGCCTTAAATGGTCTTGCATCATTTTTGTTAATAGAATCACTTATAAAACTTTTGAATATTGGTAAAGCCGTTTTAGATCCTGTTTCATATTTTCCTAATGGAGTTGGGTTATCTGAACCAACATAAACACCAACTAGTACATTTGAGGTAAACCCTATAAACCAAGTATCTGTATTTTTATTTGTTGTTCCAGTTTTGCCTGCAATATTTAAATTTAAGTCTTTTAGTTTTTTAGCTGTACCTCTTTGAACAACTCCTTCTAAAATTGATGTCATTTGAAAAGCTGTTTCTGGAGAAAAAATTTGCGTATAGTTATTTTTAATCTCTGGATAATCATTGGTTAAATAAGAAATTTGATCACAATTAATACATTTTCTTTTATCATTGTTAAAAATAGTATTTCCCTCACTGTCCTGAATTCTATCTATAAGTATTGGTTCAACAAGTTTACCTCCATTAACAAAAACTGAATAAGCAGATGTAAGTTTTAATAAAGTTGTTTCAGCAGATCCCAAAGATATGGATAAAAGTTCTTCTGGATTATCATAAATTTTTAATGCTTTTGAAAAATCAACTATTTTCTCTACACCAAGATTTTGGGCTATTCTTACTGTCATTAAATTTCTAGATTTCTCCAAACCAACCCTTAAAGTCGAAGGCCCATAAAATTTTTTTCCATAATTTTCTGGTTTCCACATTTTTAAATCATCTCCTTGGTCTAAAACCAGTGGTGCGTCTAGAACTAATGATGTTGGTGTAAAATTGTTCTCTAAGGCTAATGCATAAACAAATGGTTTAAAGGCTGATCCAGGCTGTCTTTTAGCTTGAGTTGCTCTGTTAAATTCACTTTGTTTAAAACTAAAACCACCACTTAGTGCTAAAACTCTTCCAGTAAATGGATCCATAACAACAATTCCACCATTTATCTTTGGTAGTTGTTGTAAATTAAAAATATTTTCTTTAAGATTTTTAACATAAATAATATCGCCAGGTTTTAATAATTTATTAAATTCTTTTTTTGTCCAAGAAATACTCTGATATTTAATTTCACCTTCGATATTATCTTCTGTTTCTATTTCTGCTGAAAATTTGTTTATCTTTTTGACTATTGCTAATTTCCAATTAATTGAGTTTTCTAATTTATACTTCTCTAAATCTTTTTTCCATTCTGAATTATAATTCTTGTTAGTAAGTGGTCCTCTCCACCCCTTTCTTTTATCATATGCTATTAATCCATCTCTAAGTGATTTTGTTGCAATTGTTTGTAAATTTAAATCTATTGGTGTGTTGATATTAAAACCTTGTTTGTAAACTTTATCATAGCTCAAAGTTTCAATTACGCTCTTTCGCACATCTTCAATAAAATATTGAGCATCTTCTAAATAAATTTTTTTATTTTTTTTTAAAATTATTTCCTCTTTTGTAAGTTTTTCATACCATTCTGAAGTTAAATAATTATTATCTAACAAATTTTTTAAAACTAAATTTCTTCTAAATTTTGCTATATCTGGATCTCTATAAGGATTATATCTGCTAGGTGCTTTTGGCAAAGCCGCTAATAAAGCAGCTTCTGAGTAATTTAAATCTTTAATAGATTTATCAAAATATTCTAAGCTTGCTGCAGCTACTCCATATGCTCCACTTCCAAGATAAATTTGGTTTAGATAAAGTTCTAGAATTCTTTCTTTAGATAAAGCTCTCTCTATTCTAAAAGCTAGAATTGCTTCCTTAATTTTTCTATTTAAACTTACTTCATTGGTTAGTAAAAAGTTTTTTGCTACCTGTTGAGTAATTGTAGATGCTCCTTCTAACCTTTTAGATGATAAAATATTTGAAATATTATTTATTACAGCTCTAATAACACCTTTAGCATCAACGCCTGGATGTTTGAAAAAATTTTTATCTTCAGCAGATAAGAATGCATTAATTACATTTTTTGGAATTGAATTAAATGGTACAAATACTCTTTTTTCCTTTGAAAAATCTGCCATCAAATCACCATTACCAGAGTAAACTTTGCTGGAAACAGGAGGTTTATAACTTTTAAGAAATTTATAATCGGGTAAATCATTAGAATAAGTCCATAAAACACTTATTATAGAAATTGCTGATAATAGAATAAAAGAAGCAATTAAAATAAAGATATTTCTAAAAAATTTATTCATTTTAATTTCATTATATCTTGGAATTTGTTAAAGATATGGCAAGAAAATTAAACAAAATTTTAAAAAATTAAATTACTAATGAAATTAACATTCACAAAATTATGGAAAAAAATTTATATATTGATGCTTCGCATCCTAATGAAACTAGAGTTGTTCTTAAATCAGGCGAAAATATTGAAGATTACGAGTACGAAGGTTTAAAAAATAACTTAATTAAAAATAATATTTATTTAGGTAAAGTAAGTAGAATTGAACCCTCTTTGCAAGCAGCCTTTGTTGATTTTGGAAGAGAGAGGCATGGGTTTTTGTCTTTTAATGACATTCAATCAGATTATTATCAGATACCAAAAGCAGATTTAGAAAGAATTAAAGAGGAGGAAGAAAAAGCTAGAGAAGAACTTTCAAGAGAAGTTGAGGCTAAAGAAGAGGAAAATATTGCTGAAGGAAAACTAGAAATTGATGATCCTATAGAAAAGATATCAGGAGAACAAATAGAAGAAGATTCAAATAATAAAGAAAGTATTACTGAAAAAGAAAATTTAGATGATGGAAAAGAAAAAAAGAAAGAGCATAGATTTAAATTTAAAAGATATAAAATTCAGGAAGTAATTAAACCTAACCAGGTAATTCTTGTACAAGTAATTAAAGACGAGAGAGGTCAAAAAGGTGCAGCTTTAAGCACTTTCATTTCTATTGCTGGTAAATATATAGTATTAATGCCAAATACTCCTAAAGGAGGAGGTATATCAAGAAAAATATTTAATCCTGCTGATAGAAAAAAAATAAGAACAATTTTAAATGAAATTGAAATACCTAAGGAGATGGGATTAATTGTAAGAACTGCTGGAAGCAATAAAACTAAAAATGAAATAAATAGTGATTTAGAAACTTTGATTAATTCTTGGAGTCAAATAAAAGAAAATGCAATAAACTCTATTGCTCCCTCTTTAATTCATCAAGAAAGTGAAATAATTAAAAGAACTTTAAGAGATATGTTTGACGAAAATACCCAAAATATAATCGTAGAAGGTAACGAGGGTTATAAAAAGGCTCAATCATTTATGAAAACTATGATGCCATCAAGTGTAAAAAAGGTGAAAAAATATAGAGGAAAAATTCCACTATTTATTCAAGAAAATATCGAGCAAAAGTTAAATCAAATTTTTGACTCTGAAATTAAACTAAAGTCAGGAGGATATTTAGTTATTAACCCGACAGAGGCTTTAGTTTCTATCGATATAAATTCTGGAAGTTCAATAAAAGGAAAAAATGTTGAAAGTACTGCTTTAGACACAAATATTGAAGCTGCAGAAGAAATTGCAAGACAAATAAAGATAAGAGATTTGTCTGGTTTAATCATTATAGATTTTATTGATATGCTAAGTTATGGAAATAGGAGGTTAGTAGAAAGAAAACTCAAAGAAAAATGCAGGTCAGATAGAGCTAGAATTCAAATTGGAAGAATAAGTAATTTTGGTCTTCTGGAGATGTCAAGACAAAGACTGAGGGAAAGCGCAATAAAATGGAAAGTTACATTAACAGACGAGTCTTTTGCTCAAAAACTTTTAAAAATTGTTGAGTTAAAAGCTGTAATTAACAAAGCTAAATTTGTTGAATTAAAAGTTTGTGAAAAAATTTCAGATTTCCTTAAAGAAAATTTTATTAATGATTTAACTTATTTTGAGAAAAAAAATAA
>CACPOD010000026.1 GCA_902635515.1 uncultured Pelagibacteraceae bacterium
ATATTTGAATTAAAAAAACTATTTTGATATTTGTTTTTTATGTTTAGTTTTGCCAATTTTAAATATTCTTTCATGTATATCCTTATATATTTTTTTAGATGTTTTTAAAAATTTTCTATCGAAATTATTTTTAATTACATAATTAGATTTATATGGTTCAGGAAATTTTATATCAACACCAACCACATTTTTAGAATTACTATAAACTTTTCTTATATTTCTTTTTAATAAACTTTTTGTTTCAGCTTTGATATAAATCTGAATATAGTTAGAGAACTTTTTTTTATTTTGTCTTTGATGATCTTTAAATAATGATAAAATTGAAGTTATTACTATTTTACTTTTTTCTTTACTTAAACAAAGTGATTGTATCCTTTTAGAATTTTTTTTTCTATCAACTAAAGTGTATCCCAAATCTTTAGAATATTTCCTTCTAAACTTATCACCATCTATCCAAAAAATATTCCTTATTTTTTTTCTTTTAAGAAATTTTATTAAGTTTTGCGAAAAAAATGTTTTTCCACTTCCAGATTTTCCTATAATCCATATAACCATTTATTTAAAGTATTTAGAAGTGGTTTGAATATCTTTAAAAGTATCAATTTCGAACCAAAAACTTTTATAGTTAATTATTTTAAACTTAATTTTAATCTCGTTTAAAGATTTATTTATAAAACTAGTTAAGTCAATTTTTTTTAAACCAATTTTTTTATAAAATATGCTCATTTTGATAAAGCTTTTTTTATTCAATTTAAAGATGCCCATATATTGATATTTAGGTTTTTTACCTAAAATTTTTCCTCCTATAGATTTAAGTAATTTATTACTTACCTCAACATTTTCTGCATCATTAATAATTTTTTTATAAGCCATCCTTTTTTTCCAAATTTTAAGCCACTCAGAATTTAATGGCATAAGATTTATTTTTGATCTTAATAGTTTTGAATAAATATTTTTATTAAAAATAATATCACCATAAGTAACAACAACATCTTCTTTTACATACCTAGTTGCAAGAAATAAACTATGTACCATATTTGTTGTTTTATAATTATGGTTTTTAACCTCTAAAAAATTATTATCTTTTATAAATTTTTTTAATTTATTAGATTTGTATCCAGTTATAATTATTTTTTTTTTAAACAATCTGTAAAAAGGTAAATTATGTTCCAATAAACTCTTATTAGATATTTTAGTTAAACATTTTGGATTATTTCTGTATTTTTTTGGTAATCGTGAACCTTTTCCTGCAGCTAGGACGATTAATAACATATTATTTTTTTTAGGAGCAATTTATCTAAATTTCGAATTTTATTATATCTTTCTGGATGCCAAATTACTCCAAAAATTTTTTTATTTTTAATTTTAAAAAATTCTGTAGAATTGTCCTCAGCATCAATTGTCCATGACATATTTTTTTTAGATTTTATTGTATAATTGTGAAATGAGTTGACAGTTATTTTTTTATTCCGATAGATTACTTTATGATTGCCAACATGTTTATTGGATTTAGAAAGTTTATTTTTAAAAAATTCAGCAATAAACATAGCACCATGACAAATACCAATAACTGGTAAATTTTTTTTAATAGACAATTTTAAAAAAAAATTATCATATTTACTTCTAATTTTATTAGATTTTGAATTTGAAAATTTAACAATATCATTTCCTCCTGATAAAATTAATAGGTCATATTTTTTTGATTTTAAATTTTTTGCTATATCAATTTTAGCTTCAGAATTAAAAGTTTTTAAAAAATTTAACAACCTTAAATCAACAGAAAATTCAATTTGATTTTTGTAAATTTCTCTAAATGTAGGAATAATTAAAATTTTCTTTATCAAAATATTTTCTCATTTTTACAATCAATAGTAATGTAATTTTTTTCTTTAAGTTTTTCAAATAATTCGTGGCCAACTCCAATACTAGCCGGCATTCTTAGTTCAGCAGCCCTGATAGACATATGCGAATTTTGTCCGCCAAATTTTGTTATAAATCCTCTAATATTTTTTGAAAAGATAAAATCATATCCTGGATCTGCATTTTCAATGAGAACAATTTTATTTGAAAGCTTTTTAAGATCACTCAAAGATGAGTAAAATTGACTCTTACCTGATATAATGTTGCTAGTAATAAAGTTTCCTTTTAAAAAGCTATCTTCAAAAAAAAACAAATCTTTTGGACTTAATATTACAGAAGGGACAATAATGTCCATATTCTTCAGGTACTTTTTTTTGTTGATATCGATTGACCTTTTAAGTTTGTCCGTAAATTTTTCCACATCAATTGAATAAAATGCACTTAAAAAATCATTGATTTCTAAATAACTTAAATCATTTTGTGTAATCTTTTTATTTTTTGCAAAACTTTTAATATTTTCAAAAATTAGATCGATACTTTTAGTAAATATAAACTTAGAATATTCTCTATAATAAATGGCTTTTTTTAATAAATTAAAAAAATCGTCAATTTTTATATTTAGATTAATTGAATTTAAATAATGAATTATTTTTCTTTTTTTATCCTTTGATAAACTTATCCTAAATTGAGATTTTGAATTTTTTATATTTTTTTCTTTTTTATCAAAATACAAACTATACCCATCTTTATAATTTAAAGAATTAATTTCATAAGTGTTAGGTCTTAAATGTCCATACTTTTTTTGGAACTCCTTTTTTTTTAATTTAAATAAATCTAAATTCATTTCTGATGTAAGTCCTTTTATCGAGGATAAAAATTTTTCTTTTTCTAATTTAGAAATAATCAGTTTTTCAACCATTGAATTTAGTATATCGATTGCACAAAATGCAGATCTAGCTAAACCTGCAAATGGAAGAGTTCCAAATTTTTTACAGTCCTCAACTAAATAATAAATTTTTTGAATTTCATACATTTTAGAATTACTAACTTTTAATTGTTTGTCTTTTAAAAGTTCTATTTTTTTTATTTCATTATCTAAATTCTTAAAAGCAATATGAGAAATCTTTTTTAATGAATTTGCAAACTTTGAGATTTCCTTTTTTGAAAAGTTTTTATTTCTAAAATCTCTAAATAATTTATTATTTGTTGAAAAAGTAAAACAAGAATAAATTAATTTAAATTCTATTTTATCATGTAAATCTTTATTCTTTTCAAACTTATTAAGATAAAAATTTACTAATTTGCTGGAAAGTTTATTATCTAAATTTGCGGGTAGCCATGAATTAAAATCTGTTCGAATATCTATAAATGGGGTTCCAAAGAACACCGTCATTAAATGATAAGAGGTCATATCAGCAAAACCATAATCCATTCTATTTTTTGACCAAATATGATCTGTTATCAATTCTTGATATAAAGAAAGCGCTAAAGGTTTTGGTTTAAATCCCAACATTTCTGCAGGGTTCCAATCTGGCATAACACCAAAAAAATTCTTATCACCCTTAAGGTCATAGTGTTTATTTTGTAATTTGATAATCTTTTTTTCTAAATTTTTATATGATCTACTTAAGTTATTAAATTTTTTTAATTTGACACGTTTTGGTATAACTATCCTTCTTGCTTGAAGAATAATTATTTTATTTTTTTTATTTACAGCAAATTCAACATCTAGATATTTAATCTTAAGTATTGCTTTTAACTTTTTTTGTAAAGATATTAAGTTTGAAATAACTTTATCTTTTGGTTTATATTTACTATTTGCAAAATAAGAAATAGTAGTTCCTTTTTCTTTTCCAGATGTAATAAGAGAAGTATCAATTTTATATGTATAATTTATTTTAATATGTGGAGAGTAATTTTTTAAGTCAACATTTGTAAGTACACCAGAAAATTTTACATCAGAAACCATCTCTTGAAAAATAATTTGATTTTTGTTGCTTTGATTATCATAGCTTGATCTTACTTTTTTGATTGCTTCATAAATTTTGCTTTGATTTTTCACATCTATATTTAAAACACTAGTATATTTTCCTGCATTAGAGCTTAATTTGGTATCTTCATTAAAAGCTGATGACCTTATGGCTAATTTTTTTTTAATATTTTTTTGAATATATTTAATACAATTTATTTTATTTTCTTTTAACTGATTTACTGAGAAGAGTATTGTTTTAGGAACATTAAAATTATTTTTTTTTAAAAAAATTAAGATTTCCCCTTTAGTTTTTGTCATTTTTCTAATTAAAAATTAAAGTTATTAAATTTTTTTTCATATCTATTGATATGATTAATGAATTTAATTTCGATTTTGTTTTTTTTAACCCTTTTAATTTTGCTTTTTTCTCTTTTAAAAGTTTCAATTTCCTCAAATTTTAGTTGATTAATATTTTTACTAGCATGAAGATCATAAGATTTATCTCTTAAGGCAATTTGTAACCTACTATTAAAAAAACTTTCAGAAATGGTTACCTCTCTTTTTTTATTACTAAAAAGGGAATTTATTCCATCAAATTTTTTTTTAAATTCTTTTTTTTTGTATCTTGCAACTAAACTTGGAAAAATATCAATCATATTTATCATCTTATTTCTTTGAAATGTTTTGAATTTTTTATCTTTAATACCAAAACCAATATTACACATGTCATTACATAAAAGACGATTTTTATCCTCTTCATTATCCATGACTTGACCATGGTCTCCAAAAATCATTATTGTGTAATCATCAAATTTTTTTTTTTCTAAGTAATTATATAAGTTACTTAAAATTAAATCAGCGTCTTTATATAAAGAAAGTTTGTCATCTTTATATACACCCTGATATCTTCTAAATGGAGATTTATAATTTTCATTTTTATTATTAAATTTATCCTTGTAATTTTTATCACTCAAAAAAGAAAAGTTAGACATTTTGAAGCCAGTATCCATTTCATGATGCCCGTCTAGGAGATGAAGGTAAACGAAATTCGATGTATCTTTAAATAATTCAAGTTGTCCTTTAACATATTCAATTAAACTCTCTCCCGTCTCTTGATCACAATGCTTAAATATGTCAACATCGTTTGTAAGGTTATAAGTAGGGTTTATTCTTACACAACCAGTGTAGCATCCTGTAATAAACCCTTCTGATGAAAAAAAATTAAATAAAGTTTTTTTGTCCTTTAACATGTGGGCTTCATTTATATTTTTGTAAAACGAAATAGGATTATAGACCTTATGTGTTGATGTTAAATTTCCAGTAATTAAATTCGTATAAGATGGCAA
>CACPOD010000027.1 GCA_902635515.1 uncultured Pelagibacteraceae bacterium
TGACAACCCCGGTGATCATGACGGTTATTTGGAGAACTTTTTTTCACGAGTCTCTTGGACCAGTAAATGATTTGTTATCAGTTTTTGGGGTAGCTCCCAAGTGGCTGACAGATCCTGTTATTGCAAAATTTACAGTTATTATAGTTGAGGTATGGCAATGGACACCATTTATGTTTTTACTTTTATTAGCAGGGTTATTGTCATTACCTAAAGAACCATTTTTAGCTGCTGCGATTGATGGCGCTAGCCCAGTTAGAAAATTTATTTATGTAACATTTCCATTGATGGCTCCCATCTCAATTGGAGCAATAATTATAAGGTTAATTGAGGCATCAAAGATTATGGATACAGTTTATGTATTGACCTCAGGTGGACCAGGTACCTCTACAGAAACTTCAAGTTTTTATATCTTTATTAAAGGACTGAGAGAATTTCAGATGGGTTATGCAGCGTCGATGTCATTTACTTACTTAATAATTATGATCATAAGTCTAACCATTATAGCAAAAGTATTAACTAAAGTTTTATTAAAAGAATAGATAATGAACAAACTATATATTTTTTTGAAATATTTTTTTATTGTCCTTTGGACAGTATTTGTAGTCGCTCCTTTTCTTTGGGCTCTAACAACATCTTTTAAAGATTTCCAGTCTGTTAATGGGGGAGTAACATATATTCCATGGGTTGACTTTGAGCCAAATTTAGAAGGTTGGAAGGTTTTAATTAAATCTCCAGCTAAAGGTGGAGTAGATATAATTGAACCATATTTTAATAGTTTGTTTGTAACTTGTACCGCAAGTTTAATTAGTATTATTCTTGGAACATTGTCTGCTTATGCATTATCAAGATATACATTTAAGGCGGGTTTTGTAAAAAATAACGACATTACTTTTTTCTTTATTTCACAAAGAATTATGCCACCGATTGTTTTATCAATTCCATTTTTTTTATTTTTAAGTTCAATAAATTTATTAGATAGTCTGACTGGACTAATTGTTGTTTATATTGTTTTATTAATGCCAATAGCAGTTTGGATTATGGTCGACTTTTTTAATAAAGTGCCAAGAGAAATTGACGAGACAGCTCTAATTGATGGTTGTAATCCTTATCAAGCATTTTTAAAAGTGGTCTTACCAAATTCAATACCTGGTTTAATTGTAGCAGGAATGTTTTGTATAATTTTTGGATGGATTGATTTTTTCTTTGCTTTTATTTTAACATTTACAGAGGTGCAGTTATTACCTGTTAAAATTGTTGCATTAAATTCGTCTGTAACTCCTTGGTGGAGCTTATCAGCATCAGCTTTAGTTTCGGTAGCACCATTAATTATTGTTGCATTTATAGTTGAACGATATTTATCAAAAGGAAATTTATCAGGAGCTATTAAGTAATGGACTTAGTTGCAAATAATTTATCATACAAACCAGATGATCAATATCATTTAAACGAAGTATCGTTTAATTTTAAAGAGGGAAATTTATATACAATCCTAGGAAGAACGTTATCAGGAAAAACAACTCTACTAAAAACAATTGCTGGTCTTTTAACACCAGATAGTGGTGAAATTGAATTTGATGGTAAAAATTTCTTAAAAATTCCTGTCTGGGAAAGAAATGTAGCAATGGTTTATCAGCAATTTATAAACTATCCTCATTTAAATGTTTTTGAAAACATAGCCTTTCCATTGAAACAAAGAAAAATAGATCAAAGCATTATTAAAGAAAAAGTAATGGACGCTTTAAAGTCTGTGGGTTTATTAGGTTATGAAAACAGAAAGATTCAAGAACTTTCTGGAGGTCAGCAACAAAGGGTTTCGCTTGCAAGATCTTTAGTCAAAAACGCTAAAATATTATTGCTAGATGAGCCTCTAGTAAACTTAGACTACAAATTGAGAGAGCAACTTAGAGATGAGTTTAAAAACTTATTTTCTAAAGGGTTAGCAGATGAAACAATATTAATTTATTCAACCACAGATCCAAAAGAAACTATGGAATTAAATGGTGAAGTTATAGTTTTAGATGAAGGCAAGGTCTTACAAGTTGGTCCAGCAAAAGAAATATTTGAAAACCCCAACTCTTTAAAAGTTGCAGAAATTTCTAATGACCCACCAATGAATATTATTGAAGCTAAAATTTCAGATAATCAGATTAGATTTGAAGGCATAGATGTAGAGGCTCCACAACACTTATCTAAATTAACTGAAGAGGGTTTAAAAATCGGATTAAGATCTTCTGATATTGAATTAAACGAAAACGGACACGAATTTGAAGTTGAGCTTGCAGAAATTAGTGGCTCAGAAACATTGCTACATTTAAAAAGAGGAGATACAAAAATTATAGTTTCAATAGAAGAAGTTCTTAACTTTAAGATACACGATAAAGTAAAAATTAATTTTAAAATTGATAGAGCTTATGCGTTTCATGCTGATGGAAAATTAGCATCTTCACCTTTTGGGGGTTTGAATGGCTAAAATTGATTTAAGCAACATATCTCATTCATACAATCCAAATGATCCAAATCCAGTTTATGCTTTAAATCCTTTCTCAATGACATGGGAAAATGGAAATAGATATGCAATCTTAGGTCCTTCTGGATGTGGAAAAACTACGATGCTTAATATTGTGTCTGGCTTAGTGAGACCTTCGGCTGGAAGAATATTATTTGATAATAAAGATGTTACAGATTTAAAAACAGAAGATAGAAATATTGCTCAAGTTTTTCAATTTCCAGTTATCTATAATACTATGACTGTTTATGAAAATTTAGCATTTCCACTTAAATGTAGAGATTTTTCTAAAAGTAAAACTGACGAAAGAGTTAATTCAGTTGCTGAAACTTTAAATTTAAAATCTTTTTTAAATTCTCCTGCAAGAAAATTAACAGCAGATCAAAAACAATTAATATCTTTGGGAAGAGGTCTTGTAAGAGAGGACGTAGCCGCTGTTCTAATGGACGAACCTTTAACTGTTATTGATCCAGATTTAAAATTTAGATTAAGAAGAAATCTTAAAGAAATTAATGAGCAATATAAAACAACATTAGTTTATGTAACGCACGATCAAAACGAAGCTATGACTTTTGCAGACAATATAATAGTAATGAGTGAAGGAGAGGTGGTTCAAACCGGTTCCCCTAAAGAACTTTTTGAAAGACCTAATACAACATTTGTTGGATACTTTATAGGATCACCAGCTATGAACTTATTTGAAAGTGAAGCTTCCTCAAATGATAGTGTAAAAATTAATAATACTTTAATTAAAACCCATACAAATTTATCTAATTTAAAAACAAAAAAAATTAAATTAGGTATTAGATCCGAATTTATAAAAATAGCACAAAACCAAAATGAAAATTTAGTTGATGTTAATGTTGAAAAAGTTGAAGACCTTGGAAATTATAAATTAATTACAGCAAAACTTGGAGATTTTACTATTAAATCGAAAGTTACTAGAGATACCGAAATACCAAGCTCAAAAGTAAAACTTCATATACCTGCGGATAGATGCTGTGTTTATGAGGATAATAAATTGATTTAGAAACAACCATAAATTGAAAATATTTTCAATTTTAACGCTAATGGTGACAATCTGTACATCTTTTTAGAAAGACTCTAATTTAAATCTATGTTTTAATTTTATTAGTTAATTAACTAGAGGAGAATAAATGATTAAGAATAAAAAATCATTGAAGGGTTCAAAAACTCCTTCAAGAAGAAAGTTCTTCAAAGCAGCAGCGGCGACTGGTGCAGCAGCGACAGCAGCTGTAGCTATGCCAAACCTGGCTTTAGGAGCTGGACACATTACTCTAAAGATGCAAGCAGCTTGGCCTTCAGGCGCAAACATCTTTTTTGAAATGGCATCTGATTACGCAAAAATGGTTAGCGATATGTCAGATGGTAAACTTAAAATTGATGTTCAACCAGTTGGAGCAGTTGTAAAAACTTCTGAAATTGGACAAGCAGTAAGTTCTGGGGTTGTTGATATGGGTCACTGGGTGACAGCATATTGGTATGGAAAAAATCCTGCTGCTTCACTTTTTGGAACTGGACCATCTTACGGAATGTCATCTCAAGAAGTTATGGGATGGATGGAGTACGGTGGAGGAAGAGCGCTTTATGACGAAGCTGTTAAGAGTGTAGGTTTTAACTACTACGGTTTCTTTCATATGCCAATGCCTGCTCAGCCATTTGGTTGGTTTAAAAAGAATGTAACAAAAGTATCTGATGTTAAAGGTATGAAGTATAGAACAGTTGGTCTTGCGACTAACGTTTTAACTGCTATGGGAATGGTTGTAAGACAATTACCAGGTGGTGAAATTCAACCAGCTATGAAAACTGGTTTGATTGATGCTGCTGAGTTTAACAACCCTACATCAGACTCACAGTTTGGAATGCAAGATGTCTCTAAACATTACCACTTAGGAAGTTTCCACCAGTCTCAGGAAATGTTTGAAGTGCCAATTAATAAGAAGAGATATGACAGCCTTTCACCTGCTCATCAAGCTATCTTGAAAAATGCTGCTTACGCTGCGAACTCAGATAACTACTTTAAAGCATTGGTTAGATATTCAGCTGACTTAGCTAAGTTAATGAATGAGCATAAGGTTAATGTTTACCAAACATCAGACGCTATCTTGGCTGAACAATTAAAAGGTTGGGATAAAGTTGTTGGTGAGTTTTCTGGTAAAGATGCTTTCTTCAAAAAAGTAGTAGACTCACAAAAAGCATACGCTAAGAGAACAATGAAGTATCTGTTGATGAATCAACCGAACTACAAATTAGCTTATGAAAACGA
>CACPOD010000028.1 GCA_902635515.1 uncultured Pelagibacteraceae bacterium
GGAAAAATATTTGCTTGGTGTAAGAAAATCAGGATCCTCATGCGGAGCAGTGATTGAAATAAGAGCAAGAGGTATCCCAGTTGGTTTAGGTGCTCCAATTTATTCAAAATTGGATACTGACATAGCTTCAGGTCTAATGAGTATTAATGCAGTTAAGGGTGTAAATATTGGAGCAGGAATGAACTCAGCACAATTAAGTGGAGAACAAAATTCAGATGAAATTTCTTCTAAAGGAAATAAATTAAAATTTAGTTCAAATAAAGCAGGTGGAATTCTTGGTGGAATTTCTACGGGCCAAGAAATTATTGTATCTTTTGCTGTCAAACCAACATCGTCAATTTTAACTAGTAGAAAAACTATAAATAAATTTGGGAAAAATACTTCAATATCTGTTAAAGGTAGACATGATCCTTGTGTAGGAATTAGAGCTGTACCAATTGGTGAAGCTATGATGAACTGTGTTTTACTTGACCACTACTTAATGAATAAAGCCCAATGTAGTTAGCTGAAATTAATTTTTCACAACTCTTATTGTTTCCTTTTGAAACAAAATATCAGCAATTTTCTTAGAAATTTGAGAACTGTTTAATCCAGCTTTATCGTACATTTTTTTTGGATCATCTTGTTCTATGAATTCATCTGGTAAAGTCAGTGATCTAAATTTTAAACCTTTATCAAATACTCCTCTTTCAGCTAATAAATTTTTAACATGAGAACCGAAACCACCTATTGATCCCTCTTCAATAGTTATCATAAGCTCATGTTCCTTAGCAGATTTTAATATAAGTTCCTCGTCTAAAGGCTTTGCGAATCTGGCATCTATCAAAGTTGTTGATACCCCTTTTGCTTTTAATTCCTCTAAAGCTAACTTGCACTCCTCAAGTCGAGTACCAAGGTTTAAAATACAAACTTGTGTCCCTTGTTGAACGACTCTTCCTTTACCTATTTCAATTTTTTCGTCTATTGATGGGAGATCAACACCTACTCCAGATCCTCTTGGATATCTAATTGCAGAAGGTCTGTCATTTATATCTACTGAAGTATTAATCATTTTAACAAGTTCAGCTTCATCACTTGCTGCCATTACTACAAAGTTTGGTAAAGTTGATAAGTAAGTTATATCAAATGACCCAGCATGTGTTGATCCATCAGCACCAACTAATCCTGCTCTATCTATCGCAAATCTAACTGGTAAACTTTGGATGGCAACATCGTGGACAACTTGATCATATGCTCTCTGTAAAAATGTAGAATAAATTGCAGCATATGGTTTGTATCCCTCGGTTGCTAGACCGGCTGCAAAAGTTACAGCATGTTGTTCCGCTATTCCAACATCAAACATTCTATTTGGAAACTCCTTGCCAAAAATATCCATGCCAGTCCCTCCAGGCATCGCAGCTGTTATTCCTACTATTTTGCTATCTTTTTTAGCATGTTTAACTAACGTGTTTGCAAATACTTTTGTATAAGCTGGAAGATTTGATTTGCTCTTTACTTGTTCGCCAGTCTCAACATTAAATTTTGACACTCCATGATAATGATCATTTGCTTTTTCTGCATAAGAATAACCTTTTCCTTTTTGAGTTTTGATATGAATCATTATAGGACCCTCATGTCTTGATTCTTTTGCATTTTTTAAAATTGGAACTAGGCTTGATAAATCATGACCATCTATAGGACCTGCATAATAAAAACCAAGTGAACTAAACAATGTACCTCCAGTAACTGCTGAACGGAAAAAATCCTCTGCTTTTCCTGCTTTAGCACTAAATCTTTTTGAAAATGCAGATGTAATTAATTTTAAGGTTTCTCTAAGACTAAAATATATTTTACCAGTAAATAATTTTGCCAAGTAAGTTCTCATTGCTCCAACTGGTTTTGCAATTGACATGTCGTTATCATTTAAAATAACAATCATTTTTGTCTTAGATGCTCCAGCATTATTCATGGCTTCATAAGCCATACCTGCGCTAATTGCTCCATCACCTATTACAGCTATTACATTGGAAGACTTATTTTCTAATTTATTTGCCTCTGCAATTCCTAATGCAGATGAAATAGATGTTGAACTATGTGCTGCTCCAAATGGGTCATACTCACTTTCAGATCTTTTTGTAAAACCTGATAAACCATCGCCCTGTCGTAAAGTTCTAATTTTATCTTTTCTTCCAGTTAAAATTTTATGTGGGTAAGATTGATGACCAACATCCCATATTAATTTATCATTTGGGGTATCAAAAACATAATGAAGTGCAACTGTCAATTCAACAACTCCCAAACCAGCACCAAGGTGACCTCCTGTTTCTGAAACAGCACTTATCATTTCCTCCCTCACCTCATCTGCTACTTTTTGTAAATTATTTTCAGAAACTTTTCTTAAATCAGATGGAAAATTGATATTATTTAAAAATTGATAATTTTTTTTCATTTTTTTCTATTCAGTATATAGCCTAATGTTTCATTTATATTTTCAGATCTTGAACCATATTTTCTTAAATTCTTATTAATATCTTTTATTATCTTATCACAATACTTAAGTGAGTCATCATAGCCTATTAAATTTATAAGTGTTGCTTTGCCTTTTTTTTGATCTTTTCCTGTTTTTTTCCCAGCTTCCTTAGAATTACTTTTCAGATCAATTAAATCATCAGCTATTTGGAATAATAAACCAATTTTTGATCCAATATTTTCAAAAAATTTAATTTCTTGGATTGTTTTTTTCTTAATTATTGCTGGAGCTGCACAACAAAAACTAAATAACATTCCAGTTTTTTTTATTTCCATTTCTAATATTTTATTCCTTGATATTTTCTTTCTCTCATAACTTAAATCTAAATATTGCCCACCAGCTATTCCTAGATGTCCTGAACATTCTGATAATTTTTTGATTAGGTTGATCTTTATCTTTTCATTTAATTTCAATTTAGGACTTGATAAAATTTCAAAAGCTAAAGTCAGTAATGAATTTCCTGCCAGAACTGCTGTAGACTCACCAAATTTAATGTGAGCTGAAGGTTTTCCTCTTCTTATATCATCATCATCCATGCAGGGTAGATCATCATGAATAAGAGAATAAGCATGAATACATTCAACAGCCGACCCAACTATTATCAATGTTTTATAATCTATTGAAAATAATAACCCTAAGTCAATTAAGATTTTAGATCTTATTTTTTTTCCACCTGGAAACAAACCATACTTCATGGGTGACTTTAGCTGAGAATATTTCTGTGAATTAATATATTTTTTAAGGAAAATATTTGTATCCTTAGCTATTTTATTGAGCTGTTTTTTCATTTTTTTTTGTTATCTCTTTAATCTTTTTATTTGTCTCTTCCCCAATAGATTTAAAATTTTTATGAAATTTCTTTTCAATAATATTATTTAATTTTAGAAGTTCTTGATAACTATCAACTGAATTGTTTAAATCATTTTCCTTCTCTAGAGACTCTATAATCTTATTTGCTTTTTCTGTAAGCTCCTCAACTGAATACTGATCATAATCAAGTGGTAATATTTTATCTTTCATATAATAATAATTATTAATACATGAATTCTATTCAATCAAATATCAAAAAAGCAAAAAAATATTTAGATAATAATCATTGTGTTGCAGTACCAACAGAAACTGTTTATGGATTGGCTGCAAACGCTTACTCGAATAGTGCAGTTAAGAAAATATTTAGTCTTAAAAAAAGACCATTAAATAATCCTCTAATTGTACATTATTACGATATTCAAAGACTTAAAGAAGACTGTGATATAAATGATAATTTAATTAAACTTTATAAAAAATTTTCTCCGGGTCCGATAACTTATGTTCTGAAATTAAAAAATAATTCGAAAATATCAAAATTTGTCACTAATAATAAAAAAAGTATTGCCGTACGTTTCCCAAAACATAAATTGTTAAGAAATTTATTAAAAAATTTAGATTATCCGGTAGCGGCACCTAGTGCAAATATATCC
>CACPOD010000029.1 GCA_902635515.1 uncultured Pelagibacteraceae bacterium
TCACCATGACCAATAAAAAGTCCTTTAAATAGAAATCCTGCAAATACCGCTCCTATTGAGAGGATAAATAATGGAACAAGCATTACTATTGGAGACTCATGTGTTTCCTCTATCTTGACCTCTTTATTGTTATAGTCTCCATGGAAAGTTTTAAAGATTAATCTCCATGAGTAGATAGATGTTAAGAATGCTGTAATTATTCCAATCCCAGCAGCATAATAACCAGTAGTATTACCTTTTAAATAAGCAAATTCTATAATTGAATCTTTAGAATAAAATCCTGATAAAAACGGAAAACCTGTTAAAGCAAGTGTTCCAATAATCATTAAAGCATAGGTGTATGGTAATTTTTTCCATACACCACCCATATTATTTATATTTTGCTCATCTTTAAATGCATGGATTACTGATCCAGATCCTAAAAATAATAAAGCTTTGAAAAATGCGTGAGTAAATAAGTGAAACATGGCAACATTGTATGCACCTACTCCAGCTGCAAAAAACATATAACCAAGTTGGCTACATGTAGAGTAAGCAATAATTTTTTTTATATCTGTTTGAACTAGAGCGACAGTTGCTGCAAAGAATGCAGTAGTCATTCCAACTATAGTTATAAAATTTAATATTAATGGTGAATATTCAAAAACTGGAGAACATCTTACTACTAAGAAAACACCAGCTGTTACCATCGTTGCTGCATGAATTAATGCAGAAACTGGGGTTGGACCCTCCATAGCATCAGGTAGCCAAGTATGTAACAGTATCTGTGCAGATTTACCCATTGCTCCAATAAATAGAAGTAAACAAACTAAATCTATTGCTTTAACTTCAAAACCTAAAAATGGTAAATTTTTATCTACAACTGTTGGAATTTGTTGAAAAACTTCTGAGTAATTAACAGTTCCAAATAAATAAAATATTAAGAAAATTCCTAAAGCAAAACCAAAATCACCTACTCTATTTACAACAAATGCTTTTATGGCTGCAGCATTTGCACTTTCTTTTTTAAACCAGAAACCAATTAGGAAGTAAGAACATAACCCAACACCTTCCCAACCAAAAAATAATTGAATAAAATTATCTGAAGTTACAAGCATCAACATTGCAAATGTGAACAATGATAAATAAGCCATAAATCTTGGCTTATGAGGATCGTGAGACATGTAACCAATTGAATAGATATGTACTAAAGCTGATACGGAGGTTACAACCACTAACATCACTGCTGATAAAGGATCAATTAACATTGACCAATTTACATCAAGAGACCCTGAGCTTATCCAGGTAGCTATAACAATATTTTCTTCGTATTGATTTACAATTACTTGATAAAGAACATAAATTGATAAAAATGCAGAAATAGAAACTAAAACACTTGTTACTATTTCTGAGTTTCTATCACCGATATATCTTCCAAAAAAACCAGAGATAATTGAAGCAATAAGTGGAAGAAATATAATTGATAGTTCCATGATTATCCTTTCAACTTATCAATTTCTTCAACACGTATCGTTCCAGAGTTTCTGAAATAGACAACAATGATTGCTAATCCTATAGCTGCTTCTGCAGCTGCAACAGTAAGTATAAATAAAGTAAAGACTTGTCCTGCCAAATCTCCTAAATAAATAGAAAAAGCCACTAAATTGATATTTACAGCAAGCAATATCAATTCAATACTCATTAATATAACAATGATGTTCTTTCTGTTAAGAAAAATACCAATTACTCCAATTGAAAAAATAACAGCACCCAAGGTCAAATAATGTCCTAAACCTATATCAATCATCTATTTTAACTCCTTTATTGCTCTGAACTTCTAGCACCTCAACTCCTTCGGCTCTTTCTCTAGAAATTTGCTTGATATAACTTTGCCTTTTAAGACCTGATCTTTGTCTAAATGTTAATACAATAGCCCCAACCATAGCTACTAATAGGATCATTCCACTTATTTGAAACACATGAATATAATCAGTGTATAAAATTTGACCCAATGAATGAGTGTTGCTTACACTTGTATTAGCAAGTGAATTGTTAATATCAAAAATTTCTGGTTTATATTTCCAGCCACCTATCACAATTATAATTTCAAAGAAAATTAAAGTACTTATAATTAAACCAACTGGGATATGTTTAGAGGTTGCTTGACCTGCAAACCATTGATTTTTTTGTTGGGCCACGTTTAACATCATAACAACAAATAAAAATAAAACTGCTACAGCACCAACATAAACAATTAGCATTATCATTCCCAAAAATTCAGCACCAATCATTATGAAAAGACAAGAGATACTTATGAAATCAAGAATTAAGAAAAATACTGAGTGAACAGTATTTTTAGAAGCGGTTACCATTATAGCTGAAACAACAGCAATTATTGAAAATGTATAAAAGAAAATAGCGTGTGCAATCATTTTTATCTATGGATATTGTCAGCTTTAATATTTGCGTCCAAAACATTCTCCCATCTATCTCCATTATCTAATAATTTTTCTTTTGTATAATAAAGTTCTTCTCTTGTTTCTGTAGAAAATTCAAAATTTGGACCTTGGACTATTGCATCTACCGGACAAGACTCCTCACACAAACCACAATAAATACACTTCATCATATCGATGTCATAACGAGTTGTTTTTCTGCTTCCGTCTTCTCTTTCAGCTGACTCAATGGTTATTGCCTGAGCTGGACATACTGCTTCACACAATTTACAAGCTATGCATCTTTCTTCTCCGTTTGGATATCTTCTCAAAGCATGCTCACCTCTGAAACGAGGACTTATTTTACCTTTTTCAAAAGGGTAATTGATTGTTTTTTTTGATTTAAATAATTCCTTAATAGCAATAAACAAACCACCAATGAAATCTATCATTAATATTGTTTTAAAAAATCTTGAAATCTTCATAATTAATTCACTGGTAAAAGGTTAAAATAAAACAAATAACTAGCTGTTAATACCACCCAAGTTAGAGAAAGGGGAAGAAATACTTTCCAACCAAGTCTCATTAACTGATCATATCTGTATCTAGGTACTATTGCCTTAACTAAAGCAAAAAGGATGAATAAAAGAAGAATTTTTAATATTAACCATATTGCACCTGGAACTAATGTAAATGGGTAAACATCAATTGGAGACATCCATCCACCTAAAAATAATATTGCTCCCATTGCACACATTAATAAAATGTTTGCATACTCACCTAACCAAAACATTGCATACATCATTCCTGAATATTCTGTTTGGTATCCAGCAACCAACTCTGCTTCGGCTTCTGGCAAATCAAAAGGAGGTCTGTTAGTTTCAGCTAAAGCAGAAATAAAGAATATTACAAACATTGGAAATAATGGGATTACAAACCACATATTTTGTTGAGCAATAACAATGTCGTTTAAGTTTAATGAACCAACACAAAGTAAAACATTGATAATTATTACTCCAATTGAAACTTCATAAGATACCATTTGAGCAGCAGAACGAATTGCTCCAAGAAAAGGATACTTAGAATTTGAGGCCCATCCACCCATTATTATGCCATAGACACCCAGTGAAGAAACAGCAAATAAGTAAAGAATTCCAACGTTAATATCAGCTAAAACCTGTGTTGCGCTAAATGGAATTACAGCCCATGCGATCAAAGCTAGAGTCATTGTGACTATAGGGGCCATTATGAAAATTACCTTATTTGAACTAGATGGAATTATGATTTCTTTAAATATATATTTTAAAGCATCAGCTAAAGATTGTAACAAACCAAACGGTCCAACGACGTTAGGTCCTTGTCTTTTTTGAACAAAAGCCCAAACCCTTCTATCTAACCAAACAATCATTGCTACTGAAACAAGAACAGGAACTAGTAAAAATAAAATCTTATATACTTCTTGAAAAACTATACTCAAGTATTCCAT
>CACPOD010000030.1 GCA_902635515.1 uncultured Pelagibacteraceae bacterium
CAATTTTACAAATTTTGCCTCTTTTGTTGAATTATTTCTAAGTTTATGATCAACGTGTAAATATTTTACTTTTAGATGTTTTTTAATCGAATAAATTTTTGATAAAAAACATAAAGCTAGACTGTCTGGTCCACCAGAAACCGCAACTATAAAATCCTCATTTAATTGAAGATTTTCTTCAAATTTTTTATAAATTTTAGAAGTTTGTTTATCTTTTAATTGATTTAATAAAAACTTATGAGTCTTGTTTGATGCATTCAAATTTTTTGGACTCATATTTTGCTTTTTGTATTACAGACTGATTTGCATTAGGATATTGTAATTCTACACCATTTATCATTTTACATCCTTGGTCTTTTTCACCAATTTGAACCATTGATACTCCAAGTTTTAATAGATTAATTGGTGCTTTTTTTCCTTTAGGATATTTTTGGTAACCCTCTAAATAAGCAGAAGCTGCATCAGTATATAATTGTCTAATTCTGAAAGTTTCTGCATACCAGTATTGTGCACTACCTGCTAACTCATGATCAGGGTTAGATAGAACAAATTCTCTAAAAGCTCTTTCCGCTGTACTGTAGTCTCCAACTTTTAAAAAGCTTGTTGCAAATTCATATTGCTCCACTGGATTTAAATCTTGAGGAAGTATTTTTTCTTCAGATTGAAAAGTTTCTGTTACAATTGAAGCTGTAGTATCTACAGATTGAATTTGTTGTGAAGTTTCGTTTGTCTCTGTATCTTTATATGAAATTGTTCCTAAATCTTGGGGCTGTGAACTACCAGGTAAAACTTTTTGTTCATCAGTCTTAGGTTTTGAACTCAATTGATTTTCTACGCTACTTATATTTCCAGAGCTAATGTTTGTCTCTATATCTTGAAATCTTATTTGGTTATCTGCTTGAATTTTTGAAACACGGGTAGATAATTTATCTAACTTAAAATTTATTTCTTCAAATTTATTAGTAAGTTCTCTAAACTGATCCTCAACTTCTGACAATTTTAATAAATGTCTAGTTAAAACATCTTCTGAGTTTTGGTCCAAGTTTGAAACTGAACTATCATTAGTACTTGCTTTCACTTCTATAGATCCAGAATAAACTGCTCTTTCAAGAGTTTTAAGATCATTTTTTATTATTTCTAATGTTTCATAAATATTATGGTTATCTGCAAAGGAAATATTAACAAAAACTAAATTTAAGATTAAAAATAATTTTAAAATTACTAATTTAAATATGAGCATCATTTAAATTAGATTTATGATTATAAAAATGGCAAAAAAAAGACCCTAAATCCAATAAAGGTTTTAGGGTCTTAAATTTTAATTTATTAATTTGCTTTAACAGTTACTGATCTTCTGTTTTTTGACCAAGCTAACGGGTTTGAACCGGAGTCAACTGGTCTCTCCTTACCATAACTTAATACTGTAATTCTGTCAGAAGATATTCCGTAAGTCATTAAATAGTCTTTAGCTGCATTTGCTCTTCTTTCACCAAGAGCTAAGTTGTATTCTCTTGTTCCTCTTTCGTCAGCATGACCTTCAAGAACTACGTTTATGTTTGGATTCTTTCTTAACCAAGCTGCTTGGGCTCTTAAAGTTTCTCTTGATGCAGTTGTTAATATCGACTCATTTGTTGCAAAGAAAACTCTGTCTGGAACACCATCAGCTAAATATTCAACTGTGTCTGTTCCTGTGTAAACATCACCTTGCATTTGACCTTGAATGTCTGTTGCCACTTCTTTTTTAGTTGCACATGCAGATAGCACTAGGCAAGCTGTTAATACTAAAAGTGTGTTTTTTAAAATTTTGTTTAATCTCATTAAATTGCTCCTTGCTGCTAATTTCAATTTCTTAACTTTTTCACAACTAAATAGAGGTTTCAAGTCTAAAAATCAAGAAATTTAAAAAAATTGATCTTTAATTACTTAATAAAGATGACCATGATGGGTCTGAAGCATCTGTTGGTGTCTTTATTTGGCGTTCATTATAACCCGTTAAATCTATAGACCACAATTTTGCGGAAAAACCTTCTCCTTTGGAGTTAGTTTTTGTCTCTCTATAAAATACTAACACCCTTCCATTTGGAGACCAAGAAGGTGCTTCTTGATAATAATTTTCAGTTAACAACCTTTCACCACTACCATCGGTCCTCATTACGCCTATATAAAATTTACCTTTATGTAATTTTGTAAATGCAATTAAATCTCCTCTTGGAGACCATACAGGTGTTCCGTATAAACCGTTGCCAAAAGAAATTCTTTTTACATCACTTCCATCATTCTTCATTACATAAATTTGCTGATAACCACTTCTATCAGAATTAAATGTAATATATTTTCCATCAGGAGAATAAGATGGAGAAGTGTCAATTGATGGATGATTGGTAATTTTTTCTACAATTCTATTTTCTAAATCCATAGTGTAAATATCTGACTTTCCATCTTTAGCAAAACTCATAATTATTTTTTTACCATCAGGTGAAAAACGTGGTGCAAACGTCATTCCAGGAAAATCTCCAACTACCTCTTGTGTACCAGTTTCTATATCTAATAAATAAACCCTTGGCATATTTTTAAAGTAAGACAAATAGGTTACCATTTGACTTGCTGGATTAAATCTTGGTGTTAAAACTAACTCATTACCTAATGTCAAAAATTTATTGTTAGCTCCGTCTTGATCCATGATTGCTAATTTTTTTATTCTTTGTGTTTTTGGTCCTTCTTCTGAGACATAAATTATTCTTGTATCAAAATAACCTTTTTCTCCAGTCAGCCTTTCATAAACCTTATCAGAAATAATATGCCCTACTCTTCTCCAATTATTAGGAACTGTGGTAAAAGCTAAAGCCATCATTTCTTTAGCAGCTAAAACGTCCCATAATCGAAACTCAACTCTTAGTTTATCGTCAACATAATTTACTTTACCAGTAATAAGTGCTTGAGCTTTAATTAAATTCCAATCTTCAAATCTTGGTTTTAAATTTGCAATATCAGGAGCTTGTAAGAAAGCCTTTTTGTCTAGAGGATTAAATATTCCTGATGTTCTCAAATTATTCTCAACAATAGTTGATATCTCGGAGCCAATATTTTCTTTTTTAAGTATTTTTTCAAAACCTTTTCTAGATTCTTCATCAATTGATAGTGGAGAAACTGCTAATGGAAGTGGATTTAAATTTCCCCTAGTTATATCAACTTCAATTAAAGCATTTGCTTTGATAGGTATTAATATAAATAATAATACTAAAATTTTTTTTGTCATTTAAATATACTACCCTTCTAACATCTCTCTTGCATCAAAATTTAATTGTAATTCTTTCCATCTTTCATATCCAGTTGTTGGAACTCTTAATGGTTGGCATAACTTGACAGCTCTCAAAGCACTTTCTGCTAAAACCTTGTAAAATCCTTGGCCTGGTTTATTCATTCTTGCATGGTCCAAAATTTCTGTTTTTGATACTGTTCCATCAGGTTTTAATTTTAACTTTATTCTTACCAATAAATTTTCATTGTATGGTAATCCTAATGGAATACTCCAGCACCCAAATATTTGTGCCTTAAGAGCATCCTCTTCGCTTAGTGTAAGGCCTGTGTTTTCTACATTTCTTTCTTGATCTTGAGTAATGTCATCATTTGTTTTTAAAACTTCTGCACTCTCTTCTTTTGATTTATCAATTAAAGCGGCAATATTATTTGGATCAAACAAATCTTTTTTTTCAAATTCTGATACTTGTTTAACTTCATCATCTACTTTTTCAGGATTTTGTTTTTTTTCCTCTTTTGT
>CACPOD010000031.1 GCA_902635515.1 uncultured Pelagibacteraceae bacterium
AGAACAGGTGAGCAGATTCAAATCGCTGCTTCTCAAAAGGTAAAATTCTTACCAGCTAAAGCTTTAAAAGAAGTATTCAACAGATAATATTTTTTTTTAACAGCCCTAACGTTTTAAAAACACGTTCAGGGCTGTTACTATATGCAAAAACTGCATACCCAATTTTCCTAATCAGCGTTACTTTTAAAAATTAATAAAACTATAAGACATCTCTTAAACAAGTGGAGGTCTAATGACTAAAATAATAAAAAAAATATCAACACCGATTCTTAGTTTAATATTTTTATTAAACATGAGTAGTGCAGGTATGGCAGAGACAACTGTCTCTGGAGAAGTTCAAGCGATATTTAACTCGCTTCTATTTTTAATTTGTGGTTTCCTTGTCATGTTTATGGCAGCAGGTTTTGCGATGCTAGAATCTGGTATGGTAACTTCAAAAAGTGTATCAGTAATTTGTGCTAAAAATATAGGTCTATATTCAATTGCGGGAATTATGTTTTGGCTTTTTGGTTATAATTTAGCTTATGGAATTCCTGAAGGAGGATACATTGGAACATTTACACCTTGGTCAGATGCAAGTGCAGTTGATACAGGTTATGCTGATGGATCAGACTGGTTCTTCCAAATGGTATTCTGTGCAACAACAGTTTCAATTTGTTCAGGTGCTATGGCTGAAAGAATTAAGCTATGGCCGTTTTTCTTATTTGCAGCTATTTTAGCTGGAGTAATTTATCCAATCGTTATGGGTTGGCAATGGGGTGGAGGCTGGTTAGCAGAACTAGGCTTCTCTGATTTTGCTGGTTCAACACTAGTACACTCAACAGGTGGTGCAGCTGCTTTAGCAGGTATCATGTTGTTAGGTGCCAGATATGGAAGATTTGATAGTAAAGGTGAGGCAAAAGCAATTAAACCTTTTGCTGCTTCTTCAATTCCATTAGTAACTGTTGGGGTATTTATATTATGGTTAGGTTGGTTTGGATTCAATGGTGGATCTCAACTAGCTATTGGAACATTTGATGATGCAGTTGCGGTATCAAGTATATTTATCAATACTAATCTTGCTGCTTGTGGTGGTGTTATGGCTGCTGCAATAATCACAAGATTAATGTTTGGTAAAACAGATGTAATTCAAATGTTAAACGGAGCAATTGGTGGTCTTGTAGCTGTTACAGCTGAACCATTAGCACCATCACCTTTAGCAGCAATTTTCATTGGAGCTGTTGGTGGATTGATCGTAGTATTTGGAACTAAATTATTATTCAGTTTCAAACTTGACGATGTTGTAGGTGCAATTCCAGCTCACATGTTTGCTGGTATTTGGGGAACACTAGCAGTGCCATTAACAAACGCTGATGCAAATTTTAGTGCACAATTAATAGGTGTACTTTCAATTAATATTTTTGTGTTTGCTGTGTCTTATGTAATCTGGTCAATAATGAAAGCTACGTTTGGAATTAGACTAAGTAAAGAAGCTGAAACCAAAGGTACTGACGTTACAGAAACAGGAGTAATAGCATACGCAATACGTGACTAATTGCATGCAATATAGAGGCTCTTCGATCTCCATGTCGTTATCTCATTGAAGAGCCTCTAATAAAATAAAAGAATTAACTAAAATCTCTCTCTCTAGTTAGTTAACTAAAGGCCCCAGAAATGGGGCCTTTTTAATTTATACATGCTTATACAGCATAACTCTTTTGACCTATCAGCAATTCACTATCTGTAAAATTTTTATAAAAGCCTCATTAAAACAAGGAGAGATAATGACACAACTTTCAAAAACATTAATTACAAGTTTAATAACATTACTAAGCTTTTCTAACATTGCTTCAGCAGAAACAACAATGTCAGCTGAAGGACAATATATTTTTAACTCACTTGGATTTTATCTAGGTGGTGTATTAGTTGCTTTTATGGCTGCAGGTTTCTGTATGCTTGAAAGTGGATTAGTAACTACAAAAAGTGTATCAACAATTGCAGCTAAAAATATAGGTAAATTTGCAATTTGTTCACTAATATTTTTTCTATGTGGCTATAATTTAGCTTACGGTATTCCAGAAGGTGGTTTTATCGGATCTTTCTCTATGTGGAGCGATTCTTCTGAACTAGCTACAGGTTACTCAGATTATTCCGACTGGTTCTTTCAAACAATGTTTGTTTGTGCAACTGCTTCTATTGTTTCTGGAGCTGTAGCTGAAAGAATTAAAATTTGGCCTTTCTTTATTTTTGCAGCAATCATGGCTGGGATTATTTATCCAATTTCAATGGGTTGGCAGTGGGGCGGGGGCTGGTTAGCAACTTCAGGCTTTTCTGACTTTGCTGGTTCAACTTTAGTCCATGCTTGTGGTGGTGCTGCTGCCTTAGCAGGTGTTATAGTATTAGGTGCTAGAGAAGGAAGATTTTCAAAATCAGGTGAAACAAAATCTTTAGTACCATTTGCTGCATCCTCAATTCCACTAGTAACACTTGGAACATTTTTACTTTGGTTTGGTTGGTTTGGTTTTAATGGTTTTAGTCAATTAGCTATGGGAACTTTTGATGATGTTAATGCAATTAGTAAAATTGCAGTTAACACTCATTTAGCAGGTGCCGCTGGTACAGTTGCTGCAGCAGTTGTAACAAGATTGCTTGGTGGAAAAACGGATATAGTTATGATGTTAAATGGTGCATTAGCTGGATTAGTTGCAATTACTGCTGAACCTTTAACTCCGAGCCCTGTATTAGCAATTGTAATCGGAGCTATTGGATCATTGATTATGTACTTTGGTACAAAATTTTTAGAAAGTAAAAAAATCGATGATGTAGTAGGTGCAATCCCTGTTCATATGTTTGCTGGAATATTTGGAACTTTAGTTGTTCCAATAAGCAATACAGATACAAATTTTGGAACTCAGTTAACAGGTGTAATTGCAGTATGTTTGTTTAGCTTCATACTTTCTTACATTACTTTTAGAGCTCTTAAACAAACTATTGGTCTTAGAATTAGCGCCCAAGCTGAAAAACTTGGAACTGATGTTGCAGAAGTAGGTGTTAAAGCTTACGCAATAAGAGACTAAAATATCTCTCTATAATATATAAAGGCTCCTTAGAAATAAGGGGCCTTTTTTTATTTTTTAACAAAATTTTGCAGAGTTTCTAATACTTCTTTAGCGTGATCTTTAACTTTAACGTTATCCCAAACCTTAAGTATTTTACCTTTTTTATCTATTAAATAAGTTGTTCTAATTATTC
>CACPOD010000032.1 GCA_902635515.1 uncultured Pelagibacteraceae bacterium
AAGAACTTTTAATTTCACAGCCAGATACTGGTGAACAAGCATTGGAAATTGCTGATACACTAGTAAAATCAGGCTCTATTTCAGTAATCGTTATTGACTCTGTTGCAGCTTTAACTCCAAAAGCTGAAATTGATGGTGAAATGGGAGATCATCATGTTGGTCTTCAATCAAGATTAATGAGTCAGGCTTTAAGAAAATTAACAAGCTCAATTTCAAATACAAACACAATGATGATTTTCATTAACCAAATTAGAATGAAAATTGGAGTTATGTTTGGAAGTCCAGAGACAACATCAGGCGGTAATGCACTTAAATTTTACTCATCTGTGAGAATGGATATTAGAAGAATTGGTGCCATCAAAGATAAAGATGAAATTATCGGTAACTCTACAAGAGTGAAGGTAGTTAAGAATAAAGTAGCACCACCATTTAAAGTTGTTGAATTTGATTTGATGTATGGAAGAGGAATTAGCAAGATGGGTGAATTAGTCGATCTTGGTTCTAAAGCAGATATAATTGAAAAATCAGGTGCATGGTATGCTTATAAAGGTGAGAAGATTGGTCAAGGTAGAGAGAATGCTAAGACTTATCTAGCTCAAAATCCTAAAGTTGCTGCAGAAATTGAAATGGCAATTAGAGAAAAAGCAGGTGTGATTTCAAAGAAAATAGAAGGAAATCCAATTGATCCTGAAAAATTAGAGAAAGAAAAGAAAGTAGCTGAAAAAGAAGAAGCTGAAAAAGCAGAAGCTACTCCTCCATCAAAAAAGAATTAATAGGTCATCTTTATTAATAAAAGGCGCTTAATTTAAGCGCCTTTTTTCCCTTCGATATCTAGACATAGAATAAAAAAGCTGTATTTTAAAAAATATGGCAGACAAAACACTCAATGAAATAAGAAATACTTTCTTAAAGTATTTTGAAAAGAACGATCATAAGATTGTGGAATCTAGTAATTTAGTTCCAAATAATGATCCTACATTAATGTTTGCCAACTCTGGAATGGTCCAGTTTAAGAATGTTTTCACAGGGTTAGAAAAAAGAGATTATGTAAGAGCAACTACATCACAAAAATGTGTAAGGGCAGGTGGTAAGCATAACGATTTAGAGAATGTTGGTTACACACCAAGACACCATACATTTTTTGAAATGTTAGGAAACTTTTCTTTTGGTGATTACTTCAAAGAACAAGCAATTCAGTATGCTTGGAACTTAATTACAAAAGATTTTGGTATAGATAAAAACAGACTTTATGTAACTGTATTTCATGAAGATGATGAGGCCTTTAATTTTTGGAAGAAAATAGCGGGTTTTAGCGATGACAGAATAATCAGAATTGCTACATCAGATAATTTTTGGTCAATGGGAGAGACAGGTCCTTGTGGACCGTGCTCTGAAATATTCTTTGATCATGGTGATCATTTACCTGGAGGATTACCAGGCTCTAAAGACGAAGATGGAGATAGGTTTATAGAAATTTGGAACTTAGTATTCATGCAATTTGAACAAGTTACAAAAGATAAAAGAATAAATCTTCCAAAACCATCTGTTGATACTGGAATGGGACTTGAGAGAATTGCTGCTTTACTTCAAGGCACTCATGATAATTATGAAACAGATCATTTTAAAAAAATAATTAATTCAGCCTCTGAAATTGTAAAAGTTAAATCAGATAAATCTAATCTTTCAAGTTTTAGAGTTATAGCTGATCACTTAAGAGCAAGCTCTTTTTTGATTGCTGAAGGAGTTTTACCTTCTAATGAAGGAAGAGGATATGTTCTTCGAAGAATTATGAGAAGAGGGATGAGACATTCTCATTTACTTGGATCTAAGGAACCTGTTTTTTATAATTTGTTTGACACACTTAAAAATGAAATGTCAGGAAACTATCCAGAATTAGTTAGAGCTGAATCTTTAATTAAAGAAACTTTAAAAATGGAAGAAGAAAAATTTTTAGTTTTATTAGACAGAGGAATAAAAATTTTAAATGATGAAATATCTAAAATAGATAAAGTTTTGCCGGGTGAGGTTGCTTTTAAATTATACGACACCTATGGTTTCCCATTAGATCTTACCGAAGATATTTTAAGAAATAAATCAATGTCAATCGATACTGAAAAGTTTCAATCTTTAATGAAAGAAAGTAGAGAACTTGCTAAGAAAAATTGGAAAGGTTCTGGTGATGCAGCGGTTGAAGATATCTGGTTTGGAATAAAAGATAAATTAGAAGCAACTGAATTTTTAGGATACGAAACTAATCAAGCTGAAGGTGTCGTTTTATCTCTTTTAAAAGACAACAAAGAAGTAGATCAGTTAAAAGAAAATGATGAAGGAATGATTATAGTAAATCAAACTCCTTTCTATGGTGAGTCTGGAGGTCAGGTCGGTGATACTGGTGAAATACTATCAAATGATTTTAAATTTGAAGTAACCGATGTCCAAAAAAAACTGGGAGATTTATTTATCCATTACGGAAAGGTAAAGAGTGGATCTATAAAATTACAGGAAAATGTTGAGCTAAAAATTGATGTAGAAAGAAGAGATAATACTCGTGCTTATCATTCAGCAACCCATCTGCTACATGAATCTTTACGAAGAGTTCTAGGTACTCATG
>CACPOD010000033.1 GCA_902635515.1 uncultured Pelagibacteraceae bacterium
CAGATGTATCCTCATCACAAGAGAGAGGTGATTGGGTAAATACAAAAGAAATTACTGACAAAGGAAGAGACTGGATAATTAATGAAATTAAAGAATCTCAATTAAGAGGTCGAGGTGGAGCAGGATTTCCCACAGGTTTAAAATGGTCATTTGCACCAAAAGAAGTTGGATCTAGACCACATTACCTAGTTATTAATGGCGATGAGTCTGAACCAGGAACTTGTAAAGATAGAGATATTTTAAGATTTGAACCACACAAGTTAATAGAAGGTTGTTTAATAGCTTCTTATGCAGTGCAAGCACATGTTTGTTATATCTACATAAGAGGAGAATATTTTGTTGATGGTCAAAAACTTCAAGCAGCAATAGATGAAGCTTATGAAAAAAAACTATTAGGTAAAAATGCAGCAGGTACTGGCTGGGATTTAGATATTTACATTCACTATGGTGCTGGAGCTTATATTTGTGGCGAAGAGACTGCACTGCTTGAAAGTTTAGAAGGTAAAAAAGGCCAACCTAGATTAAAACCTCCTTTTCCAGCTTTGATAGGTCTTTATGGGTGTCCTACAATAATCAATAATGTTGAAACAATTGCAGTGGTTCCAACTATTTTAAGAAGAGGAGCTAAATGGTTTGCTTCTTTAGGAAGAGAAAAAAATACTGGAACTAAGATTTTCTGCATTTCTGGAAATGTAAACAATCCTTGTAATGTTGAAGAAGAAATGAGTATTCCTTTAAAAGAATTAATAGAAGTTCATGCTGGTGGTGTAATTGGTGGATGGGAAAATTTACAAGCTGTAATACCTGGAGGTTCTTCAATGCCATTAATACCTAAAGAAAGATGTGAAACTTTAAAAATGGACTTTGATGCATGCGTTGAAGAAAAAAGTGGACTTGGCACAGCAGGTATAGTCGTAATTAATAAAGATCAAGACATAATTAAATGCATGGCAAGGATCGCAAGATTTTACAAACATGAGAGCTGTGGACAATGTACACCTTGTAGAGAAGGTTCTGGATGGATGTGGAGAATGCTTGAGAGAATGGCAAAAGGTGATGCAACCAAAGACGAAGTAGATATGTTAGGCGATGTAACAAATCAAATTGCTGGTCATACAATCTGTGCTTTTGGCGAAGGTTCATCTTGGCCAGTTCAAGGATTGCTTAGACACTTTAAAAAAGAAATTGAGAAAAGAAACAATCTGGATCCTATTATTCAAAAGAAAAACAATATTCCATATTTAGTAGATCAACATTTATTGGATAAAAAAAATGCTTAAATTAAAAGTAAATGAAATTGAAGTAGAAGTAGAAGAAGGCTTAACAGTACTTCAAGCTTGTGAAAAAGCTGGAGTTGAAATTCCACGATTTTGTTATCATGAAAAATTATCGATAGCAGGTAACTGTAGAATGTGTTTAGTTGAAATGGAAAAATCTCCAAAACCAATTGCGTCATGCGCTATGCCAGCTGCTGAGGGTATGAATATTAAAACAAATACTGCTTTAGTAGAAAAAGCTCGTAAAGGAGTGATGGAATTTTTATTAGCTAACCATCCCTTAGATTGCCCAGTGTGTGATCAAGGTGGTGAATGCGATCTTCAAGATCAATCAATGTACTATGGTGTAGACAAATCAAGATTTAAAGAAAACAAAAGAGCTGTTCCTGAAAAAAATATGGGACCATTGATTAAAACTCAAATGACAAGATGTATCCACTGCACGAGGTGCGTTAGATTTGCCACGGAAGTCGCGGGAGTGCCAGAGCTTGGTGCTATTGGAAGAGGTGAAGATATGCAAATTACAACTTACCTAGAACAATCAATGCAATCTGAATTGTCTGCTAACGTTGTAGATTTATGTCCGGTAGGAGCTCTAACATCAAAACCTTATGTATTTGAAGCAAGACCATGGGAACTAAAGAAAACAGAAACAATTGATGTAATGGATGCAATTGGATCAAATGTAAGAGTAGATACATATGATTGGGAAGTCAAAAGAGTGCTTCCAATTATAAATGAAGATATTAATGAAGAATGGATTTCAGATAAAACAAGATATGCTTGTGATGGTCTATTACATCAAAGATTAGATACTCCATTTATCAAATACAACGGCAAGTTTGAAAAAGCCTCATGGGATGAAGTATACAAAATAATTAAATCTAAATTTGAAAACACACCAAAAGAAAAAATATGTGGTTTTGTTGGCGATTTAACTAATATGGAGACTAGTTATATTTTCAAAGAATTTTTTGATCGAACAATTGATACTAAAAATTATGATT
>CACPOD010000034.1 GCA_902635515.1 uncultured Pelagibacteraceae bacterium
GTGAAATTTCTGGAGGAATAGAAATTATTGGAGCAGGTCAAGGCTTTACTACACCACCTTTTCCAAATGTTGGTAGCTTAGAAGCAAGAGGAGAGTTTTTCTATTTCTTAAGCTTCTTCACATTAGTGCTCACATTTATTGCGGTTCGTTCAATCTATTCTACAAGATTTAAATTAATACTTAACGCTATTAGAGATAATGAGGATAAAGCTGAAGCAATGGGTATTGAAACAATGAAGTATAAAATTATTGGTTGGATGATCTCAGCTTTCTTTTGTGGATTGGCAGGAGGAATAATGGGTGGCTTGGTTGGATACATCGATTCAACAGATGTTGCATTTGATGGAAGAGAGATGGGAGTGTTCATGGTACTGATGGCAATACTTGGAGGTAAAGGAACCCTTTGGGGTCCAATCATTGGTGCAACTATATTTCATATTTTTAAAGAAGGCTTTTGGACATTCTTTTTGGGTTGGCAGTATGTTGCTCTAGGAGTTTTGATTGTTGTGATTGTGATTTATTTCCCAGAAGGAATTATGGGATGGCTTAGAGAAAAATATCCAGAAAGATTTGGTGAAGTAGTTGATGAAAAAGATCGTAAAGCACAGGTAGAACTTAAATGAGTATTTTAGAAGTTAGCAATGTAAGTAAATCTTTTGGTGGTGTTAAAGCTAACGTTGATATTTCAATGAATGTTGAAAAAGGGAAGATAGTTGGATTAATTGGACCAAATGGTTCAGGAAAAACTACATTATTTAATTCGATTGTAGGAACTTATCCAATCGATAATGGATCTATTAAATTTAATGGAAAAGAAGTTTCTGAGTTACCAGTCCCTGTAATTGCTAAGTTAGGATTATTGAGAACTTTTCAACAAACAAGAATTTATGGAAAGCTTAATTGTATAGAAAATATGCTTATTAGTCATAAAGGTAGTGACGCAGATTTAATGAAAATATTTTCAAAGATTCCAAAAGAATTAACAGATAAAGCTGAAAATTTATTAAATTTTGTGGGATTATATCAAAAAAGAAAGCTAAGAGCTGGAGATTTATCTTTTGGTCAACAAAAATTACTTGAGCTTGCTATGGCATTAATGAATGAACCAGAGATGCTATTACTAGACGAACCTACAGCTGGGATTAATCCAACACTAATAAATGGTATTATTGATAGATTAATTAAAGTTAACCAAGATTTTGGAATAACTCTTTTGGTTATTGAGCACAACATGAGAGTCATTATGCAATTAGCAGAGAATATTTTTTGTTTAGCTCATGGTAAAATGTTAGCTAATGGATCGCCAGATGAAATTAAAAATGATAAACGTGTCATTGATGCGTATTTAGGAGCTCAATAATGTCTAACCAATATGAAGTATTAGGAAAAGCTCCGACACCAGATGATTTAAAAAAATTGTCTCCAAACGAAGTTCATTTAACTATTAAAAATTTAAATGCAGGTTATGGAAAAATGGAAATTTTACATAACTTTGATTTATTCGTTAATAAAGCTCAGTCTTTATGTTTAATTGGACCTAATGGTGCAGGTAAATCTACAATTCTTCATTCAATATATGGTTTTACAAATATTTTTTCTGGTCAAATTGAACTTGAAGGAAAAGAAATTACAAATCTTACCCCAGCAGAAAAGTTAAAGTCAGTTGGTATAGCTTATATATTGCAGGATAATTCTGTATTTCCAGATATGACAGTAGAAGAAAACTTATTAATGGGAGGATATATAAAAGAAAAAACAGATGAGTCATATGAAGAGGCTGAAAGAATTTTTGAAAAGTATGAAAGGTTAAGAAATAGAAGAAACCAACCAGCAAAAGTTTTATCTGGTGGGGAGAGAAGATTGCTAGAAATATCTAGAGCATTAGTTATGAAACCTTCAGTACTTTTAGTAGACGAACCGTCAATTGGACTTGAACCCAGATATATTGAGATGGTTTTTGAAATATTAAGAGATCTTCAACAAAATGAAAAAAAAACAATCATTCTAGTAGAGCAAAATGCCAAAAAAGGATTGGAGTTTGCAGATATAGGATACGTTTTAGTATCTGGGCAAACTGCAATTGCAGGTAAAGGAGACGATTTACTTCAAAATCCTGATGTTGGTAGACTG